>NZ_SJPV01000001.1:927298-1637078 GCF_007860135.1 Novipirellula artificiosorum
TCGTGGCGGCCTCCTTGCCTTTGTGAAACGGATAGTGAGATACCCGAATCATGGCAGGTTGGCCGCTTTTTGTTTACATCAATCCCATCTGCCGCTCGAACGAACCGGCGGACCGCCGGTTACGCCCAGGGCAAAGCCTTAATCCTCAAATTGGTCGAGAAGGCAGATATCCTTGTCCAAAACTTTCGCAAAGGAGTCATGGACAAGCTTGGCTTTGGCTACGACGAGTTGAAGGCGATCAACCCAGCTCTCATCTATGCGACATCAAGCGGATGGGGCGATACAGGACCGTATGCGGATCGCGGACGCGCCGGACATGACATGATGGCCCGAGCCGAAGCGATCGAAGGAATCGACTCGTACGTGGTCTTTGAAGACGACACCGGTTTCGTCGAAGACTTCGCGGAACGATTGCAACAATACGCCGACGAGCTGCCAGCCGACTGGGGACTGGCTTACCTCGGTGGCCAACACCTGTTCCTGCCACCGCTTGGTCGAGTCGCTGTGCAAACACATCGCCGAGCCCAACATCGTCGTCGTCGATGATGGACAGCCCGAACGCCGATTCCTTCCCGCGTATCCACATACAACCTCGAATCTGGTGGTCGGCAACTCTTGGAGATCGCTCCCTACGCTGAGGTCAAGGGCGACAGGGCAACCGCGAATTGGCTGATGGACGAGGAGTTTGCAAAAGTATGGCAGGCGTATGCTCGCACGGATTATCTTCAAAAGAGGTGAGCTCGCAGGGTGCAGAGCAAGGTCCAACTAGATTCAATTGAGCAGACTTTCAATATTGGATGCAGTTTTACTACCCAAAGTTTCGTACCCCTCGGGAGTGAAGTGTACATTGGCCGGCTGTTGACGTTCGGGATTGTTTTTTGATTCTGTATAGAGATCGTTTACCGCAATCGCTGGATAGTCTTGAAGCACCTCCAGCGCACCGTGATTGAAGATTATTTCATCACCTGGAACTCTTCCTTTTGCACCTTTGGGAATGATGGTTGTATTGGTCCACAACAGTTTGGCACCTGATTTCACCAAGAGTTCGATTTCCTTCTTTAGATTCGCTTTGTATTCTGTTACAGACCTTACCTGCGTGCCACTGTTGTCTATTTTTCCATCGAGAGTGTATTTAAGATCGTGCAAACCGCTGTTAAACGAAATGACATCCCATGAATGCCCGGCCAGCCACTTATGCATTCTGTTTAACGCCTTCAGAGTATCACCCCCGTTTTCTGGAATTCTGTATACATTTGCAATGCCCTGTAGATTTCTCCGGACAGCGTTCGTGTAGCCAACTGAAATCGAATCTCCGATTATGAGGACATCAGGTAACGAGGGATCTCTCGCTACAAAATCATACGTCTTTTTACCAGTAGCCTCTATCCAAGTGGCCTTATCGAAATACATCTTTGATGCATCGACATCCACAATTTGATATGAAGCAGAGGCGTTCGCAATGGCACCTTGCGCATCAGTTACGATCGCTTCAAAGACGTATTGCCCAGGGCCAGCATCTGTAAAGACCGCCCAATTACCATGAGATGTGATGGTTCCCTTGCCCTCAATCATCTTAAATTGAACTTCGTAATTTTCATCTTGGGGAATATCGACTTCAAGAACTATTTGCTCAACGCCCGCTTCGCCTTGCATTCTCTCCTCAACGACAAACGACTTAATGGTACGGGTATTGGAGTAAGCCAATTTTCCTCGAATGGCTTTGCGAACGTCTTCCATGATCGCCATGCAGTCCGGATTAAAAATCGGGTGGTCAGCGACAACGTCGGCGGTGATGGCCAGGTTGATCGTCACTGGAATTTTTGCCGTCTCCATTTGTTTGAAATAACTCACATAGTCCTTCGCAGTAAACCTGGGGCCCTTGCCGATTTTCCCGTTCATCGGCCCTTCGACAATCCAACTGTCCATTGCACACCACCACGCGGGTGTCACATCGCCTAACTGCCGACCGGGGCCAATGGCCGTCGGTTCGGGTTGCGAGAGTTGGCGACCTCCGTCGGTCACGGCGAGTTCACTAAACGGGCTGACCGTTGGGCCACGGTTGGAACTGATTCCCACGACCGCATCAGGGTTGCCAGCCTTGATGGCGCGCGCCCATCGTTCCCACGGCGGGTCGAGCGGGTAGATTTTCTTCATCCCGCCATCAATGTAACCGACACCAGCGAGCTTCTTCCCGTAGCGCAGACTGGCATCGCGCAGAACGGCTTCGACGTCGTCGCCATATTGAGTCGTGTCACCGACCGCGATGATCCCTGATTTCGCCGGATCTGGTTTCCTGGCAAATTCGGCGTTCATATAGAGAAGGGTGCGAATGCCACGCTGCTCCAGCTCCGTAATGATTTCGCCGATGAGATCGCGTTTCGTGGTGCTTCCCGGTCGAATCTTTTCCAAAGCCTCGTTGGGTCCCGCCCAATCCGTCCCAGCGTGGATTGCGGTGAAGACCACCCACGCCGCCCCCGTTCGCTCCACAGCATCGGCAAACACCTTCACGTCGAACAGATTGACCGCTTTTTCGTGCCATTTGCTGCGCGGTTGATTTCCGTTCAAGGCATAGCCCGCCGACGACCAATGCACAAAAAGTCCGTATTTCCCTGCGATCATCCACGAGGCGTCACCGCGAATCTCTTTCGCCCGTTCAAGTTGCGCTAAGCGGGCGGCGGGCGTGCCCAGTTCGATGGACCAGAGGACAAATCCCTCAGCCGGTTTGTCTGACTCAAGCTCCGGCAGTCGGAACTGGATTTGATTCTCTCCCTTTCTCAGGTGCAGCACTCCCGGCAGTTCCTGCCGCATGAACAACGGCTTCTCCGGCCACGTCCGAACCAGAGCAGGAGCCGTGACAGTCGACGACCCGCAACGAACTTCAACCATCTGCTTCGGTGGATCCATATAAATCACGCTGACGGCATAGTCGTCCGCCTGCGGTGCACCTACGGTCCAAGTGACAGTGTCTGACGACGACGTAAACCTTGTCGCCTTGCCTGAGCTTCCTAGATTGCGAGTGGCCCGCCCGGCGACCATCGTCGTCACATCATTGGGACGCAAGGGGATGACTTCGGCTCCCAGTGCGGAAACTGCCATAGCCAACAACAGCAACAGCGGAGATGAAGTTGAGATCGTGTGTTTCGTCATTTTCATATTCATTTCCCTGGATTGAGTGCCTGAATTTCTCTATAGCCCAAGTCATCAGCGAATACGAAGATAACATTGGGCTTGGGCTGCTTGCTCAAGTTGGCCGTCAACGTAGAGCAAGATCGTTGGAGCATCCTCCCCGGCCATCGCAACCGCAGCGACGTGATGCCATCTTCCGTCTCGCAGATTGGTTGTCCCCATCGTCCGATTGCCTGCGACCAATCGCAAGCGACTGTAGTGTCCTGGATGCTCAGGTCGAGACTGTGCCGACTCAAGAAAACACGCTTTTTCTAGGCCCCGATTTCTTTTCCCCATGCCCCACCCAATCATGGTTGAAACCGTCGTATGACTTTCGTCGGGCAGTTTGACCCAACAGGCAATGGTTCGGTCTTGATCTCCGGAAATACCAGGATGACGCGTGTTGACCCAACCGCTTTTTCCATCGAAAGCAAGGGCTTGCCCCACAACTCCGGAAATCCACGTTGGTTTGCCCCCGTCCCCAGCCGCGGACATCAGGGTGCCCGTCGCAAGCTCAAGATTCGGATCACGCCCCGTAGCTTTCACCGTGTCCCCTGTCCCTTCATCGAACGACCAATAAATCAGCGGCTGTTTTTTTAGCTCTGATCGAGGGACCCGCGGAACGAATCGCGACGAGTCCGCGGACAAACGAGAAAGGACTCCGGATTCCCCAACGGCAAGGCCCTGACCTTCGGTTAGTCGTGTTATGTCGGTGCCATCGGAAACCTCGACAGTGCCGTCAAAGACATGAACCTCCATGTCTTTGGAGGATGAAACTTCGACTGCGAATTTCGTCCCAAGATCAAACACATCTCGCGAAGGCGTTTCAATCCGCAAACCGGACATTCCCTTCTTCAATTCTGCAAAGCAGCGTCCTTCATCCAAGCGAACATGAAGCCGCGAAACGACGGTGAACGACGCGGGCGCTTCGATCACAACGCGCGCCTTGTCGTCCAAAACGATTTCTAGAATACCGCGGCGCAACTGAACCGGCTTGCCTTGCTGGAGTGCTTCTGTATCGAGTGTCCCTACACCTTCGGCCGCGATGACGCGAATCCCGGGGCGTTGGTTGTTGCGGTTGCGAATGCTGGAATCGAAAACCGAGAACATCGAGAAAGCCAACATGGCGGCTGTCGCCAATCCCACGCTGCCCCAAACAAGACGCCGTTGCTTTCGTCGCGCCACTTGCAAGTTGGAGATCACAGCGCTGGTAAAAGTCTCGGATGAATCGGCGCGAAGTGATTCAAGGACCTCCTCAGTGAATCCGCCGGACGGTATCTGCTTCTGGCCCAAAAAGCGTCGCACAAGCAATCCCCGGGAGGCTGACCTCCGGAACTCGGGATCGTTTTTCAAGTCACTCAGAAACTCAGCGCACTCCGGCTCCGAAGGCCCGTCCCCCGCAAAACTGCCTTCCAGCCAATCGGCGAGAAACTGATCGCGCCGCAATTTATCCATGGCTTGCCTCCTTTCCCAATTGACTTTCGATGCAGGTTCGCAACTGTTCGCGCAGACGATGCAATTTCATCGTGATGGCCGAGTGTTTTCCGCCGAGTACAGATCGAATTTCCACCAAGTCCATTCCCTCTTCGTACCGCAACCTCAGTAACTCACGAGCGCGATCTCCCAATCTGGTGAGGCACCGATCGAGCGCCTCGAAGACGGCTCCATCGTCCCAGTCGGAGTTACCAGACTCAATTTCCGCCTCCATTAAGTTGCCCGTCTGTACTATAGGCGATCGCCGTACGCTTTGTTCTGTCTCAGACCGCCAATTCCGGCAGGCAATCGATGTCGCCCGGCTTCAGTTGACTGGCCGCGGTAAGTCCACGATCGGGACATCCAACGGCTCCGCAAGCAATCACCGAGGGAAGGTCCAAGTAGGTTTTTAAATTTGCCGCGCTGATCCCACCCGTCGGGATAAAGCGGATGTTGCCATAGGGCCCTTGCAATGCCTGGATCATCTTGACGCCGCCGAGCTGTTCTGCGGGAAAAAACTTTACGACTTCAAGCCCGAATTCCAGTGCCGTTTCCAGGTCGGTCGGGAAAGAGACTCCCGGGTAGATCGGCATCTGATGGTCCAAGCACCACTGAACGGTTCTTGGATTGAATCCGGGAGAGACCACAAACTTAGCGCCGGCATCGGCGACCATTTTCGCTTGCTCGACACTGTGAATGGTTCCTGCACCGACGACGAACTCATTGCGCGTCGATAATTTTGCGATTGCTTCGAGTCCCGCATCGGTACGAAGGGTGATCTCGGCGATCGGGAGACCGCCCCTATCGAGTGCGTCGGCAAGCGGCGAAACATCATCGACACGCTCAATCGCGATGACAGGAAGAATTCTGAGCCTTTGAATGGTGGCTTGCGTGGCGAGTGCAATTTCCGAGTGATTCATGATGAAAGGACGCCAAATTCAGATGTAAAACTTCAAGTAAGGTTGGTCATTTGCAAGCCGGTCAACAAGCAATACAGCTTCCCTCGCGTGATAGTCGCCCCACATGCTTGATTCTCCGCTGGGGATTCGCTGCCCGCTGTCAGTCGCGAGTGACCGAGCGAAGCAGCTGTAGGTCGACTGAGTCGCCCTAAAACTGGAATACAATCCAGCAGGATCTGCGGCACCGACGCTTGGTGGAGTCTGGGAAGGAAATGCGTCGACCGTACGTTAACAGCACGCGTAATTGGGGCGGCACGCTCGGATGGGTGGCCGGTACTCGCGCGAACGGCCAATTGTTGGGCAGTGACGCGATCGCCGACCTATTTGCTCTCTCTCGTCACGCTGATCACCATAAAAGTTCAGATTCACTTTGTCGGTTAGCCGCGTTCGTCCAAACAGCCCATTCGTCGAGCGACTTCCGAATGTGGCAACCGCTACTTTACTCGCAAGGATCTTGGCCAATGAACATGACAATCAACGATTCCGCGTTTTCGGCCTACCTGGACTGCCCGTATAGAGCGTTTCTTACGCTACAACGGCAGGTGGGCACACAGCGGCATTTTGAAACACTGCGGTCAAGACTCCACAAGAAACTCATACCGCGTGTCGAAGCAGCGATCCTTCGCGCAGTCTCGCCACAAACACACTCGAGAAAATGCCGCACCACCGTTTCGGATCTCAGACGAGGATCGCCCCTCATTCTCAACACCGTGCTAGCTAGTCCTCGCTATTCTTGTCGAGTTGCCGCGCTCCAGCGCGTAGATGGTCCATCGTCACTCGGCGATTTCTATTACACGCCAATCGTTTTCCACGAAGACGCCGCAACTTCGTCCTCCCAAAAACTACTTCTTGCTTTTGCTGCGAAAGTACTGGGCCGCGTCCAGGGAAACGAACCAACGGTGGGACATGTTATCGTCGGAACGGCTTGTACACTAAAGAGAGTTCTCCTGAAGCCGTTTTTCCAGCAGGCTGAGGACATTATCTCCGAACGGAAACGCTATTCATCCGAGATTTCACGACCTCGTCAGCTTCTGAACTCGCATTGTCGTGTCTGCCCCTACCATGACGGTTGCGAGTCCGAGGCAACAAGTGTCGATCACCTGAGCAGACTCGAGAGCATCAGTGCGACGGAGATCGACAAGTTGAACGCCAGAGGAATTTTCACTGTTCACCAGCTCTCGTACACGTTTCGGCCGCGGAAGCGTCCGAAACGGCAAGGCGAGCGAGAGTACATACCTTACCACCACTCGCTATGGACCACCCAATGATCGGTGGATCATCTGGGAGAGACGCTGAGCAATCTTCGGATCACAGCCCAAGGCGTTGCCAAACTTCAAAAAGCCCTTCCCGAATGCAAGATTGAATGGCATGGAGAGGCCACTGACGAACCGGCACAGAAGGAATGGCACGACCTAGGATGCCGCCTGATCCGTTTGCCGAAGGGAATGACCATCACTGAGATTGCAGAAGAGTATGGGGAAACCTGGCAAACCACATTAGTCCGACCCCAACGAACCAGCCTAATTTTGACGAGCGATGGAAGGTATTGTTGGGAGTGTCATGGCGGTTCCTTGAAATGATTGATTGGTCATTCAAAGGAACCGGTCAGTGGAGCGGAGGGTGAACCCTGGTAAGCTCATTCGGGCACGATTAGAATCAGGATCTAGACGAAACAGGCCGGGGCAATTTTGCGGCAATTCCTGCTGCAATTTGGAAATGGCCTTGGGTCGCAAATGTCGATATTTGCTAGAAAAAACGAGATTTTTTGGCTGTGAGATGAGAATCCCACCCCATCCGCTTCTCTCTGCGATTTCTGACGCAAATTTCGGCATGCATGCCTGCAAGCCCCCCCGTTGCCGTCCACTACCGTTGTGCTGCATCGATGAGGAGCTTCGAGAGCTGAGACCGATGAATTGAAGTTCGCAGAGTTGTTCCCGGCGCTCGCCAAAGAATCAGGAGACGGAAAGTGAACCGATCTGAACGTGCCATCGTGATCACGATGCGTCTCATCGCCGGCTGCGGTCTGTTCGCGATCCCCGCCATTTTTTTTCCGTACTCTTGGATGAACGCCATCCATGAATTCATGGGACTCGGTGTGTTGCCGGATGTTCCCATCGTCAGCTATCTGGCTCGTTCCCTGTCCGCCTTTTATGCCATCGTTTCGACGATCACGCTGTTCATCTCATCGGACATACGACGATACCGCTCCTTGGTGAAGCTGATGGCGATCATCGTCATCGCGATGGGCTGTGTGTTGCTCGGGATTGATCTGATCGCTGGAATGCCGACGAGCTGGACCCTCAGCGAAGGCCCACCAACGATTGCCATCGGACTTGTGGTGCTGTGGTTGCAGAGAAACATTAGCGCGGAGTCCCACGGCGACCACTCATCGTAGATGAACTTCCCGACTGGTCGCTCCGTTCGAAAAGAATACCCCCAGCCGGGTAATGCTTATTCACCCTCGCCGTTGGCGGAACCTTCAGTAGCGGCTTCGGCTTCTTTCCTTAACTGCTGTTGTTCTTTCTCCAACGACTCGATTTTCTGTTGGGCCTCGGTGACCAACTTGTCTTTGTCCGCAACCAGCTTTTTGATCGAGGTGGTTTATCACACGCATGTAAACATCCACAGGAATTGGGTGCAGCAATCAACACGACTTGAAAACGAGAGTGCGTCAATGGACATGACGTTCGATTGGTGCAGCGTCTTTGCAAACGGAGTAGAATGTGCCGTGAGTTTGTTGAGACACGACTCCCCCACCCACATCCGTGTACGTACCATTCCAACAAAAAAGTTCCCCAGGAGCGTTTCCGATGCCATCTGAGCCCGACCGTCGTGAGTTCATCAAAGCAGGCCTTGCCATTGGCGGTACCGCGGCGCTGCACGGCTCGCTGCTTTCCTCATCGGCCGCTGCCCAATCCGATTGGGCAGCCGAGGCGTTTGAGCAACCGTTCCGTCAAGTTCACCTCGATTTCCATACCAGCCGGTTCATCGAAGGGGTGGGCAACCAGTTTGATGCCGACCAATTTGCCGACACGCTTGTCAAGGCTCATGTCAACTCCATCAACTGCTTCGGCCGCTGCCATCACGGATTCATCTATTGGGATACGAAGGCCTTCCAAGAACGAAAACACCCTCATCTGAGCCGCCCGATCCTCAACGAGCAGATCGAAGCGTGTCACCTGCGCGGCATCCGTGTGCCGATCTATTTCACCGTTCAATGGGATTACTACACGACGCGAAATCATCCTGAGTGGCTGGCCCGAAATGCCGATGGATCGGTTTCGGGAATGCCGGTGGAAGGGACCGGTTTTTACCAGAACCTTTGCGTGAACACGCCGTATCGAGATTTCTTGATGGAGATGGTGACCGATTTGTTCGACACCACTCCGGTCGATGGGCTCTGGCCCGACATCGTCAAGACACTTGATTGTTCTTGTGAGTCGTGCAAGAAAGAGATGACCGACAAGGGATTCGACGTGGGGAGCCAACAGGACCGGATGAAGTTTGCTGCTGAAATGATGAAGGACTTTAAGCAACAAATGACTCAGCACATTCGCTCCAAGAGCGAAAAGGCGACGGTGTTTTACAATGCGGGGCACATTGGTCCCGACATCCGTCCGTTTCTTGATACGTACAGCCATTTGGAAATGGAATCGCTTCCGAGCGGCAGCTGGGGATACCTGCACTTGCCGTTGACGGCCCGTTTCGTTCGCACGCTTGGTAAGGACTACCTCGGGATGACCGGAAAGTTCCATACCTCTTGGGGCGATTTCCATTCCTTCAAGAATCAAGCTGCATTGGAGTTTGAGTGCTTTACGATGCTTTCCCTTGGAGCGAAATGCTGCGTCGGCGACCAATTGCACCCCAATGGCCAAATTGACCCTGTCACATACGACTTGATCGGATCGGTTTACGAGCGAGTGGAAAAAAAAGAACCGTGGTGTTCGAAGGTCAAGCCGATCACAGACATTGGTGTGTTGACGCCTGAAGCGTTTGTAGAGGGGCGGACGCCACCACCCGCGATGGGCGTCGTGCGAATGCTGCAGGAAGGACGCCATTTGTTCAACATGGTCGATTCACAAAGCGATTGGAGCGGCTACAAGGTGATGATCTTGCCGGATGTGATCACGGTCGATGACTCACTCAAGCAGAAGCTCCAACAGTTCTTGGCGGATGGAGGATCGATCCTTGCCACGTTCGAATCGGGACTGGATCCCGACAAGAAATTCTTTGCCCTCGATGCATTGGGGGTCACCAAGACAGGCGAGGGACCGCGTGAAGAAAACGGGTGGGCGGTTCGTGGGCGCAGTTTTGACCGTAACCAGTATGCGGAATATGTGGTTCTGAGCGGCGATCTTGGCAAGGGATTACCGGAAACCGAACACGTGATGTATCGCAGCGGGCTGCCCGTGAAAGCAATCGGCGGCGCGACCGTGTTGGCGGAGTGCACCAAGAGCTACTTTGACCGCCAAGGTGATCATTTCAGTTCACATCGCCAAACGCCCTCTTCCGGAAGCACCGACGGAGCAGCCGTCGTCAAGCAGGGCCATTGTATCTATTTCAGTCATCCGCTCTTCACTCAGTATCAAACCAATGCACCAAAATGGTGCAAGGTGATGTTCCTCAATGCGCTGAAGATGCTGCTCCCCTCTGCGGCGATCGAGGTCGAGGGGCCGAGTGCGTTGACGTGCACCCTGAACGAACAAACCGCGATGAGTCGGCAAATTGTTCACCTGTTGCACTATGTTCCAGAGCGTCGCGGAAACGATTTTGATACAATCGAAGACATCGTGCCCTTGTTTGACCTGGCGGTTTCGGTCCGTGCGGATCGGCCGATCACGCAGGCGCGGTTGGTGCCAGAGGAAACGGTCATCGATCTCCGTTTTGAAAACGGTCGCTACCACTTTGTCGTTCCGAAGGTCCAGGGACACCAAATGATCGAGCTTTGCTAAATCATGTTTACGCTTGATGTTTTATCACGGATTGTCCATGTTGGAACTGCGATCACTTTGGTCGGCGGTTCGGCATTCATGTTGTTTGTGTTGATGCCCGCTGCCAAGCAGATCAACGATGGAGAGCATCAGCGATTGTCGAGGCTTGTGATCGGCCGCTGGAAGCGATTTGTTCATGTTGGGATTTTGTTGTTTCTGCTGAGCGGCATCTACAACTACTGCCGCGCGTTTTCCAAGCACGAGGGTGACGGGATCTATCATGGATTGATCGGAGTCAAGATTCTGGTCGCGTTGGCAATTTTCTTTCTCGCCTCCGCGCTGGTGGGCAGCAGCACGAAGCTGGAGGGGATACGAAAAAACCGAGCCAAGTGGCTCGGTTTGATGGTGTTGTTGGCCGCAATCGTGGTTGCGATTTCCGGATTCCTGAAAGTCCGTTGATTAGACGCGGTCGAGATACCGGTTGATCACGTTTTCAAGCATTTCCTGGCGACCACTGCTGTTGGCGGCTGCTTCGCCCTTGTCCAACATGTAGGTTTCAAGGTCCTTGAAGTTGACCGTTCCCTTTTCGATTTTCTCGCCGATTCCTGAGTCGAAGCTGCTGTAACGATCTGCGACAAAGCGATCGAGAGCCTTGTCTGCTCGGATCAAGGCGGCGATCTTCAACCCCTTGGCGAACGTATCCATGCCACCAATGTGCGCGTGGAACAAATCGATCGGTTCAAAACTCTCGCGACGTAATTTTGCGTCGAAATTCACACCGCCCGGAGCCAACCCGTACTTCAAAATCACTAACATGATTTGAGTGGTTAAATAGTAGTCGGTAGGGAACTGGTCGGTGTCCCATCCGAGCAGCAGGTCGCCGGTGTTTGCGTCGATTGACCCCAAGGCGTCTTGCATGCCAGCATATTCCAGTTCATGCATCATCGTATGACCTGCCAAAGTGGCGTGGTTCGTTTCGATGTTGAGCTTGAAGTGGTCCATCAAGTCATAAGCACGCAAAAAGTTGATGCAAGCTGCTGCGTCGGAATCGTATTGATGCTTGGTGGGTTCCTTGGGCTTGGGCTCGATCAGGAACTGTCCCTTGAAGCCGATTTCCTTTGCATAATCGACCGCCATGTGGAAGAACTTGGCCAAATGATCCAGTTCTCGTTTCATGTCGGTGTTGTAGAGGTTTTGGTAGCCTTCGCGTCCCCCCCAAAAAACGTAGTTCTCACCACCGAGTCGGTGTGTGACTTCGAGCGCCTTTTTGACTTGGGCTGCCGCGTATGCAAACACGTCGGCGTTACAGGTGGTCGCTGCACCGTGCATGAAGCGAGGGTTGCTGAACATGTTCGCGGTGCCCCAAAGCAATTTCACGCCTGTCCGCTTTTGCTCCGCTTCGAACACATCCGCGACTTGATCTAAGTTAGCGTTGGATTCCGAAAGGGTCGCGCCCTCGGGGGCGATGTCGCGATCGTGAAACGCGTAGTAGGGAACCCCAAGTTTTTCAAAGAACTCGAATGCCACCGAGGCGCGTTTGCACGCGTTATCAACCGATTCGCTTCCGTCGTCCCAAGGCCGCTGCATCGTCGCACCACCGAACGGGTCGCTGCCGGCGCCACGAAAACTGTGCCAGTAGCACACCGTAAAACGAAGCAAGTCCTTCATCGTCTGGCCTTCGACGACTTCATCGGGGTTGTACCAACGAAACGCCAGTGGGTTGTCCGATTGAGGGCCTTCGTAGCTGATTTTCTTGATGTCAGGGAATCCGGTCATGGATGTCGATGCCTTAGCAGGAAAGTGGCAGGAATATGGGGAGATCTAAGACCACCTATGGTAGAGATTTTGTGGGGTTTCAAAAGACGGCGCAGCGAGGAAATCGTTGAGAAAGAGCGAGAAAACTTGACGATTAGGTCGGTTTTCCGGAATCCCTGCTCTCGCCATTGGCCGGCTTCCCCCCCCGTTTTGTCCTGCGCTGAATAAAATCGTACAAATCCGTGGCAAATGCGTCGGCTCGTTGGTACCGATGCTCGAGCGACGGGTGCAAGGCCTTCAGCACGATCTTTTCTAGCTCGGGGTTGAAATTCTGTTTGACCTCGCTCGGCGGACAGACCGGCCCGGATGCAATCGCATGAATCGTCTGCTGGCGGTCTTGAGGCGAGATGTCATGAGGGTGTTTTTTGAGCAGCAGCAGGTACAAAATGATCGCGGTTGAATAAATGTCACTGCGCTGGTCAATCCGATGGACCTCGCCTCGAGCTTGTTCGGGGGACATGAACAGCGGTGTGCCGATCACGGACCCGTCGAGCGTTTGGTTGGGATCCTCTTGCGGCGCGACAAACATCGACTTGCCCAAACCAAAATCGACCACCTTCGGCACCCCCTCTTCGGTGACCATCACGTTGGACAACTTCATGTCTCGATGAACGATGCCGCGGTCGTGAGCGTGCTGCAGTCCTTCACAGACCTGTGCGACCATGCGGATGATCTCGACGGCCGATGATTGGTGTTCGCGAATGTACTGGTATAGCGTTCCACCGCGAATCAGATCCATCGAGTAATAACCGATGGTGTTGTCGATGCGGCTATCGTAGATTTTTGCGAGGTAGGGATGATCAAGCTCCTTCATCACCTCGATCTCTCGAGCAAACCTCTCAAACACCTTCTCCGTTGCGAGGTCGACTCGCAAAATCTTCAAGGCTCGGGGCAGCCCCGAGGCAACGTGCACCGCTTCCCAGACGGTCGCAAACGCGCCTCGGCCGAGTACCTGTTTGACCTCGTACCCATCGACTCGCGGACGCGACCATCCCTTCGGAGGAATCGCCTCGACGATCCGGCGTGCTGCGTTCAGCCGCAGTTTCAAGACGTCCAAATCAACGGGTTTGGTCAAGTAGTCGTCCGCTCCCGCATCCAAGCCCGCGACGATGTCTTCCTTGGAATCACGACACGTTAACAGCACCACGTAGGTGTAAGGTCGATCCGCATCCCCTTTAATCCGCCGACAAACCTCAACACCATCGGTCTCTGGCATCTGCCAATCGAGCACGGCGATCCGCGGTGCGTCCTGACTTCCCATTTCTTCAATCGCCTCTTGCCCATCGGTCGCCAGCACTGGCTGGAAACCCCAGGCAGTGGTGTTGGTTTCCAAAACCTTCAACCACATCGGATTGTCTTCGGCAAGCAGAATTTTCATGATGTCATTGTACCGAAATTGGGGATTCACCGTGGCGGCTGTAAATCATTGGAAACCGCAGAGTGCCTCTCGTAGCTGCTCCGTCAAGCTTTGCACGGAATGCCAGGCGGGTTCGATTTCGGTTAAGTCACCTTGCTTACTGATTCCCTCCAGCTTCCGTACCGCATCCATACAGGGGTCCGCACCAAAAATGGCGACGGATCCCTTCAACGTGTGTGCAGCGGACTGGATCGCTGCTGCATCTCGCTGCTCGACTGCCGATTGAATCTCCTGCAACTGGAGGATCGATTCCGTCTGAAACATTTCAATCAACTGTTTTGCAAATGCGACATCGCCACCGGTATTGCGCAACATCGCCTCAGGATCGAAAACATCGTGATTCGTAGTGGTTGCCGGTACGAGCCCCTCGGTTTCTTTAGTGATGGAGGGATCGCGATCGGAAGCGTTTGGATCCGATCGAGCGTGGTGTTCTACCACGCGAAAAAGCTCCTCGGGACAAAACGGTTTTGCAACGTACCCATCCATCCCCGCGTCCAAACAACGTTCCTTGTCGCCTTTCATTGCATGGGCGGTCATTGCAATGATGGGGGTGCGGTGCCGGGCGTCGCGATTCTGTTCGCGTTCCAAGTCGCGGATGGCTGCGGTTGCCGCAAGCCCGTCCATGAGTGGCATCTGCACGTCCATCAAGACCACGTCAAAACCACCGTCTCGAAACCGTTCGACAGCCTCCTGTCCGTTGCAGACCAGCGTGACATGATGTCCCCGTTTTTTAAGCATGGTAACGGCCACCTTCTGATTGACGATTGCATCTTCGGCCAGCAGGATTTGTCGTGGGGTATCGACCCTTTCAAAAGGCATCCTCGGAGAAAGCGAAGGTCGCGGAGCACCCACCAAGCTTTCGAGCACGTCGCGAAGATCTCGGCGGGCAACCGGTTTCAGCAGGAAATGCTGAATGACCGCATAGGCAGGGTCACTTCGCCGCGCGCCTGCATCCATCGACGACAGCATGACCACAGGGATACGACGAAGGAGTTCGTCTTGTGTCATCTGGCGTGCAACCTCAAATCCGTCCATCTGTGGCATCATGCCGTCAAGCAAGACAACGTCATACGGTTTGTTTGTGTCACAGGCCTGACGCATCTTTACCAATGCCTCCTCCCCGCTGCTTGCGTCGGTCGCGGACGCTTGCCAAGACTTTAACATTTCACAGCACAGCATTCGATTGGTGGCGTTGTCGTCCACCACGAGCCCACGCAATCCTCGCAGCGAAATCGGTGAGGAAGGAGGCGAAGCGGCATGCTTGGCATCATGCACTTCGAGCGGGATCGTGAAGTGGAACTGGCTGCCAACTCCCAACTCGCTATCGACCCTCATCTCTCCTCCCATCATCTGAACGAGCGAAGCGCAGATCGTCAGCCCCAATCCCGTCCCCCCGTACTGCCGCGTGGTGGACGCATCGGCTTGGCTGAAGGATTCAAAGATCTTCACTCGATGGTCCGTCGCGATTCCAATGCCGGTGTCACTCACGGTGAAACGAATCGGCTTGATGACTTGTGATGCGGTCTCGGTTTGGAAAGGCGGGGCCGGATCACGTGAGTCAACTTGGACACGAAGCTCAACCTCGCCGATTTGCGTGAACTTCAGCGCATTGCCGACCAAGTTGACGATCACTTGCCTTAAGCGTGTCGGATCGCCCCAAACGTGATCGGGGACGGGATCGTCGATGCGCAGGATCAGCTCCAACCCTTTCTCGTCGGCACGATGCCCCATCAGGTGCATGGTTTGAGTCAGCAGCTCGCGGAGCGCAATCGGGACTCGATCCAAATCCAACTTCCCGGCTTCGATTTTGGAAAGGTCAAGGATGTCGTTCAGCAGGTCGAGCAGGGTCTGCGCCGACGAGAGTACCAAGGATTGGTATTGGCGCTGCTCGTCCGTGAGTGCCGTCTGGAGCAGCAGTTCGGTCATTCCGATCACGCCATTGAGCGGCGTGCGAATTTCATGGCTCATGTTTGCAAGAAATTGGCTTTTCGATTCCGCTGCCTGTCGAGCTTCCTGCGTCGCTTGATGGGCGGCTTGACGAGCGAGGTCCAATTCGCGAGCGAGCTGCTTTCGCTCGCCTATCGTCGTTCGCAAAATCGCGATCCCTGCGACACCGATCACGACAGCCAAACCGATCAACGAAAACAGAAGGCCATCAAGTTTCGGGACTGGGATCGCGAGCATTTCCACGGAGATCTACTCCTCGTTATGATTCGCTTGATCAGCATACAGCCGCAGCTGCTGGATCATGACCGCAAGCTCTCGAGCCGCTTGCGGAAGAATCGTTTCGCAATGTTCACGCACATCCGAAAGTGGCCCAAGCAAATCATCGCAGGCCTTTGAGACTTCGACTGCCACCGATTTCAGCACACGCCTCTTTTCCTCGCAGAACCGCATCCGAAGTTCCGCTTTTTTGACGCGTGCCACGGCTTCGGTCGCTGCGGGCCGATCTCCTGGGCGAATCGCCGCCCGTTTTTGAGCGAGGTTGTCTTTCGCTTCGGTTAATTCACGCTCAGCCAATTGGCTTTGGTGTCGCCAATATCCAGGTTGAACCGTCGAGAAGTATTCCTGAGCACGAAAAACGAAGGTGCGAATCTCTTGCACCGTCTGATCGGCGTCGGATGAAAACCGAAGCAATGCGGCGTGAAACGCGGCGAGTGAATCGATGCTCCGAACGTTGCTGCTCGACACGATGGACTGCTGTAGGGAGGAGGTGCGATGGGTGGATGCTTCCAACACACCACTTTACCATGCGTCGCTCAAGAAATCGACGTTGACCGCATCGTTTCGCTTTCCAAGCGTATTTTCTTACCCGCGTTTCCGGTCAGACGTTGCAGATGGGGGCGGCGCACCATTTGCAAACAGGAGGGTGCGGTCGTTGGTTGCTCTGGCTGCGGGTTCGGCTCGCTCGCAGTCGCTCCCCATGCTCGCAATCGCCGCAGCAATTGGGGCGACAACGGCTGGGGACGGCTCTCGGCTCGAGCCGCAACGACGCTTCGGTCTTCGCTCATCTTCAACAGCCGCTGCAGGTCCTCGATACGAACATCGCTATCGGATTCTTGGATGAAAACCAATTCACCCGTCGCGCGTTCGAGTCCCGTTTGCCCAGCCGCTTCCATGCCCCGTGGTCGAGAATGGCGTGCCACACGAACTTGTGGGTATCGCGAGCGGATTTCTTCCATTACCTCAGGCGTCGCGTCGCGACTTCCGTCATCGACCACGACCACTTCGGCAATCTCGCGAGTCAAGCCTGCAATCGCTTCAAGAACGTGTTGAACGCGTGCTGTGATCCGGTTTTCACCGTCCCGCACCGGCAGCACAACCGATATCTTTGTCGAGCGTTTCATCAGAGCTCACGACCCTTTCCTTGTTGTGGAACCAGGTGCATCGATTAGGTAAACCGAAACACCTCGGTAGTCTTTTCGGCATTCGGTTCGTTTTGAAAACACGCGCCGGCATTATGTTCCCAATTTGACCATCGTTCCGCTCGTGACGAATCCTCCTATAATCCCCTTTTCCCTCTCCCCGCCTCCGTTCACGCCCCATCGAGACCCAAGATGAATGCCGAATCCAAACTCAACGAACTCGGGATCAAACTGCAACCAGCTCCCAAACCGCTTGGGCTCTACAAACCGATCATCGTGGTCGGTCCCTTGGCCTATCTGTCGGGACATGGCCCCCTGAAAGCGAACAACCAATGGGTCACCGGACGACTCGGCTTGGACATGGATGTGTCCGCAGGGTACGACGCGTCGCGATTGACCGGTTTGGCAATGCTGTCAACGCTTCGCGCCCACCTTGGGACCTTGGATCGAGTCAAGCGGGTCGTCAAATTAGTCGGCTTGGTTCGTTGCACCAATGGGTTTGACAAGCAAGCGGCCGTGATCAACGGGTGCAGTGAGTTGTTTCGAGATGTCTTCGGAGACGACGCAGGGGTAGGAGCACGCAGCGCCATCGGTGCCAAGTCGCTGCCGGGAAACATGGCCGTCGAGATTGAGGCGATTTTTGAAGTGGAGACAGACTAACCCAGTGGCCGTCGTCGGGGAGGAGATGCGGATTTGCGAAAAACTCGGACGTCGTTTGGGCCGCAGAATTGCATCAGCAAGGCTCCTGTGGCGGCAAAGGACTCGAAGACACGCTCGTGAAAATCATCTTCACCCGGCCACGGATACGAGTAGACGATCGCAAAGTCGTCAAGGTCCAGCCCAATCGTCGGATAAACGGATTCGACTTCGTGACCGAGACTTGGCAGCGTCGGGTCGTCGGCAAGACGCTCGGCGCCGGGGGGCAAAAAGTTACCGTGAACCAATTCGACCTTCGCATTCCAGTCGGCAATCACGCGTCTCGCTTGCTCAAGCAGCACCGATTCGGCTTCGACGCCGATCACGTCCAAATCCAACGTGGACGCTAATGCACTGACCACCGCGAACCCGCACCCCCATTCTAAGAACCGGCGGCCGATCAGCATTTGGGATTCCAGCGTCCAACAAATCGATTGATAGACCAATTCGTAATCCGCGGCGACAAATTGCTCCATTTGGGGGCGGTCCCAGCGGTCTTGAAACGCTTCGATACGGTTTCTCGCGTCATTGATCCAAAGCCGTATCGGGCCGGAGAGCTGAATGCGGTCCACCGTCGATGGAATTGCAATGCGTTCAAGCACGATTTAGACAATGCCTTCGTCGGGGGAGGAGTCCAGATCGAGGAACGATTCGGTTTGGACATCCAAGTCGTGATTGACGAAGCGGGACCACGCGAGCAGTTCAAGATCATCCGCGTCGGCCCAGCGACTTTGAGCACCCCATAACGGCTCGTTACAAATTGGACATCGCGCATCGCAAGCGTCAGGATATTGGTGTGGCGCGGAGACATCCGGTTCCAGCCAAATCGCTTCGCATTCGTCACAGACGATCAATCCATGGCCGCCCGACGCCATTTGATTGTCTTGGCGGCGAAGTCCGCAAATGCGGACTCCACATAGCCCACCGCCGCAAATCGGACAGAAGTCAATGGAATGTTTCGGACTCACGGCAAACCACTCTCGGGTGAAAGGATGGGACTCGCAAAGACGATTGCGGGGCGTTTAGGATAGTTGGGGAACCAAGGAATGTTGTTTTTTTGTCTTGGGGCGATTCGGTTTGATGTCCTAGCAGCCAGCCAGTTCTCAAAGAGCCCAGCCAGATCCCGAAGACCAACGCTACATCGGATAGGCCGTGATCACACGGTTGCCTTCAAGCACCAAACGAACCCGCCGCGCCATCGGTTTTCGTTTGCGGTTTCCATCGCGACCGCCAACATAGCCAACACGGCTCCCCATATCGACCGTATAGATTGTACGGCCTTGATCCGTCGTCTTGGTCGTGCGCTGGCCGCTTTTCGCTCGCTGGTACGCTTTTTCGATCGTCTTAAGTGCACCCTCCATCTCACCATCGAACACGCCATGGCTACCCTGCCGCGACGGGTCGTCCTCGGTATGTCTTCGCAAATGTTCAAGCCGATGCCCTTCGGCGCTGCCGGGAGTGTATTGCAAACCGGAGGGTGACAGGTAGTTCCGGGGCGATACTTCCCGCAGCAGTCCGTAGAGCAGCTCGTCTACGCTCGCATCAGGTTCACTTTTTGCTGTCGATACCGTTGACGAGCTTTTCGTGGGGCTCATCCGGTCGGCAAGCGGTCCCAGGGCACGTTCGGATTCACCGGGTTTCGCCGACTCGTCTTTCGACGAATCCTTCTTAATCGCGGTCGGCTGCGAGGGTTTTGGTGAGCTAGACTTTTCCGTGGAGATGCTGGTCGTCGACGGTCTTGATTGATTCTGCGGCGCCGTGTCGATGTCCGTGGTCGAATTCACCGAGACGCGCGCGGAATCGTTCGTCCGTAACTCTGGCAAATCCCAACCGAATCGTTCATTCAGTCTTGGCTGAGCAAAGGAATAAAACCCGAGAAGCACGACCATTGCGATCGCGCCGGCAGAAGACTTTCCGGCGATCGACCGTTTTGCCGCTGAGCTTTTCCGCGATCCAATTCGCGACAGATCCGCGTCGGTCCGGGCGCTGTCGGATTTCTTCATTTCAGATTCCTGTAGGGAACTTGCAATTGGGGACGGTTTCAGACATCGTATCGTGCGGTCGACGAGGATCGCATGGGTGGATCGTTTAGCGAATGCTGCGAACTTGACTCGGCCAGAGCACCTTGAACTGCACAATTGTATTCTATCGAATTAGCCGGTTTTACCCGGTCAACAACATTCTAGCGGAACGTTAGGGAGAAATAGAGTGAGGAATTACCTTTTGACGGCGTTGACGATCACGCTTTTTTCGATCACGTGTTACGACTCGTCGCAAGCGGCTGAACCTGGTTGGTCACCCGTCGTCGTCGCAACGGGTTCGTACCGTCAACAAATCCAATCAACGCCAATTGAGTACCGCCCCTATCGGCCCTTGCATTTTTATGGGAACGCCGTTCGCCGACGCTATTATCGCGGAACGGTAATGCCCCGCCCCGCTGAATTCGCCACTCCGATCACGATCCTTCCCAATGCGATGGGGGCTCGTGCGGTGGGAACCAATGGAGCGTGGCGAGGTTATTGAGGAACGAAGTCAGGGAATGAAGTCGTCGTCCAGTGTCAAGGACTCCGCGAATCGAGCTAACAACTCGGCGATGTGGTCGATGTCCGCAAGGGAGATGACTTCGACCGCCGAATGCATGTAGCGGTTCGGGATCGCCACCAAACCGGTTGCAACTCCCTGCCCGTGAACTTGAAGCACATTGGCATCATTGGGAGTCGCCCGGCCCACGGCGGCCAATTGGTAGGGAATCGAGTTCGACTCGGCCAATTGAATCAAACGCCCCGCGACCTTGGGGTTGATATTGGGGCCACGAAAGATCACCGGGCCGCCCCCCAGGCGAATATCGCCTTGTTGTTTCTTGTCGATGGTGGGGCAATCGGACGCGTGGGTGACATCGACGGCGATCGCGACATCCGGATGGATGCTGCCGGCGGCCGTCTTGGCGCCGCGCAATCCGATCTCTTCTTGGACCGTCGCGACGCTGTGCAAATGACATCGGAGCGGAGGGGTCGCGGAGGACGCGCGGCGAAGTGCTTCCATGACCGTCCACATCCCCGCCTTGTTGTCCATTCCCGGTCCACTGACCAAATCGCCAAGAAGGGGGCGATAACAAAGTTGGAGTGTGACGGGATCGCCAATTCGCACCCTCGACTCGGCGGCAGCCTGGTCCGTCGCACCGATGTCGAGCCACAGGTCTCGCAACTGCACCACTTCTTCACGTTCCTTGTTCGACAGCAGATGAATGGGTTTGCGGCTGATCACCGCAGCGAGAGGTCCGGACGCGGTCCAAATGGTCATCGCCTGACCAATCAATTGCTGCGGGTCCCATCCGCCAATCGTTTGGGCGTAGAGGAATCCCTGTTCGTCAATGTGGGAGATCAGCATTCCAATTTGGTCGCAGTGCCCCGCGTACATGAGCCGAGGGCCAGCCACGTCCCCCGTGCTGGCAATCACGTTGCCGTGGACATCCGTCCGAATGTCGTCGGCAAAGGGTTTGATGTAGCCACGAAGGAGTGCTTGGATGGGTTCTTCGTAGCCCGATGGACTCGGGGTCTCGATGGCGATGCGAAAGAACTCGAGCGCAGCGTCTTGCATGGTAGGTGGGTCCCTCATCAGTGTCGGAAAACAGATCCCACGAATCGCTGGTATCGATTCGGCGAGAAAAAAACGATGCCCGGTATTCGAGCGTTGTCGTTAGAATGTAGCCGATGGTTGCGCCGACTCACAGAAACTTGAGGAAAGCTTGTCTCTGTCACGCATTTTATCCGTCTTGATTGCCGGGGATTTGCGGAAATCATCCGTGATTCGCGGTACGGCATCTTCGATTCCAGAAAAACTTTCTCCGATTTTGGCCACGTTTCGTGGCGACGTTCGATCACTTTGGCGCGTCAAAATATGAAGAATTGCGAGAGAATTCGGGAACCGTCGGTAGGAGTGGACGTTGTCGTCAAAACGCTCTTGACACGAGAAACCGTTGATACTGCTTCTTCGCGATCAAACGCACTAAAGAGTTACCCCGGTTTTGCTCGACATTAAACCTTGGATCGAGGTGTTTTCGCCCACACCAGTTTTCTGTCGCGTTTGTTTGGCTTGTCACGCAAATGCGAGAAACCAGAAGAGCCCGTGTGAGCGATGACACACAAAAAACTCGATTCACCCCAGGGGGGAATCTGGGAAACGCTTCGGCTGAGGGCCGTCTCGTGCGAGGGTGACGTTTCACGCTCGTCTCGTTGATGACAATCAGTTAGCAGCACATTTTTGCAACAGGAATCGAGCGTCACAGGAATTCGGGTTTCGGAAAAGCGTCAAAGCGTGCGTGTGAACTTCGGCACAATCGCAAACATTCGCTTCGAGAAACGTTGGTTCGACGCCGCCGAACGATTGCATTAAATCTGCACGCAGCTTCTGCCCCCTGGAAAACGGACACACCTCGGTGTGGTCGCGCTAACTTTTACAACCAAACCGCGAGGAATCCCGTTCGGTAAGTGTCGCAGGACGCGAGCCGGCTGGCCGGACCCAGCGTTAGAAAATCACTGTTACGGTGTTTGCGTTTACCCACATTCGCAAGCACGACGACCGATTCAGGACCGGGCGATGCAGAGATTGGAACGACGAACAAGGCCGCTAGATCAATGGTTACCGACGCACCATTGATCGAGGGAAAATTAACGAGGCGTTATGGAGAACCTAGTATGAAGGTCTTCACAACTGGACAGGTCGCCAAGATCTGTAAAGTAGCTCCACGAACTGTGTCAAAATGGTTCGATTCGGGGCGTTTAAAGGGCTATCGCATTCCTGGATCTCAGGACCGACGCATTCCGCGGGAGTACCTGATCAAATTCCTAAAGGAACACGGCATGCCCCTGGGAGACTTGGAAGACGAAGCGATGGCGAAATGCCTGATCGTCGCCCAAGACCAGGTGCTGATCGAGAACCTCAAGCGAGAATTGCCGCCCGAGAAAGCGTTCAAAGTGGCTGTGGCCGCGAGCGGTTTCGAGGCTGGCATTCAAGCCGAAAGCTTCAATCCCGACTGTATCATCGTCGACTTCTCGATCGGTAAGATCGAGGCAGTGCAGATTTGTCAAAACCTGCGAAAGAACATCGACTTTACCGATATCGTCCTGATTGCGTTGCTCCCCGACGACGGGCAACCGATGAGCTTCGACCGAAGCAGCATCAACGAGACGTTCAAAAAGCCGTTCGACGCGCACCTGCTCGCCGAACGCCTGCGAACGCTTGTCGGAAGCAAGAAAGAATTGGTCTAGCGTCCGTCGCTCGTGGGCAAAGCGAAAGCCAAGCCAACCGGCGGATCGAGATTCCAGAATGCCTCGTCAAATAAAGACGTCGTACGCCATCCCGCGGTGTACGGCGTTTTTTTTGATTCATCCTCAGAATCTGTGAGGTCTCGGCACTCGAACATCGAATGACTTACCCGCAAAGGTTGTGGATGCGGCTTTTTTTTGACGCCAGCACAAACCAATGTCAGACCCCAGATCAGCGATGCACCTCGAATGACTTGACGAGTCGCTCAAACCCACGATACTGCCCGGCTGACATCTGACATCTGACATCTGACATCTGACATCTGACATCTGACATCTGACATCTGACATCTGACATCTCCCCTTGTCTCACTTTACACCTTCGGGCGACGCCCAAATGGTCGATGTGTCGACCAAAGCGATTACGGTTCGCCAAGCGGTAGCTACCGCGGAAATCGTGATGAATTCCGCTACCGCCGGCGTGATCCGTCATCAATCTGCGGCCAAAGGAGATGTGCTTGGTGTCGCTCGCTTGGCGGGCATCCAGGCGACAAAGCTGACGGCGCAGCTCATTCCATTGTGCCATTCCATCCCGATCGAATCGGTTACCATCGATTTTCAATGGGTGGTCGAAGGTCCCGAGCAACGACCGGAGGGCGAGAAACAAACGCTGCTCTGCGTCGCCACCGTTCGCACCTCAGCAAAAACGGGCGTCGAAATGGAAGCGATGACCGCCGCGTCGATCGCAGCCTTGACCGTTTATGACATGGTCAAATCGATCGACAAGGCGATTTCCATCGGTCCGATCGTGTTGCAGCATAAATCGGGTGGCAAGTCGGGCGATTTTCATCGCAATTAGCCTCGGTCTGCCCTCTCCCCAAAGTGCTGCCAATCCGTAATGCTTACGCCACCCCAGCATGGGGATGCCCACGAGAATCCTGAGAATCCGCAGTGACGCCTTGGCGGTTAACCCTCTTCGCTGATTGCGGTTTCTCCCTCAGCGGCACTCACCCCATGGCTCTCATATAATCGGTTTCGCCGAAATGGACTCGACCTCAACCCTTCGCAGCGTTCCTTTGTCGCACTCTTTTAACTGTGAAAATGCCGACGTTTCGGATCTCGAGCCCACATCGGCTTCGGAGCTGACCGACGCGTCGAAACAACAAATCGCTAGGATGTACAGTGCGATTTCTGACGAAATGGAGCAGATTGAGCAGCGGTTTCAGCTCGAATTGCAAACCCCTTACGAATCGTTGGTCCCAATCCTACGCCACGGAACCCAATTGGGGGGGAAGCGACTGCGGCCCGCAATGTTGCTGCTTTCGGCTGCTGCCTGCGGGAAACTTAGCGCGGATCATGTCGCTTTAGGGACGGTGATCGAGATGGTTCACACCGCGACCTTGATTCATGACGACGTCTTGGACGCAGCCGACACACGGCGGCATGTGCCAACGGTCAATGCGATGTGGAATAACCACACCAGCATCTTGTTGGGCGATTACCTGTTTGCTCAGGCGTTTCGTTTGGCTGCGACGTTAGGTTCGATCGAGGTATGCCAGTGGCTTGGCGAAGCTTCGAGATTGATCTGCGAAGGGGAGATGCGACAGGTTCTAACGCGTGATGTGATTGATTTGGATGAGCCGACCTACTTGGAGATGATTCAAGGCAAGACGGCGGAGCTTTGCCGTGTCGGTTGCAGATTGGGCGCCAGATTCGCAGGTGGATCGCCTGCGGCAATTGAGGCGCTTTCGAGCTACGGAAACTCGCTCGGCATCGCCTTTCAAATCGCGGATGACTACCTCGATCTTTGGGGCAGCGACCAACGCGCCGGCAAGACCTTGGGAACCGATTTAGAACAAGGCAAAATGACGTTGCCACTGATTCGCTTGCTGTGCACGGCATCGGAGGGAGATCGAAAACAGATTCGTCGCTTGCTGTCAGGGCCGAGCCATGATCGAGCCGAGCGGCTAGCTCCTTGGATCGATCAAAGCGACGCGAAGCTTTACACGCAGCAAGTGGCGGACAACTATCGGCAATCGGCGATCGATTCGCTGGAATTGCTCGATCAGAGTGAAGCGAAGGAATCGCTGATCGCGATCGCCAACTTCGCCGTGCATCGACGTTTCTGACACAGTCAATCCTATGAGCACTCGAACGGACGACGAAGCCGAAGCCCATCCGCTTCGAGATCGACGCCCCCCCTTTGACGATAGGACTTGGACCTCGGTCGCCGGGATTGCGATCGTTGCACTGTCATCGCTCTTGCTCATCATCAGCGATGTTTCGCCAGCGGTGACGTTCGCCATCATCCTGGCCATCGCGGTTGCCGTGGGGTTTGCGCACCTGCGGATCGAACGCTCGCGGGATCGGGCGGTGAGCAAGCAATTGCGGCGATCCGCTGCAAGGGCGCAGCAATCGGACCGTGAGCTTCAGACGTTGAAAATGTCGGCGGAACAAGCGACTTTGGCGCTGACGAAGATGCGTGACGGAGTGATCATGTTGTCACCACTTCACGAAATCTTGGTCATCAATCCGTGGGCTCGACGTTTGTTGGTCTTGTCATCCGAAGGAGATTTACGTGGCCGGCGGTTCCGCGAAGTCGTGCGGATTCCCGAACTGGTCCAGGCCGTTGATGCAGCGTTCGGAGGAACGACCCCCCAGAAACTAATGCTGGAGATCGTCGACGGGGTGGACACGCGGCCGGTGAAAGTTCGTGTTGACCGCGTCACGCCCGACGACGAGACCAACTTGCTGATGACGCTACGCGACGAGACCGAGTCCCAACAAATCGAGAGTATCCGACGCGAGTTTATCGCCAATTTGTCGCACGAGATCAAAACACCTCTTTCGGCAATCAAAGGCTATGCCGAAACCGTTGAGTTGGCGATTGCCGATGATCCCGAAGCGGCCATTCATTTTATGAGTCAGATCCGCGGCCAATGTGTCCGATTGGAGCGTCTGGTTGCCGACATGATGCAGTTGGCACGAGCCCAATCGGGACGCAGCAATCTCAATCTGACCACGGTCTCACTCGCAAACGTGGTTGCCGAGTCACTTCGATCGTACCGCCCCGTGGCCGAAGCCCATTCGATCGAGATTTGCGTTGATGAACATTTGGGTAGACCAGCTGATGGCGATCCTGTCGAAAAGGAAATGGGTTCAGATAGGCATCCCTTCCAATCGATGGACGATGTCCATGTGATGGCAGACCACGAAGCGGTGTTGACGATCGTCAACAACTTGGTTGGCAACGCGGTGCGCTACACACCTCAGGGTGGGCGGGTCCGTTTGAGCTGTCGACGAGCGGAGGATCGTTGGATCCTGAGCGTTTCCGATACGGGAGTGGGGATTGCCGCAGACGAACAAAAGCGGATCTTTGAAAGGTTCTATCGTGGCGAGAGGGGCCGAGAATCGTCCACCCAAGGCACCGGCATTGGTCTGTCGATCGTCAAGAACCTGACGGCCGCCTTGGGGGGAGAGGTGCGGTTGGAAAGCTCCCCAGGCAAGGGGGCGACCTTTGACGTTTCGCTTCCTGCAGCCACCGTGGAGCCGCCGCACGCCAAATCTTAACGAAAGTTTTACCTGATGTTGGCCAATGCGAGGGTGCCCAGGATCGACACAATGGTTCACCATATTGGCATCGTGAGCGAGATCGTCGTCGCACCCTAAACCCGTGTTCTCCTCGAGTGATTATGTTGCTCCAGCAAACCGAATCCACTGCGAAGCCCCTAAGCATGTCCACAATCAAGGTACTCGTTGTCGAAGATTACCGCCCGCTCGCCGAGACGTTGGAGTACCAACTTCGCCGGGCGGGATACGAGGTGTTCCGGGCGGCCGACGGACGCGACGCAGTGAATCAAGCGAAATTGATCCTGCCAGATGTGGTTTTCTTGGACGTTGATTTGCCGGTGCTAAATGGAGTCGAAGTCTGCAAGCAATTGAGAGCGGACCCAGCGACCAAGGAAACCATGATTCTCATGCTCAGCGCCCTCGGTGAAGAATCGGATCAAGTCGTCGGGTTTGCGGTCGGGGCTGACGATTATGTGGTCAAACCGGTCGAAAGCTACAAGGTGCTGTTGCAACGCCTCAAGGCACTGCTTCGCCGCCGTGAACAAACCTTCGACGAAGCGGACTCCGTTTCGCGTCACGGCGTCACGGTCGACCGTCGCCGATTCGTCGTCACCGTCGATAGCCAACGGCTGAAATTGACGAAAAGCGAATTCCGGCTTCTCGAAACACTGATCCGCCAACCCGGTCGGGCGTTTGGTCGAAACGAGCTCGTCGATGCAGCTCTGGGTGAAGACACCATGGTGCTTGACCGAACGATCGACGTGCATGTTCGCGCCCTCAGGAAGAAGATGGGCGAAGCCGCGGACTTGATTGAAACCGTGCGTGGGATTGGATACCGGTTTCGCGAATAGGCGAAATCGAGAGTCCGTCAAGAAAACCAGAAAAAAAATCTGCCTGTGACCAGACTTGTCACACCACCGCCGGATACTTCTTGTGTGCTGACAACGAGTCGGCCCTTTTGGTTTTGAGTTTGTACCTTTCCGCCGGGGGATTTTATCGTGAACACTGCACTTCGCCGCGCCATGCAAGATTGTGACAACTACGTCATCGAAATGGATTACGCAGACGCTAAGGGGAATCGAACTCACCGAGTCGTGAGTCCGATACGTTTCATGGGCAGCTATCGATTCTTGGGGCTGTGCCTTTGCCGTGAAGCGCCGCGACAGTTCCAATTGTCACGGTGCAAAAACGTCCGCCTCGTGCCCGCTTCCGATGTGTTGATGCCCGTTGCCATTTCGGGCTAGTGGACCGTCAGCATTTAATTCTAGGGTCGCTAAGGAATCGGATTCAAGCCATCGGTAACCCACTGATGAACCGTTTCCACTTTTTCGTCATCGGTGGCATGCAGCATTTTCATTGCATCGACGCCACCGACAATGAAGAACGCTTTCTCGGCATCCGCATCGCTCAATAGTTGGTTGAGCTGGTAGAAGCGAATTTCGGCGAGCGTACGGAGCCGTCGCGAACTGCTTCCGGCAAGTAGCGAAGCAACGCGTCGCTTCGCCACCTCGGCGCTTAAGGGCGGCATGTCCGAAAGGGTCAATTGCCGATCGATGATGGCAAACAAGCTTGACAATTGGTCCAAGATGTAATCCTTCGGCGGCAAGCTCTGGCGTTCCACTTCAAAACTGTCAGCCGGTTTTGAAATCGCCATGGTTTTCCCGTCCGCCACCCGGAACAACCGGCAGCGCGAAATGTTCTGGGTTCGGCCGGGTGCCTTCGGGTTTCGAGGATTCCTGACGTCCTTCAGAATCACATCAAAATGCAGCAGGAAATCGATCCCGCTTTGCTTCGCATCCACGAGAGATTCTTCGGAACTGATCTCGCCCAGATAGACAAGGCCAGGCTGCCACATTGGAAAGGGCTCTAGACCCGAACCGAGGCTGAAAACAGGCACTCGTGGTGCGGCCGGCGGTTTGGCGGGACCACCAGGGCCGCTGCCGTAGCCGCCACCACCGTAGTCGCTTCCGTAATCGCTGTCGTAACCCCCTCCATAATCGCTGCCGTAATCATCGTCGTATTCGCCGCCGTAGCCGCCACCCGATTGATCGGATTCCATTCCGGATCCGCCGCCGCTTTGTTCGTAGGCCATTTGTGCTTGACGCGCCTGCTCGGCTTGGCTGCTACCACCAGGTCTTGGCCGTCCGCGTGGATCCATCGCGCCGCCCCTGCCTGGTGCACCTGTGGGGGGCGCTTCCTCGACCTCAGGCTGAGGAAGGATATTTGCCATCGCAACGCCGAATTTCCCATCCTGAAACCGCTTTAGAAACTCCTCGCCCGTCACCTGAGCCATCAGCCCCAACGAGGCGTTCAAGTCCTCATCGGCTTTCTCATTCAGCATCTTCGCTTCTTCTTGAACCGGTGCGTTGCCAGCGGCCGGTCCATTACCATACGGTCCGCTACCGTAACCCCCGCCTCCGTAGGACCCATCTTGCATGGAGGAATCGTCGCCATACGAGTCGCTTGACCCGTAATCGCCTCCGTAGTCGCCGCCATAATCGCCGCCGTTTCCATAATCACTTCCGTAGTCACTTCCGCCCCCGTATCCGGACGAACCTCCACGAGGGGTGCCCGTTCTTGATTTTTCAGTGATCGGCGCCGGACTCGGGACGTCGTCGCCTCGAACCGCCATGGATACGCCCCAGCGAAGTTGCCAAACCGGACGTTTTAACGCCGCACTGTACCGCACCTCTTGGATGTCTTCGGCTGCCTTTTCATAATCGACGACGAGGTGCCCGAAATAGAGCCCCATGGCCGTGCCGATGCGTCCCGCGTTGAAGGCCTTCTCGACCTGCCGCTCCAGCAGAGGCCGCGGGTCTTGAAGCTCGGGATCGGGCGGCGCTAGCAAAGGCCCAATATCGAGTGAGCCAAATAGCAGATTTGCCGGTGTGACAGGACCGTTGCGTTGGCCGTAAACGCCACCACTGCCGTAGGGCGATCCACCTGGCCCATACGGGCTGCCACCACTGCCATAGGGATCGCCGCCGCTGCCGTACGGGTCGCCACCGCTTCCGTAGGGATTACCTCCGCTTCCGTAGGGATTATCACCCGGCCCATAATAGGGGGTTCCGCCAGCAGAGGAACCGACCGGGATCTGGGCATAGGAAACCGAGCAAAAGGCGATCAAGGCACAAGCGAACAGGCTTGCCGCGCCCCAAACGCCACTCAAAAAAAAGTGCGATTCTCGCCACTTTCGTGTGTCAGGAACGTCTCGGTCCACTTTCATCAACATAAAACACCCTCCGCCTCAAAAGGCGGCAGAAAAAAGGAAACTGAAAGTTCAATGCAATCCGACGGGCAGAAAGAAGCCGAACAACCGCTAAAATCGCCAAAAAACGATCTTTTGGCGCATCCCGCGAGCCGGACGGGCCCTATTTTTCGCGCACGTCGAACCATCTATGCTTATGATAAACACTCCGGCTCGCTTCGTGGTGAGTTGTGCGCCAGTCCGCGGGTTTTGTGGGGATATATCCTTACCGGGTCCTGCTAGCTTATTTTATCCCTGCGGCAGCGTGATTTGATGGAACTATTGGGCGGCAACCGGCTTCCAATCGAAGCGGGTGTGTACGTACACGACTCGCTCGGTCGGCCAGTTTTAGCCAGTCATTTTTAGAGTCTTATCAAGATGAACCCACGTCGAAACTTCAAGCTGAAATCGCGTCGTCAGGGGCTCCGTCGTCTTGGCCGTGCCGACGTCAAACGGCGATTGAGCGTGGAGCACTTGGATCAGCGGCGCGTGTTGGCCGCGATCACGGGAGCCGTTTTTCATGACGCGGATCATTCGTTTCGGCAAGAGGCCGGCGAAATGTCTCTGCCGAATCGGGTCGTTTACATCGATGTGAACGACAATGGGGCAATCGATCGCGGTGAGCAATATGCGATTGCCGACGAGTCAGGGCAGTTTTTATTTGAAAACGTGGGGGATGGCAACTACCCGATTCGCTTGTTCAATGGCACCCAGACCCAGCGTCAAATCTTTCCCGTGGAGGCAACGATCCCTGCGGCTTCGATTGACATCGCCAACGCCATCGACTTTGCGTTTGGAAGCGATTCAACGTCAGTGGTGCTAACCGCCGACGCCGTGGAGGTGGTGAATTTCGAATCGGCCTCGACGCAGTCCGTTTCGGTCGGCAGCCCATTGACGAAGATGCAATCGCTGCCGGATGGCACGGTTTTGGTGATCGGTGGCGATTCGGCATGGGTCGTCGATCCGACGACGCAAACCGTGACCTCGGTCGACCTTTCGCAATCCACGACACCCGTCGTGTGGTCGGACGTCGCGATCGATGCGAATGGCCGAGGCATTTTGGTCGAAGCGAATGACGAATCGGCCGAACTCCGATCGATTGACTCCTATGACGCGACTGCTGGTTTTGTGGTCTCGACGACGTCGACAAGTGTCCCATCCGACACCGTGGTGTTGGCATCCGCTACGGGGCCTCGATCGGTGTTGGCATGGGCGGGCAACGACGGTTTGAAACTGTCGCTGTGGAGCAACGAAACCGCCTCGATGATCACCGCAGCACCGATTGAAATCAGCGGAGCCAGTGATCTGTTGGACTTTGATGATGCGTCAGGATTGTTGCTGCTGCGTGAAGATAGCGGCGGGGTAAGCGTTTTGGACGTGAACGCCGATTTCGCTTCCTTGCATTCGTTCCCTGATGCAACCGGTCCTGTGGCGCTCGATGGCGCTCGTGACCTGTTGCTGACCGTATCCCCAGTGGGTGAAGTGCTTCGATTGATCGATTTGCGCAACGGAGAGCTGATCGCGGACTTGGCGGTTGACCTGTCTTCGATTGGCCAGGTCTCTTCGCTCGCAACGCGTGACAAACCAGACTCCGTCACGTTGCTCGGTTCGGCGGGCATCATTGAAATTTCGCTGAAACGGCCTGATGCCCATCGCGTGAAAGTCGAACAGAACCAAGACGTCCAATCGATCTTATTTGCAGTGGCCATCGATGGTAGCGAAAACACGACTCCGACATACGACTCGATGCCGGTGCTGACCGTATTGGAAGATGCGACTCTGACGCGATCGGCACCAGGCGCCCTCGATGGCGTGGTCGATGCCGACGGTGACCAAGTGATCTTGCTCCAGCAGAGTGAAGCGGCAAACGGAGACGCGGAGATTGCCGTTGATGGCAGCGTCATCTACACGCCGGATCCCGATTTCAACGGTGACGAGCCGATTACCGTGATCCTGACCGATGGTGTGAACATCTCCGACCCGATCGACATCGATATCTGGGTGACTCCTGTTCCCGATCCCCCATCCGAGATTGTTCCTGATGTCGAAGCGGTTCCCGAAAACATCGATGTGGGTCAAGTGATCGGCGACATCTTTGTCATTGATGTCGATGGCTTGGATCAACATGAGATTCAAATCGAGGACCCGCGTTTCATCGTCCAGGATGGAGTGATCATTTTTATCGGCAGCAGCGGTGGTCAAGGTCTTGATTTTGAATCGGAACCTGTCATCCAGTTGACGATCACGGCAACGGATACCGAAACGGGCGACATCATCGAAGAACACGTGACGTTGACGGTTCAAGATGTCAACGAACCGATTACCGCGATCACCCCCACCGATGCTTGGGTCCACGAAAACTCCGCTGGCGAATCGATTACCCAATTGGTGGTGCATGACGAGGACACCCAGCAAGCTCATCGTCTCGAAGTCGATGACGATCGTTTCGTCGTCGATGGGGATGAATTGCGTTTGGCCGACGGTGTTTCACTGGATTTTGAAGAAGAGGCCGAGATCGATCTGAACGTCACCGCCACCGAGGTTGATACCGGAAACAGTTACACCGAGAAGATTAAGGTCCACGTGATTGACGTGCCTGAACAACCGACGACCCTTGAGCTGTCAGGCAACAGCGTGATGGAACTCGAAGCTGGCGCGATTGTTGGCGATGTTACGGTCGATGGAAAATCGGTGTCTGGACGCTACGACCTATCCGTCGACGATTCCCGATTTGAAATCGCTGGCAGCACACTGAAGCTACTCGATGATCAACTGGTCAAACGATCGACGCAAAGTGAAATCGAAGTGACGATCACGGCCGAGGATAGCGAAGGCGTTTTCACTGCGTTGTCGGAAACCTTCATTCTCACGGTTTTGGAGAACGAGACGCCGTTCCACAACGACGACAATCCGTTTGACGTCAACAACATCGGTGGAGTCACCGCAGCGGATGCGTTGATGATCATCAATTACTTGAATGAATTCGGCCCAGGGCCCGTGGGTCATGGCGATCCCTTGTACGGCTACGATGTCAACGGGGATGGCTACATCACTGCAATCGACGCACTGCTGATTCTCAATGAATTGAATCGACAATCGATCGGTACCGTTGCGGGTGAAAAGGAAGACACGCGTGCGGACGGTGAGCAGATTGTCGAAAATCAACCTTCGGATCAGATGACGGACCGTAACCGCGATCAACTCACAGACCCCACGCCTGATCCCGATCCGATTCCCCCTTCACCTAACAAATCGAAGGGGACCTTTGCTGCGGTCCCGCAAATGGGAACGCAAAATCGTTCCGTTGCAACGGAGTCGCTTGGTGAGCGTGTGGGGAGTGATTCTGCAGCGGAGATCGACGAAGCTATCCGCTTGCTCACCCATCGCGTTTAGTACCGCTTGTTCGCTTAGACCGCCTTCTGTTGCGCCGCCGCCTGTTCGGCCATTAACCTCTTCTGAAATCGGCTCTGCACGACGTCGACGACAATCAGCACTGCAAGCACGAAGTAGAACGTACTCTTGGCCATCGGCAAGACTTCGTGCCCGAACAAGTGCAAATGTGCCAAGTGGCCGCCTTCGCTGGTCAACATGACGCCAACAATGAACAGGATGAAAAGCCCTAGAACCTCGTACATCCGGTTCTTTTTCAAGAACTCGGCAACTCGATCGGCTAGCCAAATCATCAGCACTCCACTGATGATGATTGCGGTGGCCATGATCGCAAAGTTCTTGGTGAGGGCCATCGCACTCAGAATGGAGTCGAAAGAAAAGACAAGGTTCATCAAGACGATCAGCCCAACGGTCTTGCCAACGGTTTGTTTGGCCTTCTTCTCAGAACCCTCTCCGACTTCGTGAATCGCGAGCAAGTGATAGATTTCTTTGATCGCGGTCCAAAGAATGAAGGCACCACCGAATAGCACGATCAAACTGTGGCCTGATATTTCTGCGGTCACGAAGTGACTGGTCACCTCATAAAAGGGGCTCTCCAGTAGTGTAACCAAGTGAAGAACAACAAAGAGCAGCACGATTCGAAAGACAATCGCCAGCCCAATGCCCAGCTTGCGAACTTTGGATTGTTGGCTTTCCTCGACACGTTTGCTTTCGATCGAAATGTACAGCAGGTTGTCGAATCCCAGAACGACCTGAAGTAGCACGAGCATCCCGAGTGTGAAGAGACCCTGCAGCGAAAAGAAGGTTTCTTCCGCGACTTCGGAGGCCGATCCCACTTCACTCGCGACCGCGTTTGCCACCGCAAGCAGGCCGAAAACACCATCCGCCGAGTTGAGCAAGTCCATCATTCCGAGCTTCCGAAAAAAAAGAGTGAAGGCAGGCTCGCCAGGGTAAGCGGCGCCGCCAATAATCGTTTAGATTGTGGTTGAAACGAAGATCATATCGTGTCCCCCCCCGCTCTCCAACCAATCTGTCGAGATTCACGAATGAAAAACCACTCGCCCCGACGTGCAATGGTCCCTCTAACCCTCGTTGCAGTCGCCATGACCGCTCTTTCGTCCATCAGCCACGCTGCGGATTCCAGCCCGCAAATCTATGAAGTCCGTTCCTACTTGCTCGCCGAAAACAGCGATGTGGGGGCGATCGATGCCTACCTCCGCGACGCGCTGATTCCCGCACTCCAACGTCAAGGGATCGGGCCGATCGGCGCGTTTACGAATGCCGCCAACGACGAATCCGGAAGTCGCCGCATCGTTGTGGTCATCCCCTATGCAGACGCAAACGCAGTCGTGTCGTCAGCCCAAACTCTGAGAAAGGACGCGCAGTACGCTGCCGATGCGAAAGAATATCTCGGTCGAGCCCCCGACAATCCACCGTACCTGCGGATCACCAGCGAATTGTTGACGGCAATGGATTGCATGCCAAAGTTGGCAGTTGCCAAGGAGTCGCTGCTCAACGGTGATCGTGTCTACGAATTGCGACTGTACGAAAGCCCAAGCGAACAAATCGGCGATTTGAAGGTCGATATGTTCAATTCAGGCGAAGTCCCAATTTTTCTCGACAGCGGAGTTCAGCCGATCTTTATTGGCCAGTGCGTCATCGGCCCGCAAACCCCAAGCCTGACCTACTTGACGGTCTATCCGAATGAAGAGGCTCGTATCGAAGCGTGGAAGGCGTTTCGTATCCACCCCGATTGGAAGGTTTTAAGCAAGGTTCCAAAGTACAAGGGAACCGTAAGCCACATCGACAAGTACCTCTTGCTGCCAAAGCCGTACTCCCAGATGTAGTCGTTGTCAGTATCGCCCAAGCTGAAATTTGCCAGGGAACGGCAACGATTCTGCGGCTGGCAAACTTTGCGCCATCGGACGTTTTAGCGGTGCAAACGCGAATCGCCAACAATCCGAAGGTCGGATGACTTTTCGGTATGATCGCGTCGCGTTACGATTTGCTTCATGACACCGATGATGAAGCAATACCATGAAGCGAAGGCGGCGTGCGGGGACGCACTGCTGTTTTTCCGGATGGGCGACTTTTACGAGCTGTTTCTTGATGACGCCAAAGTCGCCGCCAAGATCCTCGGGCTGACGCTCACCAGCCGTGACAAAGATAGTGACAATCCGACCGCCATGGCCGGTTTCCCCTACCATCAACTCGATTCCTACCTGAATAAGCTGATTCGGGCCGGTTATCGAGCAGCGGTATGCGAGCAGGTCGAGGACCCGAAGCAGGCCAAAGGGCTGGTGCGTCGTGAAATCACCCGATTGGTCAGCGCCGGAACGCTGACAGACGACGGCCTGCTCGATCCGCGCGAAGCGAACTATTTGGCGGCCGTCTATTTGGCGAGCCCGAAAACCAAGAGCAGGGAGGAAACCGAGCCGACCGCCGGAATCGCGTGGGCCGAGCTGTCGAGTGGTCGCTTCGAAGCCGGCATCTTCCCGAAATCGCGGATCGAAGATGAACTGGCGCGGATCGGCCCTGCGGAAGTCATTTATCGTGAAGATGACGTGCGACTCAGCCCGGACACCACAGCCCCTTGGTCCTGGACCTCGCGGCCGGCGTGGTCGTTTGCCGAAGACGCGTCGCGTGACGCCCTGTGTAAACAGTTTGCGGTTCACAACCTTGAAGGTTTTGGCTTCGTTGACGCCGATGGCCCCGCGATCCGGGCGGCTGGGGCAGCGTTGACGTACCTCCAGGAAACGCAACGAGGAGGGCTCGACCACTTTCGCTCGATCACGGCTCATCACCGTTCGGGCGTCTTGCAGATTGATGCGTCGACTCGCGCCAGCCTCGAAATCACACGGACGATTCGCAGTGGTTCTCGCGAGGGTTCGCTGTTGGGGGTGATCGATCGAACGTGTACGCCGATGGGAGCACGATTGTTGGCCGACTGGATTGCCGCGCCGTTGATTGATCGTGCCCGAATCGAATGCCGTCTCGATGCGGTTTCCGAACTGGTCGGCGATGCGCGGCTTCGCGGCGATATCCGCGAAACCTTGAAGCGAACGTTTGATTTGACTCGGCTGCTGGCGAGAATTGCCACCGGACGTACGGGACCGCGGGACCTGCAACAAGTCGCTCGGACGCTCGCCAGTCTTCCCGATCTGAAAGCACGGCTGACGAATCGCAAATCCGAGCGACTTCAGTTTGTGGAGGCCCATTTACACCTGTGTCCTGAGCTACGGGCTCAACTGGAATCTTCGCTCGCCGATGAATGCCCCTTGGCCGCATCGGACGGTAACTTCATTCGTCAAGGCTTCGACAAAGAACTCGATGCACTGCGTTTGCTGGCCCGCGGCGGCAAGGAATGGATCGCCGCGTACCAGAGAGAACAGATGGAAGCGACGGGCATTCAAAACTTGAAGGTCGGTTACAACAAGGTCTTCGGGTACTTCCTCGAAGCCAACAATTCACAACGGGACAAGATTCCGGATCATTTCATTCGAAAACAGACTCTTAAGAATTGCGAACGGTTCATCACACCCGAGCTGAAAGAGTACGAGGAAAAGGTCCTGGCGGCGGATGATCAGGCATCGGCGCGCGAGCAGTTGTTGTTTCAAAACCTGCGTTTGCAGACCCACCAGCATCTTTCAATACTGCAGGAAGTCGCAACCGCGATCGCCGAATTGGACGTCCTCGCGGCGCTTGCGGAGATCGCCAGTGGACGGAAATGGGTACGTCCCGAATTGACCGACGATTCCATTTTACAGATCGAAGCCGGGCGTCATCCTGTGCTGGACGTGACGCTGCCACAGGGAGAATTTGTTCCGAACGACTGCGTTCATTCGCCCGAGGCCGGAATGATTCTGCTGATCACCGGCCCCAACATGGCTGGTAAAAGCACTTACATTCGCCAGGTCGCTCTGATCACGCTGCTTGCCCAGGCCGGTTCGTTCGTGCCAGCGGAAACCGCCACGATCGGGATTGCCGACCGGATCTTTGCGAGAGTCGGGGCGAGTGATGAATTGAGCCGAGGTCAAAGTACCTTTATGGTTGAGATGGTCGAAACCGCCCGGATTTTGAATACCGCCTCACCGCGAAGTCTCGTGATCCTCGACGAGATTGGACGTGGAACCAGCACGTACGATGGTTTGTCTTTGGCCTGGGCAATCACCGAATACTTGCACGAGCAGATCGGTTGTCGCACGCTGTTCGCGACGCATTATCATGAATTGACACAGCTTGAAGAAACGTTGCCTCGCGTTGCGAACTTGAATGTCGCCGTGAAGGAATGGAACGATGAAGTGGTCTTCTTGCACCGCATCGTTTCCGGCGGCGCCGACAAAAGCTATGGGATTCATGTCGCACGACTTGCCGGTATCCCCAAAGCGGTCAACGAACGAGCGAAGGATGTCCTGGCACAACTCGAAGTCGACCACCGTGATTCACTCGACCGCCCCACCTTGTCCCCGCCAGGTGACGCTGCAAAACAAAATCACTACCAATTGACGTTGTTCGGTTTCGCGGACCATCCCTTGTTGGATGAGCTTCAGAAGTTGGATGTCAATGCGATGACGCCCATGGACGCGTTGCAGTTTTTGCAAGCGGCGAAGAACCAATTGCAAACACCTGCCAAGTCGTAAGGATGCCACCTTGATCTCGGATCATTTCGCCAGCGACTCGCTGGTGATCAAATCAACCGGCGTTTCAATGTCTTCGCTCTCGACAAGCGGATCGGCAAGCATTTTCAAAGCAGCCTCAATGCCAAAGACCGCCAGTTGATCACCATGCTGATCGGCGGTCGCCAAAATCTTGTCTTCGCGAATCGCTTGTTGAACCGCAGAGATGTTATCGAATCCGACCACGATCACTTCGCCGCTTCGGCCAGCACTGCGCACTGCCGCGAGTGCCCCGAGCGCCATGCTGTCGTTGGACGCAAGAATTGCCTTGATCTCAGGATGTTCACTTAAAATCGATGCTGCGATCGTGTTGGCCTTTACCGTTTCCCATTCGGCCGATTGGCTGTCGACGATTTCAATCCCGGCCTCCGTCATCGCTTCTTCAAAACCGAGCTGACGCTGCTGGCCGTTGAAGGACGTTCGAATGCCTTCGAGCACAGCCACTTTATCGCCTTTCGAAAGACGCGTCGCCAAATACTCGCCCACTTTCTTTGCTCCCGCTTTGTTGTCAGGACCGACGAACGGGATTGCAATCTGCTCTTGTCGAAGTACCTCCGCGTCAAGCCGATTGTCAATATTGACAACCACGACGCCTTTTTTCTTCGCCTTGCGAAGTGCCGGGACCAATGCCTTGGAATCCGCTGGCGCAATTACGATTGCATCCACACCGCTGGCGACCATTTCGTCCACCATTGCCGCTTGCCGAGCCAGGTCACGTTCGTCCTTGATCCCGTTGGACAACAATTCGTACTGGTCATCATGTGCACGTTGATGGTCCTTCGCACCATTTTCCATGGTCGAAAAAAATTCATTGGCGAGCGACTTCATGATCAAGGCGACGCGAGGCTTGTCGCTGGTGTCCGAAGAGGGGGAATGGCAACCAGCGATGGTGGCCACCAGCAAGACCAAAGCAACCGTAAGGATTTTGTTGGGCATAGGAGTCGGCATGAGAGTCGGCATGAGAGTCGGCATGGGAGTCGTAATCATTGGCGAGGGGGGGAGGGAGTTCCATCGAAAGCCGTCTCAATCAACGTACCCACTTCGGTTCGTGTTGATCGAACCATCCACAACGATGGGTGACCTTCGTGGATCCGTTTCGGTCGGAAAAAAACAGCATTCGACTTCGATTCTCGCTCAACGGTCATGTTACAATTGAGGCCTCCGGTTCACAACCTGCATCGGTTATCATGCGACGGCTGGATCACGTGCGACAAGTTTGTCGCCAAGCGACTGCTCACTGACTACGGGCACGCCCCCCGCGATCCTCTTCCCATGATTGCTGAAGTCAGGGTTTCGTCCGTTTTCACCAACCCTCTTTGATTCATGTTCCACCGATTGATTTCGTGCTTGGTTGTTGTTCTTCTCACCTCCGCCGTGTTTGCCGATCGCCCCAATGTTTTGATGATCGCCATCGATGACCTGAACGATTGGGTTGAACCCCTCGGAGGTCACCCCGATGTAAAAACACCTGCAATGGCTGCTTTGGCCGCGCGTGGCTTGACGTTCACCAATGCTCATTGCCAAGCTCCGCTGTGTAACCCCAGCCGCACGTCGTTGATGACGGGGCTACGGCCAACCGATACTGGCGTATACGGCTTGTCACCCTGGTTTCGCGCACTGCCGGAATTCAAGGACCGCGTAACGCTACCACAATATTTTCAGAGCCATGGTTACCGCACGCTGATCGGAGGAAAAATCTATCATGGCGGAAATGGACGTGGCCGGGACGCTGAAAAAGAGTGCGATGTCTGGGGGCCCAATGCGTCGGTTGGCGCGAAGCCTGAAAAGAAACTCATTCCGCCGACACCGGGCGGCAATCACCCCTTGATGGACTGGGGCACCTTTCCTCATCGCGACGAGGACAAGGGCGATTGGCAAGTTGCGTCGTGGGCCGTCGACCAGCTTGAATCGATGCCCGATGAACAACCTTTTTTTCTCTCGGTCGGTTTCTTTTTGCCTCATGTACCCTGTTACGCCACACAGAAATGGTTCGACCTGTATCCTGATCAAACCATGACGATGCCGCCCCTGTTGCCGGGCGATCGGGATGACACCCCCGAATCGTCGTGGTACATCCATTGGGATTTACCCGAGCCGAGGTTGAGTTGGCTTGAAGCGAACCATCAAACGCGACCGCTCGTCAGATCGTACTTAGCATGCGTCAGTTTCGTCGACAGCCAAGTCGGCCGCGTCCTCGACGCGCTCGAAGCATCCCCGTATGCCGGCAATACAATCGTTGTCTTGTGGAGCGATCATGGGTACCACTTGGGCGAGAAAGCCATCTCTGGAAAGAATTCGCTGTGGGCACGGTCAACTCACGTTCCGTTGATCTTTGCGGGTCCCGGCGTACCGAAGGATTCAAAATGCAATCAGCCGGCTGAGTTGCTTGACATTTATCCCACGTTGGCGGCGTTGGCGGCGCTCGACGAGCCGCAAGGAATGGAGGGAATCAGCCTGTTGCCGCAAATCGAGGATCCGCAGCGACCGCGCGAGCGACCGGCGATTTGTTCTCACAATGCGGGGAACCATAGCGTCTGTGATACGCGTTGGCGTTACATTCGCTATGCCGATGGAGCCGAAGAGTTGTACGATCGGAACGCGGATCCCGACGAGTACGACAATCTGGTCGCCCCTGGCCGTGACCGATTGCCGTTCGCGGACGTGATCGCGAAGTTGAGTCAATGGTTGCCCACCGACGAACGTCCGCTTGCCGCTGGCAGCGCCCATCGAATTCTCGAGCGACGCGCAGACGGTTTCTACTGGGAAGAGAAAAAAATTGTTCCCTCCGAGAGGGTCCGGTAAACTCCTTCCGAGCGCGAGCGAAAACGTTTAGATTAAGCCGTCAAGGGGTCCGCGCTGTCGGATCACCGACTAAAAAGAAACGAACCCAACTTTTTTCTATCCACTCGAAAGTAGTCTCACCATGAGCGTACTTGTTCAACAGCAAGCCCCCGATTTTACTGCCCAAGCTGTCATGCCCGATGGGCAGTTCAAAGAGGTCTCTTTGTCCGATTATCGCGGGCAGTACGTGATGCTGTTCTTTTGGCCCTTGGACTTCACCTTCGTCTGCCCCACCGAGATTATCGCGTTTAGTGACCGAGCGTCCGATTTCGAAAAACTGGGGGTGCAGATTCTGGGTGTGTCGATTGATAGTCACTACACCCATTTTGCCTGGACCAGTACGCCGCGCAATCAAGGCGGCATTGGCAAAACGGAATACCCACTGATCGCCGATTTGAACAAGCAAATCTCTCGCGATTACGACGTCTTGCTCGATGCCGGCATCGCTCTGCGAGGTCTATTCTTGATCGACAAAGACGGCATCGTGCGTCACCAAGTGGTCAATGACTTGCCGCTTGGTCGTAACGTCGACGAAGCGCTGCGGATTGTCAAAGCGCTTCAGCATTTCGAAAAGCATGGCGAAGTGTGCCCCGCGAATTGGCAAGAAGGCAGCCGCACGATCAAACCGGGCGTCGAAGAAAGCAAAGCGTTTTTCAGCGCCGAATACAAGGGTTAAGCTTTGCCGGAGGTCGACGTGACTTCCCGATCGAGAACCTCGATTATCGAAAGATCAACCATGTGGAAAACAAACGAACTCGGTCATGCCGCGTGGCAAGATCACGGTACCACATGGTGGTTTGACGCGAGAGGCGGTGAACACGGGATCGCGATCGGAATGGCCCCCGATCCTCAATTCGCGGCCCGGTTTCGTGCCGTCGAGCATGACACGATGCCGAGTGCAGCCGAGCAATTTGTCCGTGGTGATCAGTGGCACGTGGTGCTTCCTCAGCAAACGGAATCGTACTCGCTTCGGTTGGCGTTTCAACCGATCCGCGGCAATAGCGACCGGATGCTGTTTGAAGTGACGGTTTCGTTGGAAACCTCGCTGCTTGATACCCAACCCATGCTCGAGTTGTTGGCTTCTGGCAAAGCGTTGGATTCAATCGGCGTTCCGGAGTCCTTGGGTGCACCGGCGGATCAGGGATGCCCACCGATTTCGATCGCAACGGGACCGACGGGATCTATAGCAGTGTTGCTGGGGCCGCACGATTATCCGTTCACAACGGATGAAACGACCGACGCGGGTTTGAGGTTGCGTTTGTTTGGTCAGTTTTTGGAAAAAGGCGTCATCCGAAAAGCTCGTCCGTGGATCTTGATCACTCGATCCGGTGATCAGCCGAGCCACGATGAACTGCGACAAATCTACCGCGAACTGGCAGACAGCCCGCTACCACTTACATCGTGAAGTGGCGGGACGCCGGTCACGCTTGCGATTGCGAGCAACCACTAGGCATTGGAATCGCACGCCTGGCAACCTGGTTGCACTTGATGCTTTACGGAGAAATACAGCGCTCCGGTAGGACAGGCTCCGATGCATTTTGAAGCGACCGAACCGAGCGCTTCCTCCATGGTGCCATGGAAGGGAACCCCAATGCGAACGTCGAATCCACGTCCGACGAAACTTAGCCCGAGTGCGTCTTGAGCCTGATTGGCGATTTGCACACACAACTCACAATTAATGCATTTACCAGGCTCGTAGATCACCGAGCCACTCCGGTTGACTTGAACGTACGCTCGTCGCCCGCTTTGGTATCTCGCCTGATCGGCACCATACTGGGCCGCATAGTGTTCGAGCGAGCAGTTTCCGTGTGCAATGCAACCGCATGCCAAGCAACGATTCGCCTGCTCCGAGGCAACGGGAAGATCCAACGGATTATCCGTAGGTTTCGAGGCGGGGAGCCGGGCCCCAGGGGTACCGTTGGCCAAGAATTCCGGCAACTCATCGCCAGGAATCTTACCGATTCGCGAAGAAAACGGTCGAGCTACGGGCGTGATCGTCTCTCCCCGCACATATTGGTCGATGGCAGCTGCCGCTTCCTTGCCATCGGCGACACTGCGAACGACCAAGCCTTTGCCACGAATGGCGTTGCCGGCCGCGAAGACGCCGGGCGTTCCCGTCTCGAACGTTCCTGCGTTGACATCAACGCCCCGACGGCTGATCTTTAGCCCCCAATCCTTTGCTTCCTCCTTTGCATCACCACCGCAACACAGCAAGACCGCATCGAACGATTGCTGCAGTTCCGAGAGTGCAATATCGGTCCCCAACCGTGTGTTGCTTGCGAAATCAATCTCCATTCGCAGAATCACTGCGACTTCGCCAGCCAGGACCTCTTCTGGCAAATCCTTGGGAAACTCGTGCCACAAGCGGCCGCCTGCACGATCCTCGGCGTCGATCAGTTTGACGTGGTGCCCTTCTCGGCGAAGATGAAACGCGGCGGCCAAACCTGTTGGACCGGCGCCGACCACCGCAACACGCTTGCCAGAATCCGCGGCACACTCAGGGATGTACGGATCGCCCGATTCCAAATCACGGTCCGCAACGGTGCGTTTCAAGTCACAAACTTCCACCGGTCCATCGGCACCACTGCGGCGGCACCCCTTTTCGCAAGGCTTTGGACAGACTCGGCCCAAAATCGCGGGTAATGCGATGTCTTCTTTGATTGTGGCGATCGCATGGACCAGATCTTGGTCGCCGATCTCACGCAACATCTTTGGAATGTCCATGTGAGCGGGACAGGCGAAATAGCAGGGTGCCAAACAGTCGCCGACATGATCACTAAGAATCAGCTCCAAAGCAGTGCGCCGGAGCGAATGGACCTCGGGGGTCTCACTCTCAATCCGCATTCCTTCGGCTGCGGGCATCCCACACGATGGAACCACTCGTCCGCTATCGGCCATCTTGACGATACAAACTTGGCACGACGTTGACGCTTTGTAGCCTTTTAAAAAGCATAGCGTCGGCACATCGATTCCCAATTTGCGTGCGGCATCGAGAACCGTTTCGCCCGGTTCCACTTCGACTTCGCGGTTATCAATGGTAAGTTTTGGCATGAGCTATTCAATATAGACCGCGTCTTCGGGACATACTTGGGCGCACGTGTCGCATCGTGTGCATTTATCAGAGTCGATCGTGTGGATTCGATAGGGAGTCATTGGGATCGCATCCACCGGACACTCCTGAGCACAGAGCGTGCATCCAATGCACTTGTCATTGATCTTGTACTCGATCATTGCAATGCACTTGCCAGCCGGACAACGCCCTTCAAGATGAGCTTCAAATTCGTGGCGAAAGTACTTCAGCATCGAGAGGACCGGATTCGGCGCCGTTTTACCAAGACCGCATAGACTGCCTTGCGAGACATCATGTGAAAGCCGCTCGAGGGTATCCAAGTCGCCTTTTTTGCCTTTCCCCTCACAGATCCGGTCCAAGATATCCAACAAACGCCGCGTGCCGACTCGGCAAAACGTACACTTGCCGCACGATTGGTCTTGAGTGAATCGCAAGAAATAGCGGGCAATATCGACCATGCAATCGTCTTCGTCCAACACCACCAATCCACCGCTGCCCATGATCGCACCGACTTCCGCCAGCGATTCATAGTCGATCGACGTTTCGGCCAATTCAGCGGGAAGACAGCCACCCGATGGACCGCCCACTTGGACGGCTTTTAGTTTTTTTCCGTTCGCGACCCCGCCGCCGACGTCATCAATGACTTGCCGCATCGTGATTCCCATCGGCACCTCGATCAATCCACCACGAGCAACCTTGCCCGCCAAGGCAAAAACCTTGGTCCCCTTGCTCTTCTCGGTCCCGAGTGCCGCAAACGCGTCACTGCCATTGCGAATGATCCATGGAACCAATGCATAAGTCTCGACGTTATTGATCAACGTCGGCTGCTTCCAAAGACCCAACTCCGCGGGATACGGCGGTCGCAGGTGTGGCATGCCCCGCTCGCCTTGCATGGATGCCAACAACGCCGTCTCTTCACCACAAACGAATGCACCAGCGCCCTCCATGATGCCCAGCTTCAACGAAAAGTCGCTGCCTAACACATGGTCGCCTAAGATCCCTTGGTCCTCACAGATTTTGATCGCTTCCCGAATGCGTTTGACCGCCAACGGGTATTCTGCTCGTACATAGAAGTAGCCCTCACGCGACCCGACGGACAACGCCGCGATCGCCATCCCTTCGATGATGCGGTATGGGAACGATTCAAGCAGCATCCGGTCCATGAAGGCGCCGGGGTCGCCTTCGTCACCGTTGCAGATAATGTATTTCTTATCGCCTTGAACTTCACGGACTTTTTGCCACTTGATTCCCGTGGGGAAACCCGCACCACCGCGTCCTCGTAGCCCGCTCTTTTGCACTTCGTCAATCAGCTTGCCGGGATCGGCTATCTCGATAGCCTTCTTCAAAGCTACAAAGCCGTCGTGCCGTCGATACTCGTCCAGATTCATCGGGTCGATCTGACCACAGTACTCGGTCGCCAGGTGTTTTTGCGGTCCCAGGAATGCGCAGACGGCTCCTTCGCGAGGGCTGATCGCTTTTTGGATCGTCGGTTCGTCATCGTCGTCGCTCATGAAGCGGTCGAGCCAACGTTCCGCCCCATACGTCAACCGCTTCATCATTCCCTTGGGCTTGAAGTGCTTCAACACCAACGATTCAGCATCTTCGGGTTGAACCCGCGCATAAAGGCTGGCGTCTCCGGATTTGGGAACAATTTCTACAAGCGGCGTTTGATGACACATGCCGACACATCCGACCCGTTTCACGTCCGCGCAGGCACCCGATTCCGACAACACTCGTTCCACTGCGTCGCGTACCTTGGCGCTCCCTTGTGCAACGCAACACGAACCCATTCCAATTCGAATTTCACCTATCGATTCGCCCACGTTGTGATGCCGAACCGACGGCGCGGCCTTCACTCCGGAATGGTTCACACGGAAATCGTGAAGCATTTCAGGAATCTTCTTTGGAGTCAGCCCGCCGTAGGTGACTTCATCGATCTGAACGACCGGCGCCAACGTACAGCATCCCAAACACGCGACCGATTGAAGCGTGAACTTGCCATCTCGATCGGTGTCTTCCCCCTTAGCGATCTTCAATTCGGTGCGGAGTGAGTCCATCACCAATTGAGCACCCTTGACGTGACACGCTGTTCCCAAGCAAACGTGGATTAAGTGATTGCCAACCGGTTCATGCCGAAATTGAGTGTAGAAGGTCGAGACCCCTTCGATCGATGCAGGGGTGATTTGAGTGTGCGCACAAACATGGCGCAACGCGGTCTCTGGCAGGTAGCGATAATGCTGCTGGATCTGCTGCAAGATCGGGATCACCGCCTCGGGCCCACGCCCGGTCCGCTCAATTGCATCGTCGACAAAGGTTAAATCGATTTCACTCATTTCGTCTCTTTTTGCCGCCCAATACAAAACAAATGGGTCTCGCCTCGAATATACATCTTTCCGTCTTTGATCGCCGGGCTGGTCACGCATGCTTCGCCCAGCTCGTTCTCGGCAACCTCGCGACATGCTTCCGCCGTCGGCTCAACGATGAACACCTTACCATCGATGTCAATTAAAAACACCAAGTTCCCAATCATCGTCGGGGACGAAGAGAACGACGCATCCATCTCGTGTTCCCAGAGAGGATCGAGCCCCTCCTTGATGTCATAGCAGGTAAGCAAACCGTCCGACGTTACCAACAACACAAACTGTTCGGTCGCCAGCGGGCTGCAGAGATCGGGGACGCCGATGTAGCCGTCCCACAAAAGGTGCGTTTCCGTGACATCGCCTTGCCCGTCCGCTTTGATGGCCGTGACTCCGGGAACCTCGTTGGCGGTGATCACGATCCCGTCGACATAGGTTGGAGACGGTCCTACATCACCATACAAACAATCGGCTCGCCAAATTTCTTTTCCCTCGCGAGGCGAATAGGCGATCGCAAACGGTGAACCACACGTCAGCAGTTGGGGTGCATCGCCAATTTGCACGACAATCGGGGTTGGCCAAGAATTTGGGATTTCGTCACGGGGCGTTTCCCAGACGGTTTCGCCCGTTTCGGTGCTTAAGGCTAGCAGCCGCGACAACTTTTCACTTTCGCTGCCCTGGTCGAATTGCACAATCAGCAAGTCTTCAAACGTTGTTAGCGAGGAGGCATGCCCGTACGTGTTCTTCGGGATCCCCAAACTGCGCGACCATCGAAGTACGCCTTCGAAGTCAAACGCTCCGACATCGCCATTGGCAAAAATCGCGTAGACTCGTCGGCCATCGGTCGCCGTGGTTGGTGCCGCCAACCCGGTTGCCTGCATCACCTTCGGCACCTCCGCGGTGCTTTCCGCCGTGCCTGGTAATTCACTTTGCCACAACAACTCACCCGACGACGCGTTAAAACACATCACTTCGCGTTTGTCTTCCGTGGCCCCCGACATAAAAACATGGTCACCCCAAAGGGTCGGCGAATTGTTTCCAGCCAGCGGCACTTCGGTTTTCCAGAGAATGCCTTCTCCCGTCTCAACGTCCCATTGCGTCAAGACCTCCGAGTCCGAAGCGATCCCGAGTCCATGAGGTCCGCGAAAACGGGGCCAGTTAGCTTGAAGCTCTTCTTCGGTGGGGAACCCAGCCGGCAACTTGGCAAGCGTCGGTTCGTCCGGCAATTCCTCATCGATCTTGGGTTGGTCCGCCGAATCGGCGGATACAACTTCGGTCACTTCGATGACGTCTGGCGCTAAGTCGCTGCGAATCCCAACGAAGAATCCAATGGCCACAAGGAACCCGGCCGCCCCAAACGCGGCGACGGCATATCGTCCAATTCGATGGTCAACCTCTTCACTGTGTGTGCGAACCTCATTGGCAACCAGTTTCGGGTTCGGCAGACGGCGTCGAAGTGCGGCAGCCCCTTTACCAAGCCCAATTGCCAACGACGCACTTGCCAGCAACAACCAACTTCCCCAAGCTGCGAAACGACGACTGTTGAAATAGCTCTCACGAAGTTCCAGATCGAGTTGGCGAAACGATTGCTGCAAGGACTCGTTTGTGGGATCGAGTCGCAACTGCTGACGCATCTCCGCGTATTGAGTGGTCGTCAAGGGATCATCGGCCGTTCGTCGGCTGTAGTCCGCCAACAACATCACCGCGACAACCGCAGCAAACAAACCGCAGACGACGGCGCCACGAAACGCCAAATGGTATCGATCTCGAGCTGTGATCATGGTGTTGTCTCCAACGCGGTCGGCTTCTCTACGTTCAACTCCACCAACTCCGACACATCACCAATAATGCCCAATCGAACCTGTTCACCGGGACAATACCAGTAACATCGCGCGCACGACACACATCGCGAAGGATCGGGTTGGTAGTCGGTTCGCTTGCGTTTGAGCGACAGCGAGATCAATTTGACCGCGATGACGAAGCCGAACCAACCGCCAATCAACATTCCCAACGTCTTGAATCGCTGCTGAATCGAAAGGGCGGATGCGAATAGCTCTGCCTTGGGTTGCCCCGTGTTGCGGAAGGCATCACTGGCGTCGGTCGTGTCTTCGACATCGCCAGAGTCTTCCAGAATAATCCGCTCGGCAAGCCGCACGTCAGGATCCAATTTCGACAAGGGCGTCGCTAGCAGCCGACCGACGAACAAGCCGAGCAGGATCAGAACGGGAGCTAGAACGATCATTTGGGCTAATTGACGCCGTGCCGCAGCACGTTCGGACTTGGGCGGTGGAGACGACGGTGCCGAGATCGCACCGTAGGGACAGCTGTTTTCACATAAATGGCATGTGATGCATTTCTCAGGTGCGATCTTCGCATGCCACTTCGACCCTTTCGACAAGACTCCCAAAATGGCACCATAAGGACACAAGTACCGGCAGTAGGGGCGGCCGACAAAAACACCCAGCACCAACAAGGCGCCGCCAAAGACCAACATGTTCACATTGCCGCTAAGCCGAAACATCGAAACAAAGGGATCATAGCGGCAAATGATGAATGCCGTTCCTGTCGCGGCGTATAGGACAGCGAGGCCAAGGTAGAGGTAAGGAACCAGCCCAAGTGTGTGGTCAACCCACGACGGAACTCGGACCGGACGAACCGCAACGATCTCTTGAATCGCACCCAACGGACAGACCGAAGAGCAAAAGGTTCTGCCGAAAAACAAGGTGTAGACCAACGGCAAGACAAAGATGGCGACGACCGTCCAGGGGATAGCGTAGGTACCATCAAAGATCGCCAGCGTTACGTTCTGTGTCGCACCAATCGGGCAAATGCAACCACCACGAATGAATCCAAACCATGCTAACGAGGCGACCGCAAGCAAAAACAAGCCACGCCGAGATCGGTTGACGAGAGCGAAATAGGACGCCAGCGATAACGCAACGACGAGCAACCCGACATTCAGCCATTCCCAGCCCGAATGGTCGCCAGCCGCCGGCATTGAAATGGGAACTTCGTGATCCGTGAACTCAGGAACGGGAATCACGTCGGCGGCGTTTGCCATCGTGGCAAACGCCAAGCACGCAAAAGGGATCAGCAGCACCGAGAAGGATCGTGGTGCGGCGGCAAATGCCTGGCCACCGCTGCGCACGCGATGCCAGCCACTTACGATCGCCCCAACCGAGCATCGAGCACTAACCATCCGATGGCCTCCGGTTGGCGTCTTCCAAAGCTTGCTTTTCACGCCAATCGCGTTGTTTCGCGGTACGTGCCAACAGTGCGTCCGCTTCACGACGTTTCGATTCGTCATCACCTGCGACTCGTTCCATTTGCTTGCCTCGAGCATTCAGGACAGTCGCAGCACGCCGTTTCAAAATCTCAGCTTGGCTGGCCGGTACCCGATAGAAGGCTTCCGTCGGACAAGCGGTTGCGATCGCACATTCATTGCAATCAAGACATCGGTCGTGTTCAACCTGCAAGTAGAGCGACCCATTCATCAACGCGCACCCTTCCACACACTTGCCACAACCGATGCACAAGGGTTCGTCAATCGTGTATTCGTAATACCGTTGACCCGATTTCTCTTCAACGAACTCGCGAAGGATCGCACCCGTTGGACAGGCTTGGTTCTCGGCCGCGGTATCGAGCGACTTGTAGTCCATCTCAAAATACCCCGTGCAGATATCACAGAAACCGCACATGTCAAAGGCGTTGAAACACTTGACCGCGGAAACATCGAGCACACAGTAGGTTGCGCAATTGCCGCAGGCAGTACACTTGTCGGGATCAAGCTGCCACACCATCGGCTCGCCTTCTGTTCGGCGACCCGCCAAAAATCCTCCGCTGCCAACGACGGCAACCACACCCGTGGTGCGGACGGCATCGGTGATGAACTCGCGTCGATCTTGTTGTTTTTCTTCCAACGGCATCAGGATCTCCTCGGCTTCATTTCAATCGCTCGGCGCCGCGGCAAATCGCATCGCGGGGCCAATCCGCAACTTTGACAAGGCAACGTTCTTGCACAATCCGATGCGTTAGACGAACGCCACGCCAAGAGGGCGGACCCAACGGCTAAAACGGTCATCGCAGCCCAGCGGTACAGGCTGACCAGCCATTGCCGCCGAGAGGAGTGTTGTGGCAATTCTTTATTCATGGTTCGCGTCCGATGCAGTCGTTCGTTCAAAAATCCGAATCTCTCGTCGGTTTGGATCCAAGATCAAAATGCGATCCTCTCGATCGGTTGCAACATCCAAGACTTGCAAACTGTGGTCGTCGCGTATTTCAATCGTATTGGTCATGCCCTTGGAAAACATCTGGGGCGTTGCGACTACTGAGTCAAGGACTCCCTCCGCATCATAGACCTTCACTCGCGGGATTCCTTTCTCAGCCGTCACAAAACGACCATCCGCCAGCATCGCGATGGCGGCCGGATTACAACAGCCAAAAAAGCCTTCGATGCTGGCCGACGCGGTTCCCCAATGTCCCAGCAAATCCCCGTTGGCGGTATACGTTTCGACTCGTCGCGCCCCGGGATTGGCCACTCGCAGCAAACCATCGTCCGAGGCCACAATGTCAAAATGGGCACTCGGAACGACGAATCCGATGATGCCTCGATCGGGCGCAGGTGTACCAATCACACCGATCTGTTTTCCCTCGGCGTCCCAATGCAGCACCACGCGATTTCCCGCATCGGCAGCAAACACACTATTCTCGAATACTGCGATCGACGTCAACGCCGTCTTTTCGTCTAGACCGTCGGTCAGGCTACCGACCGAGTCGCCATTGTCGTCAAAAAGTTCGATCCGATTGCCCGTGCCCACGAAGATCCGTCCTTCATACGGGTGGTCCTCGGCGGCAACGGCAATGCAAGTCGGTTCGCTCGCCAACGGAATCGACTTGACGAGCTCTCCCTCCGCACTAAGCACTTGAACAACGGAGTCGCCAGCCACCAATAGTCGGTTGTCCCGATCGGTGGCGATGGCGTGGACAACATCCATTTGTAGTGGGATCGATTGGGTTTCGACATAGGCGATCAAGGCCGGATCCACCTCTGTCAACTTGGCCGTATCGATTCCGAATCGCGGTGACAAGCCGTTGCCGTTGTTGCCCCAATTGTCGACTTGGAGCACCGCAACCAAAGCGCCAAATGCAACGGCAATCGCAAGCGTCCAAACGATAATCGACCCCATCCCTGTGGGGCGTTGCACCGGCGATTCGTCGTGAGGGGCTTGTGTTTTGTCTGTCATACGGTGAATTGCTTTATTGCGGCATCAGTGATCAGGCGAATTATAGTTGATGTGCGACGATCTTTTCAGCGTGAAGAAGGATCGCCATTTGTGGTGAGGCCGCCCTACGGAGGGTCGCGACGCAAATCCAAACATGCCATCTTCGTCAAATCGCGAACGATGAGTCGGCCAGATGCAATCGCCATCGGTCCCCATGCTTCGTTGCCATGATCGAAAACTTCCATCTCCCAAAGCGGCTTGTACGCTTCGGCGGTTGCCTCGGCAGCAACCAAACGACCTTCGTCGGAGAGCATCAAAATCAACTCGTCTGCGATCATATACGGACCATTGCCGAATTTGTCTTGACCGCTATTCCAAACTTCGTTTCCATCCAAGTCCATACAAACAAATTGGCCTCCGCGATGTTTACGAATGCCAAACAAATGACCTTCGTAAAGCATTGGAGTTTGTTGCTCGGAGTTGAATTGTTTTCGATCGAGCTCCGGTCCTGGTTTGGCAACCATCGTATCGCCAGACTTTTCTAAATGCAGGTACATCGCACCAATGGAATCGTAACCACTGCATAAGAAGATCTTGTTCTTGGGAAGTCCCAGCGGTGAGGGGCTGGTGGCGAAATGCTCGTCCCAAGATGTCTCGTCCCAGAGCAACTTGCCTTCGTTCGCCGAAACACCCACGGTACCGCCCGTGCCACAGTAGACATACATTCGTTCCGAAGACGCTTCGTCTTCCGCGGTGAACTCAATCGGCATGATCGAACAATGCGACATTCGCCAAGCCCTGGGGTTGGGAGATCGCCAGATCTCGTCACCCGTTTGCAGATCAAGAGCGACCATCAGCGCCTCTTTGCCACAAGGAGCCAAAATCACACGACCTTGATCGATCAACGGGCATTGTCCCGTGTACCATTGGCGTTCCTCACTGCCGTACCTCTGTACCATGCTGAACAACCATCGACACGCTCCCGTGTCGGCATCCCAGCATGCGACATGGCACCGCGGTCCAATCGTGACGACCGAGTCGCCTTCGATCGCAGGGACGGTCCGTGTCATACCATGATTTGGAGCAATCTGTGCCGGGTAGCTATTGCGCCATATCTCACGCCCATCCGAAAGCGACAAGCAGCGTAAGACATCAAGTTCGTTTTCGGCATCGTAATCGAGCAAATAAACGCGCCCATCACGAATCGCTGGCGCCGCATAGCCTTCTTCGACGTCGATCTGCCACAAAACGGGAGGTCCCTCGGGGGCGTGGCGACGCGCTAAAGGTGTTTTGTCGGTCGCAATCGCGTCGCGATTGGGTCCACGAAACCCTGACCACGCACCCTCGATCGGTGCAGGTTGCCCAGGACCCATCGTCGGCTCACCCGCAACAAGGTCGCGGTTGTCCGTGTTCGCTGCCGTTTCAGGCGTACCGTCCAATCCAGGTTTCCGTCGAGCGAACTGGCTTGTGGGGGCCAGTGCCGTCCAAAGCACCAGAAGAACGATGCCAATGACCGCGAGTGAGGCAGGGAAGATCACGGTCAGGTGAGTTTGTTTCATCTTGGCCGTTATTGTAGCCACCCGCTGTAGGTACGCCAACGGCAACCCATGACGCCGCGACGTTAGGACGCAGGTCGGCGCTGCGTCAATCCTGAGCAGGGGAATGTGGGTCGCGCGTGCATTTTATCAAACAATTTTTGACGAACGGTCCATCCGTAACATGCCCGTAACATGGCGTCCGTAGAATAACCCTGTTGTCAACTTTCCAAACGCGTCCTCTTGAACGGGATCACTCCAATGAAACGACACACGATTCGACTTGCTGCAGCTGTTTTCACGGCTCTGACTGTGAACTTTACTGCTGGCCCACCCACCCATGCACAAACCGCTTCGGAGAGACTTGAAAAGGGGATCTATACCGAAGAAACCGTGGGTAACCTGGATGAAGCCATCAAGATCTATCGCTCGATTGTCGCCGATGCCAAAGAGACCGAGGCATTGGGGGCAAAGGCTCAATACCGACTGGCAAGCTGCCTGTCAAAAAAGGGAGATCAGGCAGGAGCGGTTGCCGCCTATGAAGCTCTGATTAAGAACTACCCCAATCAAAAGGAACTGGTTTCCAAGGCACGAGAACAGTTACCTGCGAAATTGGAGCTTGGAGAAGCGCCGTGGAACGATGGCGAGCAATTGACGTTGACCATGAAACTCGCAGGCGGCCAACCCATCGGATTAGTGGGGTTGAGCGTGAAATCCGAGAATCTGGATGGAAAGCCAGTTTGGGGAATGTCGATCCGACGTTTGATTGCCGGTGGTCAAAACCAAGGCATCAGTCATGTCGTTGTTGACCAAGTCACGAATCGACCGCTGACCAGTGTTTGGCAGCATACGTTGCTCGGCTCGTTTGAAGGGAAGTACAGCGATGACCAACTGACGATCACCAACCTCGACAGCGAAGATCCCGCAAAGGTCGTTGAACTTGACCAAGTCGCGTATGACAATGACCAGTGGTTTTACGCGATGCGGCAATTGCCGCTGGCGGTTGGCTACAAAGGAACGTTATCGACGCGAGTGGTGATGTCGGGTGGTGCTCAGGTGGACATTGGAATCACCGTGCCAAGCAAAGAAACCGTGGAAACACCCGTCGGAAGCTTCGAGTGCTTCAAGTTGGAAATGAGCATTGGCCAAACATTTTGGTTTGCGGATGTGCCTGAAAAGTATTTGGTCAAATTTGAGGCTGGCGGTGTGGAAGCGGTCCTTAGCAACATCGGCGACTCGGAGCCGACAACGGTCAAGAACACTGCTCTTGGTTTCTCTTTTGCCGTGCCGGTCGATTGGTTTGGGATGGACTTGCCATCCGACGTTCCAACTGCATCGACTGCGGTGGTTTTGGCTGGCCCCGGATTATCCAATGGGATGTTGAGAGTGTTGGTGAAATCCAAGTTGACGGACGAAGAGCAAGCGTCACCACGTGCGTGGATGGAAAGTAAGCTGAAGGAGAGTAAAACGACTTTTAAGAATCTAGAACCAGACGACACGGGGATCACCGAGACCACGCTCGGCCAAATGCCTGCTGCGACGCTCGGATTGAGCTACCTCAATGGAAAACGAAAAGTCTTGAGTCAAAACGTGGTCACATTCCAGGACGAAAAAGGAGTCGCGTTGTACATCGAGATGCCTGAAGACGACGCGGATGACTTGAAGGCAACGTTGATGAGTATCGCCGATTCGATCCAAGTGAAGTAGTGTGATTCGTGTCGATGTTTGCCAAACCTTCGAGCAGCGATCGCGGCTCCGTCGTGCGTCTTGCGTTGTTGCTGATTATCCTTCTCGCGGTTCCTTCCATCGGCGTTCTTTGGTTCGTCAGCGTGGCAATGAACAACGAGCAATTGGCTTCACGTCAGCGGATGGCGGACGCCTATCGTTTGCATCTGCGCGGCGCGACCCGGATCCTGACGGATCATTGGCAAGCCAAGACGCGAGAAATTCAGCAGAGACGCCAGGAATTGACGCCAGCCGCCCTATTTGCCGAGGTGGCGTCCGGTGGATTCGCAGATGCTTTGCTGGCATACAATCCCGAGGGACGATTGCTCTACCCCAACGAATTGACTCGCGATGAAGGAGTCGACAAGAGTGACGCACGTTGGAGCGAGGCAGAGTCGCTCGAGTTCCAAACGCTTGATCTGCCAGCAGCGATCGCGATCTATCGCGACTTGGCCTCCGAAAATGAATCGGAAGCCGCCAAGAGACAAGCCTCCCTTGCATTGGCTCGGTGCTTGTTTCGCAACGGAGAGCACGCGGAAGCATGCGAAATCATACTTGGGGTGCCGCAAGATACGGCCGTTGCACGCGACCTCGCCAACCACGAGATGTTGGCGTTGGAATTTCTTGGCGATACGAAAAGCAACGCTGGCGAGAAGATTTTGCTGCGTTTGGAGCAGCGGCTACGCAACTACAACGACTTGACGCTCTCGTCGGCTCAGCGCGTGTTCCTGATGAACCGACTGACTGAATTACTTGGGAAGGAAACGCAATTCCCAACCTTTGCGACTGAGCGAACGGCAGCGTCCTTCGTTGCTGCGCAGCCTGTGCCAACCATCGTTCCGTTGTTTCTTCGCACACCGCTCGCCGACATCTGGCAACTGGGTACACCGGACGGAAAGACGCTACTCTTGTTCGGTAGGGATCGAATTGTCAGTGAATCGGAAACGCTCTTGAGCTCCACCGCCTCGCTTGATGCCGCAACCATTCGACTGCTTGCCCCCGACCAGAATGCGGATCCGGATGAATACCTGGCCGTTACCGCCGGCGACGTTTTTCCCGGATGGCGGTTGTCACTTTCGCTCAATGACAAGAGTGAAATCGAACGTGCAGCGACGAGACGCAATACCATCACCCTCTGGACGGGATTGATGGTCATCTTGGCGACCTGTGCCCTGATGCTGCTGATTGCGAGGACGGTTCAACATCAGATGCAGCTTGCCAGACTAAAAAACGACTTGGTGGGGACCGTTTCGCATGAACTGAAAACGCCACTCGCTTCGATGCGTCTGCTGGTCGACACGCTGCTCGATGCAGAGTCGTTTGACGAGAACCTGACTCGGGAATACTTGCAGTTGATTGGAAAAGAAAACGAAAGACTGTGCCGTGTGATGGACAACTTCCTGGCGTTTTCACGCATGGATCGTCGGATGCATACCTTCACGTTCGTCCCTTGCGATGTGCGGAAGCTGATCCTGCGAAGTGTCGAGGCAGCAGGAGATCGGTTTCATGCGGCGGATTGTCAGTTGGACGTCCGTGTTGATGACGACTTGCCAACGCTCAATGCCGATACGGATGCAATCGTGACCGCGATTTTGAACCTGCTCGAGAACGCCTACAAGTATTCGGATCCCGTGCGGCAGATTCAGATTCATGCGTCTGAGCAAGCAGGAAGAATCCGCATCGCCGTCGCCGACAATGGGATTGGCCTCTCACGGCGCACCGCGGCGAAGGTTTGCCAGCGATTTTATCAAGTGGATCGAAGCTTGGCACGCAAGGGGCAGGGTTGTGGTTTAGGGTTGAGCATCGTTCAGTTTATTGTGTCGGCTCATCACGGTCGACTTCAAATCGACAGTTTGCCGGGTAGCGGAAGTACGTTTACCATCCTGTTACCAGTAGCTGAGGCAAGCCAAGGAAGGGAGATTGCCCCATGACGACTTCCAAAGTTTTGATCATCGAAGACGACGCGACGCTGCTACGAGGGCTCAGCGACAACCTTCGCTGCCAGGGCTACGACGTTTGTACGGCGACCGAGGGAAAACAGGGACTGGAAGCCGCCTTGTCCCTCAACCCGGATTTGATCTTGCTTGACATTATGTTGCCAGGGATCAATGGCTATCAGATCTGTGATGAATTGCGAAGACGCAAACTCACTTGCACCATCATCATGCTGACGGCGAAAGGACAAGAGGAAGACATTGTGCGCGGTCTGGAGCTTGGGGCAGATGACTATGTGACCAAGCCGTTCAGCATTCGGGAATTGTTGGCGCGAGTGAAAGCATTCTTACGTCGACAAAATGCAGAAGCCATTAGCGAATACCACTTCGGTGATCTCCATCTCGACCTCCTCTCGCATAAGCTGAGTCGAAGGGGACAAGAAGTGAAGTTAACGGCAAAGGAATACCGTCTATTGGAGTTTTTTGTGCAACGGCGATCCCGAGCCCTGACTCGCAACGAGATCCTCAACCATGTTTGGGGACGGTCTGTGATCGTGACCGGTCGCAGTGTGGACCGCTGTGTCACGACACTGCGTCAAAAGATCGAAGACGATGTTCGGAATCCAACGTTCATTCGGACGATTCGCGACGTCGGCTATCGGTTTGAAAAACCACAAGACGCCACGAATCATCCCTAACCTTTTCGGCAAGCTGGCAACCCTGACGGACCCCATTTGGCATTTCTCGGCCGTTTTCCGCTCGAAAGGTGCCGAGAGCCACTGAGTTTAGGCCGTTGCGTGGAACCTTCATCGGGTAGAATCGAGGTAGCAAACTTGCTTGTCGGCGACAATCCGCTCGCCCTATCCTCTTTTCCCGGAGCTCTTCGATGAAACGCCCATTTAACCTGTTTCTGGTCCTTGCGGTCATGATCGGATTTGGACAACAAACGACCAGCATCAATCATGCTCAGGATGTAACGATTACCATCGAGAAGGGAAAGAAAGAGTCGAAGGCCAAGTCGAAAGCCCCTTTCACTGGCAAGCGACCCGCCGTTGATGTGGCGATCTTGCTTGACACCTCCAATTCCATGGACGGCTTGATCGATCAAGCCAAAAGCCAGCTATGGAATATCGTCCAGGAGTTTGCAAAAGCAAAAAAGAATGGCAGAACGCCTGAACTTCGTGTCTCCGTATTCGAATATGGCAATTCGGGCTTGCCCGCTCGGGAAGGCTACATCCGCCAAGTCATCCAATTGACCGATGATTTGGACAAAGTGTCGGAAGCCCTGTTTGCGTTACGCACCGGCGGCGGTGACGAGTATTGTGGCGCAGTCATCAACGAGGCGATCAAACGGCTTGATTGGAGTGGACAGGCCAATGCATACAAAGCGATCTTCATCGCGGGCAATGAGCCGTTTACGCAAGGCTCCGTCGATTACAAATCCGCTTGCCGTAACGCGATCGAATCCGGCATCGTCGTCAACACCATTCACTGTGGTGATTATCAGCGAGGTGTCCAGGGGAAATGGAAAGATGGCGCCGACATGGCGGAAGGCGAGTACATGAATATCAACCAAGATGAAAAGGTGGTTCATATCCAATGCCCCCAAGACAAGATCATCATTGAACTCAATAGCCAACTCAATGAAACCTACTTGTGGTATGGCTCAAAAAATGAACGCACTCGTTACGCTGAAAACCAGGTCGCTCAGGACCTGAATGCGAGCAGCCTTGGCGGACTCAGTAGTCGGGCTGCGACCAAGGCAGGATCGTTGTATCGAAATGTCGGACGCGATTTGGTGGATACCTTTGAAGAGGACGAGGAGGCAATCTTGCAATTGAAGGCAGACGATCTGCCCGAGGAATTGCGCAAGCTCACACCAACGGAGCGACTCAAGAAAGTCGCGGCGATCTCGAAGCTTCGGGCGGAGATCAAGGCAAAATTGGCGACTGTGAGTAAGGAACGGCAAGCCTATCTCGCCGCAGAACGGGCGAAGATGACAGAAACCCCCGCAGCCGCAACGCTCGGGGATGCGTTTGCCGAGGCCGTGGAGGAACAACTGGTTGAGTCCGGCTTTGACCTCAGCGACGAGTGAGGGCTAGCTCTGGCATCCCTTGGACGTCAATCGTGATCACCGTTGCAATCGGATCGATTGCTGATTCGGGGACGTCGATCACCCATTGCTCGTTCCCTTGGTTGACCGAGAGTGTGGTTTCAGGAGTCGCCAGCAGCGACGCGCGTCGAATGGGATTGCGCAATGCTGGGAGGGTCAACTTGCCATGGGCGGGCCATTCAAACACGTGCAAATACAGTGTTCCCCCTCTGCGCGTGACTCGTCCCCATTCGGGACGAAACAAGGCGGCTTCGCTGCCATACAGCGATTCACCGTTGACCGACATCCAGTCGCCGATGGCGCGAAGTCGGTCCACGCTCGCTTGCGGAAACGTTCCGTCTGCTTTAGGACCTACGTTCAACAAGTAGTTCCCACCCTTACTGGCAATATCAATGAGGTTGCGGATCAGTGTTTCGGAACTTTTCCAATTCTCGTCCGAGGCTTTGAATCCCCAAGTGTCATTCATTGTCATGCATGATTCCCAGTCGCTATCGACCCCGGTCGCAGGAATCTCTTGCTCTGGCGTGCCAAAGTCACCTGCAAACGAATCTTCCTTCGAGAACCCGCCCATCCCCTTGCGACCGGCACCCACTCGATTGTTGACGATCAGGTTTGGATTCAACGCTAACAACCACTGGTAGAGCGATTTCCCGTCTGCGTCGGTCCACCACGAGGGCCACTCGCCATCAAACCAGAGCACATGCGTGTTGTAATCGACGATCAATTTCCGCAAGTGTTCCTTCATGTAGTCCGTGTAAGCCTGTTTTTGTCCTTCGACCATCCGAGTCGGATTCCACTTCGGCTTGCCATCGTTTTCGCTGCTGGGCAATTGCGAATCATGATGCCAATCCATGATGGAATAGTAGGTGCAGAATTTCAATCCATGACGCTCGCACGCTTCGCTGAGTGGTTTGAGAAGGTCTTTCTTGTAGGGTGTTGCGTCGACGATGTCGTAATCCGTTTGCGAATCGAATAAGCAAAATCCGTCGTGATGCTTCGATGTGATCACGATGTACTTCATCCCGGCATACTTGGCGATCCGCACCCACTCGTCGGCATCAAAGGACTGCGGGTCAAACTGCGAAGCATATTTCTCGTATTCCTCACGTGGGATGTTGGCCTTATCCATGATCCATTCGCCAATTCCTTTGACGTCATTGCCTTGGTATTCTCCGGCGGGAACCGCATACAAGCCCCAGTGAATGAACATGCCAAAGCGGTCATTTCGCCACCAATCCATGCGATCGCCTTGCTGCGACTCCGAGCGGACTTGGGCAAAGCCATTCGGAGTACTTTGAGCCAGCAAGAGAGTGGCGAGAAGCAAGCCAAGGAGCCGACTAAATTTTCGAGTCATCATCTTTTTGTTTCCTTGACGGAAAGAGGGGAGTGCGAAATGGGGGTAGCGGAATCCTTGGAACCTATCCGAAACGGGTCTGACCCACTCTTTGCTTAGCGTGTCGGCAGCGGATCCATTTAAAAACAACGAGTTTTTGAGCAATCGAAACGTCGGTCGACAAAGGGTCAGACCCCTTTTCGGATAGATTCCTAATCTGCCCCGGGAACATACATGTCCTTCTTGGTCAACCCGTACTTCGTGATCGCTTCAAGGCATCGAGTCATGTCGTGTGGGACATCGTCAAAATTGTTCGATCCGAAACTGAACTTTGCGCCCATCGATTTTGCCATGCGGATGAAGCGTTCGTGCGGGTAACCGCTTCCCGCATTGATCTCAAGTGCAACGTGGTTCGCGTTTGCCGCCTCAATGATCGTTCGCATCCGTTGGTCGGTCCACAATTCGTCGTATTGGTCAGCGACAGCGTCTGGAAGCCAGGTCGGATTGGCCAGGATCGTTGCGGGTTCGCTTAGAACCCGCAGGTTGTGCTTCACGTAACGCAGCATCCACGCTTCGGGATCCTCGATGGTGAACTGGTCCGGTTGGAATAACTTGACCGGGGGACTGTCGTCGGTTGGCATGGGCATGATCATGGTGTCCGCCAACACGAAATCGAGCCGTTCGAGCAGCTGTGGCGAGTGCTTCTTGTGCCAACCCCGATCGTTGACTTGGACGCCGACAAACACGGGCCGGTCGTCAACGCTGTCGATAAATTCCTGCAACTGCTGATCGGTTTCGATCGGCCACCCCTCGCCTAGATTCTTCAGCACACCGACATTCATGCCCGTCACCGCTTGCCGATCCATGGCCTTTTCGACGGTCATGCCACCCCGTAAATGCACATGACAATCGATGACGGGAATGTAGGCTCCGGCAAATTGATCCATCGTTTTTACATCGGTTCCGTAGCCGTCGCTGGATACTCGGGGCTCGTCCTCGGAGTTCGCGTCGTCAGCCAAAATACGGATCGAGACGCTGCGATAGGCAACGCGACTTCCCGGGTCATGCCCTTGCAACGCAATGGTTCCACTCGACAACACCCGATTGGATCGCGTGTCTTTACGAATCGGATCGGCCGGCTGTAAATAGTCGACGGTGGGATAACCGTTGACCCAAACCCGAATTCGATTTCCCGTTACCTTGACTTTCACTGGGAACCAGATGCCGTCTTGAACGCAGGGCTGATAGATGTTGCGAACCGCATACAAGCTGCCCGTTCGTTTCAGCTCGCGATAGTTTCCGCTACCGCGATGCGTGTTGTTCACTTGGACCTCGTAACCCGCCTCGGGAAATCCCGACTCTTGGTAGCGTGTGTGAAAGAAAATCCCGCTGTTGGCCGCGGCTTCCGTTTTGCATTCGGCGATCAATTCGAAATTGCGGAAGTCGTGGTTGGCGACATCACCGTCGTAGAACAGATGGCTCCGTTTACCACTGGCAACCAAACATCCCTCGTTGACGGACCAGGTGTCGGGATGTTCGGCCGCACGCCACCCCGCAAGCGACTTGCCGTCAAACAACGAGATCCACTCGCCAGGGTCAGCCCCTGCGCAGACGAGTGACATCAGGGTCGCGAGAAGAACGGCAGCGAAGGATCGGTGTGGAAGCATGCTGGATGGGGTGGCGTGGAGGTGGGGAGGTGAAGGTGGGAGAGCAGAGGTGGGGAATCAATCGGGCAACTTTGTGAGTTCCACATTGCGGAAATGGATTTCGGCACCTTCGGATTGCAGCCCGACGAACCCGGGGACGACTTCACAATCGGTCGCTTCGTTCGCCAACTCGCCATTGATCACGATTGTCAACTTGCCCTGGTTGAAAGTGATCTCATATGTATTCCATTGGCCAATGGTTTTTTCTGGATGCTTGATCGCAGAAACCCCAATAAAGTTGCCAAGGACCTTGTGGTTTTCGACTTTTTTAGCTCTGGCGGCGTCCCCCTTCAACTGGAAGCCGTAGAAACCCCAAATGTCGCCAGCGCTACCGCTCTGCAGCTGCGCTTCGACACATCTCGTTAGAATGGACGGTGGTTCGCCCGTCATCCGCATCAACACGCCGCTGTTGCCACCTTCGGATCCCTCGGGCCAACGCCAATCGACCCTTAGCTTGAAGTTCGTGAATTTTTCTTTCGTGTGTAAGTAGCCCATGGGGTTGCCCTGGCAAACCAAGATCCCATCCGCAACGCTCCAAATGTCTTCCGTTGTGGCGTCAGGCCCCACATCGTGGCCTACCCACCCGTCGAGGCTCTTGCCATCAAAAAGACGGATTGCTTTGGCGTCGTCTGCCAAAGTGATGGAACCGAGAAAGCTGGTGAATGCCAGCAATGCGATGAGTCGAGCGGTTGCGTTCACAGTCGAGGATCCTTGGAATGGGGGTTAGGAAGTTACAAAGATGGGGGAAACCCTGATTTTGTCAGCAATCAAGTCGTTCAAGTCTAGCAAGACCAGCAGCATCTTTCATCGTGCGACATTCCGACGCACTTTTGCAGAGGGCTCTTCCACGGAATGGGTCGTGCAGTTTTTAAGTCTTTTGGTGGCGGTACGTTAGCGCATAAAAAATGACCTTCGGTGATATTGGGATTTCGCACAGAATGTGCGTCGCTATCAATTCCAAGAGCCACACGGAGGTCGTCATGAGTATAAGCGGTTCGGAGACAATAAAAAGAAAAGATAGATGAAAGGTGCCACCCACCGATCCTTCATGATGAAAGGTGCCACCCACCGATCGTTGACTTGCTTCTCGCCAATTGGTAGACTTGCGGACACTCATACTGATAGGAGCTTCAGGCTATGCCTCGTCCACAGCGTTGTGAACAATTTGAGTCGAGCGAAATCTGTATCGTCCATGTCGTCCAGAGGTGCGTGCGCCGCGCGTTTCTTGCTGGGGTGGATCATGCCACCGGTAATGACTATTCCTTCCGTAAAGAATGGATCCGAAGGAGAATGGAGGCTCTCGCCTCGGTGTTCGCCGTGGATGTTCTTTCTTATGCGGTGATGAGCAATCATATGCACCAAATCCTCCGTAATCGTCCAGACGTTTGCGCACAGTGGTCTGACCAGGATGTAGCTATCCGATGGCTGCGTGTCTTTCCCGGTCGACGACTGGAAGAACATCTGGCCGAACCGACTGAGAACGATGTCAAAACGCTTGTGGCAGACAAAGTTCTCTTGGCCGAAGTGCGAAAGCGATTGTCGGATATCTCTTGGTTCATGCGTGCGTTGGCCGAGCCGATCGCTCGGATGGCGAACCATCAAGACGAATGCACCGGACGGTTTTGGGAAGGCCGCTTCAAGGCTCAACGAATCGTCGATGAGGCCGGTTTACTCGCTTGCAGCATGTACGTGGACCTCAATCCAGTCCGCGCGGCGATGGCCGAAAGCCCCGAAGAAGCCGAGCATACCAGTGCTTATGACCGGGCCAATGCGAGGCGTGGTGCAGTTTTGCCTTCGGCAGCGTTTGATTTGAAGCCGATTCCAACAAACGAGGCAGGACGCAAGATCCGCGAAACACCAGTCGATCAGCTTCGTGACGACCGCAAGGAGAAACGCAAGAACCCTACTGGGCGTCGTATCCGGCGCGATGATTGGCTCAGTCCCTTGACACTTGATTCGGACACCCTCTCGAGTGAACCGCAAGTTCACACCGATGGCGTTCGTAGCAGCGATAAGGGATTTCTCAACGTCGCCTGGAAGGAGTATTGGGAGCTTTTGCGCTGGACCGCGAAGCAGTCAACCAAGTGCGTGGAATCGGTGTTACCGCAGTCGCTTGCCAAGACACTGGCGGCTTTAGGAATCGATGCGTCGATGTGGCGAGACTTGATTTGGGAGTGGCAACGTTACTTTGGCAAGAGTGCGTGCGTTGGTCGCCCTGTGTCGATCAAGCAACATGCCGAACAAACCGGTCGCCACCATCACCGGGGTCAAGCCAGCGTGGCCTGCTGTTTCAGTTCGTAAGTATTCGCCCTTGCTGGATTGTTTTTGCTAGATCACGCAGCAATGTCTGCTGCGCAAACCGCCCCTGTCGAAGCAAAATTCGCTAGCTCTTCCCGTTCTGCGGTCCCAGAACGGTCGGTCGGGGCCTATTTGCCGCACTTTTTCCTAATCGTATGGAGATCGAGAATTAACTACGGAATCCAGATTGTTGGCTGGCACCAACTGTGTGCAACTGTGTTGCAAAAGCTGACATGCACCCCCCGATCCTGGGCTGGCCAAACTGGGGTTGGTTCCGAGCGGTTTGCTTTGTTACATCGTAAGGCTCAATCCGCATCGTTCGCAAGAATACTCCGAGATTATATATGACGCTTTGTCACCAACGCAAAACGATTGGACTGGGGCTTTCGATTCTGTTTGCCGCGGGATGCTGTTCGCTTGGTGGATGCCAAGACGGGCCGTTGTACGCGTTGAAGGCAGCCAATCCCTGGTTCGCGATGAAAGAATGGCGAGAAGACGAGGCGTTTGGCGTCACGGATCACCAGCGGCGTGAACAACTCACGCAATTGGCCAACTCCATCGACGAGCTGTCGGCCGAGCGTCAGCAATTCTGGGCTGGTCAGCTCCGCCAAATCATGGAAAACGACCAAAGCCCCGAGATGCGGCGACTGGCAATCTTGGCGAGCGGAAAGATGAGTTCCGCCACCGAGGCGGTACCGCTAATCGAAATGGGATTGGATGATGACAGCATGAAGGTGCGAATGGAAGCGTGCCGTGCACTCGGACGGATCGATGATGCTCAATCTTCGCAGATGCTAGCGGCGACCTATGGAAGCGAAACCAACCAAGATGTCCGTCATGCGGCCATTGAGTCGCTGTCGCAGCACAAGAATCCGACGTCGGTGAACTCGCTTCGTTTGGCACTTGATGATCGCAATCCTGCGACTCGCGATTTGACCATGCAGTCACTTCGCGATGTCACCGGAAAGGACCTTGGTGGCGACGCCGAGGCCTGGATTGCGGAACTCGAAAAAGGCAGCACGGATACGCTCGGCGTTACCGATTCCTTAATGCGCTAGTGCGATCTGCTGGTTCCAAACCCTCCGAACAAGATGCAATATGGACCATCCCACCTTGTTGGCTTCGCTGCTGATCCACTGTGTATTGCTCGCAACGTCCGCATCCACCACCGCATCAGAACCCTCCCGAATTTGGGTCGATGATTCGGGTTTGCACTCGGTTGAAGCAAGCTTGCAGACCATTGAAGAGGAGATGGCCGTGCTGATTCGACCCGATGGCTCTACCGTGCGCATTCCGCTCTCACGGCTAAGTGTGGAAGACACGGACTATGTAACCGCGTGGCGAAATCGACCTGCAAGTCAGCCGAACGTCTTGCGTTTTGCGCCGCCGACATTGCCTGAATTGACGCCACTCCCCCTCTTGGTTCTTCCTCGCGCTGCCACGACGTTGCAAGACGGGTTCCCCCTGTCACCGATAGCGTCGATTCGCCAGAACAAGCAAGTCGGCAAGACGGAACTTCCTGGTCCGTTGCAAGCCGATCCCGTTCCGATCAAGCAACACGTTCCGACAGGATCGAAGCCGATTGGGCCCATTCATTCCTACGACGTCTGCTCGGCGCCGCTGGTCATCGCATCCGGTGAGGGCACATTCGTCGCCTTTTCCATTTGTGCTGGCTTGAGTTCGACTCGAGGCGCCAATGCAAATCGGATCGTTCGATTCGATCCTGAAACAAAACAAGTGTCCATCGTATGGAGCTCCGACGTCCCGATCACCTTGCTGGATCATCACCTTCCCAGTGGTCGTACGTTGGTGCTCGAGGGGCATCAGGTGTTTGGGCAGGGTGGACAATTCGCCGTGGCAGGCGACTGGGACGCGGCTTCGATAACGCTACATGAACATCGGTCGCTCCCTGCGTCGACGAATGCAGCGTCAAATCGGTTGACAAACGCACCGACCGTTCGTTGGGCACGTTGGGTCGATGAGGAACATATTGTCGCCTCCGTTGATTCGAGCATGGCCGTTTGGAACTTGGTCTCGGGAGAACTCAAGCACTGGATTTGCAATGTCCACGCAGAGTCGCTGCCCGCGATCTCCGCAGGACGCCGCTACGTGGCGGTCCCTGATCCAGGTGGTGTCGCGATCTATCGAACCTCCGATGGCAAGGCATTGGGTCGAATCCCTGTTGAACCGGGGCGGATCGCGAGTGTCGGTTTTTCGCCTCGTGGCGACTCGTTGGCGATCGTCACTCCATCACAACTTCGGGTTTGGGAGCTGTCGACCGCGTCGCTGCGCGGTGAAGCGAAATCGAGAAGAAGTCTAGGGAAAGGATCACCTGTTTGGGTCGACAACGATTTAGTCCTATCGTCCAACGGAGTCCTGTTAAGTATTTTCCGTGGCGTGCCCGTATGGCGTTATGAACTGATGGGGGCTGCTGCCGCTTCCGTGGGGCAGAACGTCGGTATCATTCATCGGGCAAACGATGGCGGCTTCGTCGTGGCGACCCTTCCCCACTCGACGGCCAGCAAGGCGATCGATTGGGTTGACCAACGATTGGCTCTTCAAGGAACGGACGATTGGCAGCTTCCGGGACGAAGTAGCTGGAGCGAATCGGGATGGGACGACCATGATCTTCGCTTCACATCCGTTCGGTCCAGCGACCGTCGCTAGTCCTGCGTTCTTTGGGGCGACGACGACGCATCCCAAGCTATTTATTGCGCTCGGCGAAGCTGCCCGATACAAAACCGCTTCTACCTGTTATGATTTTGGGCAAGGTGTACTTGAAAGCCTACCTGAATGAAGTAGCACAGTATGAAGAAGAAAAGCCAAGGCAAACGGGGGCCGATGAAGAAAGAGGCCCCCATTACGTTGCACTTGCTGTCCGCTGCGAGCGGAAGCCTCGCAAATCAAGTGATCGAGTCCGCGATCGCTCAGTTTCCCGATTTAGAGGTCAAGGTCGTCACTCACACCTTTGTCGATTCGATTCAGCAGATCGAGGCGATTCTCAAAAAGGCCAAGGGCGAAAATTTGTGGGTCTTCCATGCTTTGCTCGATCCTGAGATGACGGCTATTGTCGAAGCACTTTGTGAGCAGCGTAAGATTCCCCAATACAGTTTGACCAATCATGTGATTCGGTTTGTTGCACAGCATTCGAAAATGGATCCGGTCTACGAACCTGCGGATCGAATTGACGAGGAGTACTTTCGCCGGCTCGACACGCTTGAGTTCACCTTGCAACATGACGACTCGCGGCGACTCGAAACGGTGGGTGAAGCCGATATTATATTGATTGGCTTAAGCCGAGTTAGCAAAACGCCAACCTCGATCGCACTAGGCGAACTGGGGTTCAAGGTCGCGAACGTATCGATCACGATTGAAGGCGGCATTCCCAAGGAAGTTAAAAAGAGTTACCGCACCAAAACCGTGGCATTGACGATTCAACCCAAACGACTTCATGAAATTCGTTCGCGACGGATGGCGATCAATCGATTTGACACGGCGATCGACAAGTCAAGTCCAGAGGAGTTTAAGTACACCGATCTGAAGAGCATTATCCGCGAAGTGATGTTGGCCGAGAAGCTCTATCGCGAACGCAATTTTAAGATTGTCGATATCACGGACCAGCCTGTCGAATCCACGGTGGTCCGCATTCTCGAATCGCTCAAACTCGCTCGGCCAGGCTCATGAAACGCTTGAAAATGTGTCGTGTTGCTGCTTGCTTGGGCCTCGCAGTGACTTCAATGATGTTGCTGACATCCTCGGCATCCGCCTCTGCACCGCGTCCGAACATTCTGCTGTTGTTGGCTGATGATCTTGGTTTTAGTGACCTTGGTTGTTTTGGTGGTGAGGTTGAAACGCCATCGATCGACCGACTGGCTGCCGAAGGACTGCGCTTCAGTCATTTTCGTGCAACGCCGATGTGTGTCACTTCGCGTATCGCCTTGCTTGCCGGAATGCCGATGCATCGAGCAGGCGCGCATCAATATTCGCATGCTCTACCGCTTCCAATCTTGATGAAACACGCTGGCTATCGGACGATGATGACCGGTAAATGGCACGCTGGCTCGCCCGATCCGCGATCGCGTCACCTGTTCGATCGTTCGTTTGGCTTTCTCAGCGGCATGACCGACTCGTTTGTTGGAGCCGACGACTGGTTCCTCGATGATAAGCCCTTTTGCGACTTTGACGCCGATTTCTATTCCACTCATGCGTTCGCGGACAAGAGTATCGAATTCATGAAGGAAGCGCAGGGGATCGGGCAACCCTTTTTCATGTACGTCGCCTTCAACGCCCCACACCATCCCTGCCAAGCCCCCGAGGCAACGGTCCGCAAATACACGCGTCGCTATCTCGACGGATATCAAGCGATTCGTGAACAACGCCACCAGCGTCAAATCGAATCGGGATTGGTTGATCCCGATTGGCCGGTCGCGTCGTTGGGAAATGAGGTTCGCGATTGGTCTCAACTGACGACGCATCGTCGAGAGGTCGAAGCAGGCCGAATGGCTGCCTACGCGGCGGCGGTCGATGAAGTCGACGCGTCGGTTGGAAAGATCTTAGACTTTCTGCGGGATTCGGAACTCGACCAGAATACGCTTGTTCTTTTTCTGTCGGATAACGGTGGCGATTACAGCAATGGAGCCATCGATCGGGATGAGGATCAAGTGCCATGGAAAGCGGGGCACAACCCCAGTTCCAGCAACGGTTGGGCCGCAGCCAAGGCGACACCGTTTCGGTTTTACAAACATGCTTGTCACGAAGGCGGCATTGCCGTACCGATGGTCGTTCGCTGGCCCGACGGAATCAAGCGACCGGCTGGGGAAACGGTGGATCAAGCCGCCAGCATTACCGATCTGTACCCCACCTTCCTTGACCTCGCGGGCATCGATTATCCCTCTGATTTTGCCGGCCATTCCAATCGATTATTGACTGGATCAACGCTTGCGCCGCTGTTCCACCCCGATGGCTGGCGCTCTCCACTTCCCTTGTTTGAACACTACAGTTTCTCACGGTGTTGGATCGAAGAGGAGTGGAAAGTCGTCAGCCTGTACGGCGGCCCTTGGCGCTTGTATGACCTGTCTCAGGATCGTGGTGAAACCCGTGATTTGTCGGACGAGCATCCAGAGCGTTTGACCGCGATGGTGAACGCGTGGAGCCAGTTCGCATTCGAATCGGATGTTCCCGATGCAGGGGCTATCGCATCGAATCGCCAACCGGGCTGGGGCTGGCATCGACTCAAAATGAGTTGTCCGAGCCTTGTCTCTGTGACACCGGATAATGGCTCCGTGACCGAATCAACCACCGTCACAATGCGGATGGTCTTTGATCTCCCGATTGATTTCCTAAATACCGAGTCCAAAACGATCGAGGTCTTTTCGGTCTCCGATGAATCGACGCCTGTGTGGCAGGCCGATCCCGACGAGAACCATCCCTCGCAAGGATCTCGGGTGCTGGACCTCGGGCCCCTCCCGAAACTCGAGGCCAATCAGCAGTACTACGTTCGCTGCTCCGCCGGGTGGATCAAGGTAGGAGGGCGGCCGATGGGGACCCTCAATGACGGAGCCTATTGGTGGCGATTTCGAACGCCGCCGAAGTAAGGTCGTTTTGAGCCCCCCTTCCATGAACCGCCCTAACCAAAAAACCAAAACGATGAAAAAGACGCTTTTTGTACTCATTGGTGGATTCCTTGGTGCCGGCAAGACGACGCTGATTGCCCAATTGGCAAAACGGTATGCGGCCGCCGGAAAACGCGTGGGGATCATTACCAACGATCAAGCGGCAGACCTGGTCGACACAAACAACCTGAGGTCGCAAGGATTTGACGTGGGAGAAGTGGCCGGAGCGTGCTTTTGTTGCAGTTTCGATAGTTTGGTGGAAACCGCGAAGCACCTCAGCGAACAACAGATCCCAGATGTCTTGATCGCCGAGCCCGTTGGAAGTTGTACGGATTTGGTTGCGACGGTGTTGCTGCCGCTGCAGCAGCTCCTTGGCGATCGATTTGAGTTGGCACCCTTTGGCGTGCTGCTCAAACCTTCGCATGGCGAGCGGATCTTGGCTGCCGAGGATTCGAAATTGCGAAGCGGGTTCTCGCCACAAGCCGAATACATTTTCCGCAAGCAACTCGAAGAAGCCGACTACTTGATGATTGGCCGCCAAGACCAATTGAACGAGTCGCAAACGGAGTCACTTCGCAAGGCACTGGCGAGTGTTGCGCCGAACGTACCGGTGATCTGCATCAGCCCCAAAACGGGAGCCGGCGTTGACGAAGTGATGGGCTATGTCGAATCACCGCTTGCAGCCGGTACAAGGCGACTGGACATCGACTACGACACCTATGCCGACGGCGAGGCGGACTTAGGATGGGTGAATCTCACTGCGACCTTGACGACGAAATCCCCGGTCGACTTGGACAGGCTTGCAACCTCATTGGTTGCATCGATAGCGAGCCGTCTTGTCGACGACACCACGGCACAGATTGCTCACTTGAAGGTTTCGGTCCTCGGCGACGGTGCCCAAGCGGTTGCAAACAAGGTCAGTAACCTCGCACCGGTGGAGAGCGGCTTGGAAGCAAATCGATCCGCCGTTGGTGTGGTTCAAATCATTGTCAACGCGCGAGTTGCGATGGATCCGGGAATCCTTGAAGTTGCCTGCCGCGATTGCGTGACGACCATCGCATCGGATGAGCAGGCGTCGCTCGATTCCATGATCGCCCATTCGCTTCGCCCTGGTCGCCCAACTCCAACACATCGAGTCACCTCGCCTCGTTAGGGCTTCGACAAATCATGCCGTCATTTTTCCATCCCACCGCTGTTCTTCCGGTCGTGTTGTCGTTTGCCGCTGCTGTCCAGGGCATCGTAGAGTCGCCGAGGACATTGAACTTGCCGGAGACGCCGTACAACTACACCCTTATTGATTGGCCGAAGCACTTCTTGGAACCGATACCTCGGTTCGATAACACCCCTTCGGAAAACCAGCTGACCGACGAAGGAGCAACGCTGGGGCGAGTGCTGTTTTACGACAAGACGCTATCGAAGAGCGGGACGGTTTCCTGCGCCTCCTGTCATAAACAGTCGCTGGCGTTTACCGACGATGCCAAGTTAAGCGTGGGGCATACCGGTGATCTGGTGGCGCGGAATTCGATGAGCCTTGTGAATTCGAGGTTTTACCAGCGTGGCCGGTTCTTTTGGGACGAGCGAGCCAGAACGCTGGAACAACAGGTGCTGATGCCCATTGAGGATCCGATCGAAATGGGTCATACGATGGAGGGCTTGGTGAAACAGTTGAACAACGACCCGCTTTATCCGCCCTTGGTTGAAGCAGCTTTTGAGGATTCAAAAATCTCGCAGGAACGCATCGCCAGCGCGCTTGCTCAATTCGTCCGCTCCATCGTCTCGTACCGTTCCAAGTACGATTGGGGACGTGCTCAAGTCCAAGGCGTCGAGGATCCGTTCCCAAATTTCACCGATCAGGAAAACGAAGGGAAGGCAATCTTTCTCGGCCGTGGACGTTGTGCAAGTTGCCACATGAGTAACGGTATACCCCCAGATCGCGTCAAGGGAGTGTTGCCGCAGAGGCAGTCGGCATTTTTCTATATGGTCACACCGGTCGCCAATGGGATCGATAGCGACGTTCCGCAAGCAGACCCGGGCGTCGGTGGCGTCAACGGTGTTGACTTGGATCAAGGCCGTTTCAAATCACCATCCCTTCGTAACATCGAAGTCACGGGGCCTTACATGCATGATGGACGGTTCAAAACGTTGTACCAAGTCATCGAGCATTACAACTGGTCGGTTCGCCCCCACCCGAATTTAGGCGGTCAGCTCGAAGACGTTGCGGCCAACGGCATGGGATTACCAACGCCACAAAAAGACGCACTCGAGGCCTTTCTGATGACGCTCACCGACCAACACCTGCTGCGGGATCCAAAGTACGCCGACCCCTTTGTATCACCTGCAAGTAGCAAGTGACTCCCACCGTTTGCTCGGCTGTTCCCCGCTTCTTCACCGTAGCTTGGCTTTGGGGCATACCAGGATGTAGCACGGTAGGTGATTGATCTTGAGGGACGTGCGATTTATAAGTTGCGGAACTCGATTAATCGCGACGCGGTTAGATTCCAGGTCCCAAGGGTCGACGCGCAGCGGCGCACCCTGGGGCGGCCCTCTCCCTGTGGCGTGGCGTGATGCGAGCCCTGCCTGTGCGGCAAGTTGGAGTGAATTTGTAAATTCCGTTTCACTCAAGACTCTGGCCCCCCTCTCCCCGCGAGCACGCGGGGAGAGGGGGGCCAGAATCCATCAGCGCGACTTGTGTCGATCGCTATCATCTCTGTGGATGGGGAACGCTAAACTGCACAACCGCTTTTGCTGGCAGAGATTCGTTCATACCGGCCCTCCCCCTCGCTGGGCTCGGTCCCCATTGCTAGCAACCCGTGATCGCTCAGTAATACAATCGACGTCCCTTCAGGATCAAAACAGGCGAGCATCTGTCGCTTAGACACACAACGGTCCAGTGCGACGTGGCCACGTTAAAAGCAAAAGCAGGCTCTAAACTGAAAAAGTGGGTGCGAGAGAAAACGAGTACCTTAGGACGCCGGAGCGTCCGCGAGCTCTCCCTCACCAACTTCGATGTCCACCGTCGGAGCCTTGTCCCAAAACAACAGGATGAAGCCAAACATGACGAAGGCTGCGAAAATCGCGGGATACATCCAAAAACCCTGCCAATCGAGAACTCCATCGGTCGTTTGAAAAACTTCCAAACCGCCAAAAACTTGGGCGCCGACAAACATTCCCAATCCCTGCGTGACGAGCACCAAGAAACCCTGAGCCTGGCTGCGAATCGCGGCGGGCGTTTTCTTGTTCACGTAAATCATCCCGGTGACAAAGAAGAAGTCGTAACAGATGCCGTGCAACAAAATGCCGCCAATGATCATCCACCCAATCTGATGGTTCGCTGCCATCGCAAACAATCCGTAACGTAACACCCAAGCTCCCATCCCGACCGCCAACATCCACTTGACTCCCAGACGAGCAAAACAAAGTGGCATCACCAACATGAAGAAGATCTCGCTGACTTGCCCAAACGACATGGTGAACGTCGCAGAACCATTGCCGACGTAGTCGAAAATCTTGTAGGGCAAATTAAAGACGACGCCCGAGGCATCCACATAGGAACGTGCGTACGCAAAGTAGCCTGCCAAGGGGATGCAAATCAAGAAAGAAGCGATGATAAAGACGGTGTACGAGGGACTGCGAAATAACCGCAGCGAATCCAACCCAATGATTTCAGCAAACGTCACTCGTTTGCCCTTCATCGGTGGCGGCGTATGCGGCAGCGTCAAACAGTAAATGCCGAGCCCAAGGGCGCAACCCCCAGCCAAGTAGAACTGCGTTGCGGACTCGTCCTTGCCCGGCAGCATGCTGATGACCACGTTCCCGCAAATCCAACCAATCGTCCCCAGCACGCGGACAACCGGAAACTCCTTCTCGGGATTTTTCAAGTGTTTGAACGACAAACTCGCCGTCAATGCAATCGTTGGCATGAAGCATAACATGTGGCCAAGTAGCGTCAGTACAAAAGGCTGGTGCAACGACTGCCACAGCGTACTGAACCGGCCGAGTAACCAGTGCTGGTGGGAAACATCCCGCACAGCGAACGGGGCCGCCATCGAGGGTGCGATTGCGATCAGAAGACCTCCAATCACCAACAGGATCGCCAAAGTCACTTGAGTGGGCATGTAGCGATCGGCGATCAAGCCCAAAAAGAACGGCGAGAAGATCGCCGCCAGCGGTCCGACCGAGTAAACCGCGAAAACCAGTCCATCCATGCTGATGTCTTCGCGGAGCATGAAACCCGTCGCAGAAACATACCAAGCCCCCCACGTGAAGAACTGAAAAAACATCATGATCGAAAGCCGAAGCATGACTGAGGGGTCGGTTCGATCAGTTGCGTTCATGGAGCTCTTTCAGTACTGCGGAGGTGGGTTGAGGAGAGATTTCGGCAAGCGGGCTATCATCACGCGCAAAAAACATCAGATGCTGCCAAGGCAGCTTATTGTACTCGCGAACCAGCTTGAAGTGGTTCTGCTTGTACTCCTTGATGATTTGAGTCTTTGACATCTTATGCAGCGGTTTGATCGGTACATTCCGATCTTCTTCGCGGTATTCTAGCAGCGCAATGACCCCTTCGGGTTTCAAGGCGCGGCGAATGTGCCAGAGCATCGATTCGGGGTGCGAAAACTCGTGGTAAACATCCACCATCAAGAGGAGGTCCAGCTCGTTGACCCCAAGATTCGGGTCGTTGATCTTCCCACGAACTGGCGTGACATTCCGAAGGTGTTCGCGTCCAGCGCGGGCGCGAAGCATCTGTAGCATCTCGGGCTGAATGTCGACGGCAAAAACCTGCCCCGTTTCGGCCACTGCCTTCGCCATCGGGATCGTCCAATAGCCGTTGCCACAACCAAGGTCGCAAACCGTCATGCCCTCGATGAGCCGCAACTGATCCAACGATTCCGTCGCGTTTTCTTCTAGATCCCGATTCGGCCGGACGAGCCAAGAGGCGCCACGATGGGACATCGGTTGGGCAACGATTCGGTCGAGATAAGTCCGCCTCGCTTCTTCCAAAGGCGGCATCTCGTCCGCTGGCCTGTTTTCAGCAGCGGTGTCGGGATCACTGGCGGCTGAGGCGACCGCCTCCGAATTGTCGGCAGACTGCTGAGCCCATCCGCTCTCAGGAAAGGGCACCCCGAAGAAAAGAACCAGAAAAAAGAGTCTATGCCTGATCCGCTTCACGCGGTACCAATTCAAACTGGGGCTCAAAGGCATCGCCGAAGTCAAAGACATCATTAAAATCCTCGCGGCGATCGGAGTCGCTTTTTCGCATTTGTTCGATACGAATCAGATTGTACACCAATTCCCCAAGGTCGCTGGTCGATCGGATGCCCCAGTTGGATAAAACCATCTTGGCAAGATACCCATACTGGTCGATCGCATACCGACGACACGCTTCGCATAGTTGTTGTCCGGTCACATGCTTTGGCCCCGTCGCCGACCGCCGCAAACGATCTTCCTTCTCGGCCTCCTCCTCAATGCTGAAGTTCTCATGCGCGTAATGCAGCGATTCACGAATAAATTGATAGGCCTCGATTCGATATCGAGGGTCTTCGACCAACAGATCGCGGATCGCTTGGAGTGGAGTGGTCATAACACGCTCGTGATTGAAAAATCGTGACAGAAAAGCTTCGGCAGATACAAGCCGCGGGAGTCGTTGATTTGGACGAGGACGACACGAATACCCAGCCCCGAAAGTTCACATCTCCCTACTGACTGGCATAACGCATTGTGAACAAGATCAGGGAAAAGTTCAATTCACCAAAAGGTGCAAAACCGCGGTGCCTTGTCGCAACCGTGGTAAAAAAGGCTAGCGGACGACTCAAGAAACCATGGGGCAGATGGCATCAAGCGCCGCCCAGCTAGCTGAGCTTAGTAAACACAAATACTGAACCAATGACAATGCCAGCGAACACAGAAGTTCATGACTTCAGCCGGTTTTTCATCACACTCAAAACCCTGTTTCACGCCGATGTGACGCATTGGCACGGTTTTGTTGGGTGCCAATGTTCGCCTCGATGGCCCAATGCCTAATAGTCCGAAAGTGACTCTGGCGGTATCGCAACGCGCAAGGCGTTGACCACGGCCAGCACGTCGATCACTTCTTGCGTGATGGCACCGGCGACAGGCGGCAAGTAGCCGGCCGCGGCGATAAACATGGCGATCACACTGATCGCCATGCCTCCGACGGCGCTCTGCAGCGCAATCTTGCGCATTCGACGGCTAATGTGCATCAACTCGTCGACTTTCTGGAGCGAAGAATCGAGGACCACCGCGCCAGCGGCTTCCGTTGTGACATCACTGTTTTGTCCAAACGCGATCCCTACGGTCGCGGCCATCAAGGCGGGCGCGTCGTTGATGCCATCACCGACGAACAGCGTGTCCGCCACCGCCGTTTCGCTCCGCACAATCTCAAGCTTCTCCTCGGGAGTCTTTTCTGCGTAGATTTGGCTGACGCCTACTCGATCGGCAAGGTAGCGAACCTCCGCTTCACGGTCGCCCGAGAGCAACATGACACGATCGATCCTGTGCCGTGGACCGAGGTGCTGAACAAACGATGCGCCTTCTTTGCGAGGTTCGTCTCGGAAACCGTAGGTTGCGGCATAGCGGTTATCGATCAACACAACGCACTCGAGCCCATCGCTTGGTGGCGGCAACTGCGACGCAACGGCGGGCTGTTCGGCAATCAGCGATTTTCGATTCGTGATCTGAACGCTCCTTCCTGCAACCATGCCGCGTAGCCCTTGACCAGGCTTCTCGCTGATCTCCGACGTTTCACGTGTAGCGACCTTGCGATCTTTTCCCGCTTGCATGATCGCTTCGCTTAAGGGGTGCTTCGAATAGCGTTCCACGCTGGTGACCAGCGATAAGACTTCGTTGGGGTCAAAGTCAGCCGCGCTGGAAATTTGAGTCAGCTTCGGTTGGCCATAAGTGAGCGTGCCCGTTTTATCGAGGATAACGGTTCGACATTGATCAAGCTTCTCCAACACAGACGGATCACGAATCACGATGGCGCGTTTCGCAGCAAGGGAAATCGAACCAATGATCGCAACAGGAATCGCGATCAGCAACGGGCAAGGGGTCGCGACGACCAAGACTGCCAGGAAACGAATCGGATCAGCACTGAATACCCAAGCGGCGATTGCGATCGAAACGGCGATTGGTGTGTAGTAGGCACCCAGTTGATCGCCAAGACGCCGAATTCGAGGACGCTGCTGCTGTGACGACTGCATGACCTTCATGATTTGCGCGTATCGCGAATCGATCGCCAGCTTCTCTGCGCAAATGGTCAATGCCGATTCGCCATTGATTGCACCCGAGAGCACTGCCGCCCCCGGGGTCTTCGACATCATGTAGGGCTCGCCTGTCAAATAAGACTCGTCCATCACACCGTGACCATCGACCACGGTCCCGTCGATGGGGCATACCTCGTGCGGGAAGACAATCACGACATCGCCGACCTGAAGCTCGTCAAGCGGCACGTCATCGACCTGAGAATCCGTCTTGCGATGAGCCACCGAGGGCATGCGTTTGGAGAGCGCTTGCAGAACCGACGACGCACTCTGCACCGCGTAACCTTCGAGAGCCTCGCCACCAGAGAGCATCAACACCACCAAGGTCCCGGCCAGGTATTCGCCTAGGATGACCGCGGTGACAATGGAAATCCCGGCCAACAAGTCGGAACCAAATTCACCACGAAACAGCTTCACAAGCAGTTCGCCGACGAGCGGGATGCCGCCAAAGAGCAGGGCGATGTAAAGAGGAGCATTGACCCCATGCTGCGACTCAAGACCTGAAAACCAAAGAGCCAAGTGGGCAACGATGGCAATCACGGCTAAGACGGCAATAATCAATTGGGACCGGTTCTGACTCGGCTCAGGCGACATGTTCTATCCATTTTCAATGACCCACTGGACGGCTTCTCGCGCCAAGGCAGCGAGATCATCAAGTTCTAGCTTCTCTTTGATCCGAGCACGATAGGTCTCCACCGTCTTCACGCTCAATCCCATCTCTTCGGCAATGTCCGCCGTCTTCATCCCATGGCCGATCAACGAAAAGGTTTGCAGCTCTCGATCCGACAGCGCATCGGACGGCGAACTTCCCGAGGCTTCCTTACCCATCACCACTCGATTGAGCATTCGGGACGACATTTCGGCGCTTAGAAACACGTCCCCTTTGAGCACTTTGCGGATCGCATCGATAATCACTCCCGTGACGTTCTCTTTGTTGATGTAGCCCATCGCGCCCGCGCGTAATGCCCGCTCGGCATAGAGCGAATCCTCGTACATGGACCAAACCAACATGCGAGTGGTCAATTTTGCTGACTTGACTAACTTAATCAACTCAATGCCATTGCTGGTTTTCAGCGACACATCGATGATGGCGATGTCAGGAGCCAGTCGCTGGATCAATTGAAACGCCTCGTCGACGTCCGCGGCCTCGCCGCAAACCTCCAAATCGTTTTCAAGTTCGATCCTTGTCATCAACCCATCGCGAGTGGACGGGTGGTCATCGACAATCACAATTCTAGCCATCGAAGTTTCCTTTAGACGTGAAGCGACTACTCCGTGGCGAAAGCAAGCACGTGACCTCGGTGCCGCCGTGGGATGCGGGTTGAATTCGAAGTTCCCCGCCAGCAATTCCCGCTCGATATTGCATGATTTTCAGCCCCATGCCGCTGCACTTGCCGCCGTCGTCGCTGATGCCAACACCGTCATCCACCACACGCAAGACCGCGTTGTCCTGACCGCCAGAAAGCGAAACGGAAATTCGCTTTGCATTGCCATGTTTCACCGCATTAGTGGTTGCTTCCTGTGCGATCCGATACATCTGTGTTGCAACTTGATTGTCTCGCAACCGCACGGGCTGTACACATTCAAAGGAGCACTGGACCGCGTAGAGTTCTTGCAAGCGATTGCACATCTCCGACAACGCCGACATCAACCCTTCGGCATCCACATCAACCGGGTTCATGCCTCGCGCCAACCGACGCACTTGGCCCAAGGTTCGTTTGATTCCAGCCTCAATTTTCTCAGCAATCTTCAGTTCGTTCGCCGCGCTGCGTGTCATCGCAGTCACCAACGTGTCAGCGATCATCGACAGTCCTGTCAACTCTTGGCCAATCTCATCATGTAGATCATTGCCAATCCGTCGCCCCTCCTCGGCTGCAATGTCAAGCACCTGCTTCTCGAGCTCACGCCGTTCCGTGATATCACTCATCAATGTGAAAACCCCGTTGACGGTCTGCCCCGTTTCGATGTCAGGGATAAAGACTGCGGTGATCCAGTGATCCACACCATCGGCTAATCGCAGTTGGTCCTCAAAAGCAACACGTTGCCCCGCCAATGCTCTTTCAAGCCTCGACGCGATCGTTCGATCATACGCCTCCTCACCGAGGACCTGAGCGACGGGAATTCCAATGATCTCGTAGCGTGCTTTGTGAAAGGCCTCTTCGTAACGCCGATTCGCAAACCGAAAACGTCTGTGGGTGTTGATGTAAGCGAATAGTTCAGGAACGTTATCCGCAAGCATCCGAAATTCACGCTCTTGCTTGACGAGCCTTTCTTGCGCAATGGCTTGATAACGCTTCCGCTGTTCCGCTTCAAAGCGTTCTCGCTCGATTCGGCGGTGATGAGACAACTCTTGTTCCACTCGGTCTTGATAAGACGACAACCAATTCGCGAGCGAGGGAAAACGAACGAGCATCTGCTCTGCGTCGTCTTCTAACTTTATCCCTTCGTGCGTTTCCGTCCAAAAGTGCGCTGTCCGCACGAACGATAGAAACAAGACCAAACGCTCGAACCAATGGGGACGGAGCCATCCACGCAGCGCCGCTTGACATGCGGTCGAGGTTTCGTCACCACGGAAGACTGAAACGGCACATGCAAAAACACTCTCCTCGACCTCGGATTGAGCTTCCGGCCACCTATCCGTTGATTCGATCGATGAGACTGGCTGAAGGCGATCGAGATGTATCTGCATCTGTTCGCGGTTGAGTGCGGCTCGGTCTAACATGTCTACCAACCTCTCAGCACTCCGCAGCAACTGTGCGTCGTCCTCTGACGCTGCATGGCTCGCCATCAACCAAGCTGCGTGGCGAGCAACACAATAGGGACGTCCGCAGTACCGTGAAAGGTATAGGAACAGTCTTTCCTTAAAGGCTCCCGGAATCGGATTGTCCAAGTACGCAAGCTGAGTCTGTGTCCAAAGGTTTTGGACGATATCGGGATCTTGATGCCCAACCAAAAAGAAGGAGGGGTAGATACCCAGCCGATCTACGACCTCACATTGGAGTTCAACAAGGTTTGCCATCGTTTCGCGAACCTTTCCGGTTTGATTTTGATCTCGTCGACGAACCCGATTGTAGTGTTTTCTAGCGCAGCACGCGTGTCAGGTCGTCTCCTACAAAATCGATCGGCAAAACACTACATGACGAATTCGATTTGTGCGACTATGCCACACCTTTTTAGTGCGTATGATTTGAGTGTCCCATTTTTGTCTCATTCTTATACCCGCCGAGGGGTACAATGAGAGGTTGGCCTGTGGAAAAGGCACCGAGAGGAATGCGCACGATTGAAAACACTGAAGCTGATCCACAGGGGGGGATCAAAGCCCAACAACGGGCGGCCCAGGCGGAGCGTTTAGCTGCGATTGGACAGGTTGTCGCATCCGTGGCGCACGAAAGCCGCAATGCGTTGCAGCGAATCCTTGCACATGTAGAGTTGATCGAAGAGCACGTCGGAGGCGATTCGGAGATCATGGTAGATTTGCATGCGATTCGATCGGCTGCGGGTAGTTTAACACAAATGTGCGAAGAGCTCCGAGAGTTCAGTGGCGAGCTGCACCTAGATCTGCAATTGTGCTCGCTGGAGGAGTTGATTGCGGCTTGCTGGGATTCGTTGCAGCAGCATCCTCGTCAACGAGAGTCCAGGTTGCGCGTGGACGTCGCGAACATTTCTTTATGGATCGATCCATTGCGAATGGATCAAGTGCTTCGAAATTTACTTGAAAATTCGCTTACGGCACTCGACCGTCCCGTTTCGATCAGGGCTCATGCGGTTGAGTGTCGATCGCAAGGTGTCGACGTCGTGCAACTGACCTTGTCCGATAATGGCCCTGGGTTTTTGCCGCAAAATCTCGACAAGGTGTTTGAACCGTTCTTCACAACCAAGCAGAGGGGAACAGGCCTCGGGCTAGCAATCTGCAAACGCATTGTCGAATCGCACGGTGGCAGCATTGCGATTGGCGACGCCGACTCCTCGGGCGCAACCGTCATCATCACCCTGCCAGCGATGGCCACGGAAGATCCCCTCTCATCGCAACGAACGGCGTCAGCCCATTGGTGACGGTTTAGGGACTGGGTGACCTGCAGGTGCTCGGTCGGAAGTTGGGTGTCGACGGACCGAGTCGCTCCTCCAAATTCCTGGCGGGGCAAACACGCCAGCGATCCTAGGGTGAACGTGCCATCGGAAAACGTCAGCATGATGGGTAACCACCTGCTAGAACCGCTCCAGCGCCTTCAGATAAAACTCTTGACGCTCGCGAATCTCAGGACGTGGATCTTGTATCTTAAGGAGTACGTTTCGGAGTTCCCGATGGAGATTCTGATTCGAATCACGATCGCCCGCCCCCAGCGTCTCGCTCTTTAGGATCACGTACTCAAGTGAAATGATGTGCCGAATCGAGTCTTTCGCAGAGAGCGATTTCGTTGCCGCGCGAAAGCCTGCTTCACTATGACGTAGCGCCGTCTTCTTGTCATCGATGATGGCGTAAATCCTTGCTGCACGGCTGTGCCACAGACATTGCAATCTCACCGAGTCTGCCTGGATCGTGAGCGTTGCCAACCGACCCTGCTGCTCCGCTTCGATTCGGTCACTGATTTCGCTCATCCATTGCAGGGTGGTGGCCTGAGTCTGCCGCATGCGGGGCGTTCCTGGATTGAGCAGCATGTCAATCCAGAGGCCGTTGAGTTTCTTAAGCGCCAGAGGAGTGTAGGAGATCGAATCGCGGCGGCGATTCCGAATGGCTTGATCGATTGCCCCATTGGCCTCGTCGAGCAATTGGTTCCTTTCGCTGTCCGTCAGAGACTTCGATAGGCTTGCGATCTGCCAGCAAACATCCGCTTGGGTCTCGAGTCGGTCGTCATCGTCGTCATACCAACACTTGTTGAAACCGAGCGATTCCCTCGCATCCTCCAGTGCTTTGAGTAGCAGTGCGTCTCGTTGTAGCGGGTTGAGTTGATTGGCATGACGTAGTTGGACACTCGCCCGGCATCGCAACGCAATGCCGCGGAGGCTGTCGTCGGCCTTTGACTCCGCAAGGATCACTTGATCGTAGAGCTCGGTAGCCTCTTGATAGAGGGCCCGGGATTGATCGGCGTCGCTTGAGGCAAAGCCTTGTTGGTCGGTGATTCTCGCCCGTAAGAAGTCTGTGCGAATCGTTTTGCCCAAGGCGGTCGCATCACGGTAATACTGCTCCATGCGATCGATGATTTTATCGCGGTCCATATCATCTTGTTGTTCATAGCGTGATTGCATGAATGCCTCACAAGCCATACAGATCAAGTCAGCGTGAACCTCTCGGTCGGTCGCGGCTGCGCCAGCGATCGCTGCAGCGACTTCGACCTGGTCGAGCCACTCGAGGAGGTTACCGTAGAGGGATCGTTGCTCGGGTTGTGCGGCAAGCGAGATGAAATGCTCGCAAAAATCGACGAATAGCTGGTGGTCGACCTCTTCGGGCACCGTCGGCTCCGCTACGGGGGATGCTCGCAGTCGCGGCTTCAGGTTTTGCATCAGCGGGCGGTAGCAACGATCAAGCAACGCATCTCGAGTCACTCTCGATGCCTCCTTTTGTTGCATCAGATCAACCGTTGTTTGAGCAATGCAGGCTGCGCAGGCGAGTGACGTCCATTCGGCATCGGCATCGGCATGGCTGTCACGCAGATTGATGTGGTTCGAACCCACCTCAAAGACCGCACGGCCCAGTTGTGGTGTGAACGCAAGTTCCAATCGCTGCGTGACCGTGCGTCGATATTCCGACAACGCCACTTCCGCAGTGTCAAAGTCTCCGGCAGCGACACTGCACAAGATTCGCTCAGACGCAAGCGACTGCTGTAGGGTATCGCTTCCCACAGCAAGCCTGTCCACCGCGTCTAAGACCCGCCCAGCGCTGCGGTGTAGTCGTGCGTAGCGAATGGAGTCTATCTGTGTGTCGGACGTTCCTGAAGAATTGATGAGCCAATCGAGCAGGTAGCGTGCTGCTTGTTGCCGATCCTCGGCAGCCGTGTTGGATACCAAGTCCACATCGGAAGCCACACGTTGCCAGGCATCAAACGCAGATCGTGATTCGTTTTGGTTCCAATCCGCCCATCCAGCGGCCATTCGATACTGCGTCTCAAGCTTCGGTGGCACAACGGCTGGGAGGCTGGCGGGCATCAACGGACGCTCTTCGGACAACAAGCAGACATCGTCCCGCTCCGCAAGTGGATCGATCAGCCAGAACGCCATCGAAGCGAGTGCCGACCACGTGGAATCACCGACGAGAAAGTGGGCCGCACGCAAGGTCGCTTTGCTCAATGACGGATCGTCACGGTATTGAGGGCGTTGCAAAAGCAAGGCGATTAGGTATTGCCCATGCAGCGAAACCAACGCGGATTGGTAGCCCGAGTCCTTCTTGCAGAGCGTTACGCATCGCTGCAAATCGGTTTCCACGAGCTGGCGATCCCAGGTGGCCACTTCCCGTCGCATCATTCCGCTGTAGGCAACGGCAAAGGATGCGTCGCAGCTCGAACTTGGATGCGTGTACTGCCCCTTCGGATTGAACCCAAGACGAACCTCATCGGCGTGAACCCAAATCGATTCGGTGTGGTCTACGGCTGCGATGTCCCCGTGCAATCTCGCGAGCATGAGTCTGGCGAGCTGGGGTGTGCGATCGCTTGCCAACGGTTGCTGCAATATCCGTAGCAGACATTCGCACATTCGGTCAGCATCTTCGAGCACGTCGGAATCGATTCGCGACGGATTTTCGACGGCTTGGAACTGTGCAAGCATCGCTTCGCAGACATCCGTGATCAAGGCATCAAGAAGCTCTGGGGCGAGCTGCTGTTGTTCGCTGAACGAGGCGTTCTGAAGCAAATCGTATTGGCTCGCCATACGCTGACTCGGCGACTCAGCAGAAATGCCCGCTGCCCGCAAGAGCGAAGGGAGATCCGTCGGCAGGACGGCCATCTCACTCTGCTCAACCTCACGTGGCTCGACCTCACTTGGATCGACCTCACTTGGATCGACCTCACTTGGATCGACCTCACTTGGATCGACCTCACTTGGATCGACCTCACTTGGATCGACTTCGCTCGCTTCGACTTCGCTCGCTTCCATTTCGACGTTGCTTGGTTGTCCGTCAACGTCGCTTGGTTGCGATTTGAGTTCGCTTAGTTCCTTTTCACCCTCGATGTCGTTGGTCGATTCGTTGACGACCTCGGGTGTGGGGTTTCGTGTGACCACAGGGGCCTCAGAGGTTGCTTGCGCTGAAGGTTCGGCGGTTGGGACGTCATCGATCACTGCTACCGATGCGACGTCGCGATTGGCAATCCGATCGGGTGCGCTGGTTGGAAGGAGGTACCACGCCGCGACCGCCATGGCTGCTAAGACGACAAAGGCCAAAGCGGAAACCCGTGGCGCCGTCCAGGCGGGGTGAGTTACCGCAGGACGATCAACGGCTTGGTTCAACGCGGCGACAAAGCTCTGGCAGTCCTCGTATCGTTTGTCGGGGGCGAGCCGCGTCGCCCTGGCAATCACTTTTCGCTCCTCGGCAGGGACAAGAGAAAGGTCGAGATCCCCACTCGCTTTCGCTTTCAAGAGCGCCGACTGCGTGTCTCGGTCAAACGGCAACTTCCCGGTACGCAGTTCGTAGTAGGTGATCGCGAGCGAGTACTGGTCAATGGTTTTGCTGTAGGTGCGTTCGAACAGCATCTCGGGGGCACCGTAGGCAGGCGTCGCAAACGCCATTTGGGTTTGACGGCTTTTGGCAACATGGCGCGCGAGTCCAAAGTCGCAAACCTGAGCTTGGCCTCCCACAACGAGGATGTTTTGCGGTTTGATGTCACAGTGATAAATGTTGAATCGCTTGTTAAGTTCATCAATGGCCGAGGCAGCCGAGCCCAGATAGCGAAGCAACTCTTTGACTTCGATTCCGCCCATCTCCTCGAGATCCTTGGGGTCGAGTTTCTCGCTGGTGAGTCTTGACGCCTGAACCTCTCTCAATCGATCGAAAAGGGTCTTCTCTCCCAGTCCCATGGCGACGACCATTCGCACCGGGACAGGTTGCGAAAACTGCTGTTTGAAGTTCGTGGATTCCGACGAAGGTTTTGGGACAGGTGCCGAGGCGCCGATCGGTTGGGTCGAGACGATGCTCTGGTCGTCAGCTTCCGTTTCGCTTTCCCTGGTCGCATCGAGCACCATCGTGTCCACCATCTGCGAATCATGGTAGAAGGCGGCTTCGGTTTGCGTGGCATCGAGTCGATTCCCTCGAGCATCAAAGAACCAGACGCCAAAAAGCGGGCAGAGGTTAGGATGTTTGACTTCGCGGACGACCCGCAACGCCCCAAGTTCTCGTTGGCTGCCGAGCAGTTCAAGATCTTGAATGATCTTTACCGCAACTTGAACGCCTCCCGAAGCACGTGCAATCCAAACCTCGCCCGCCATTCCTGAACCCAGTCGTCGAACGAGCGTGAATCCAGGGACAATTTCGTCACCAGGTTTGGCAGTTGTCGACATTTTAGAAGGATGTCCCGGGTGGTGATGTGCCTAGTTGTGAAGCGTGGCGAAGCATGCCTGATCGAGAAGGGTTGATCCACCGAAAACCGTCGGCACGAACCTATGAACCTCAGTTGAACCTCATTTCTATTGTAGTGGATCGTATGCCACCCCCCCTAGCCCCGACGGTCGTGCAGTTTAGCTTCACGCACACGGAGGGTGGCCTGACGAACCGATGTTGAGACGTATCGAAAGGTTGGCCGCGCGTTCTGGGCCCTCCCCCTCGCTGCGCTCGACCCCTCCCGCTGCGCGGGCAGGGGTGGATGGATACCTAAACACTTCAGCAGTCACAACTTAAAAACTGCACGACCTCCTCGCGGGAGGGGTGGTTTGCTTCTCCCTCTGGGAGAGATCGAGCGCAGCGAGGGAGAGGGTTCCTTGGCACCCAAATGGACGTTCCCTACGACCACTTTCGAATCGTTGATACTTTCCATCGGTCTCCAAACCCCCGCCGATTCGTCACGCCACCCGGAGGGCATTGGTATCGATGCCAGTCGCGCTGATGGATTCTGGCTCCCCTCGCCCCGCGCGCTCGCGGGGAGAAGGGCTGGGGATGAGGGGCGAGACTGGTGTAGATACCCATGAACAGGAGATACCCATGAACAATGGGTGGGCGAAACGAATCTTCGCGCGCTCCTGCAATGGGATTCTTGGTCGCAGACGCCTCGATTAGGAACGGGAACCGGACAACTTTTCCCGGTAATTGCCAAGAAAGGGAACAACTCGGCAGCGTTTTGACTGACAACCGTAGGGTGGCGAGGCCGCGTCGAGCGAGCTAGCACTCGAAAACAAGAACGCGAGACGTCAGCGAGCATACGCTGATGCAGTGCCAGAAAAACGCCGTCAAAACCAACCCCGGGGGGGACGATTGATGAATGTCCAGGAATCAGCAAACGCGTGTTTGAAGGCGAATGACCTCGCCACCGCAAGACATCACTGTACCGAATGGATACGTGTCGACCCGGCCAACGCCAAGCCCTGGCATCTGCTTGGTGTCTGCCATGCGCGTGACGGCGAATTGGACGATGCAATCGATTGCTTTCAAAAGGCGACGGACCTGGACCACGAAAAATCGCTTTATCCCTACAACCTCGCGGTCGCCTACAAGGCACTTCACAAGCTTGATCAAGCGATCCAATTCTATCGGCAAGCGCTTGAGCGTCGAGGTGATTTTTTCGAAGCGAGGAACAATCTAGGCGCCTCACTGGTGGAAGCAGGACGATCCAAGGAAGCTCTCGAATGCTTCGAGCGTTTGGTCAAGCTTTTCCCAGAATCCGCTGACGCAAACTTCAATCTTGCAAACACGCTCAACGAGGCCGGACGGATCGACGAAGCCGCCACCCATTATCGCCAAGCGGTCGAATTGGATCCAGAGCATTCGGCGGCGCGAGAAAACCTTGGCCGAGCCTTTCTGGATGCCGAGCGATTTGATGAGGCGAGGCAGGTGTGGACGAACTGGCTTTCCCATGACCCGACAAACGCCACCGCTCGACACATGCTCGCGTCACTCTCGGACGATACTCCACCATCGCGATGTGACGATCAATGCATTCGCGAGACGTTTGACGAGAAGTTTGCGACCAATTTTGATCAACAACTGACACGCTTGGAGTACTGCAGTCCTGAACTGATCGCGGACACTCTGCAGCAATTCGATCCGCCTATTGCGGATGCCGAGATTCTTGATGCCGGGTGTGGCACGGGACTCTGTGCTCCACGGGTTCGTTCCTTGGCCAGAAATCTCATCGGCGTGGACCTTTCTGGCCCGATGTTAGCCGAAGCACGCGAGCGAGGGCTTTACGATCAATTGAAAGAAAACGAGATCACACAATACATGTCTTCTCAAACCAGCTGTTTCGATGTGGTGATCTCGGCCGACACGCTTTGCTACTTCGGAGACCTTCAAGAGGTTCTTGGTGCCGTCAGCCATTGTTTGAAACCGAATGGCGTGGTCGTGTTTACGGTCGAGTCCCTCGAATCAACGATGCCTATGCCACTCGACGTGGGAAACCGGTATCGATTGCGACCTCATGGGCGGTACGCCCACAGCGAGAGCTACCTGCGACAAGTGGTACCCGACGCCGGCCTGAGCTTGACGAAGATCCGGGACGTGGTGCCACGAAAGGAGCGTGGGCGGCCGGTCCAGGGTTGGCTCGTTACGGCGCAAAAAAAGAACCTGCGTTGAACTTGTGGATTGATCGATCTGCGATTTGCTGAAACAAGCCCAGGTGAAGAGATACGCACACGCTCGCAAGCGATGGTCCATGGGTCTTCCGAATGACCTTCTAGTTGCAAATTGGAGGCGGGGGGCGAGGGTGGACTGTCAAAAATCAATGCGACTTGGGAATTTGGGATACTTTCTTGAGTGTCATCTTGACCGAGATTCTGGCTCCCTTCTCCCCCGCCTTTTGCGGGGGAGAAGGGTTGGGGATGAGGGGGCATGCGTCACACGAAGACCGAGAAATATCAGGGTCAATGTTGGTGTTCCGAACCCCTCACCCCCGGCCCCTCTCCCCTAAAAGAGGGGCGAGGGGAGCCAGGATTCTTCCAGGATTGCCAGGATTGAAGGTCAACAATATTTTTGACAGGCCAGGGCGAGGGTGTGACGATTGTGTTCGCGAGCGACAGCTCGCTTCGCTGCCGCTGTGCCGCCCTACGATGCATCGTGCGAGTGGATCGCATCGCAAATCATTCGCAACGAAGATTCGAGGTCGCCATCCGCCGTTTTGAACGAATCGGCATCGATCGTCAGCGGTGCCCCCAGGACCACCAGCGGTGCGCCGTAGGCGGGACATGCAATGGCTTGTTCGAGCGACAGTCCGCCTACCGCTTGGACGGGCACCTTCACCGCTTGGCAGACTTCTCTTAATTCATCGAGTGGACTGGGCATCCGCTCGCCGCGTGCCGCGATCCCTCGTCGTTCGTCATAACCGATGTGGTGGATCACATAATCGCATCCGAGATCTTCGAGCCATCTCGCTCCGGCGATCCGATCCGGACAAACCATGTTGTCACCCATCACCTTGACGCCATAGTCTTGACCGGCTTTCACGACACAGCGAATCGTTTCCTCATGAGCCCGCGCCATGACGACGACGTGGGTGGCTCCGGCACCGGCCATCATCTCGGCTTCCAAATAGCCACCGTCCATCGTCTTGAGGTCGGCGACGATCGGTGTTTGGGGGAATTCCTGGCGAAGTGCCCGAACGCCGTGGAGGCCTTCGGCAAGGATCAAGGGTGTACCCGCTTCGAGCCAATCCACCCCTGCTCGAATCGCCATGTGTGCCGTTTCGATCGCTTCGGTGATGTTGGTTAGGTCGAGTGAAATCTGAACAATCGGTTTCATCGGTTTGGTCCGAGGAACAAGGTCGAACAGCCGCACCAAGCGAGGCTTCGGACCACCAGTCTAACCCGATTCGCATCAGCGCAGCTACTCTTGGCCCATCAATTCACTCGCCTTGCGAGCGAGTTCGACAAATTCGGCCCGCAGCTCGAAACGATCGTCGCCTTTCGCCTGGTTCGCAACGCGTACCACATCGCTGAGCGTCCAATTCCCACGGTACTCGCTGCGACGAAGCTGCATGCCAAATCCTGCGACCGCCGTAGCAAAACGGGTGTCGGCGTCCGCTTCGGCGAAGGGCATTGCTTCATCAAACACCAAGAAATCAACTTTCGTGCTCTCGTCAGCGTCGGGCTGCTTGTAGCGTAGTTTCACTGTCATGGTTTCCCCACTTTCGGCCGCCTCGGTTGGCTCCCGCTCCGTTTGGTACTTCAACTCGTCCACCTTGGGTGCCGCCGAATCGTTTTCGGCTCCTGCCGGTACGATCTCGTAGAGTGCCGTGACGCTGTGTCCCGCTCCGATCTCTCCTGCGTCTTTGGTGTCGTCGTTGAAGTCTTCCTTCGCCAGCATTCGATTTTCGTAGCCGATCAACCGGTACGAATCGACCTTGGAAACGTTAAACTCGACCTGGATCTTGACATCCTTGGCGATCGTCATCAGCGTTCCGTTGGTTTGTTCGACCAAGACTTTGCGAGCCTCTTTCTCGTTGTCGATGAACGCATAGTTGCCGTTTCCCTTGCCGCTGATCTGTTCCAACATCGCGTCGTTGTGGTTCCCCATCCCGAATCCGAGGACGGACAAGAAAACGCCTGCTTTGGACTCCTTCTCCACCATCCGAACCAATTGGTCCGTTCCTGTGGTGCCGACGTTGAAGTCTCCATCGGTGCAAAGGATGACCCGATTGACTCCGTCGTCGATAAAGTGATCACGAGCCGTTTGGTACGCCAACGCGATGCCTTGGCCTCCGTTGGTGCTGCCACCGGCGGACAGTTGCGTCAGGGATTTTCGAATTTTGCTGCCGTTTTTGACCTTGGTCGAGTCGAGAACCAACCCAGCCGAGCCAGCATACACGACGATCGCCACTCGGTCGGTTTCGTTCAATTGCTTCACCAACATCTTCATCCCTTGCACCACCAACGGCAACTTGTTCGGGGCATTCATCGACCCGCTGGTGTCGAGTAGAAAGACCAAATTGCATTTAGGCCGTTCGGATTGCTCGACGACTTGACCCTTCAATGCAATCCGAGCCAAGCGATGACCTTCGTTCCAAGGGCACTCGGTTACGACGGTGCGAGCCGCAAACGGGTGGGGGGCGTCGCTGCGAGGTGGTTCGTAAGCGTAGTCGAAATAATTCACCATTTCTTCAATCCTCACCGCATCGGGCCGCGGCAATGCGTTCGCTCGCATCAAGAAGTCTCGTACTTTGCTGTAGCTCGCCGTGTCGACATCGACCGAGAAGGTACTGAGCGGATGCTCGGAAACTCGCTTGAATGGATTTTCGACAATCGGGTCAAAGCGATCGCCGGCAATCCCCGGACCGCGGCCTTCGTCGAAGGGAGCGGCAAATGGGTCCCAGGCAGAATCGTCAACCATCGACATCCGCAAACGTTCCGCCTTGATCGAGCGATCGCTCGACTCCGTTGCCTGAATCGGTTGCCCAGCCTGACGGATAAATGGTGGCTTGCTGAGCATCGGAGCGGAGGTCGATGGAAGCCCCGCCGTTCCATCGAAGCCCAAAGTGACATTGGCGGCGCCGCTGCCATACGAGTCAGCGAATTCGAATTCGACATTCGGCGCGGGTGCCGCAGCAGCCGAAAGACCCCTGGTGGACTGTGCCGACAAACTCAGACTCTTCTCCGCCGCGTTCGCAATTTCTTCCTGACGCAGGACGGTTTTGCCTTTGCTTGACGATTCGGGTCGTGAGGTTTGCAGCGTTTTGTTGAGAACGAGACCCGTTTCCCGTTTTGACTCCTCGCTCGCAATCGGACCGGAGTATTCGATGCCCGACTCGGGCTTGGAAGTCCCCGGTGCCACAGCAAACAAACTTTCCGCATCCTCGCCGAGTCCCTCGTCTGATAACGCAAGCTCCGAAAGCGGAACCGAATCCCCATTGGCCATCAAATCGTCTTCCACGTCTTGGCGGAGTGGCCCCGCGGTAGAGGAGGATTCGCGAGCCATTTCCACTGGCGTCCACGACTTTATGATCACGGGGATACAGAGACCCAGCAGCACAAACGCAGCGCAAACGGCCGTGGCCCACTTCAAGAACGTGGGGGAATACCACAATCCCGAATCTGCGGAGACCGTTGCCGCAGCGTTCTTGGGTGCCAAGATTTGCTGGCGGCGATCGGTGTCGAGCGGCGGAGTGGATTCGGCTGCGTAGAGCGTTCCCAGCTTACCCGTCAACTCGCGAGCCTCGGCGATGGCATCCGCCAAGGCTGGGGTGCTTTCGACCTCTTGTTCGAAGGAGGTTCGCTCGGCTTCGTCGAGTTCGCCAAGCACATAGGCCGTGATCCGTGGATCGTTCCAGATGGATTCAGACATGATAGTTTCTCGTCAGAGAAGGATGTGTAGGGGTTCAGTGGATTCGTTGTTGGCGGGTGTCAGAAGGGTTAGCTGACGGCCATCGAATCACGTAGGCTGCGGACCGCTTCATGCAGATGGAAACCGACATTGCTGACGGTCAATCCCGTCACCTTCGCGATTTCGCGGTAGCTTAGCCCTGCTTGCATTCGCAGTCGCAAGACTTCTTGTTGGCGAGGCGACAGCGTGTCGACCATCGCGGCGAGTTTGTCCTTCTGTTCAGCGTCGCTAGCTACGACGGACGCATCCGGCGCAGGGTCGGCCAGCGAAACGTTCGACGCGTCAATCGGCGTCGTGTGCGTGGTGCGTTTCATATCAATCACTCGGCTTCGGCAGACGGTAAAGAGCCAAGCTGCGACGCGCGATTCGATCTTCTCACGATTCTCGCGGCACAGTCGCAGGAACGTCTCCTGCACCGCGTCTTGTGCTGCTTGCCAGTCGCCACCGAGCATCCGGTTGGCGTACGCCAATAACGGCCGCTCGTAGCGGTCCACAATCTGCGAGACCGCTTCGGCGGAGAATTCGTCAGCAGGTGGATCGGGCATGGTGTGCGATCAAGCGGCAAGAAGCAAAACGCGGTTTCAGAAGGCTAACGACAAAGCCTGATCGATATTAGGGAAAAACTCTAAAAAACACTCCATCACTTCGTTTCGGTTTGGAAGTCGCCCGATCGAGACATGCTCGAACCGAACAGAACGGGGTTGCTCAACAGTGAAGCGATGTTGCTGATTCCTGTCGGATCGATAATCGGACGATCCACGGTGCCGGAGATCGGCAAATAAACGAATTTGCTATCCTCGCCACTTCCAATTCGCCCCAATTGTACCGCTTCTCGCGGCACCTTCGCGATCATATTCAAGTGGCCATCCAGCCGGATGCCGCCGCGAGTGATTACCTGCGTCTGATCAAATTCGATGGTCATGCCCTGGTTATGAACCGTGCCATAGTCGAGATCGAACTCGACCGTTTGCGGTGGCATCGTGACCTGTGTGTTTCTTAGCCCCTTGAGCGAGAAAGGTTGCTTTCGAGACAAGGATTGCACGCCTTTCGCAACAGCGATGATCTGTTTTGCCATCGGATTGAGCGACATCTGAGCGTGATGCACGTTCACTCGGCCAACAACGCGGCTCCTCTCCGGTGCATCAAGATTGATGTTTCCTTCGTCAATCTCCAAACCAAAGTGCCCGTCTACGCTCCTCACTTCGGAGGTGGTGGGGGCAATGAAACGAAACCAACCGGCTGTCATCGGCCGTGTGAGTTTGATGGAATCGGTGACCATCCCCGGTTTCAACCGAACGATTCTCGGGGAATAGCGATAATCAACTTCACCTCCGAGTTGAATACGGCAATCACCGATCGGCATCACCACTTTATCAACTTTGGCAGTCGTCTCATTCCATTGCACAGGAAACGACGTTGGGCCAATGTCGATCCCGGCAAAGCTTGCCTGATCCCATCCCAACTGAGTTTCAACATCAAAGCGAACTGCCCCTAGGTTAGGCGATCGCCACTGAAGGGTCAGGGGTGCTTCATGAACGCCCTCCATCTTGATCGGCGTTTCGGATACCTTCGTCAATCGCACTCCCACACGCTGCATGTCCATTCGCAGCAGTCCGCTTAGCGATCCGCTTTGCTCCTTGTCGCCGACAACGGCTTTTCCAGAAAGCACCGTCGAGAACCATTGACCCGCGATCTGTACTTCGTTTGCAACGATTTGTTGATGGCACTTGTCGTATTGGACTTGAGCATCAATTTGCATCACCGGCTCGGCCCATACGATTCGATGGGGCTCATCGGGAGAGGCGGCCCTTGCAATCACGCGGAGGGTCCGAGAACCATCAATCGATGTGTTTGCGAGGGGAGCTGGCTTTTCGACGCTCCATTTTTCCACAAACGCAATGTCTCGACCGATTGTCGTCAAATTCAAGTCGATCCATTGCTCGTTCCCAACAATGGTTCCGCTGCCACAAAACCGCCCCTCCAAGCGACGTTGATACCGCGGCGAGGGTTCACAGGATCCATCCATGATCGATGAGGTTACAAGCCGTTGCGCCGAATGGATTGGCGTTGCAATCGTTTTGTTCAATGGAAGGTTGAGCGGGGGTTTTTGCAGTGCATTCAGATTCGCTTGCCACTCCAGTTGTAGGTCGATGTCGTTCGGATTCGCTTTGCCTTGAAGCGATGCTGTGAGCGCGGGCGAGTCGATGGCCAAGCGTTCGGCATCGAGTGCTCCAGTCGGCCAGGTCCAATCGCCGGCAAACTCAATGTTGGCTCGCGGTTGGCTGAATGACCGGTTTGCATACGCTAGGCTCGGTTGAACGAACTCGATCTTTGCCTTGGACAAGCGTGCAGATTGATATGAAAAATCACCTTCCAACTCCGCTGCGAAATCGCCCTTTGCGTCACTCATTTGACTCGGCAGCAACCCCTTCCATTGCTCAAACAATCTCTCCACCTGGCCGCTGGCTGCGAGCCTCAAGGGAAAGGGCGTGGTCCGTTTTGGGAAGGGAACGGGCTTCAATAGCTCGGCATGCAAGGTTGTCTTGTCTTCGCAAAATGCGAAGGTCGCTTCGCTTATCTCTCGCACGACTTTCCCATCCCAGCGACCGCAGACATCGAGTTCCAGTGCGATTTGACGAGGTTGTTCGTCCTCCCCCTTGTGGGACGGACGCAGTAAATCGGATGCGGTTGCAGATCCCTCGACTCGCCACTGGTCTTTTACGACCTGGTCCCAATCAAAGCGGGCCTGGATCAATCCTTCGAGTGCAGGGTCGACCATTTCAAGAATCGGAGCCACCGTGCTGGTCAGTCGCGCGACGTCGATTTCAAATTCCGTCGTTCCCTGGTGCGAATTTCCTTGGCCCGTGATCGAGGCGACCTCGCTGGTCAGGTGAAACTCCTCTGCACGCCATTGATCGCGTTGGTGCGCAATCACCAGCAACAAATCGATCGGATCGATCGAGACATCGCATCGATCTCCGTGCTGGATCGCCGTTGCATGGAGTGGTGACGTTTGTAGCGAGATGCGAGTTTTTCGTAAGGCCTCCGTCCCGATGGATTCCAACTTTGCTACGACTTGGCTCGAGACGATTTCGACGTCATCTCGCAGTGGAAGCAAACCTGGCATTGCGGCGTGTAGCCGTTCCAGATCAACCGTTGCCGAAGCGTTCCCGTCAAAGGATCCCATGCTCTGCAGTGGATCTTTCCAAAAATCGGACAACGAGATCGAGCGAGCGACCGACGCATTGATGGTTGCCTGCGCAAAATCGGTCTTCGCTATGACGTGATGTCCCATGATTCGGTCCTTGGTGATCGTCAATTTGCCATCGATCACTGCGACTCGTTTGTTGGTTGCCCCGGATTCCCTATTGTTGGAAGCGACCGATCGATCAAGGCTTCCTGAGAAGGTGGCGGCGATGTCTTCGTGGGACAGCAAAATGTCAGCACGCGACATCGTGGCACGCCACTGCTTGCCGGATTCGTGATCCGCCATGCTGAATCTTAGACGCTGGATCTGCACGCGCCCGATTGGCTTTCGCTGATGGGCACCCGCCGGAGCAAGCAGTGTCGGGAAGTCCTCTTCGAGACTGCATCGACCGTCCCGAATCGAGCAGCTGACGTCGACGCTGTGGATGACGACTTGCCCGAGCGAGTGATTGCGCAGCCCAAGGAGTTGGGCAAGCGTCACCTCACTGTCAATCTGTCCGATAAGGTAATGGTTCTTGTTCGAGGTGCCGTGGATTTCGACTCCCGTCAGCCGCAGCGGGGTAAACCACCCGATTCGCATGTATTTTGCGTCGAGAGAAAAGCCGTGCCCTGCGATCGCTCGAGAGAGCAGACTTCGCCCGAGGGATGAACGGCTGATAACCGCTGGCGTCAACACGATGACGGTAGCGATCAAGACCATGACGACACACGCCATCGCTCCTACGATACACGTGAGTTTGACCCGACCACCGGGGGATCGTAGCGTGCAGAGTCGTGTCGCAGCCACGGTCACATCCTTGTGCATGGTCAAATCAGAGCGAGCTTTTTGCCGAGTCTACTGATTTTGGGCAGTTCTCCCAAGATCGACTTGCCAACGCTCCTCCAAAAACGCTAGCAAATTCAACCATCGGCGATACGACAGGTGCGAACATTGAGAGAACGTTATCTTGCTTCTCAATTGCTACTTGGTTCGAAATTCGTAAACGACGGGCTCCAACGCGATTCCAGACTCACTTTGGAAATTGTGAAACGAGGGACTGTTCAGCCCGAGGCGATACTTGTGGCCGGCGATCAGTTTGACCGGAAGGGTGCAAGTTCGTTTGTCTTCGCTCCAAGTCGCCGATTTCCCTTTGAGCAGGGTGGGGAAATCGGTTCCGCCACCTGTCCACGACATCCCGCCCGACATGGGCATGTTAAAGGTTACGCTCAGCGACGGAGTGTCGGGGTCGACGGAGTCGGCACCGTTGGCAGGCGCGAGTTTGATAATCTCGGGCTTCTGTGCTTTGGCAATGACTTCCTTCGAGGCGCCCTCGGTCACGAAGTAGAGAGTGGTCGGTACGACAGGCACGCCATCGACCGATCGAAAATTCTTAAACGATGTTGAGTTGATTCCGATCCGGTAGAACTTACCCCGTTCCAATTTGACTGGCAAAACACAAGTGCGCGTGTTGGCCCATTTCGGCTTGCGCGTGCGGTCCAGCGGAACTTCGCCTGTCCAACTCATCCCGGCTCCCATCTCACGATCGAAAGTAACACTGATCTGATTGAGTGATGCCTTGACGTTCAATTGGCCAACTTTTGGCTCGGACTTCACGCATTGAGGTGCGCTGTTCTGATGCGGCGTTTTCGCGACCGTTCTTTCTTGTCCTTGGACGGTGTCGGCAACCCGTGGTGCCATGGGCAGCAGCACCAATGCCGCTGTCAGTAGAATGGCTTTCGATCTCCATCCAAAATTTCGGTTCGTCAATTCGTAATTCATCATTTGCTCCAATCGATTTTGCAGGTTCGATCCTCGTTCAAAAACTCCTATAAAACTGGCACCGGCCAGTGATTTCGCTTTTGCAGATGTCAAGACTCGTAGCATGGTTTCACCATATTGCGTCGGCGCAACGCCTCCGTCACGCAAAACGGTTTCATCACAGGCCTCTTCGCGGGTATCTCGCAACTGACGGTTCGCCCACCACACCAAGGGATGAAACCAAAACAATCCTTGTGCGATCACTTGCAAGAAACCAATCCAGATATCACGGCGTTTCAAATGAGACAATTCGTGAATGAGGGTGACGTTGAGTTCTGATTCGGTTGCATTCGCGACAAGCGGTTCCGGTAGCACCATTCGCGGGCGCAGAAGTCCAAACACCAGTGGGCTGGTGATCGTATCGGTCAGATGGAGGTCAGGCGTTTGTGTGACGCCTAATTGAATTGCCGCTTTTTCCAGAGCGACTTTCAGCGGGCCTTCATCGACGCAAGGATTGCTGAGGACTTGCCGAATGAGTAATCGACAACGGACAATCACCAGACTCCAAAAAACGACAACGCCCACGGCCCAAAGTGCGAGCCATTTTGTCGACGGTTTCGGTTCGGATCGCGTGTCGTTAAAAGTCGTCAGTGGCGCAGTCTCGATCGCGTCCCTGTGGTGAACATGCCAGTTTGTCATGACGGATGTCGAGTTGACTTGTGAGGCGACTCGCGGAATTCCCCATTGGCCGATGCCGGTGATCAGAGAAAGGCTCGGCGGCAAGAAGACTTTGACGAGAACGAGAATCCACAGCCCGTGCCGTAACCGGGGAGAGCTTCTCTTTAGCAGAAATACCAGCCCGGCGACCAGCAGGATGAACAACGCAAGTTGCCAACTTGCTGCAACAATCCAATCACGCCATGCGTTTGAAAGTTGCTCGATCATGACTGGCCTCGTTTGTCACGTCGTTTTTGATCCAATTGACGTTTGAGTTTGCGAATCTCATCGTCACTCAAGTCCGCCTCTTCGATGAAATGGGCGATCAACGGCGAGGAAGCTTCGGTCACCAACCGATCCATCACCCCTCGGACCTCTTGACGGGTCGCCGCATCACGCGCGATGGCTGCTCGATAGAGGTACGAATTGCCCACCTGATCGTAGTGGACTGCGTCCTTCGCGACCAATCGAGACAACAACGTCTTGACGGTCTTATAAGCCCACTGACGCTCATTAGGAAGCAATGCAAACACATCCCGCGCCGCCAAGGGGCCGGAATCCCAAAGCACTTTCATGACTTCCCACTCAGCAGGCGACAAACCTGCAGGTTCCAGATTGCTCATCAGCTACGCCTAACACGCAAGAATATCCACCCACACAGGTAAGCAATAGACTACACGTGTAGTCGTGTGGCAATAGAAGAGAGCGAAAAAACCGGAAAAATTTCTACAAAAAAGGGGATGTCTACAGAAAAGGGGACGGGGGTCGTTTTTGAAAACGACCCCCGTCCCCTTTTCTGAGTTCGGAATATTCCCAACGCAATCGGGAGCATGGAGATCATCATTAGGAACGAGTTTTTTACCGAACTGGTGATCACAGAGCAATCCACCGCACATGCCTTGCCTACCGGGGGAAAAAAGGGGACGGGGGTCATTTCGAAAACGACCCCCGTCCCTTTTATTGAATTTGAGACAATTAGCGAGCCACCCTTCTCACTTCTTGCTGCCGAGGGAGAATTGACAGCGTTGGGAACACCTCGCTAAGTTGCTGTAGGATTCCATAGTCGATAGAAGTCCATTGATGGGCATGATTCACAATACCGATCGATTGATTCACATGAACAAGGCAACCGTCGTCGCGTTTCTGAAGAAGAACCAGGACTCGCGGGGCATCGAGCACTGGCAGAAACTCAACAAAGGCGAGCTCAAGAGCTATGGTATCGGCCTGACCATCCTGCGAAAGTACGCCAAGACGATCGGCCGCGATGCGAAGCTGGCCAAGTCGTTGTGGAATTCCAATTGTTATGAGATGAAAATCATCTCGATCCTTATCGACGATCCGAAAACGATGACCGTCGAGCAGGCGGAGACGCAGGTCGAACAACTCGAGGGTGGATACCTCGTGCACGTATTCTCCTCCTGCAACGCGCCCTTGGCGAAAACACCCTTCGTGGTCGAACTCGCCGACGAATGGATCAAGAGCGACGACACCGTTCGCCGTCAATGCGGGTACGGACTACTCTACGAAATCTCTAAAAGCAAAAAGAAGAACGCGCCGGACGAAGCCTATTTTCTGGCGCATGTCGCGGAGATCGACAAAAAACGCAAGCAGGCGTCGACTCCGATCTTGATGTCGATGGCTGGCTCGCTAATGGGGATTGGAATGCGGACGAAGAAACTCAACAAGGAAGCATTGAAAGTCGCCAGAGCGATTGGCCCCATCACGCACAGTGAATCGTGCGATCCGTTTGATGTCGCCAAACATCTCACCAGCGACTACGCGAAGCAGAAACTCGGTCTGTGATTTGCGGCACTCAGCGGTGTTTGCCTTCACAGGAAAGAAAACGATTCAATACTTTCGTTTTTGATTGGCCGAAAGTGTAGCCTTGTAGAAATGCCCGAGTTTCCTGTCTTGCTCTCGACGTTCATGAAGCGACTGAGCGTTTCGAGCCTGTTCCGCTTGAAGTTTCTGATAGTTCTTAAGTCGTCGCGTATCAAGTTCGCCACACTGGATCGCTGCCGCGATGGCACAACCGGGTTCGCCTTGATGGCTACAGTCGCGGAACTGACATTCTTCGGCCAAAGCAACGATCTCATCGAAGACCTTGGCGACTCCTTCTTCACAGTCAGCCAACTGAAGTTCACGCATGCCCGGGGTGTCAATCAAAACGCCGCCGGCACTGAGGCAATGAATTGAACGGACCGTGGTTGTGTGCCGGCCTTTCGAATCGTCTTCACGAATGCCTTGCGTTAAAAGCGGCCCCGCCCCCAGCGACATCGCCAGTGTTGATTTGCCGGCTCCCGAGGATCCTACTAACGCCACGGTTTGGCCGCTGCGACACCAATAGGCAAGCGGCTCCATGTCACCCGTGTCTCTCGCGTCAACGGTTTCCACGATCAAGCCACTCTGCAACTGTAACGCTTGCTGACGAAACACATCACGATCTTCGCACAGATCGGCTTTGGTGAGTACAACGATGGGAGTAACACGCGACTCGGAAGCCACTGCCAAATACCGTTCCAGTCGAGACAGGTTGAAGTCGTGATTGCAGGAACAAACGATGAACAGTGTGTCGACGTTGGCGGCAATCAACTGCGTCTTCGATTTCACTCCCGCCGCCTTTCTTGAAATCAGCGACTCTCGCGGAAGTCTGCTCACCCCACGCCTCGTCTCATTGTCCAAAAGCAACCAATCGCCAACCGCCAATTCGCCGCAGTCATGTAGTTGTTCAATGGGCAGCACAATCTCCTCGCTACCGGTGAGGCAAAGGACTCGGCTGCCGAAGTGCGCAGCAACGCGAACAGGAAAGGAGTTACGCTCTTCTTCCTCAGTCAATTGTCCCCCAAAACAGGATTTCCAACCAAGTTTACCAAGCTGCTGATAATCCATCGTTCACTTTATCTCACTATTTCTACTACCCTAAGCGATCGACACTCAATACTCAGAATAGGTTCGCAGGCATTGATACATTCTCTGAGATGCAAGGCATCAGCGATAGTCGCTCCTCGATCGGCGGCGTGGTGATGGCGAGGGGATCGCTGCGGAAGCTTGGTCGGTGGGGTTCGCCGCCGCCAAGCGAAAGGGTTGTGGTTGCGACGGCAAGGATGCAATCGGACGGGTCAAGAGCTTTCCGGCGGCTTGCAAAAATCGTATAACAGCTTTGAAAAAGGAACGAGGAAACGTTATGAAAACCGCGGCCGTCGTCAATTTCGCTCCCCAGAAGCACTGCGTGGAACTCCGAGACGTTGAGTGCCCTGAGTTCGGCACCGATGACGTGCTGTTGGAAGTCGCCAATGTTGGGGTTTGTGGCAGCGATCTGCATCAATGGACAGCCGATCATTCTTGGCCGGTCAACTATCCCGTTGTCTTGGGGCATGAATTCGGCGGTACGATTGCCGCGATGGGCGAGAACGTCGTCGGTTGGAGCACCGGGGATCGCGTGGTCAGCGAGACGGCCGCAATCATTGATGCAAACAATCCGATGTCGCGGCGCGGCTTGTACAACCTCGACCCCACACGCAAAGGATTCGGTTACGGCGTCAATGGAGCGATGACCAAGTTCGTTCGCGTCCCGGCTCGTATTCTACACCGTGTTCCTGATGGGATTGCTTTTGAACAGGCCTGCTTGACTGAACCGTGCTGCGTTGCCTACAGCGCTGTCGTCAAGAATGCACGGATTGAACCTGGTGATCGCATTGTCGTGCTGGGACCAGGAACGATCGGAATTTTGTGCGCCGCGATGGCCCGTTTGTGTGGCGCCCAAGTCGCGTTGGTGGGATTGCCGAACGACACGTCTCGGATGAAGATTGCCCAGCAATACGGATGCGAAACCATCATCGGCGACGCCAAGGACTGGGCAATGGCACGAGACGGTCTCGGGTGCGACGGCGTCATCGACGCGGCCGGCGCAAGCATCACGCTCAAGATCGCATTGGATTTGGTTCGGCCGGCCGGTTGGATCAGCAAAGTCGGATGGGGCCCGCAACCGCTTGGGTTCAACCTCGACCCATTGGTGCAGAAGAACGTTACACTGCAAGGCAGCTTCAGTCACAATTGGCCCATTTGGGAACGAGTGCTCGCGCTGATGAGTGCCGGGCAACTGGATGTCCGTCCGATCGTTGGTGGCGTGTGGCCACTTTCCAAGTGGCATGAGGCGTTTGAAAAAATGCACAAGGGCGAGGTGGTGAAGTCCATCCTCCGTCCCGAGTGAGCGATCCTTCTCTTTAAGAGACATCTCATGCCGAAACTTGCTGTATTCCCCAAAGCCTACATGAACGCCCTTTGCAAAGACGGCACGATGTCGGTTTCCGAGTGGATTGCCCTGGCGTCAACCCTTGAAGTGGACGGATTAGAGTGGTACGCGGGTTTTATCGAGATGGCGGATCGGTCCAATTGGTCACGGTTTCGAAAAGAGGTCGAGGATACGGGGAAAGTCATCCCGATGATGTGCTGTTCACCGGACTTCACGCATCCCGATGCTCTGTTCCGGGAACAGGAGATCGCGAAGCAGAAGCACTGGATCGACATGACGTCCGAACTCGGAGGTCGTTATTGCCGTGTCCTTAGCGGTCAGCGGCGACCGGAGCTAACGATCGACCAAGGCGTCCAATTCGCCGCAGATTCGATTCAAGCTTGTTTGCCCCACGCCGAGGAGCGTGACATCACGCTGATCCTCGAAAACCATTACAAGGACGACTTTTGGGAATACCCCGAATTCGCTCAAGGGATGGACGTATTTTGCAAGCTGGTCGGTGCAGTGGATCATCCAAATTTCGGCGTCAATTATGACCCCAGCAACACTTACATCGCCGGTGAAGATCCACTGGAACTCCTCAAACGCGTTTCGCGCCGTGTTGTCACCATGCACGCCAGCGACCGGTATTTAGCGGAGGGAACGATCGAGGATTTGCGACGTGAAGAAGGAGGTAGTGTGGGTTACGCCCAACGGCTGAAGCACGGTCAAATTGGTCAAGGACTGAACGACTACGACGCGATTTTCGCGGAACTCACTCGCGTCGGTTTCGATGGCTGGATCAGTATCGAAGACGGGGTCGATGGCATGGATCAACTTCAACGCAGCGTCGCGTTTTTGCAGGACAAGATCGCACAGCATTGGGGATGATCGTTACTTTGGTAAACCATCAGGGATAGGAACCCCGTGTCTCAGACACCACCTCCGCATACACAACCGCCGCACGTTTCCGCTTGGCTTCAGCGAGGTTTTTTGCGGCACGTTCGGCGCATGCTGCGAAGCCAATTTCATTCGATCGCGATTGCGCGAGAAGAACGGTTTGACAAGCAAATCCCCAGCTCCGAGCCGCTGATCGTTTACGGAAATCATCCTTCGTGGTGGGACCCGCTGCTAGCACATTTTCTAAATCACGAGTTGTTTCCCGCTCGGCAGTTTTATGCGCCCATCGATGCGTCGGCTCTCGCCCAATACCGTGTCTTTGGAAAACTCGGATTCTTTGCGGTCTCGCTGGATTCAGCCAGTGGTGCAAGTGCGTTCTTGAAGCAGAGTCGTGCGATCGTGATGAGCGAGAATTCATCACTCTGGTTGACACCGGAAGGGCGTTTTGTCGATGTCCGAGATTCCCAGGTACCGTTGCGGCCTGGCTTAGCCCATTTGTGCAGCCGGCTTGACCGTGGATGGGTCATGCCGATGTGCATGGAGTATGTCTTTTGGGAGGAACGTTTGCCGGAGTGTTTGTGCAAAATGGGTGAGCCGTTTCGGATTCCCCTTCGTGAGCCGTTCACAAAGGACCAATGGAACGATCGGCTTCATGGCCGTCTCCGTGAAACCCAACAAGCATTGGCAGCGTTGGTCATCGCCCGTCAGGCCGAGCAGTTTGAGTGCTTGTTGGCAGGGCGAAAAGGAGGTGGGGCCATGTACGACCTCTTCCGTCGCGTTCGATCCCTTACCTCGGGACAACGCTATAGGCCCTCACACGGGACCAAATTCGAATGATGGTTCTCGCTTGGACGCTAGCCTTGGTCGGCGTGTTCGCCGCAGGGATTCCTACGCTCATGTTCCTCGCCAATTTGCCACTCTTTTGTGTGGGTATCGACCAAACCAGCGTTAGAAAGTCTGTTGAAAATCGAGATGTTTCGGTGCTGATTCCGGCTCGAAACGAGGCTGCTTCGATTGCTCGATGCATCGAGTCGGTACTTCAGAATCGCGGTGTGAATGTGGAGGTGATCGTGCTGGAAGACAACAGCAGCGACGCAACTGCGGAGATCGTTCGTGGGATTGCCGAAGTGGAACAAAGCGTGAGATGTCTCGCTGGAAACGCCTTGCCCGATGGATGGAACGGAAAACAATACGCGTGTTGGCAGTTAGCACTCGAAGCAAGCTACACCCAACTTCTGTTCCTCGATGCGGATGTACGGCTTTCGCCTGATGCGATCGAGCGGCTCCTGACCTACCAGGAACATACGGGGGTCTCGCTGTTGAGTGCCTTCCCGCATCAAGCAACGGGCACGATTTTAGAGAAATTGCTGATCCCCTTGATGCACTACATGTTACTTTGCTTTTTACCCTTTTCGTTGATGCGGACGAAGGCCGACCCAATGTTTGCGGCCGGTTGTGGTCAATTATTCCTGACGACTCGTGATGACTACACGACGGCGGGGACTCACTCTGCCATTCGGGAATCAAGGCACGACGGATTGAAGTTGCCTCGGATCTATCGTCAAGCAGGGCTGAGGACGGATGTCATCGATGGAACAAATCTGGCCGAGTGCCGGATGTATCACAGCGGACCAGAGGTGATGCTCGGGCTGTTGAAGAATGCGACCGAAGGAATCGCGAATCGGCATTTGATCGCTCCATTCAGTTTCGTGTTGATCGCCGCCAACGTATTCCCCATTCTCTCGCTTGTGATCGCGGTTTGGGCGGGAGCAACCTGGTGCGCCGTGGTTGCGTTGATCGCGATTGGCTTGGCTCACATTCCACGAACGCTCGCGATGCTGCGGTTTCGCCAACCGTTGGTCGGGGTCCTCGGGCACTCGATCGCGACGCTCCTGTTCGTGGTCCTTCAGTGGGTTGCCTTCGCGATGGCAGGGATGGGATTGCGAACAAATTGGCGAGGACGCAGTCGTTAGCGGCGCATCGCCGCTTTTTGAGCGACAAGACGCTAGCCTGGGTAATGCGCGGCGCAAGTTGGTGTGCCGCGGTTAGAGAAAACCCAACATAGGGAGTGCCCGGTTTCTGCGACCACGACGTGGTCGACGGTTCGATCGATGAACAGGGGTCCGGGGGTGTTCGCTTCGCTCTCACCCCCGGCTACCATCTTTGACCACTCCGTGGTCGCTATCCTAGGTATAACCCTTTTCCTAAGGGAGCCGTTCCTTTGAGGCGGCATCGGTTGAGAAAGGCCTTCCAGTGCTAGTGCATCAACGCGCGCAGACTGTTTCTCGACTCATTGCCGTAAACCAAACAAGGGAAGGTGCCTACGACGCGTTTTTTTTGTGAATTCATGAATCATACGGACTAGCGCATATTATTGAAATGTATCAACGCACGAGCCGCCGGTTTGATGTGAGAAGGCCCTGGCGTCATTCACCGGTTGCCATCGAATGTCGAGCACCACTGCACGGATCGCGGGATAGCTGAAATGGCGGTAGAAAAAAATGGATGTGCACGCGAAGATCAAAACAGAAGTTTCTTGGTTTCCTTGAGCTTTGCTTTGTACTCGGCTTCGATCTGGCTGATTTCGAATTCGTATTCTCTGCGCTGTGATTCATCGGGGCATTCCGTCAGCTTTGATCGCAGGTCACGCAGCAATGCACGATATTGGGCGTGAACACCCGATTTATAGGCGTCCGATCCACCCGTCCAGAAGGAATGGGTCATGATCTTGATCTTCCGACGTTAGCTTTTGCAAAGGCCTTCTTCATTGCCGCGGCCGTCGTCTTGACCGCCGCGTCGTTATCCATTGCATTGAGCGTCTTGTTGAATGGTTCGGCGCGAACCGGGCCGTCGTAACCGATTGCGACGAGCGCTCGCAAGAATGCAGCAATATCGATCACACCTGTGGCTGCAGGTAGTTCTCGAGAAGCGTCTTGCTGCTCATCAATCCCTAAACCCGAGGGCGCATCATTCAAATCACAAGCGACCACATCGTCGTTGGAGAGTGTCATCAGGTCGTCGATCGTCTCTTCGGCCGTGTACCAGTGCCAACTGTCAAGCACCACGCCCATGTTTGGAACGTCGATTGCCGCAATCAACTCTTGGGTCTCGGCGAGAGTGTGAATGAACGAATAGCGTGTCTTCATGCGCGACGTGCGTGGACCAACGTATTCGAGCCCAAATCGAACGCCATGATCTTGTAATACGGTTGCGACCCGACGCAGTCGCTCGGCGTGTTGCCCAAAATTTTTGTTGTAGGTCAGTTGGTCGCTGCTTGGGGTTAGCCAGGTGCTGACGCGAGTAACACCAGCGGACTGGAGCGCCTTGGCGTGGGCGGGAAGCGATTTCAAGTCGGCTTCAAACTTTTCGCGACTGCGACGGAAATCCACTGCCAGCCCGGACGCTCCCCAAACCAATCCCGCCTGTTGGCGTTTTTCCTTCAGTTGTGCGATTTCGTCCTCGGAAAGCTTGGCGAGCGTCCCAGAGGAAATACCGACTGACTCAAATCCGTATTTCGATGCTAATGCGATCGATTCTTCGACTCCCACATTCACTCCGATGCCGCCACCATTCAGGTCCATCGTGTACTTTCGGGTCCCGCTTGAGGCATCCTTGGCAAACGCTTGCGAACTTGCTGCGGCAACTCCACCAAGGGCCATCACGTGCTGAAAAAAACGACGTCGATCGTGTCTATTCATTGTTCGTTCCTCGATTGACTACCAATTCGTACCACAACGTTTTGTCGGTCGGCGTGACAGGGACAATGACAAGGTCATCCGAACGATCGGTTGCCACTTCCTGCATTCGTTTTCCCGTCGCATCCAACGCAAAAACTCGCATCTGAGCCGCTTTGGAATGGGGGATTGCGACCGTCGCTTCAAGGGTCGTCACCATCGTTGGGCCGTGCCCCCAATCGGTTCCAACACTGGTTTTGTCCTTGTTCCATCCCATGTTTTGGTTTTCCGCGTGTGACACCACGGTCAAGACACTTCGTTCTGCGATTTCAATCGGCTGGCCATCGGCAGAAGAAACGAACACAAAACCATAGTTCGGCTCGCTGGGCTCCGTTTCGATCTTCATGTCACCCAGGACAAACGTCTGGTCGGCGATCGTTCCCCAAACGCCTCGCGTCGCGGGTGTGTTAAGGGTCAAATACCCGTGTTTCTTTCCGTCACTCTGCCAAACCACTTGGCCATCACCACTATCAAGATGCGTTTCATCCGGAAGCTCGCCAAGGTTGGGGACGCCACCGCCACTGCGCACTCCCAGCCGCGTCGCCAATCCGTAGCGTCCATCGATCGGTTGGTCCAACTGGCTGAACGCTTCCTTTTGCAGTGGTTTCAAGTCACCGCGGAGGAAGACGTTTGCCATCTGAGAAAGGAGTGCTAACTTGACGGGTGCCCCGTTGAACGAGAAAAAGTTGACCGTCTGATCACGGAACCACGGATCGGGATTGCTTTCGTTTTTTCCGACCGCGTCATAATCAAAGAAAAACACGCCGTCCCAATCCTGCAGCCCTGCGATCACTGCCGCCATTGGCACGCATCCTCCGGCGTAAACGCTTGGTTCCGGATAATTCCATTCCGTCATCGTCATCGGCAGATCCGCAAATCGCCATCCCGTTCGCATTAGGAGCGAATTCGCCGGCCATCCCGAGTGTGTCGGTGCGGCTTCCATCGGATCGTTCCCAATCGTCCAACTCGCGGGACTCCACTCTTGGCCACTCGGAAACATCGGGTGGTGCCAATAATTGTGCAGATCCACAAAGTCCAATTGGTTTTCGACTAACTCCGCCGGATGATAATTGATCTGGCTGGCGGTGATCGGTACCTTGACACCCAGATCGTTTCGGAGGTAGCGCTTCAGTTCGGCGACCCAAGCCTTTTCCGTGTCCACCATAAACTGTTTCATGTCGATGTGAGCGGCAACCGGAGACCCGGCGTCAGGAATGGCGAGGGTGCCTTTGGCCAAGTCTTGATCGGTCGGCAAGGAAACGGGAGCGATCCCCGGTCGTAGTTCGATCCCTGAAAACTCGATCGGTGTCGTATCATTCCCAATGGTCATGACCAAGCTTGCTTCGTTCTCAATGGTTTCCTTGGGCATGATGATGCGCGAGTGACGAGTCCATTCGGGGGTCGCTTCGATGTCCTCAAAGATCCCCAGATCACGCCATTCGCCGCCGCGGCTTGTTGACAATTCCGCTCGAAACGTTCGCGGCTTGTCGGCTCGAACCCAGAACGACAAGGTCATCGGTATTTCCGACGACACCGACAACTCGCGGTACTGCAGTTGTTGGAAGTGAGTCTGTTCGAGCACCTTCTTGGGTGCCAATCGAACCGCCGCCCGTCGCGTCGCGGGGGGGCCATCAACGCCGAAGGTTCGTTTCAGCTCAGCATCCGACAAACTGATCGTCCAATGATCGCCAGAGCTTGCAAAGGACGACACCGGAAAGATCGGTTCGCCAAGCTTGACTTGGTTCGATTCCCAAGCCGCCACCATGGCCGCTTGGGTCTTGTAGCGATCGGTCAGCCAGCGGTTCCATGCCGCAATGAAGCTGATTTGAAATCGCTCGGGCATCTTTCGGTACAAGTCGTAACCTTGCACCGAAAAGTAATTCTCATTCATCATCTCGACCAGGCCGATGCCGGGATCATCCACGCGAGCCAAGCCGTCGCGGTATGGGTTGCGATGGGTAAGCAAGTCGTGACAGTACTGCTTGACTTCTCGCTGCACATCCTCGTCGTAATACATGACCCACTTGTTTGCACCCGCCCACCAAGGTGGGTCTTGGATTTGTGGATAACCTTCTTGTTCCGTCAAGGTTCGCGAGACGTGCAAATTCAAGTCCGCGTAGATCCCGCATTCGTGTAGCTTTGCAAGGAAGTAATCGAGTCGGTCGACCATTTCGGTATCGAACGTTCGTTCGCCGTTCTCGATTTTGGGACTCCAGATTCCGCTGGGGGCCGCCTGCATGTCCATGTGGTGAAAACGAACGGCGTTGATACCGAGCTTCGCCAAATGTGGGGCGACTCGGTCGGCTTCGTCGTGTGTGGGAAAGTTCGCTGGAAAGCACATGTTGACGCCCCAGAAACGAATCCGCTTGCCCGCAACCACGAACTGATTTTTCCGTTGCTGGACAAACCCGTTCCCACCTGCTGGTCGATCAAGCAATCCGCTGCGGTCGGTCACCGTCTCCGCAGCATCATCCCCCGCAATCACAAACGGAAACGATTGGGCTTGCAGAGCGTTTGGCAAAAACGTGATCCAAGCAAGCCCTATCCAAAGCACCGAGGTGCGCGACCGACAGGCGACGAAACGAATCATGGCGAAAATCCAAAGAAAAAGGGGTGGGCAGAACACGAATCACCAAACCGAAAAGCAGGATTTTCGTGCGCCTTGAGTATATTCGCCCGTGACGTCCAGTCGAGCCGGGGATACGGACACACCATCGCATGCCCGCAGCTTGTCGCGATCGCACCGGCTTGTCGCTATCGTACCTTGCGGATTCCGTAGACGCTGAAACCGGGGTGCTGCTGCATCGCCATTTGCGCCGCGATGTCGCTGTTGGCGGCCGGAACGACGACACTGGTCATGCGGCCGTAAACACCTTGGTTCGGTTGCAACCCCACTTCCCAGATCGAAATCAGTCCGGTGGCATTCGCCATCATGGTCAGCTTCAGCAGTTCGACCTGTTGCCTTTGTTGGCGATCTTGCTGGTAATGCATCGCCTGCGATTGAACCAGCAGGCTTTCTCGATCGGCAGCCTCGGCGTCGTTTTCGCTGTTTTTCCATGCGTTCCAACCGGGTTCCAAGATCGCAAGTTCTTCGCTAGCGAACAAGAAGAAGGGCACCGCGATCTGGTCGCCACTTTCCAGTTCCATCAACACGCCATCAAGTGGATAGGTTTTCACATTCGCGCCGAGCCCTCTCGCCCACGCTTCGAGTTGACGTTGATCTTTGATCTCTTGGTTCTCGAGATGACCCACAATTTTCAGAATCAGCCTTTGATGGAGTTCATCCAACTCCGTGAATGCGACGTCATTGATGAGTACTTTTCCCAATTTCCGCTGCACCGTCATTTCTTTATGGCCATAGGCCAAAACGCGTCCGCGAACCTTCATGCCGTCTTTGGAAGTCCACGTTTGCATCTCTTCGGCCGACTTGGCCGTCGCTTGCTGAGCTTCTTCGGATTGAACAAACTTCCGATCCGCATCGGACAATTCCGCTAACTGAACCGCCACCAGCTTGCCACTGGTTCGTTTCAGCACGACCGTCTTGTCATTGAAAGAGATGACGTCACCTTCCAATTTGTAATTCCCATCGAGGCTGGACCACTCACGGGCCTCCGCTGTGCCGACCAACAGCAACAGGGCAATGCAACAGCTTGGCTTGAAGAAACGCATCGTCATGGCTCCAGACGAACAAAGTTGGAACGAGGAAAATTTCTATTCTGGCTACTGTAGCAGGGCCAATTTGTGAATCAATGGCGCCGTGATTCTGCGTGGATCCAACGATGGCGGTTTCCGTTCAATTCTTGGAAATGCAGTCCAAAACGTAGCTTTCCTGTTGACAAAAGACCAATAATTCTCCATATAGAACCATACAGTTCTCTTCTGATGCGCATCGGTTTTCTACGCATCGGTTTTATCGGTTCGCCCCCAGGTGAATTTGCCGCGAGCGGTTGCGCCCGACCCGATGCGTCAACCACTCGATCCGCCGGCGACGGTGTCAGCCAAATCTGCCCTGCCGTTGCCCCGACAAGCACCTCCATTTTTCCGTGAAAGGCATTCAATGACTCGACTCGAAGACCGCCGCAAAGCGATGGTCAGTTCGGTGATGCGTGAGGGGATCTACGAAGCCGCCGTTGACGTGCTGACGGAGCATGGCTTTGACGGCTTGACGATGGAACGGGTTGCCGCCACGGCCGGCGTCGGCAAAGCCAGTTTGTACAAGTACTTTGCCAACAAGCAGGGCATGTTGCAGTTCGTTCATGCTAAGGCCATCGAGCCTGTCATGACGGCCGTTCAAGCACACCGTGACAGTGCTTTACCGGCTGACCAGAAGCTCGAGGCCATGTTACGGACGTGGTTTGAATACCTTGGCGAGCATCAGGTGCTGTTCAACTTGTTCTCCAATGATTTCGCTGTTGAAGGCATGTTGAAGTCCGAAGAGGTCTCGGCAAGAGACACGGCGTTGCAAGATATCGTCAAGGTCTTGCAGGAAGGGATCCGCTTGAAGATTTTTCGTCAGGTCGATGCACATCGCACCGGTCAATTGATTCTCGGTGCGGTAAGGCAACTGGTGGAACAACAATTAGCGACGGAGCAGACGTGGCCCGCCAGGGCGCTGACTCGTGAGGTGATGGATTTCTTTCTACGTGGTTTGCAAGCAGATCGCGAGACGCAAGGTCAAGAACAGGAACAGGTTTGATTGCATGAAGATTCGAAAAATGAAAACGTATCAGATCGAGTTTTTTACGGCGGCAATTGTCATCGTGTTGGTCGTTGGTGGATTGGCCTACAGTTTTGCATCGATGCCACCGTCCGACGATTCCTCCGACGACATCGAGTTGCTTCTGGACCGTGCCGGCAGTGCGGATTCAACGCCCAAGGCAATGCAGCGCAGCACCCCGGTTGTTTTAGCGGAAGCAAGGGCGATGTCGTTTGAGCGGAGCATTACGGTCTCGGGCAGCATTCAGGCGAAACGCTTTGCATTGGTTTCAGCCAGGGTTCCTGGGACGCTTGACGCTGTCTTTGTCGACGAAGGCGACGTGATCGAAGCGAACAAAACCGAGCTGTTTCAAACCGATTCGGTCAAGCTGAGTAAGGCGGTCGCGATCGCTCGGCAAGAGTTGACGGTTTCCCAGTGTGCGGTTCAAGAGAAACAGGCAATGTTCGAGAAGAGTGCCGCGGTGAAGCAACAAGCTGAAAACGACTTGCGCCGATCACAAGAATTATTAGGCAAGAACGCGATGGCGATCCAAGAAGTTGAGAAAGTCGAATCGCAATACAAGCAATGCGAAGCGGACGTGAAGCATGTGCGTGCGCTAATTGACTTGGCGACGGCACAGTGGGAACAAGCAAAGTTGAACGTCACGATCGCCGAGAAGGATATGGCGGATTCGTTGGTGGTTAGCCCCATTTGCGGGCGTGTTTCGGAGCGGCTGTGTGAACCGGGCGAGATGGCGGGTGCAGGGACAGCCGTGCTCAGGATTGAGGACCTGTCGCTGCTGGAAGTTTCCGTCTACTTGCCGGCCGAGTATTACGCCGAAGTGATTCCCAATCAAACCGCAATGCGGGTCCGCGTGGGCGACACCGACCTGGAGACTCGGATGGTCAGCTACAAGAGCCCGACGGTCACCCATCAACTGCGCACCTTCAAGGTCGAGGGGCTGATTGAATCGCCGCCCCCTTGTGTGGTGCCTGGCTGTTTGGCCGAAGTAACGATCGTGACCGACCGTCGAGAGGGTATCGGGGTGCCTGCCGAAGCGGTTCAAAACCGAGCTGGACACTCGGTTGTCTTTGCGGTTCAAGGCGAACGCGCGGTAGAGATCGAAGTCGAGACGGGGCGTCATGCCGAGGGACAGCTGGAAATCGTCCGAGGTCTTGACGTCGGAACGGCTGTCGTGGCCATGGGACAAACACTCATCGAAAACGGTTCGCCCGTTTCGATCGTCCAGGAGCAGTCGCTGTGAACCTATCTGACTTCTCGGTCCGCCGCCCCATCGCAATGGGCTGTCTGATCATTGGGCTGACGCTACTCGGGTTGAACGCCTACCGCAAGATGGGCCTCGAATTGATGCCCAAGATGGACGCGCCTTTCGTCACGATTGTCACCGTTTATCCAGGCGCTGCACCGGGAGAGCTCGAGACCGACGTGGCGAAGCGAATCGAGGATGCCGTCGTGTCGCTTGACGGTTTAAAACACGTCAGTTCGACCTGCATGGAAAACGTTTGTCAGACGCTGTTGGAATTCCAAATGGACGTGGACGTCGACGTTGCCGCGACCGACGTACGCGAGAAACTGGATGGGATTCGCGCGGAACTGCCTGCCGATGTGGAAGATCCGAAAATCCAGAAGTTCGATATCAATGCAAAGCCAATCGTCAACTTGGCGTTGGCTGGTGACGTCCCGCTGACGGACTTGTACGATTTTGCCGACAACACGTTGAGCGATAAATTGACGGTCATTCCGGGTGTCGCCGAAGTTCAATTGATTGGCGGCGCAGAGCGAGAGGTTCACGTTGAATTAGATCGCAGCAAATTGGCTGCTCGTGGATTATCCAGCATGGATGTGGTTCAGGCGATTCAAAACGCCGTTCGCACGATCCCCTCTGGACGCGTACGAGATGGGGGAACCGAGTATGCGGTCAAGTTTGACGCAGACTATCACCGAGTGGTCGATTTGGAGGATCTCGAGGTCGCGAACGACAACGGTCGTCGCTGCTACCTTCGAGACGTTGGCGGAGTCAAGATGGCGACCGAAGAGCTTCGCCAAACCGCAACGATCGACGGTCGCGACTGTATCGCGATTAAGGTCGTCAAGAAGGCCGACGCCAACGCGGTGAGGGTTGCCAACGCGGTCCGAGACGCAATGCAGGAATTGAATGCGCAGCTCCCTGGTGGCATGGATTTGGTTTGGGTGGATGATGACGGCCGTTTCATCGAGGCGAATAACGCGAGTGCCTGGGTCAATGTGGTGCAGGGTATTTTGCTGACTGCCGCGATCCTGTTTTTGTTCCTCTACAATGTACGAACTTTGTTCGTGGTGGCGATCACGATGCCGCTGACGATTGTGATTGGTTTGTTCTTCATGAGCGTGGTGAGTTACACGCTGAATACATCGACGCTGATTGCCATCGGAATGTCGGTTGGTATTTTGGTGACCAACTCGATCGTCGTACTCGAAGCGATTGACAAACGCCTGGGAACGACCGGCGATCCAAAGGAAGCATCGCGGTTGGGTTCGAGTGAGGCGTTCATCGCGGTGTTGGCCAGTGCCGGGACCAATGTCGTGGTTTTGTTTCCCTTAGCTGTGATGAAAAGCAAGATCGGCATGTTCATCGGGCCCTTGGCGATGACCATGTTCATCATGACGGTCGTTTCGTTGTTCATCTCGTTTACGCTGACGCCGATGCTCTGCTCGTTGGTTTTGAAGCCGCGTGAACAGGAATCACGTTCATTGCTGCGGCGTATCGAGCGTGTCTGGAACTGGATGTTCGACCGAATCGTTTCCGCATATCGTTGGTCGTTGACGTTTGCCGAACAACACCGTTGGGCTGCGGCATTGCTGCTACTGGCGGTCGCGGGCATGTTCGTACACTCGATCAAGACAGCGGGGACACTGGGAAGCAGTGCATTTTCACAGTCGGACATGGGGCGTTTGTACTTACGTTTGGAATTTCCGACGCGTTACAGCTTGGAGGAAACCGTCCGTCGAGTGAAACAGGCGGAGGCAAGAGTCCAGGACCTTCCCGAGTTGAAGCACGTGCTAACGACCGTGGGAAAGGTGGAAGCGATGTTGGGGCAATCGAGTGAAGGAGTGTACCTCGCCCAATTGTTGCTCAAGTTCAGTGAGCGTGACGAGCGATCCATGACAATCGCGGACTTGATGGATAGCGTACGATCCAGAATCACAGGTTTTCCCGATGCGATCGTCGCGGTCAGTCAGCCTTCGATTATCGGCGGACAATCGAACCCCGTGGAGTTAGAGATTGCCGGCAGCGAGCTGGCGATGCTTGACAAGTTGGCGACCAAGAGCCTCGACCTTGCACGGCAACTTGACGGTTTTGTCGAATCCGACACAACGGTTCGGCAGGGCAAGCCAGAGATCCGCATTGAGCCACGCCGCGCTGTGTTGAGCGACGTCGGTGCACCAGCGGTTGGACTTGGTTTAACGCTGCGGGCAAATTTGGAAGGGATCGAAGCGGGCACCTACAAGCAGGATGCGCGCAACTATGACATCGTTGTCAAATTGGATGAAGTGCAAGGGAAACGCCAGATTGAGGAGTTTCAGTTTCCGGGAACGGACCGCCATCCCGTCTTGTTGACCAGCTTCAGTCACATCCGTGAAACCGAAATCCCGATTCAAATCACGCGTAAGAACAAACGACGAATTACCAAACTGACCTCCCAATTGGCTTCGTCTTTACCGCTGGGGACTGCGGTTTCTCAGTTGAGCCAGGCGATCGATCAGAGCAAGGTGCTGCCGCCGGGATACGACTACCGCTTTGCGGGCGAGTATGAAATGATGAACGAGGCTCAAGGTGGCTTGGCCGAAGCCGGAATCACGGCGATGATTTTGGTGGTGTTGACCTTGGCCGCGATCATGGAGTCGTTTCGTCAACCCACCTTGATTCTGATCACCGTCCCGTTGGCATTGATCGGAGTTTTTTGGGCGCTCGCGATCGCCGGCGAGAGCATCAGCATCTTTGTCATTATGGGGATCGTGATGATGATTGGCATCGTCGTCAACAACGCCATCTTGATCATGGACCAATTCAACGTGCATGTTGCAGAAGGCTTTCCCCGTCACGAAGCGATGATTGAAGCGGCATGCGAACGGTTTCGCCCAATTGTGATGATTACGTTGGCCGCCGTGTTGGGGATGCTGCCGCTGGCGCTCGGCCAAGGGATTGGTGCGGAAATGCGAAATGGAGTGGGCATCGCATCCGCTGGAGGGATTCTGGTCTCCGGTGTTCTGACCTTACTGGTGTTACCGATTCTCTATTGTTCGTTCTCACATGGTTTGGCTAAAGCAAAGCATGAACAGCATCAAGTGAATGGCAAGTAGCGCCGCTGCGGTTTTGCGGCGATGAGAGTAGAGGCCGGCAATCGACAACATGCATCCCAATCCTGCGATCATCGCACCGCCGGTTGGGAACCACCATGCTGCAGCAGCAGCGAAAAAGAGGACCATCGCAGACGCCGCGACCGCACCCATGGCGGTGTATCGCAGTGGCGTTGCCTGAAAGTAGACGTCTTCGGGATTGATCACTGCGGCCGACGCCATCATTGGTGGGTCGGTGGCGAAGGGAGATCCTCGGCGAATCGGTTCGCTGGTTTCGGCAGTGTCGTTCGTCATTTGGGCTTCATTCGCGTAAACTCGTGACAATCTGGTTACAATCCACGTCTAAATCTTGCCATCTTTTGGCGTCCCTGGCTATGTTAGGGGAAACCACTTTTAAGATCGGCAACCGAAGCGTGAATTCTTTCCTTCCGATCCGTGCCAGATCGGTTTTCTCCGCCCAACCCTCTTTGGACCCTTGAACGTCTTGACTCCTTTTGTAACTTGCATCCCGGCGTCGTTCCGATGGTTTTTCTTGTCGATCCTGTTCGTTCACGCCGTCACGCGAGCAGCTGGACCGTTGGCAAGCAACGAACCCCTGCAGCCTGATGTCGCGGCGGCTTCGGGCGAAGCCCAAGTGGCGATGTCGGCGGTCACGATTCCTGAGAATTGGACGATTAATTTGTTTGCATCCGAGCCAATGGTTGCCAACATTGTGGCCTTTGATATCGACTTGGAAGGTCGGCTGTTTGTCGCGGAATCGTATCGTCAAAATCGCGGTGTGACCGACAACCGAGGTCACGATGACACTTGGTTGTTGGCTGATTTGTCGGCCCAAACGGTCCAAGATCGCATCGATTATCATCGCAGACTGCTCGGCGACTCGGCGGTCACTTACACGCAGCATGATGATCGCATTCGCCGTTTGATCGATGCCGATTCGGATGGGAAAGCCGACGACAGCGTGGTCTTCGCCAACGGATTTCATCGTTTGGAAGAAGGGACGGGGGCCGGCGTCTTGGCTCGCGGCAATGACGTTTACTACACCTGCATTCCTCGGCTCTGGAAACTGTCGGATCGAAACGGTGATGGCGAAGCCGATGACCGAAACGTGATCTCGGATGGATATGGGGTACGAGTGGCCTTTCGTGGACATGATCTCCATGGGTTGACGATGGGGCCTGATGGTCGGCTTTATTTTTCGGTGGGCGACCGCGGCTACCATGTCACCACGAGTGATGGCAAGGTGATTGCAGACCCCGCGACCGGAGCTGTCTTTCGTTGTGAGATGGATGGCAGCAGCTTGGAGGTCTTCTGCAATGGGCTGCGGAATCCTCAGGAGTTGGCTTTCAACGATCTCGGAGATTGGTTCACCGTCGACAACAACAGCGACAGTGGCGACAAGGCGCGGATTGTCCAATTGTTGCAATACGGTGATTCGGGATGGCGAATGTACTATCAGTACTTGCCAACGCGCGGACCGTTCAACGAGGATCGGTTGTGGGAACCGTGGCACCCGGCGCAACCTGCCTACATCGTTCCGCCCATTGCAAACTTCACAGACGGCCCATCGGGGCTTGCCTATTACCCGGGAACCGGTTTCTCCGACGAGTGGAAGGATCGGTTTTTGATTTGTGATTTTCGTGGTGCGGCAAGTCAGAGCGGCGTGCGCAGCTTCAAGCTTAGCCCCGCGGGCGCTTTCTACAAACTTGAAAGTGACGACCAACCGATTTGGTCCGTTCTCGCTACGGACGTTGCGTTCGGGCCGGATGGTGCGCTCTACGTTAGCGATTGGGTCGATGGCTGGGATGGCGTTGGCAAAGGTCGCATTTACCGGCTGACGGACAACCGGTTTCATGATTCGCCGGATGTCAAGGAAGTCGCCAAGCTTCTTGGTGGTGATTGGCGTTCGTTGCCGACGGAGGACTTGGTCGCGGGGCTCGCACATTCGGATCGTCGCATTCGATTGGAATCCCAATGGGAATTGGCCCATCGTCGGGACACCGCTGTCCTACTACCCATCGCAATCAGCACCGATACCCCGACGCTCGGTCGATTGCATGCCCTTTGGGGAGCCGACATGGTGGCTCGGGTTGATCTACGCAAACGGCCGGCGGTGATCGACGCCATTCGTCCGCTGATGGAGGATGCAGATCCCGTCATTCGGGCAGCCGCAGCCAAAGTGGTGGGCGAGCGTGGCGATCAAGATTCGGTGGCTCGTTTGACAAACCTGCTGACCGACGAATCGAGTCGCGTACGCTACTATGCGACCCTGTCCTTGGCCCACTTGAAAGCTGCTTCCGCGATGCCCGCCGTTGTGCAATTGCTGGAAACGAACAACGATTCGGACCCTGCCCTCCGACATGCCGGACAAGTCTTTTTGTCGCTTGCCGTTCCTGCCGCGCAGGTTGCGACTTTGAGCGAGCACAAGAGTGAAGCGGTCCGGCGCAGTGCTGTCGTAGCATTGCGACGAACCACCAGTGGTGAGGTCGTGCGGTTTTTAACCAGCGAGAGCCCCTTGGTGTCGGCAGAAGCCGCCAGAGCGATTCATGATGCGCCTATCCCTTTGGCACTTCAAGCCTTGGCTTCCATGATCGAAACCCCGCTTGCGAATGTTCCCTTGCTTCGGCGTGTGATCAACGCAAATTATCGCATTGGTTCGCCGGAAGCGGCAAAAGCACTTGCCAAGTTCGCGGCCCGTGGCTCCAACCCCGAGTTGATGCGGATCGAAGCACTCGATTGCCTCGCTGAATGGGATAACGTCGATCCGCGAGATCGCGTTTTGGGTGACGTACGCCAAGTGACCCCGCGATCCCGCGCCGATGCCTTCGATGCGCTATCGAGTGAAATGGAGGCGATTCTGGCGGGAAGCGAGACCATTCGTGAGAAGGCCATTGAAGTGGCAGCCAAACGCGGCATCAAGAAGGTCGCCCCGTGGTTAGCGATGCGAGTGATTGATTCCAACCACAATTGGCAGACGCGTGCATCGGCGCTGACAGGATTAGCGAAGCTGGATTCGTCGAAGGCGACGGAGTTGGCAAAAGAGGTCAAGCTAGCGCCGGCGAACGAGTTACTCGAAGCTGCCCTCCGCGTGCTGGCCGATCATGACGCTGCGGCCTCGATCGACACGTTCATTGCAGCGACCGAAAGTCGTGGAACAAAGGTACGGCAATTGGCGTGGGATATTTTGGCAACAATCGAAGACGAACGCGCAAACGAAGCGATTTCGAATGCGGTTCGGCAATATCTCGAGGGGACCTTGGCGAGTGAAGTGGCATTGAATGTGCTGGAAGCTGCCAGGGACCGGCTCGACGTCCCTACGATGGAAGATCTGAAAGAGCACCAGTTGTCGCTGCGTGAATCGGACCCTTTGGCGCCTTGGTTGACATCGCTCCATGGTGGTGATGCGATGGCAGGCAAGAAACTCTTTTTTGAAAAGACCGAGTTGTCGTGCGTTCGATGCCATCGGATCGAATCCTTGGGAGGCGAGGTGGGCCCCGAATTAACAACGATCGGCAAGCAGAAAGATGCTCGCTATCTGCTGGAGAGTATTTGCTTGCCCAATACAACCATCGCTGAGAAGTTTGGTTCGATGGTGATTGCAACCGACAGCGGCCAGGTGTTCACGGGGATCGTAAAATCAGAAACAGAGGAAGCGATCGAGCTGACTCAAGTCGATGGGTCACTGGTTCAAGTGGCCCAAGAGGAGATCGTCGCCTTACGATCGGGAAAGTCGGCGATGCCAGCTGATTTGGTCCAACATCTTTCGGGCCGTGAATTGCGTGATCTGGTGGCCTATCTGTCGAGTTTGCAAACGGAAACGCAGCCTTCAACCGACGTGCAGTAGCGAGCTCGTCTTCCGCCGCAGCTCAATTTTCGGGAAGGGCCGTTTCCTAGCGGCCACACTCCCAGGTGATTTGGCCGGTGGGAACCGGCCCTACTTCGAACGCCGACTCGCAATTCAAGCTGAGTCGGAATACTGGTGGACCGTCAGCATTAAGTTTTAGGGTAGTGGATTTCGCCAGAAATCCGTAACTCAAATGTTCTTCGGGACTTCTGGCGAAGTCCACTACGTCCCAACTCGCAGTTTTAACCTTGACGGTCCACTCGACCGAACGTGACCTCCCAAAAAGGGTGTTAGGATCCCGCTTGGACCACGGGTTGCGTGTGCCGATCGCTGCAGAGGACAACGAGCAAGTTTGAAACCAGTTTGGCTCGTTGGGTCGCATCCAGTTCGACAATGTTGTCACGATTCAAGTGTTCCAGTGCCATTTCAACCATTCCAACGGCACCGTCCACGATCTTGGTTCTCGCAGCGACGACGGCTCCGGCTTGTTGACGCTGCAACATCGCCGCTGCGATTTCAGGAGCGTAAGCCAGATGGCTGATGCGAGCTTCCAGCACGGTGACGCCTGCCTTCATGAGTCGTTCCTGGATATCTTCTCGCAGTCGATTGCATATTTCCTCGGTGCTGCCGCGCAACGATACCTCATGATCTTCGCTGTCATAGGGATAGCGTGTTGCCAAACTACGCAATGCGGCCTCGCTTTGTACTTCCACAAAATGTTCGTAATCATCGACTTCAAACAGTGCTTCGGCGGTGTCGGTCACCTTCCAAACCACCACGGCCGATATTTCAATAGGATTCCCATCACTATCGTTCACTTTCGAGGGTCGGCTGGCGGTGCGAGATTTCGCTTTGAGTACCTTCCCCGTGCCATCCTTTTCTTCGGGGGTCGATGACGATCCGGTTTCAAAGTTACGCACCCGCAAACTCACCTTGCGTTTCCAATAGAACGGGTTGACCCAAAAGAAGCCCGATTCTTTGACGGTTCCGCGGTACTCGCCAAACAGCAGCAGCACGCGCGAGTCATTTGGCGCAATCGCCATCAGGCCAAACAGACAAACGAGTGCGCTCGGAATCATCAGGATTCCAAGCAGGATCGTCAATGCACCGAAAGCACCTCCGGCTGCACCTCCGAGAATGATCATCAGGATGGCGAGGGGGATGCTTGCCAGGGCTCCAAACAACGGGCCCCATCCGGGAATCGTCTTGCCGACTTTCTCGTTGTGAACAACTTGGTCTTTCGGGGGCTCAAATGAATTCGTAGTCTGAGTCATCGTCGCAGCTCGGATTGAGGAAGTTGGGTTGGGGGACAACCGGGATTGGTCATTGTAGGGCTTGATTGCGAGGCAAGTTGGGCGCGCAATCTCAATCGTGTAAGATACCGCGTAAGACATGTTCCGGGGTTGCGTTCTTCGGAATCGTTCCTGTCGCCCGCCCCTTTGTCGGAGAATCGTCATGATGCAACTAGGTTTCACCACCGCCATCCTGCCAAGCCAGTCCCTTGAAGAAGTTTTTTCGGTCGCATCGGATTGCGGCTACGATTGCGTGGAAGTGATGTGTTGGCCAGCCGGCAAGGACGCGCGACGGTACGCCGGCATCACTCATATTGATGTAGCCGGATTGGATGATGCAAAGGTCAGTGAGATCCATGCATTGTCTGCAAAATACGGGGTCGCGATTAGCGCGCTCGGATACTACCCCAACCCCTTGTCACCGAACCAGCAGGAAGCGGAGGCAGCGGTTGCTCATTTCCGAGACGTGATCGCCGCGGCGGCCAAGTTAGGAATCTACCGCGCCAATTCCTTCATCGGCCGCGACTGGACAAAGTCCGTTGACGAGAACTGGCCGCGGTTCCTGGAAACCTGGGAACCAATCATCCGGTATGCCGAAAGCTTGAACGTGAAGGTGGGAATCGAGAACTGTCCGATGTTCTTTACAGGCGATGAATGGCCGGGTGGAAAAAACCTCGCCCACAGTCCTGCGATTTGGAAACGTATGTTCACAGACCTACCGAGTGACCACTTTGGTTTGAATTTTGACCCGTCGCACCTGGTATGGCAGCAGATCGATTACCTGCTCCCGCTTCGTGAGTTCGCCGATAAGCTGTTTCATGTTCACGCCAAAGACGTACGCATCGATCGGGAAAAGCTGAATCAAGTGGGGATTTTGGCCGTTCCGAACGATTACCACACCCCGAAACTCCCCGGCATGGGCGAGATCGACTGGGGGAGGTTTTTCTCGATCTTGGGGGATGTTGGTTATCGAGGGCCGGTTTGCGTTGAGGTGGAAGACCGAATCTTCGAGGATTCCGATACGAATCGCAAATTGTCATTGCAGCAAAGTGCAACGTATTTGCGGAACTTTGTTCCTCGCCGCTAGTGTTTCACGGAGCGTGAAACCGAAGTAAAAACAAGGTTGACATGCGCGTCTAAAGAACCCTAACGTTCGGCTGGGTTTCTCAAGCGTTTTTGAGAGGGGTAAGAACCTTTGATTCGCATCACTTTGCCAACCGACGACTAGGCGATTGTGCGGTTTTCCGCCGCAAGACACCTGCATGCCGACCTTGTTTCCCTCGACCGTCTCCTCGGAGGGTTGCCCGAACGATTCGAGCAACCGCTGTGGTAGCGCGCTGACGCGGTCGAGGTTGTGGCGAACCATCATCACTGCAATCTGGGTTTTGCTGATCGCAGTGGGCGCATCCGGATGCTCGACACCTCGCTATTTGTCGAGTCGATCCGTTCGCGAAAACCCGCTTGCCGGAACGTTGAAGCTGATGGGGGCAAAAGGTCCTCAGATCAGTGAACGAACATGGAACACGTTGAATCGATTCGGGCTAGAAGATCAATACTCGGCCGATCATCACAAGTGCTTCGCCAAGATCCGCGAAACGATCAACACCACTGCGGATCCCGAATTGGTCTACGCACTGAGTGAACTTTGCTATGTCGAGGGCAAGAAAGCCGAACGCGACGGCGACCTCGTGGATGCGTTGAGTCACTATGGAATGGCATTGACGAACAGCTACGACTATCTGTTCAGCGACGACCTTCAGATGACCCGCAATGCGTTCGACCCGCAATTTCGTGATGCCTGCGACTTGTACAACGAATCGCTCGAGGACACGTTGCGCATCATGTGCCGCGAACATCACATCGAACCCGGCAGCACCTACACGATCAAGACGCCTGACCGAGAATTCATCGTGCGGACCGAAATGCACGGGAAGTGGAAGCCGGAAGAGTTTGACCGGTATGAATTCGTCAGCGACTACGACATTCAAACGCTCCACAATCGGCACACCACGTATGGCTTAGGCGTTCCGTTGATTGCCGTGCGTAAATCCGCTTCGAACGATGATCCACGAGAGCGGTTCTATCCCGACGGGTTGAGCTATGCCGTCTCGGCCATGATGCGCTGTGCGCCTGGTCATAGCGATAGCCGCGCGGGTGAATCGCCAACCTGTGTGTTGGAGTTCTTCGATCCACTGCAAGCGAATCAGATCGAGATCGCGAATCAATGGGTTCCACTTGAAACCGACCTCACGACACCGTTGGCGTTTTTCCTGGATAGCCCTGAATTTCGTGAACGCAACCTTGCAACCGAAGGGTTGCGCGATCCCGACAAGTCACAAGAACGTCGGGGGATCTACATGCTTGAACCTTACGATCCCAATCGAATTCCCGTCTTGATGGTCCACGGTTTGTGGTCGAGTCCATTGACGTGGATGGATATGTTCAACGACCTTCGCAGTTTTCCCGAGATTCGCGAGCGGTACCAATTCTGGTTCTATTTGTACCCCACCGGACAACCGTTTTGGATCAGTGCGGCGCAACTACGCTCTGATCTGTTGGCAACCCGAAAGGCGTTCGACGCGGGACACCGTGATCGAGCGATCGACCAAATGGTGCTCGTCGGTCACAGCATGGGGGGATTAGTCAGCCGCTTGCAAACCATGGATAGCGGTGATGAGTTCTGGAAAATCGTGAGTGATCAGCCGGCCGACAAGTTAGTGGGATCGGAACAGGACCGCGTGAAATTGGTCAGCACATTGTTTTTCAAACCCAACGAATCCGTGCGCCGGGTGATCACGATTGGAACGCCCCATCAAGGCAGCAATTTTGCGAACGATTACACACGTTGGCTGGCACGGAAATTCATCAACCTGCCGCAGATGTTCGTCTCCACTGGGCAACGCCTGACCCGCGAAAACCCCAGCTTCTTTCATGATACGAAATTGTTGACCACTGCGAACGCGATCGATTCACTGGCCCCCAAATCGCCCATTTTCCCCGTCATGATGCGAGCGAAGAAGGCCCCCAATGTCAAATACCACAACATCGTCGGTATCGTCGAAAAACGCGGCTTCTTTGCGCCTCACACCCGCAGAGGGGACGGCATCGTCGAGTACGAGAGTTCGCACATGGATGATGTGGAGAGCGAGTTGATCGTTGAAGCGGAACACACGACGATCCACATGACAGGCAAAGCCATCTTTGAAGTTCGTCGTGTCTTGCTAGAACATTTGCAACAAGTCGATGCGGAGGACCGCGTCGCGATGCGGCAACAGGCCGATGCAAATCCAACCCCAGTCAACGCAACCATGCGGTAGCACAGCGATCGGGACCGAGGGGGCTACGCCGGCGGTTTAAACTTGGGAGCCGAGGGTTCGTCGGGTTCATCCAACTCCGATTCGCTCGCTTCTTTTTTCGAATTATCCATCGACATCGCTTTGTTCGCCTCATGCTCGGCGTTGCGAAATTGTTGCTGGACGTCGTTGAGCGTTCGACGAAGTTCGCGGTAGCTGCCTCCGAATTTCCGGGCAACCTCGGGAAGATTGCCCCCGAAAAGCACAACCGCAATGACACCGATCACCATCAACTCGAATGGTGAAAGTCCGAACATGTTACGATTCTTTCCCGTCCGACGAATCACGGGTGTCTTCATCGTCAACCGCTTCGTTCATGCCACGTTTGAACTCGTTGGCACTCTTACCCAGGTTTCGCATCAAACTCGGCAGTTTTTGGCCACCAAAAAGCAGCAAGGCGATAAACAAAACGATCACCATCTCGGGCATGCCCGGGAATCCGAACGCCAAGACTGAATTTGCCGATAACACCGTTAACATAATTTCGCTCCGCAGGAGAGGCTCTGATTCGAGAACCCTGACTGATTGTTCGGCGAAAGCGGGAAGGTCGCTTGGCCTCTGCACAGAACGGCACAAAACCGCTCGGCTGAGTCTGCCAAACACCTCCAGAACCGATGTGTCGGGGATTGTGGGTGTAGGTGCGAGCAACTCACTCGCTTTCCATCCCCCATTGTATTGACCGACGCAGAAGAGTCAAAGGCGTAAGGTTCCCAAAACCAGCGATTTTCCACTACTGCCAAAACGCCTGGAACGACTGAGTCCGCTGACGGTGAGCCGCATTGATCGCGTCCGTTTTCTCGCTTTCGGCCCATTGTCGTCGCGTGGGCGGGTAGGTTTCCATCGATTTGAACGGTAGCGGATCGGCACTTTGTCCGGTCAGCGTGTTCAAATCGGCGTCCTTGTCCCAACCGACACAGTGCAGGACGAAGTCACGCTTCCAACCCTCCGGTGGCGACGCTTCGGGAACGGGGAAACGCAACCGCAATTCGTCGCCCGCCCCCATCACGACCATCGAATCGTCCCAAGCCTCAACCAAACTTTGGCAGTCGCCATAATTCGTAAACTTGCCCCGCAGCGGTGGCCATTTGGGCGTTTCGGTCACATGGGTGTAATCGTAGGTTTCTGGCGCCAACGGCGACTCCTTCCATCGCCGCGAAAAGCCGCGGTAAACCAATTCGGCATCGCGGAGCGTCAAAGGGTGCGTCCGCGTTTCCACCGGTTTCTGCTGGATCACCAATTCGGCACTGTCCCAGTAGATCTGAGCCGAGGTGCGAACTCGCATCCGCAAATCGTCACGATTGATGGCATCGGTCACGTCCACCACAATCGTCTTCGTCTTTCCCCCGGGGAAGCCGACATAGGGAATTGCTTTTCGCCATCCTCCCTCGGCTTCGGTGTCGGGCACCCATAGCGATGGAAACTCAATCGGCTGCAGTTCGGGGTTTTGGTCAATTTGTATGTTGAGCGAAGTGTCGGTAGGCAAAATCCAGCCAGTCAAAACCAGGTAGACCGATTCGCCCGAGGGTTCTTGAGGCAAACCCGCCTTGGCAAAACCAACATCGATCCAGTGTGGCGGACAAAGGCCTTGCCGCAATCTGCGATCGAATCCTTGAACGTAGTCCTGGTCGATGGAGGTCAGTTTCTCTGTGACGTCCCGGTCGGCGGTGTCGAATGCACGGGTCACGTTCCGCCGACTCGGCTCATCAAACGCAAAAATCGTTGGTTTCGCGATTGCCGCTGGGCCAACCTTCTCGTTGGTCCAAATGTCCACTTCCTCGGGATGATCCACGGCGACCAACGCGACATGGTCAAAATAGCCAACTTCCCAAAGCTCTTCGGTGATTCGCATTTCGTAATGCCCCTCGCGCTCGACCACGAAATCACCATCAACTTTCAAATACTCCCACGGCCGATCCTTCGCAACGACCCCTTCGGCTACCTGTAATCCGAGCGGTGCCGCCCACAAACAATCGGTCACGAAGGCAAATTTCTCTCCATCCCAAGCGTACAAGTAAGGGCAGGAACCCTTGAGCGTTTGCTCTTCTTCGACCAACGTGTCGACCGTGGGTTGCAAGATCGTTTGGGACAAACCGTTTGGGAAAATCACCCGCAGCGTTGCGGCCGCGTCGAACTGTCCCAAACCAAAATGGGTCATCGGTGTCGTAATCACCTCAGCCCGGTAATAGGGACCAAACCTCACTTCGACCACCGATCCGACGGCGTAATGATTCACCCGACCGCTATTGGCATTGTTGTCGTCGATCCCTCGGAATCGAACCTGCAAGAAGTGGTTCGTGGACTCGGTCGTGTTCAGCGCGACGGTCGGTTGACCTTGACGCACGGCCAATGTGTCGAGCAAACCATCGAGATTAAAATCGGCAACGGCTAAGGATTGATTCCCCAGGGCCGTGTCAATGGTTTGAACCGTATCGCCCTCTTTCGACCCCATTCTCAGCACATCGGCAGCCGACTCGCTAGAACGAAGCACATCGGGCCAGATGTCATTATTGAAATCAGCCAGCGCCAATCCATTCCCCGTCTGCTTGACCGTTTCGGCCCGGTCGACGGTCCAGGCTCCCGCGTCGGCGGTTTGGGAATAGGCGATCACCGACGTACCTTTTCCGGCAACCACGAGGTCCCAGGAGATGTTTCCATCCAAGTCGCCGATGGCGATTCCAGCCGGTTCGTCAACAGCCGGCACCTCGTCTAGGTTGCGGAAACGAAACTGTAGGTGCAGCAGATTCTCGACCAATCCGACCTGGCCCGATTGATCCAAGGTGACAATGTCCAGGTCCAAGTCACGGTCCAGATCAACGATGGCCAGCTGCTGAATCGAATTTTGAGACGCCAGCGACGAGCTGTTGCCGGCAGTCGCGGTTTCAAAGAAGGTTCGGTTCCCGCGATTGACAAACGTTCGAATGCCGAGATCCGTTGTGGCCAACACCAGGTCCAAGTCTCCGTCGCCTTCTAGGTCTCCGACGGTCGCCGCTGTCACGCCGGTCACATCGTCCAGTCCGGCCGAAGGTTCCGCGAGCGACATCCGCTGGTCCTCCCCCGTTTCCCCGCGACCGTCGACCGTGACCAGCCGGACGCCTTGGTCGCCATAGGCAATCACGGTAAGGAACGTGTTGTGACGCGACGACGAATCGGCCACCGCAGCACTCGATCCGCCATCGCCCGATGCGGTAGCCGATTGTCCGCTCGCTTGGATCCGTTTTGGATCGCTGCTATCGACCATGAATAAGTCAGCCGCCAACAAACCCTTGATCGGCATTTTCAGATCGAGTGAGCCGGCAGATTCCCAGGTCGCGGAACTGCCCATCCGATTCCGTAGCAGGGTCAGTTTTCCGTCCGTTGTAGCGGTCAACACATCGGGGGCAAGGTCCAAATCAAAGTCAATCGGAATCGCGACGGCGACGTCGTGGGCTTCGCTGACCGACTTGGCGTCGAACGTGATCGGTGCCAAATCCAAGGGGGCCGGTTGCGCTTCGGCAACGGCAGCCGACGCACGCCGCATTGCATCAAAGCTGAGCCGATCAAGCGGGTGAGGCGCCGAGCGGCGACGATCAAGTTTCACCAATTCCGTACTGTTGAGGACGTTGAACCAAAGTAACATTTGGTTTTCCGCGACCGACCAATCTTCCGAATCAATTCCATCAAGGATCTTTTGGACCAACTCGTCGGGCGTCAATCCAATCGGTTCCGTTTGGCGACGCAGCGAGGGCTCGATGGATCTGGCAAGCTCGCCGGTGCGACGGACTGCGGCGGTGGCGGATGGCGACTGGATCGAAAGATTGGATCTCGCCGCCCGCAGCGCGATGTAAAGATTTTCGGGGTTTGTGTCGGACAAGGTCACCAGTGCTTTTGCGGCCACAGGCTCAATCTCTTTCGGCAACCCGTCAATCGGGTCTTCCATCTCGTCGAGCACTTGAGTCAACGGCCCGCCGAGCATGATGGATCCAGGGCGTTTGCCGAGATCCCCTTCGATCGCAGCGACAAGACGATCGAAGATTTCTTTCCGCATCGATCGCGTCAGGGTCGGCGGCAATAGCGACGCTTCATGGAGATCCACTCGACAACGCAGCCATAACGCGACGACGGTTTCGCCATCGGTCTTGCTATAATCGTCGACACCTTGCCGCGCCGCGTCGATCGCCTCTGGCAATTGCTTGCGAGCGGCCTGTTTTTCCGCAGGCGTTAGCAGCGAATTGGTGGCTTGGGACGTCAGTGCATCGACGTGCAGCACTCGCGACAACGCTCGGTTGAGCGTGATAGAGCGATCGTCTGGATGATCGCGGTAGAGGGAAGTCCAATCCCTGTCGGCGGCGACGACCTCCAAGTTCTCGGTGTCGGCCAAGGCTTGACGAATCTGTTCGAGTTTTGCAAACGCTGCATTGTTCTCGGACGAAGCGGTCTGTTGGGCCTCGTTCGCAGGGCGTCGGTTTGCAACCACGATGATCACCACGGCGGCGGCGACCAGCACCAAGAATGCCAAGAAAATGCGTTTCATTTTGAGTTCCTTCACTTACAGCCGAGGTCGTACGTCCTTGTTCGCCAAATTGAACTGGTAAACTTGCAGCTGTTTGGGGTCGGCAACGTAGAGCGACGCTTCATCGATGGCCATGCCCACGGGACCGACCAACGGGTCGCCTTCGTGCCAAACCTCGGTCTTTCCATCGGCCGTAAACTTCCAGATTTTCTTAGCGTAACCATCACTCACGAATCCATGTTCGCCGGACCAAACCAAGCCATTGGGGTATTGGAAAGGCCGCCCCGTCACGATCGCTTGCGATTCCTTTGTTTCGACGTCAATGCGATGAACCGCGGCATCATCGGGCGTGACCGCCCACAGCTTTCCTTCGGCGTCAAACGCCAATCCGCGGGCGTTCACTCGCACGACCAACTCCGGATCGCCGCCTTCGATTGGAAATCGAAATACCGAACGCTTTTCGGCATCACCAACGTAGACGGTTTTTTGATCGGGTGACACGGCGAGCGCCATCGCGACCCCAACGCGAGCGTTGCACAATGGCTTGGGGTCCGCGTTCGGTTCCGCCACGTAGTAGACTTCGCGAGTGGCGGAATCGCCCACCAACAAGCCACCGTTGGGATGGTTGGCGATCGGGCGGGGCCGGTTCATCGGTTTTCGTAGTAGGTTCGAACCCCGTGCATAGAGCGATCGACCCGACGCATCCACTTTCCAGACACCCGGCAGGTCTAAGTCAACCACAAACAGTGCCTCGCCATCGACGGCTACCGAAATCGGGTACTTAGGGTCGGCCGGCGCGTCGTTACGATCTTGCCCAAACAAAGGGACAGCGGACGTGAAAAACAACACCAGACAAACCGGCATCGACCATCGTCGGGAAGATTGAGATAAACTCTTCATTTGGGGGCCAACACCAAGTGGGAACTGTGTGTTCGAAACGAGCAACTCTGGCTGATTGTACGGCATTCGTCTCCGGCCGTGAACGCGGCAGCTGGCTTCGGGCAAGCCAAACAACAGGTCTGAAAGGCCGGCGGGATTCGGTGGTCAGTTGCCGATGCTCTAGAATACAGTAATCCTTGCTTAAAACCCTCAGAGAAATCTTGACTCATGCCAAATCGCAGCCTAATGAAATTTGCGTTCTCGATTGCGATCGCGTCCGTTTGCCCTGCTGCCGAGCCGGATAGCTCGTGGAACCAATGGCGAGGCCCCTCGCGAGATAGCCAAGTGCCCGCTGTCCCGTGGCCAGAAGACCTTCAAAGCAGCATGCAATTGCTCTGGCAACGGGCTCACGACCCAAGCTATAGCGGGCCGGTCGTTCTGGAAGGCCTCGTCTTCACGACCGAAACGATTGGCAAAGCGATCGAACGGGTGACGGCGTACAACCTAGAAGATGGCAGCGTGGCGTGGTCCAAAGAGTGGCAAGGGGCGATGGCGGTGCCTTTCTTCGCTGCATCCAATGGTGACTGGATTCGATCGACCCCGGCTGTGGTTGAAGGCCACCTTGTTGTGCTGGGCATGCGAGATGTCCTGGTCTGCTTGGATCCGAAAACGGGGGACGAAAAATGGAGAGTCGATTTTCCGAGCGAGATGGGGACTCCTCTTCCCTCGTTTGGGGCCGTCTGTTCGCCACTGATTGATGCGGGGGCGATCTACGTTCAAACTGGCGGTGCGCTGGTGAAGGTGGCGCTCGCCGATGGCCGTATTCTCTGGCAATCGCTTGAAAACGAAGCGGGCATGATGAGTAGCGGTGCTTTTTCGAGCCCCGCGATCGCGACGTTGTGCGGCGAACGTCAATTGCTGGTTCAAACACGAGAGGAGCTGTGCGGTGTTTCCCTTGATGATGGGACGGTCCTCTGGAAGGAGCCGATCGAAGCCTATCGCGGTATGAATATCCTCACGCCACTGGTGATTGGAGACACCGTTTTCACTTCGGCACATAGTGGCAAGGCGCAACGTTTTCAAATAGGAAAATCCGAGGATGGGACTTGGAGCGTCGAGGAACAATGGTCTCAAAAGAGTCAAGCTTACATGTCGTCTCCCGTTGTGATAGACGATACCATCTACTTGCACTTGAAGAACCAACGTTTTGCCGCAATCGCGGTCGACGATGGGGCGATCCGGTGGACGAGTGCGCCGTTCGGAAAATATTGGAGTATGGTTGCTTGCGGCGATAAGATGTTATGTTTGGACCAGACCGGTGAGCTGCTACTGATCCAAGCGGACGATGAGAAGCTAAACATCATCGACCGCGTCCAGGTCGGAAGTGATACCTGGGCTCATTTGGCGATCAACAATGATTTTCTGATCGTCCGTGACTTGGCCGCGTTAAAGGTCTATCGCTGGAAGTAGTGGCATTGCGGGTCGCCATGCATTTTGACATTCAGAATAAAAACTGGACGAGACAATGAGTTCCCCCTCTCCGAAAGACGTGAACCCCACGGATCTTGGTGTTCTTGATGCGATTCGCCAGCGATGGAGTCCGTATCGATTTGAAGATCGATGGGTGGAAGACGAGAAAGTGGTGCGTTGTCTCGAGGCGGCCCGTTGGACCGCCAGCAGCTACAATGATCAGCCGTGGTCGTGGATAGTGGCTCGCCGGCAAGACACCGAGCCTTTTCAAACCATGCTGAGTTGCTTGCTCGAGGCGAATCAAGCGTGGGCAAGCCAATCGGGAGTGTTGTTGATTTCGGTGATCCGAACGACGTTTCGCAAGAATCAAAAGCCCAATCGAGTTGCCTTGCACGATCTTGGACAAGCCGCCGCTCATTTGGCACTCCAGGCAACGCAGATTGGCCTTCAGGTTCACCAGATGGCTGGACTCAATCTAAGCCGCGTGCGCCAAATCTACGAGATTCCCGACAGTCACCAGCCGCAGACGGCAATCGCGATCGGCTACCCTGATCGGAGTGCACCGGTAACCGAGGTTGACCGCGAATTGCAGCAGCGAGAAACGAGGGCCCGCGAACGCATGCCGCTTCGCGATCAGGTGTTTTCTAGCAAGTGGGGCAACACGAGCAGTATCCTGAAATAGTCCTCCCACCAGCGTGCTCCGGTTCACTCCCCGCGTCTCGTCTATCCGTTTCGGGCCACCGGTGATTAGACTACGCTTGCTCTCCTCATGGCTGAGTGTCCCATTTGGGATTCGTTCACCGGGTCGGTGCATGCCGAACGTAAACGATGCATCGTCTGCCCGTTTCTTTCTAACGTTAAAGCAATCCTCATGATCGAACTTGGTGTCAACATTGACCACATCGCCACGGTTCGCCAAGCGCGTCGAACCTACGAGCCCGACCCGGTGATCGCCGCAGGCTTGGCCGAACAAGGCGGCGCCGATGGAATTACGTTTCATCTACGCGAAGATCGACGTCACATCCAGGACCGTGATATCGAAATTCTGATGAAAACGGTGACGGTTAAAACCAATTTCGAGATGGCTTGTGCGGACGACGTGCTCAGCATCGCGTGCAACGCAAAACCGTCGTGGGGCCTGTTGGTCCCCGAAAGTCGCCAAGAAATCACGACCGAGGGAGGACTTGATGTCGTGAACGATCGTGGTCGGATTCGGGATGCCGTTAAGCGACTGCAAGATTCAGGTATCCTGACAAGCCTGTTTATCGACCCGGATCCCGCTCAGGTGCAAGCGTCGGTGGACCTCGGAGTCGACGCCGTCGAATTGCATACGGGCCCCTACGCGCTCGCCACGCATCAAACTCAAACGACCGAATTAGCGAGGCTCGACTCTGCGGGCCAAGTTGCCCGAGAGGCGGGGATCCGGCTGCACGCTGGGCACGGACTCCATTACGCGAACGTTCGTCCCGTCGCGGCGCTGGCAAACATGATCGAATTGAACATCGGTCATTCGATCGTCAGTCGAGCGTTGATGGTGGGGATGCGTGAAGCGGTTGCCGAAATGCGACGCATTTTGGACCTGGTGAGATCGCCAGTTTCGTAGTGCGTCCCCCACGCAGTGTGCATTTCAAACCCTGACGTTTCCCAAAACTTTGCAGCAGCACCCTTCCTCTTTAGCTCCCCTTTCCCCCGATTTGAGGTTGTACCGTTCTTAGGTCGTTGTTTGTCCAGGAGTTACGGTACCGTTACCTCTCCTTTGGGGAGGTCGGCGTCTAAACGCCGGGAGAGGGCCGGTGTTGCTGCATCGAGTGAAGACCCTCCCCCTCGCTGCGCTCGACCCCTGCCCTCGCAGCGCTCGCTGTACCGCGCATCTCGGGTGGTGTCTAATACATCTGCGGGGTAGGTGACGAGATTTCGCTTTGGACTTTCGACAAACCGCTGCGAATGATAGTTGCCTTACGGTCCGCGCTGGTGCTGCGAACATGGGAAAGCCTGTTGCACGGAGGTATGGCTCCGGTGTCCAATGATCTCTTAGAAAAGAGTCCCCGACGGTCGGTCGTCCGCCGGGAACCTGTAGCACCCTTGGCGCACCGTCGACCGGGATATCCCTTGTCAAGTTGCAACTCTGCAGAGCTCGACTCCGTTTCTACCGGCAACTGCACGATAACAAGTGAAAATAGCTCCTGCCAGCAATGATGGGACACCGGAGAGATGCCTCGAAAACCTCCTGCGCACGCTTCCGCCGGATGAGCCAAAAAACCTAGGTGCGCAAGAGCCTCAGCAAGCTTACACCTTCGCAAAAATCGGACAAGCGACGCAGTCCCCCGATCTCCGAGAAGGAAAGTATTCGTTGGCTCGAAGGATCTTCCCCCGAGCGTCCGCGTCAACGTGGTGCTGTGCGAAGAGGTCAATGTACCCGAAGGGGAGGATCCGATTTGCTGGATGCTGGTGACCACCTTACCGATCGATACCGACGAGGACCTTGTGGATCGGAATGCAACGCTGCCACGACCTGTCCAACGCATGGAACACATTCGGACCAGGAGCCAAAAAAATATCACCGGATTAGGATGTGGGGTACAACGAGCCGCGCAGCGGGAGAGGTCGAGCGCAGCGAGGGAGAGGGTTTCTTGGCACCCAATTGACTTGCTCCCTACGACTACTTTCGAATCGTTGATACTTTTCATCGGTCTCCAAATCCCCACCGATTCGTCAGCCGACCCCCGCGGAAGGGGGGGTGCTGGGTCAGCCCTCGCTTCTGAATACCGACTTAGAAACTGCACGACCTTCAAAGGTGGAGGTGACATTACGAAGCTCGCACGGAATAACAACTTCAAACCTTTCCACCCTCAACGATTGAGGGTGTATTCGCCGAGTCGCGCAAAAAAACGGCAAGAGCGTTCGTTGAACGTCTTGCCGTCATGGAGTTGGTTTACGGAATGCCTACTTCACGTCGTCCATGTTGATGGCATGCTTTTCCGCTGCCGACAAGGATGCCGCTTCGAGGACTCGCTGCGTTTGATACGCGTCTTCAAACGTCGGAATCGGCACGGTTGGCGTCTGGCCAGCGATTTGACACAAGAAGTCATAGGCTTCGTTGGTGAAGCAGTGCTCGTACCCGATCAAGTGTGCGTCGGGCCACCAATTAGCAACGTAGGGGTGGTCACCCGCGTGGGTGCACATGATGTTGGTCCAACCTTGAACGGCACGTGGACGCGTTGCGTCGTAGTACTCGAGTTCATTCATTCTTTCAAAGTCAAACTTCAGCGAACCCTTGGTTCCGTTGATTTCGAAACCGTTTCGGTTCTGGTTGCCGGTTGCTTGACGAGCCGCTTCGAAGCTGGCCACGGCACCGCCACTGAATCGAGCCAAGAACAACACCGTGTCATCGACGGTGACGTCCCCCATATCCTTCCCTGCATCCAACCCACCGGCGATGCTGCCGGAAGCAACACCGGTCATCAGTTTGCGTTTCTTGATAAAGGTCTCCGAGATTGCACCGGAGATCTCAGTGATTTCCTGGCCCGTCACAAAACGAGTCATATCGATGATGTGGGCGTTCAAGTCGCCATGAGCACCCGACCCAGCGAGCTCTTTCTTGAATCGCCACACCAATGGCACCGACTCGTCGGCCCAATCTTGTAGGTACTGAGCTCGAACGTGAAGAATGTCACCAATCAGTCCGTCTTTGACCATTTGGTAGGCCAGCGCTACGGCGGGCACGCGACGATAGCAGAACCAGACAGCGGTTTTCACGCCCGCCTTATTGGCTGCTTCCGCCATTTCGCGGGCTTCGGCAAGCGTACCGGCGATCGGCTTTTCGCATGCCACATGCTTGCCGGCTGCGATGGCCGCTTTGGCTGGCGGCGCGTGCATGAAGTTAGGCGTCACGATATCGACGATGTCGATGTCGGGTGACTTGACAACGGATTCCCAATCGGTCGCAGCGTTCTGCCATCCCCAATTGTCCGCAAACGCCTGCGGGTTTTCCGCTTCTTGGCCAAACACGGTGTGCATCACTGGCTTCGAGGGGCATTGAAAGAACTTTGCCACTTGGCCCCAGGCGTTCGAGTGCGAACGCCCCATGAACCCTTGACCAATCATTGCCACGTTTATGTTACTCATCAAAAGTCTCCGCTAAAACCTAGTAATCGAACCAAGAATCAATTTGCTGGCGAACCAGAACGCCTGCGATCCACTTGCAACCCAAGTCAGGCAGTTTTCTACGGTGAAGTGGGCCCGTTTTCAAGGGGACGGGTTGCGTTTGCTCCCTTGTCGGCGGTTAAGCCCGCTTAGGACGTGACTCATTCCACTGGCGAGAGTGTGAACGAATAGGAGTAGGGCTGATCGCCTGGCAACGTGTACTCAGGATGGGTTTTCGCCCCCCAACTGTTGTCGCCTCCGACGCCGTGCAATTTCAAGTCAACGAACACCATGTTGAAGTCTCGGCGCGGGAGCTCGTAGGGATGGGATGCCAACTCCACATCACTGATCGTGTAGGGCCAAGCACTCATGCTGAGCGGCTCCGATCCGACAATCTCAATGCCACGACCCTTCGAATCGGTCAATGTCATCGAGCGGACATCGGTTCGATTACCGGTGTCTTGGCTACGACAATAGGGAAAGACCATTTCATCAACGGTCGATTCGTACACGGCGATCTCCCCGCCGGTTTTGCGGTCGCAGTACGTTTCCTGAGGCCCGCGGCCGTACCACTGCACTTGGTTCAGATCCTTGGCAACTGCGAGCTGCATGCCAAACCTGGGCAGCATTGGAAAATTACCCTTACCCGGTTCGTAAGCAGCCTTCACCTGCACCGAACCGTCCGGAAAGAACCAATAGCGGATTTTGTAGCTGGAATCGCCGACGGGCAATTTTGATTTGATCGTTGCTTCGAAGACGTCCCCGTTTTCCTCGCCAAGGAAATCAACGAACTCCCTTTCCGCAGCCGCGGCACGCCAGGGCCCCAGTCGATTGACGTAGCCGTTTCGGAATTGGTTGTCGTTGGGAGCTTTCCAGAAGTTCGGTGCAAGTGGGCTGTGCAGCATCTCCTTTCCGTCGACCTTGATCGAAGTCAGATCCCCGTTTGATGGATCCATTCGGTATTGGACCTTACCCGAAGTGATCACCACCATTCGCTCATTGTCCTCAGCTGTAACCGTTGGCTTTTCGCCGCTGGGTTGGTCGACCGAGTCCGCAGCCTTGACCTCGAATTGGTCCCAAGCGATGCGGTGGCCGGCCGAGGCCCAATTGGTTTCTTTTGGCAGCTCAAAGGAGACTGTCAGCAAACACTCACCCTTCATTTCGTCGGTGACCATCGTCGGAATCACCACGTACTCGTCACTTAGCGGCTCGACATTCAAATCGTTCAGCTCCGCCGTGGCGACGACCTTTCCATCGCACCGGAGCGTGGCCGTCGCCTTGAACTCGTTCAGATTGCAAAACAGGAACTTGTTTTCGATTCGGAAGCGACCTTCGGCCAGGTCCACTGCGTGCAGCTTGATCTCCTGATGGACTTTCTTGACTTCCCACAAATGGGGATTCGGTCGCCGGTCGGGTTGCACCAGACCGTTCATGCAGAAATTGCCATCATTGGGTTGATCGCCAAAATCGCCGCCGTAAGCAAAAAATTCGCCGCTTCCATCCGGAGAGGTCTTCACACTCTCGATCTGACGCAAGTCCATGTGCAGAACTTGTCCTTGAGGGTCGCGCGAGCCGACGTCGGCTGCCTCGGCCGCCGTCAGGGCTCGGTTGTAAATCCGAACCTGTTGAATCGGAAGCGAGGTGACGCGATCGGTCACTTCTGAGTTGCGGCCGATGTTGACGGGATAAATGCTTTCGGAAAGGGCTCCCGTCAATGCTCGTTCACCCACCTGTTTTCCGTTCACAAAGATTCGCATCTGTTGGCCATCGTAAGTCGCCGTGATTCGATTTGCACCGTCGAGCAAATTGGCATCGTCATACAAGACCTTTAGACTCTCCCAAGCACCGGGGTACAGCGTGAAGTTGATTCCGGAATTATCGAGTCGAAGTAGATATTGGTGGTCACCCTTAGAAAGGATCGGACAGAATCCGCCGACACGATTGCCGTAGACCGTCGCTTCGAGTGTCAACTGCGTCGTCAATTGCAAGGCATCGTCGTTGTCGACCATTGCTGCGCCGGTCAATCCTTGCTGAACATCAAATTCCCCGCGGACTTGCGCCGTTAGCTTGGTGTTCTCGATGTCCGTTACGCGGTACACCGGCGGGACGGGCTTGCGCAGCCCTTGGTCGACCCAGTCCCATATGAATCCACCCTGCAGATGATCATACGCTTCCATCGCGTCCCAGTAGTCTTGGAAATTGCCGACGCTATTACCCATCGCGTGTGCGTATTCACAAAGAATCAGCGGCCGATCGGGTTGGTTCTTTGCATAATCGACAATTCGGTCGATCGTGGCGTACATCGGACATCGAATGTCGGTGTTGTCGAGATCAAAACCCGCTTGCTCATACTGAACCGGTCGAGACGGGTCACGCTGTTTGATCCAGTCGTAGTTGGCGAAGAAATTGACGCCATTGCCTGCTTCGTTGCCGAGTGACCAAATGATGATCGAGGGATGGTTTTTGTCCCGTTCAACCATCCGAATCGCTCGATCGAGGTGAGCTTTGCCCCACTTTGGGTCTTTCGCGAGTGATTCCGCTCCGTAACGCATTCCGTGCGATTCGATGTTGGTTTCATCGACCACGTACAAGCCGTACTGGTCACATAGCGTGTACCATTGCGGATCGTTTGGATAGTGGCTGGTGCGCACCGCATTGACATTGAATTGCTTCATCAACTTGATGTCTTCGATCATGGATTCGACCGAAACGGTGTGCCCGGTATCGGGGTCATGCTCGTGACGATTGACGCCCTTCAAGTAAACTTGCTTGCCATTGACGTGCAACAAACCGTCTTTGATCTCAACTTCCCGAAAACCGACTTGAGCGGTTGTGATTTCGATCGTTTTGCCTGCCGCATCTTTGAGTGTCAGGAGCAGTTGATACAAATTGGGTTTTTCTGCGGACCATTGCTTTGGACTCGAAATCGATTTGCTCAGCGTTAGCTTCGCCGCCTTTCCGGCTGCCACTTGGGTTGATGCACGGAGATCGTTGAATACCACCTTGCCCTCGGCGTCAAGCAACTCGGCAAGTACCGAAAATGGGGTTGACTGTTCCGTCGCGTTGGCAACTTCAACATCGACGCTCAATGTGGCGTCTTGATAGGCGTCATCTAAGTCCGTGTGGACAAAGAAGTCGCGAACGTGCAGGGGATCAGCTGACCAGAGATAGACATCACGAAAGATACCGCTCAGTCGCCAAAAATCTTGATCCTCCAAGTAGCTGCCATCGCTGTAGCGATACACTTCAACCGCCAACGTATTGCTACCGTCCTTCAAGTAATCGGTGATATTGAACAACGCCAACGTCCGGCTGTCTTGGCTGTACCCCACGCGCTCGCCATTGATCCACACATAGAATGCCGAATCGACACCGTTGAACTGCAAGAAGACCTCACGACCATCCCACTCGGGTGGCAGCGAAAAATCACGGCGGTACGAACCGACGGGGTTACGATCGACATAGTTGGTAAAATTGGCTGGCGGCTCACCCATCACCCGCGGCGGGTCCTTCTTGAACGGATAGGTCATGTTGGTATAGACCGGAACGCCGTAGCCTCGCAGCTGCCAGTTGCTCGGCACGGGCATGTCGTCCCATCCGCTCACATCAAAGCTGGGGTGAAAAAAATTCTCCGGCCGTTCGCTCGGCTGTTTGACCCAATGGAACTTCCAGATTCCATTGAGACTGCGGTGATAGACGCTCGCGTCACGAGTCGCTTCGATCGCACTCGCCCGGTCATCGTAGGGCAGCGATGTGGCTCGTCCGGCCAACTTATTGATGCCAACCACCTGCTCGTTTTCCCAATCAGGGGCTTGAGCGCTTAGCGAGTGGAGGGGCAACAGCGACAAAAAGGCAAGGCTGGTCAGCAGGACCCAAGGACGAAGCGAGATCGTTTTGCAGAGCATGAGGGGGCACTCTCATAGGGCAGGAAAAATGGCAGCCGCAGACAACGTGGCGGCAGTCGCCTCTCGTTGCCGTCTTTCGACGGCGGATCAGACGCCCTTCAAAGATGATGAAAGGTGCTGCGAAAGTCCAGCCCTGGCAGCTTGGGTGAAGGTGAATTAGAGGGTCACCCAGCCGGGCCGGGTCGGCTGGGAACCTCGCTTGCGATGCGCGGAAATCAAGGACGGCATCCAAAGCAATTGGTCTGCCACAGCAATCAACGCATGGGGGTCAACGGGTTTGAACAAGCAGCGGCTTGCGGCTGCCATCTGATCCGTCTTCTTTTCCAGTCCCGCCCAGCGAGTGTCGGCCAACAAAACGACCGGAATTTGTTCATAGTCGGTTTGTTGGCGAATTCGTTGGATGGCCTCTAATGCCGCAGTCGCATCGTCGGCGACATCCCAGATCAATAAATCTTGGGTGCCCAGTGCGAGTGCGGATACCGCGGCCTCGGCCGTCCGAGCGCACGTACACGCATAGCCTTCATAGTGAAACACGCCGGCGGTCGCCAGCAAGGACAAGGGACTTGGATCAACCACCACAATCGATGCCTGTTTCGTTGGCGGCGTCGCGTGTTTCGTTCCGCTGGCCCTCAAGCCAGCGACGCTGCCGGCATCGTGTCGAACTTTACGTTGCATGGTGGTGTCTATCGAAGAAGTCGGGTGCAATCCGGAAACGGGGGCTGCGGATGCTGTCGAACAACACGCCGCAGGCCCCCAGATCCCCTGATACATCCATTTCGCCAGATAAAGCAAGATCGCTCGTGGTTGCGTGTTTGCCAAATCGTGCCGACAATCTGACGAAACAACCATACGATTGCGGACGTCTCGTGTGACGAAAAGCCGCAGGTTCGAGTCCCGAAATATTCCCCCATTCTAGCCACGGCGTTGCCGTTTTCTGTCAACTCATGAGCCAAAAACTCCCCGCATCGCCCGTTGGCGACGACCACACCGACCCCAAAGTCGCCCGCCGAAACAAGCTAAATCAGTTGGTCGAGCGGGGCATTGACCCGTTCGGCAGCCGGTTTGATGATCGCTCGTTTGTCAGCGATTGCCAAGATCGATCGGGCGAGGTGCAGTTTGTCACCGCCGACGGCAACAACATTGAACTTCCCGACTTCGACGCACCCGATCTCGATTATCGTCAGTGGAAATCGGACAATGGACCTGGCCAGGAAATCGGACCCACCGTTCGTGTCGCAGGCCGGATCATGTTGTCGCGGCCGACGGGGAAGTTGATTTTCTTGAACTTGCGTGATTGGACCGGCGATATTCAAATCTTCGTTGGTAAGAAGCAGGTGGGTGACGACGACTTCGAAGTCGCCAAATTGTTCGATCTTGGCGACTTGGTCGGCGCCGAAGGACGCCTCGGCCGAACCAACACGGGCGAGTTAACCGTGTTTGCCGAGAAACTTTTCTTCTTCACAAAAATGCTGGAACCGGCCCCCGACAAGCACGCCGGGTTGACCGATCCCGATCTGCGTCAGCGAATGAGGTACGCCGATTTAGCGTTTAACGATGGAGTGATCCATACCTTCATGGACCGAACGCGGATCATTAAGTCGATCCGCCAAACGCTTGACGATGACCGCTTCTGCGAGGTCGAAGGTCCTACGCTGCATACGATTGCCGGTGGTGCCGCCGCTCGACCTTTCATCACGCACCACAACACCCTCGACATGCAACTCTACCTGCGGATTGCATTGGAGTTGCATCTCAAACGCTTGATGGTCGGGGGGATGGAACGCGTCTACGAACTGGGACGCGTCTATCGCAACGAAGGGCTGAGTCCTCGGCACAACCCCGAATTCACGATGCTCGAAGCCTACCAAGCGTACGGTGATTACGAATCCATGATGGATTTGACGGAGCGTTTGGTCAGCGGCGCGATCCGCGCGACAGGCGGCAACACTCAGCGAGAGTTTGCAGGGAAGGTCATTGATTTCAGTGTCCCGTTCCAACGAGCCACCTATGCTGATCTGTTCCAAGAAGCCACGGGCGTCGACCCAGCCGATGAGGATGCCGTGATCGCATTGGCGACGAAGTTGGACATCGACACCGCTGACAAGCATCCCGACGTGATTCGCAATGAGATCTTTGAAGAGAAGGTCGAAGATACCTTGGAGGGGCCGATTTTTGTGATCGACTACCCCGCCAGTATCTGCCCCCTGACGAAGCGAAAGAAGGATAATCCCGCGATCGCGGAACGATTTGAGTTGTTTGTGCGAGGAATGGAAATTGCAAACGCTTACACCGAATTGAATGATCCTGATTTACAGCAACGGTTGTTCGAAACGCAACTCGATGGCCAAGACGAAGAGGATTCGATGGCCAAGATGGACCACGATTTCGTCCGAGCGTTGCGCTACGCGATGCCGCCGGCGGGTGGATTGGGCGTTGGAATCGACCGATTGGTGATGCTGCTGACCGGACAGAAATCGATCCGCGATGTGATCCTCTTCCCGGTCCTAAGACCCGAAAGCGAGTCGAAGTGAGAACGTTGGTCAGCGACCGCGTCAGGCAGCCTACGTCGAAGAGGTTTTACAAGGAATGGCATCGAGCCCCAACGTGACGCCCACCGGCGCTGGCCTTATTGTACAACGGCCTTATTGTACAACGCCTGCGGCGTAGGAAGACGCTTTTCGACACCGTGGCCCCAGGGTGCGCCGCTGTGCGTCGACCCTGGGCACTGGAATCCAACCGCTTCGCGGCAATGGACTCGGCTTACTTCGACGTGGTGTAGGAGGTCAGTGCCTTCATGTAGTTCGCGCGACTGAGACCTTCGGGATTTGAGCAATTCTCTTTGCTCATGCTGCCCTTCATTTGTTCGACCGAGGTGTACTCATGCTCGGTCATCCACTGGATCAGTCCCGTGCGAAGCGTGTCGAGGTGGTTGGGGCCCTGTTTCAACAATGCGGACGCCAGCATCACGGCATCGCTGCCCACCAGCAAGGCTTTCACCAAGTCGGGTACTTCGTGAACGCCCCCCGTTGCGGCCAAGCTCGCGTCGACTTGATCTCGAAGGATTGCGATCCATCGCAAAGCAACCCGCAACTCATCCGCTGTGCTGAGAACCAAATCGGGTTTGAACGTTAAGGTTTCCAAATCGATGTCGGGGGCCAAGTAGCGATTGAACAAGACGAGTCCATCAGCGCCCGCTTGGACAAACCGCCGCACCAGATCGGGAAGCGAGCTGAAGTAGGGTCCGATCTTAACACCGACCGGAATATGAACCGTCTCGCTAACTGCCGCAATCAATTCACAGTATTGATTCTCGACATCGTCAGCGATGGCGTTAGGTTCTGTGGGAATGAAGTAGATATTCAACTCGATCGCTCGCGCACCGGCTCGTTCCATCAGCTGAGCGTAATGCACCCAGCCACCCCGCGTCGATCCGTTCAAGCTGGCGATGATTGGCATCTTGACCGTGCTCACAGCGTCACTGATCAGCTTCAAATACTGGTCTGGCCCAAGGTTGTATTCGACTTCAGGAAAGAAACTGAGCGATTCGGCCATGGAATCGGATTGGAATTCATGCAGCCGCTGAACCTCTTGCCGATCATGTTCAATTTGCTCTTCAAACAACGAGGGCAAAACCGCCGCCGATGCCCCCGCCTGCTCCAGTTTCTGCAGCGAATCGATATCGCCGGTCAACGGACTCGCCGACGCGATCAGGGGGCTGTCAAGTTTCATGCCCAAGTATTGGGTCGATAGATCAATGGCCATCAGTTCTCCTTCACTACCTTTTTTAAATCGGTGTATTCACGTTCTACATCGGCAAGCTGCTGATAGTAGTGCCAAGTCTCGTCGATGTCACGTTGTGCAAGGCCCATCAATTCGCGAGCCCGATCCGGTTTGGATCGCGCCAACATCGCAAAACGAGCCTCTTTCATCGCGACCTCTTTGAACGGCAGGCTCGGTTTCCGCGAATCCAGTCGGAACGGATGTTCTCCCTGACGTGCATTTCGCGGGTCGTAGCGGTAGAGCGGCCAAAAACCGCTCTTGACCAAATCCTTCTGGTGCGACATGGCGGTGGTCATGTCGATGCCGTGGGCGATACAGTGACTGTAGGCCAGAATCAGCGAGGGACCCGGAAACGATTCGGCCTCGTGGAACGCCTTGATCGCCTGTGCGGGATTGGCACCCATCGCAATCTGAGCCACGTAAACGCTGCCGTAGGCAATTGCCATTTGGCCCATGTCCTTACGGTGGGCTTCCCGGCCAAACGCGGCGAACTTCGCCGTGGCCGCTCGCGGTGTTGCCTTGGAGGCCTGGCCACCGGTGTTGGAGTAGACGCCGGTGTCGAGCACCAGCAAATTCACGTTTCGTCCAGTGGACAATACGTGGTCGACACCACCGAAATCAATATCGTAGGCCCAGCCGTCTCCGCCGATGATCCACATGCTGCGATTCACTAAGGAATCAGCGATCATCAACAGTTCCGCCGCTTCGGGGGTCGTCAACGGGTGGAGTGCCTGCTTCAACCGGGCGATTCGATCACGCTGAACATGGATTTCCTGTTCATTCGACTGAGTGGCGTACAGAAACTCGGTCGCCAATTCCAAGCCGATGTCTCCAGCGACTGCTTTGAGCAACTGTTCGGCGCGATCGCGTTTGCCATCGAGTGCCAAGCGAATCCCCAGACCGAACTCGGCGTTGTCTTCGAACAGCGAATTTGCCCAAGCCGGGCCGCGGCCTTCTGCGTTGGTCGACCAAGGGGTCGTGGGTAAGTTGCCGCCATAAATCGAGGAACACCCCGTTGCATTCGCCACGACCATGCGATCGCCAAACAACTGCGACAACAGTTTCAAATAGGGCGTTTCGCCGCAACCGGCACAGGCACCCGAAAACTCGAACAGTGGTAACATCAGTTGCGATCCCTTCACGGTGTCCGCCTTGACCGTGGTCCGATCGATGTCAGGGATGGTGTCGAAGTATTCAAAGCGAGTCTTCTCGACCTCGAAGTGCTCGCTTTTGGGAAGCATGTCGATCGATTTGTGCTTGACGACCTCCTTGCTCTTCGCTGGACACACGTTGACGCACACGCCGCACCCCGTACAGTCCTCGGGCGTCACTTGGACGGTCAATGCCGTTTGAGGCTGAGCATTCGGTTTGGACAATCGAGCTTGGAAATTCTCAGGAGCCTTTGCCAGTTCGGTAACATCGAATCGCTTGGTTCGAATCGCCGCGTGAGGACAGACGAGGGCACACAAGCCACATTCGATACAGATGTCAGGATCCCAAACAGGAATCATGTCGGCGATATTGCGTTTCTCGTAGGTGGCCGTCCCCGTCGGGAAGGTCCCATCGACGGGAAAGGCACTGACCGGCAACAAGTCGCCTTTCCCGGCAATGATCATCCCCGTCACTCGCTTGACAAAATCAGGCGCGAACTCGGGGACCGGGGGCAACATGTGTTGGTCACCACCGATTTTGGCAGGAACCTCAACTTGTTGGAGGGAATCGACAGCGGTGGTGACAGCCCTAAGGTTTCGCTCAACCACACTCGGCCCGCGCTTGCTGTACGATTTTTCGATCGCCGTATTGATTTGCTCGAGCGCCTCGTCCATCGGCAAGACTTTCGAGAGCGCAAAGAACGCAGTCTGCATCACCGTGTTGATCCGTCCGCCCAAGTTCACCTCGCGAGCGATCTTGGCCGCATCAATGACATAGAACTTCAACTGCTTGTCAATGATCTGCTGTTGAAGCTCAATTGGCAATTGATCCCAGACCTGGTCCGCCGCGAAGGGGCTATTGAGCAAGAACGTCGCGTTCGGCTGAGCCGTCTCCAAAACATCCATTCGCCTCAGCAATTCGAATTGGTGACATGCCACGAAGCTGGCTTTGCGAATCAAATAGGTCGATTGAATCGGTCGAGGACTAAATCGCAGGTGGGAAACCGTCGTCGACCCCGCCTTACGCGAGTCGTAGACGAAGTAGCCCTGTGCATAGAGCGGAGTGTTTTCGCCAACAATCTTGACGGAATTCTTGTTCGCCCCGACGGTGCCGTCGCTGCCCAGCCCATAGAAAATCGCACGCGTGACGTCGTCGGGCTCGCTAAATCGCTCCTCGTCCCATGGCAAACTGGTCAGCGAAACATCGTCGTGAATGCCGATCGTGAAATGGCGTTTTGGGTTGTCGGCTTTGAGTTCGTCCATCACCGCAATCAACATCGCCGGCGTGAATTCCTTGGACCCCAGTCCGTATCGCCCGCCGATCACCAGCGGCATCCGCTCGGATTGTGGGTTCCAGCCTTCTGCGACCGCAGTGATCACATCCTGATACAGCGGCTCGCCAATCGCACCGGGCTCTTTGGTTCGATCGAGCACCACCATCCGCTTTGTCGTTTTTGGAAGTGCCGATACGAATCGAGTCACATCGAACGGACGGAACAAACGGACCTTCAGCAATCCGACCTTCTCGCCCTCGTTGACCAGCTGTTCGATCGCCTCTTCGGCCGCACCCACGCCCGATCCCATCATCACGACAACTCGATCCGCGTCGTCCGCTCCCAGATATTCAAACAGCTTGTATTGCCGACTCGTTCTCGCCGCGAAGCGGTCCATCTCTGCCTGCACGATGTCCGCTGTTGCAGCATAAAACGGATTTGCGGCTTCACGAGCTTGGAAAAAGACGTCGGGGTTCTGTGCCGTTCCACGCAGCACCGGTCGATCCGGGTCCAAGCTACGGTTGCGGTGTGCCCACAGCGAGGGCATGTCAAGCAAACTGCGAATGTCCTCATCGCCGAGCGGTTCAATCTTGTTGACTTCGTGTGAGGTGCGGAATCCATCGAAGAAATGCAGGAACGGAACTCGCGAGCGGAGCGTGGCCGATTGCGAAATCATCGCAAAGTCATGAGCCTCTTGGACCGATGCGGACGAGAGCAAGGCGAACCCCGTGCCGCGAACCGACATGACGTCGCTGTGGTCTCCGAAAATCGACAGCGCGTGAGTTGCCAAGCTGCGAGCCGCCACGTGGATCACCGCCGACGTCAGTTCGCCCGCGATCTTGAACATGTTCGGAATCATCAGCAGCAAGCCTTGCGACGCGGTAAACGTCGTCGAGAGTGCGCCGCCCTGCAACGAACCGTGAAGCGCCCCAGCCGCTCCCCCTTCACTTTGCATCTGAATGACCTGCGGAATGCTGCCGAGCACATTGGGCTGTTCTGACGCCGCCCAGGCATCAGCCAGTTCCCCCATCGTCGAGGAAGGCGTGATCGGATAAATCGCGATCACTTCGTTTGTCGCGTAGGCAACACGGGCGGTCGCCTCGTTCCCATCGACGGTGACATACCCGATATCCATGTGCGCAATCTCCAATGATTCAAACTAAGTGATGGGTGTTGGGTGAAGTGGTGTTCTTTTTGGACTTTTCGGGCCGCTCGCCCCTAGCGATACAGCCGCAACTTCCCCATCTGGGCAGCGGCCACGCAATGTTACCCCAATCGGCGCCGAGTCAGAATGACCCCTGGTCGCGAACGTGCTCTGTGCGTGAAGATGCGATACCTCTTGACGTCCTTAGCGGCGTCCAGACACCCTTTTGCAGCGCGCGAATTCGCACGCATGCGACAATATGGCCCAGTTTTGACCTATGCACAACTCGGCATCGAAGCCCATTTTTGGCAATTCGCGGGATCCGATCTGGGTTTCGACAATCGCTAGGGGGCGTCGGTAGCGAGGTGGATCAGCACGACCAAGATCCCCAGCAACACGACCCAAGTGAGGATCGCGAGACGCGTCGCCTTTTTAGCTCGCTCGGTTTCCCACCACGTTCGCGGCCCAACGCCTTGAGCGAGGAAGGTCAACACTCCGGCAAGATTGACGCAGATCACGTTGGTCGCAGTCAACAACAATGCACCTTTGGCCGAGTCGAATTCACCCACGGCCAGCAGCAACCCGAAGACGGCGAAGGGTGGCAGCAGCGCGACAGCGACCATCACGCCAACCAGGGCCGACGGTGCGCCAGTCGTGAAAGCCAAGACTCCGGCGCATCCGGATGCCAAAGCGAGAACGATGTCCCCCATGCCAACTTCGGTGCGAGATCGAATCGCATCACCGTTGGGGTCGATCGCAAAGCAGACTCCCACGACCAACGATGCGACCAACGCGATGGAGAGCCCGACGGCATTGGTTCGGAGCGACTTGAAGACTAAATTCCAATCGCCAAGTGTGGTAGCCAGGCAGAGCGACATGTTTGGCCCCAGCAGGGGGGCGATCACCATCGCCCCAATGATGATGGCCGTATCGTTGCGCATCAATCCGACTGCAGCAACCAAGGTGGCGATCACGACCTCGGCAGCGAAGACGCGAGAAAGCTCCGCGCTCTCAGCGATATCCGCATACAATTCTTCACGACCAATCCGCTCGGGCGAATTCCCCTCACCATTGGACCGTTTGGTCGACTCGACCGGTTTGGGCCGAGGCAGCGTTGCTTCGACCGGCAGCAGCATGACACGGAAGGGCTGAAGAGATGAGAAATGATCTTGCAACGGATCCATCAGCGCTTCGGTCTTTTCCGCATTGACCAACATACGGATCAACGAAGTGTCGTCGCCAATCGGTTGCGCCCAACGATCGAGTATGTGCTCGTCATCACATTGGTCGAACAGGTCGTCGACGGAACCGCTTGGAATCACAATTTCGATTAGTCTCAAGGCCATGATGATGTCGCCCGATCCACGATCTTTGAAGGAGTTTTGAAACGCGATCCCCAACGCGAATCGAAGATGGTATGATCAAGTTTCGGTTCGCGTTGAAGTTGGCCCCCATCTTACCCGGAACCTGATCATCCACGGGATTCGCATGCCCAACACCAAATCCAAGAAGACGCCCAAGATCGTGATTCTTTCGGGTGGCACCGGTCGCACGGTCGACAGCTTGCTCCGTGCTGCGTTGGAACAGTTTCCAGACAGCCCGGTCGAAGTGGTGATTCATGCGGGGGTCCGCAAAGTAGACAAGGCCATGGGGGTCATCCGCGATGCGGATCGTTCCGAGGCGGTCGTTTGCCATTCCTTGGTGGAACCCGAAATTCGCAAAGCGGTCGAAAAAGAAGCTCGGAGGTTATCCGTCCCTTGCATCGATGTGCTTGGACCTGCGATGTCGCTGCTTGCCGATCATCTTGGGGCGTCGCCACGTGGCCGAGCAGGGCTGTTGTATCAAGTTCATCACGAGGAAATCGATCGGATGGATGCGATGGATTTCACGCTCGCCCATGACGATGGCCAAAACCCAAGCGATTTGAAGAAGGCCGACGTGGTCTTGGTGGGGGCGTCAAGAACCAGCAAGAGCGTCACCTGCTGCTACTTGGCTTTCCGAGGCATTCGAGCGGCCAATGTTCCCCTCATCCCTAATTTGCCACCACCACCCCAGCTACTGAAGCTCGACCCCCGCCGCGTCGTGGGGCTGACGATGAGCGCATCGCGTCTCGAAGCGGTTCGCTTGACCCGAATGGAACGGATGAGTCATCGATCGGTCCCCAAATACGCGAGTCTGCGCGACATTCAAGGGGAACTTCGGCAAATCCGCGAATTGATTCAGGGCAACGGCTGGGAATGCATTGACGTGTCGTACAAAGCGACCGAAGAAGTCGCGGATTTGGTAGCCGAACTGTTGCCCCGCCGTCGCCCGCGCAAGAAATGAAATGGATCACGTGGCTGTTGTGGTGCTGGACCGTGATGACGCTCAGCCATGAAGTCGGACATGTCATCGGCGGCTGGGCAAGTGGTGCGGCGATCACCGACTTAGAACTCCGCCCGTGGCATTTGCCGCATAGTTTGTTCCAGCCCGACCCTCATCCGATCGTGACCCTTTGGAGTGGCCCAATCCTCGGATGCGTGGTCCCCTGCATTGCAGCGGCAATCTCCCGTCGCGATGCTTGGTGGCTGGTCGCTTGGTTTTGCGTCTTAGCCAACGCCACCTACATGCTTGTCGGTTGGTTCAGTGGTGATGCGGAACTGGACACCACGAAAATGATCCAAGCGGGCACGCCACCTTGGCTGCTGCTGGCGATCTGGACCACGGTGTTACCGGTTGGCTACGTGAAATTCCGAGAACGGCTTGTGCAACGTTTTGCAGCGGACCGATCGGAGGCTTTTGCGAAGGAGCATTTGAAATCAGCAGCTGCATGGGCTGCCGTTTTCCTGGTCCAGTCGATCGTTGGCGAGTTACTGGCCGCGCTCTTCTAGCTGCTCGCGATAGCTATCACGTTCTCGGCGAGTGGCTTCGAGATCGAAGATCAAGTACTTCATGTCCAAACGTAACTGCGAGAGCGCCTCTTGGACCAAGTTGAGGATACGGCGACGGCGGGTGCTGCATTCGATCACGCGTCCAAGGGCAGGGGCAACGGCATCCCGATAGCGAGCGGGCAACGCGTTGATCGCATCGACCATTTCCTGCAGTTCCACTGGAGTTTCGTCGTTCAGCTTGTTGGTCGATCCGATGGTCTTAGGCATGTCAGGGGTGCTCCAGAAAAAACAGCAAGTTGTGTGATTCAATGTTTTGCTATCCATTGCATTTCAAATGCCGAATCCCTAGCCCGATCTCGCCCTCGACGACGTAACCTCTTTCCTTGGAAGGCTTTATCGCTAGCACAGTGCCAATGTTGTCAAAACACCACGTTGCAAGAAATCCACGCGTTTTCGCCTTGGCTTCATGACTTAAATCATGGTATGGAAAGGTCTTACGTTTTACGCATGCAGTCTAAAAACCGTTGGTGCCTTTTTTCAACAACGTGTCGTGTTTACCGCACATCCATCGGCTACCGAGTCGAGTGCCAGCAGATTGTTCCGCTTTTGATCCCTTGGGTCAACGATCAATGTCCTCACCGAAACCAAAGCGAACGAAATCGCCGTGGGTGATTCCATTGGGGCAAACGCTGCGCGTTGCGCTCGGCGGTTTGGTATTTGCGTTTACGGGATTGTTGCTGAGTCTCTCCCCGGCCAGCGGCCAGTTGTATGATGCCCTGGACGCCTACCCACCCCGCTGGCACCTGGACCATTCCGATTGTGACGCTCGTGTTGTCACACACAAACACCTTGGCGACGGTGGCGTCGACGGTCGCGGTTGCGAGCTGATCACCATGACGGCCTCGCACGGCACTCAGATCGTGCTCGCCTACCCCATTGAACCTGTTTTGCCGATCGATGGCTTGACTGCGAACGTCTCGGTCATGAGTGCGCTCAACGGAGCACGGATTGGACTTCGTGTTCGGTATCCCTACCTGCGAGTCGATTCGTCTCGTCAATCTGCGTCCGTGATCGTCTACGGCACCGCTTACAAGGATGCCGGCAAATATGCGGCGATCGGCATCGGGATGATCGAAAAATCGCTTGAGGAGAAGGTTATCGCGCTTCGTGCCGAGCATGGATCCGATTCGGACCTGCGAGATCCCTACGTTGACGCGGTGGTGATCAATGCTTACACCGGTGCGGGATCCAGTTCCCTCAGGATCGACGAGTTGCGAGTCGACGGATTGGTCAGTGTGAGCGACGTTTCCGGTGCGACGCTTCGATCGGCATCCGACCATCGCGGCGATGACCTTGTTCAGGCTGGCCGAATCGGTGAGGGGTCGCAACTTGGTTCGTCCGGTTGGCAACACGATACGACGCAAACGATTGCATTCCCACTGGGTCGCATCACTCGAATTTTGCAGCACAACGGGGAACCGCTTTCTTGGGTTCGTTCACTTGGTTTCGATGCGGTCCTCCTGTCCAAACCTCCCGACGCTGCCATTTTGGGTGAAGCCATCCGATCCCGCATCGCGATCTACGCACCTCCCCCCTCGTCCCCGGATCCGTCGCTTCAGTCGCTCTTGCAACCGGTAGCAGGATGGTGCATTGGAATGAATGTCGCGCTCGACTCGACAAAAATCAACGACGCCGAGATGACATCGCGTCGCTTGCGAGCGATGCCGATGGTTTGGCAGCGTCCGATTCTGGCTGCCCCCTTAGAGTCCTATCGGCAATACGTCCCGATGTTGGACGCGATGATTCACGATCTACCGATCCGATCGCGTGGCGTAGCGGACAGCGAGGAGATCTCGCAACTTTTGAGTGTCCGCCAACGCGTCGGCGATCGGATCGAATTGGCGACGGGAGTGATGAGCATGCCCCCAGAGCGGGCGCTGCGTCAAGCCGAAGCGATCGCCGATTCGATTGGTGCTCCACGACCGACGGGGTTCCGATGGCATTCGATGTGGATTCAAGCAATGCGTTCCTTGCAGGCCGCTCCATCGGCAATTGTGTTTCGCTCGACTCGTTCACTTCTCTCAGGTGCGGAGATTGAAAATCAGCGTTCCATGGCCTTGAGCTATGTCAATCGAATGATTGCCATGATTGAACCGTGGGCCTCGGGTGCAACGCCCAGTCCGCCGCTATCGATTCGTGGCGCCCCCTACCGCTGTTCGCGTTTGGTCAAGGGCAAGGCGGAAGTTTTGATTTTGACTTCTTCGACGGCCCGTGGTTCGGAGGTGCTCGCAGGCGATGGGAATTCCCTTGAACTGGTCCTTTCCCCCAGCGACGCCAACAAGACGATGTGGCGGATGACCCACTTTTCTGCGGAACGATTGACACCCGAGACGACGGCCGAAGGCGCACGCGTGGAAATTGTTTCACCCGACGCTGTCGAAGTGATTGTGGTGAGCAGCGATCCGTCACTCGGATCCCAACTCAGTCAGGCGGCAAATCGATTCTCAAGGCAAGCGGCCCTTGACCGTTGGCAATTAGCGGGTGATCTGGTTCGCCGCACGCGCGATCATTGGCAAACAACCAAGGCGGCTCGAGTCACCAACCGCCCGCCCCCCATGGATCTACTACGCGTCGCCACGCAATCACTGCATGACGCGGAACCTCTGTATCGGGCAGGCGAGACGGAAGCGAGTTTGCGAATGGCTCGACGCGCGGACGCCTGGGCAATGCGCAGTGAGTGGCAATTGAGTGAAACATTGATGCCGGATTGGCCACGGCCTACGAGTTGCCCGACCATCGATTGCGGTGCGACTGAAGTTCAAGCGATCTGGTATCCGTTAATGCGAGATCGCGGGTGGAGTTCGAACTACTTGACAACCGGTTCGCTTGATAGCGCCGATCTGATTGATCAAAACCGCTGGACATTCGGAAAGCGACTCGAAGGCCGAGCGAACAGCGAAGTCGTGTTTGCCCACCGTGGATCTTACAGTGGCCCAGGCGCGTTGGTCACACGTGCAACCTCCATCGCCGACGACCCGTTGCCCGGGGGCTATGAAGGCACCGTGCTACAAGTCCGCAGCCCCGGGGTGCGGATTCCAGCCCAAACCGCGGTACGAATTGATGCGCTGGTGCGAACGATCGGCTTCGGCAGACCTCAACAAGGCATTTTGGTGTATGACAATATCGGCGGTCAGGAAATGGGCGTCCTGGTCCGCGGTCGGTCAACCTGGACTCCCGTCCGGCTGTATCGCCAAACCACCGCTGAAACCGAAGTCAGCGTGATGTTTGAACTGATGGGCGATGGCGAAGCCATGATCGACGAGGTGGAAATCAGGATCTGGCAACCCAGCGAAGCGATCCGTCCCCCAATGCCGATCCGGCCAATCGAGGGTTCCCAAACGGGTATGCAAATCAGCAGCGAGCCCGAGCTCACCCACAAGCACTAGCCGCGCGGTCATGATCAGGTGATAATGGTCTGCGAAAGGCTGAGTCGTCTCAACGCGAGTCTGTGCTCGAATCGCGAAAACTATATCGAATCGCGCCACGCAGGGAAGTCCCATGCAACAAGTCAAGATTTTTAAAACCGTCGATACGGAACTGTCCGAGTTAGAACAACAAATCAATCGCTGGATGCGGAAGAGTGGTGCCCGCGTGATCTCGATTACGGGTAACCTGACCTCCCAGCCGCCGTCGAGCGGCGGCCCGCTGAACTCCTTTTCCGCGGGTAACATCATGCTGGTCGTGCTCTATGAAATCGATAAGCCGCCAGCTTCGTAGTGCTGACCATGACGGATCCATCGCCCCGCCCCTGCCGGTTGTGCGGACGTGTGACCCGGCACGGCTGCACGGCCCCCCTTTGATTGCCGCGATCGGTTACACTAGCGGGTTAGTGCATTCCATTCTTACCCGTCTCAACCAACGATCCCATGAACCTGACCCGCCGTGAATCGATTGCCGCGCTGGGCGGCTCCTTGCTACTTGCGTCGTTGCCCTCTCGATCGCTGGCTGCGAACGAGTCACAAATTCATGTTGCCACGAACACCTATCCTTGGCTCACTTTTTGTCGGCGAGATGGCCAGGAGTTCGTGCTGCATACCGATCAGCTCCTTCGCGATATCTCGCTATCGAAGATGAATGGGTATGAGCCGATCATCAACGACGTCTCCGAGTTCGTAGGTCTGCGAGAGCGACTCCAGAACCATGGATTGGAAATGCGATCGCTTTATGTCAACAGTGCGCTACACGAGAAAGACCAGGCTGACGCGAGCATCAAAGCCGTTTTGGCGATCGCAAAAGCTGCTTCGGATCTTGGCACAAGCATCGTCGTCACCAACCCGTCTCCGATTCGATGGGGCGGGCCCGAGGACAAATCCGATGCTCAACTTCGTACGCAAGCGGAGTCGCTTGATCGGCTTGGAGCGGCACTCCGCAAGCAAGGACAGTTCTTGGCCTATCACAACCACGACGCCGAGTTGCGACAGGGGGCTCGCGAGTTCCATCACATGCTCTCCGGCACGAACCCCGAGAATGTGAAATTCTGTCTCGATGCCCATTGGGTATTCCGTGGCTGCGGCGATTCCGAAGTGGCCGTCTTTGATGCACTCTCGCAGTATGCGGATCGGATTGTCGAGCTCCATTTACGGCAATCGGTCGACGGTGCTTGGACCGAAGCGTTTCAATTGCAGGGCGACATCGACTACGTGGCGTTGTTTGAGTTTCTTCAGCACAGGAACATCCTTCCCCATTTGGTCCTGGAACAAGCAATTGAAGATCGATCGCCAAAACAGCTGACCGTGATCGAGGCTCACCAACAAGGTCGTGAACAGTTGGTGAAAGGGTGGGGAGCCACCTAAGACGGAAACCGCAGCGCTGCAAAACGTGGCACTCGCAGATCGGTGGAGAGGGGGTTGGAGTTCAGGCTTTAGCCGCACGAGCGAATTTCGCTGTCGCCTGAAGGCTAAACTCCAGCGCCCCCCCCCCGCTTGAAGGTCGTCCGGTTTTTACGTTATTGATTGAAAAAGACTTACAAGATTTAACTCTCCCTCTGGGAGAGGTCGAGCCTAAGCGAGGGAGAGGGAAAACGGGCTGCGATGACAACATGAAATTCCAGCACTGTTTCTATACCGGCCCTCCCCCTCGCTGCGCTCGACCCCTCCCGCTGCGCGGGCAGGGGTGGTTGGATACCTAAACACTTCAGCAGTCACAACTTAAAAACTGCACGACCTCTGCGCGGGCAGGGGTGGTTGGATACCTCAACACTTCAGCAGTCACAACTTAAAAACTGCACGACCTCTGCGCGGGCAGGGGTGGTTGGATACCTAAACACTTCAGCAGTCACAACTTAAAAACTGCACGACCTCTGCGAGGGCAGGGGTGGTTGGATACCTAAACACTGTGTTAGTCACAACTTAAAAACCGGACGACCTCCGAGCTGGAGGTGTCGTTGTGAAGCTCCCACGGAAAAACGACCATAAAGCGGCTCGGCATCTTCCTGTGGGGGGGCGTGACTAGTCCCTTGATGGACGAACTGGACAATCGGACGCTGGTCGTGACGGCATCTCAAAGCCGAGCGTTTGGAAGCCGGCAAGATCGCGACAAAAAATCGGTTGGAATTTTCTAACTCAGTCTCGCTCAAGGCTTTACATCGCAAGCAAGGTGGGTGCTGCGATGAAAACAGAAAAACTGAGGTTGACCGGGGCGCCGAACAACGTAACCTAAGTCTGTCGAGACAACGTTTGCCCCACACATCGCCGGTCCAACGCAGGTTGGATCGGCCAGCTTCTGTTTGTCGCTAAACGCTTGTTATCAATTGACTTACAACTTCCGGACGAGGGCGGCTGCCGAATGGTAGGCCTTTGGAATGTCCGATTAGAATCCACTGATGGATTTGCTATCACGCGTCTTCCGCGAGTTCGCCTCGCGTGGGGTCAACGAAGGATCAGCTTGCGGCCACGGGCTGATGCATCGTCGATGTTTTGTTTGGCATGAGCCGCCCAATCCATCATGAACCCACGGGCCGGGTACACGGTAAAAGGTACCCGGTCGCGAACGCTCGCGCGTCTTCCTGAGCGATTTCGGATCGTTTTTGACCGCGTTTTTTACGACGCTCTCGGGGGATCTGTGCCGCGGCACCTGCTGCTTCATCGTGCTGTCCTCGAACGCTGCCCATCGAAGTGGCTTCCCAACGTTGAACAATGGTTGGCCGGCGTCTCTATTTTCTTCACGGAAATCCGGTTCTTAGTTTGGCAAAACATGCTGAGTTTTTCATTTGATTTGATGGGAATGAATGATGGTCCCCACCACCGTACCTTTGATGCATTACGACCCCAGTTGGCCACAACAGTTTGAGCAAACTCGCAGCAACATTCTCGCCGCTTGTGACGGGCTTGTCGTTGCGGTAGAGCACATTGGGGGCACGGCAATCTCGGGGTTAATTGCTCGACCCACGATTGATGCGGTTGCAATGGTTGCTGAGTCGGATTCGATTCCGACTGCCGCCCTGCTCATCGAAGGGCTGAACTACCGCGTACAACCTAAGACGAGTTGGTGTGATTCGGCATGGGTCTTGACCAAGCCGCGTTATCTCAGCTCAACTCAAACCGCAACAAACCGTTGCATCTACTTACTGGCGTCTGAATCTCCATTTTGGAAATCGGCCTTGGCGATCCGTGACCTGCTGCGTCGAGATCGACGAGCCGCGATCGATTTCGAGCAGGCAAAGCTGCAAAGCTGGAAAGAATCTGAGGGCGATTTGGAACGATACAACTCCGAGAAAGCGGAGATCTTCGCACAGCTCCACTCCATGCTCCCACCGGACTTTTCCTAGCCTGCTTTTCGCGCAAGAAAGCCCGCGAGTGATTTTCGGCCCGCATCGCGCCCACGATCGATCAGCGCTTGTGGATTTTGGAAATCGAACCATTGCACCCCGTCCAAATGTGGCCGAATCAATAGATCGGCAACTTCCGATTTCTCGCGTCGCATCATTCGTTCTCCGAGGTCTTGCATGCGCATGACGACATCCAACGCAGTCGAGCAATCTTCGACGTGGCTCTGTGCCTGCCCGACATCCACGGCGATGGTCATGTCGGATGCATAGGACTTTGCGACCGTGGATGGCAAGGAATCGACGACGCCAATGTCGCACAGCAGCATGCCGTCCCACTCAACCGGTGGGAAGATCCCGGGAATTGCCATCGACGCTTTGACGGCCTTTCGCACCGATCCGCTTTCCAGCACCACTCGGTGTCCGCTCCGCAGATCTGCTGCAACCACACTCAGCGGAGTCACAAGATCCGCGAAGGAGGTGTCATCAATCAAGGCATCGATCGCATCGGCCAAAATTGCGCCGGGCATCAGGGACATTTTTGTAACGGCCCGCGTCAAGCGACGGTGAGCGGAGTAAAGGTGTTTGACTCGGTTGTACCACGCCATCATTGTCGAGTCGCAATCACCAAGGTGCGGTGTCGTCGAGCCAAACAGCAATCGTTGATCACGAGCAAAGGTCGGGGAGGACAGGAACTCGATCGTTCGAGTCTCAACGCGACGAAGATTGGGATCGATGGCACACATCGCTCCAACCATCGCTCCGATACTGACTCCAACGAATCGCTCGGTTTGAATTCCTGCTTCACCGACTGCTTGAATCGCTCCGAGATGGGAAAGTCCTCGCGCACCGCCACCACCGAGTGCAATCACGGCTCTCCGCATGGGTGGTTGTCGTACCGCGTCGCCAGAACGAAACCCCAGAAAATCAATCAGCTTCCTCATTCCAGGCCACCTTACTTATACGGCATCATGATCATTCCATCCGAAATTCCCTTCAACTCCTCCCAACCCTGTTCGGAAAGCGTCCGGCCCAGACGAGTGACTCGGCGGAAGTCGTTATCGGTTGGCTTCCCCCCGGTGATCCGCAGTCGAAGTTCGTGGCAAACGGTATCGGCAGCCATCCGGGTAACCGGGTCGTTTGAACCCTTGGCGTACAAGCTTGTCACTAACAAGACGATTGCATGCTGCACGTCCGAAGAGATGGCGGACATGCGACATTGGCGATCTGCTAACTTCAATTGATACTTGGTCATCTTCAAGCTAATCGACGTCCCGCTACGGGAGAGAAACCTCTGGGCGAACCGAGTGTGCTGGTTCAGCGAGCGGTCACCGGGCTTCACGCTCGACCACCGTGATGGAACCAGCGCATGCGCAGCGAACCATGTCACGTAGCGTGCCAAGGCCCCCTTCAGTGCCCAAGCGTGACGTGGGTTGAGCGGGTTGGGTTTTTGCACCCCCAGCTCGCCAAGGGTTCGACCGATTGGCTCAAAAAACTGTTTACCGTGGTGCTTCACGAGCGACTTGAAGAATGCCATACCAAGCATTTCGCCTTCCCCCTCGTAGATGCATGGCGCTAAAAAATCGTGAACGTTGTCGCCGAACAAGTGCCCCTGCAAAAAGGACCGTCCACCATGCGTCTTCATGAACAGCTCGACGGCAGCTTCTTTTTGCGTTTCGCTGCCAAAGATCTTGGCGATGATACATTCCATTTCACCTCGATAGCCCTGGTCAAGCAGCCCGGCACACCACGCGGTCATCGCGTCACATGCGACGATGAATCCCGCCATGCGTCCGATTCGTCGCTGAACCAACTCACGTTGGTTGATCGGTTGACCGTAGGTTTCCCGGTAACGCCCCCACGGCAACATCTCGGCCAGCATCCAACGCATGGCACCCGCCGCATTCGCACACAGAGCGACTCGGCCAAGATTCAAGCCATGGTAAGCGATCGTTAACCCATCACCTTGAACAGGACGAAGCAAGTTCTCGACGGGCACTCGGAAATCCTTAAACACCAAACCCACATTGTGTGCGCGGCGAAGCGCGTAGAGACCATACTTTTTGATTTGAAAGTGGGCGCTGTTTTGCAGTGGCAGATCGACAATCAGCACGCTTGGTTTACCATCAATTCTGCATACCAATCCGATGGTTCGTCCAGGTGCCGCGTTGGTGATAAACAGTTTTTCGCCGTTGACGACATACTCGTCCATGTCCAGTTCGGCATGAGTCCGTAATGCGGTCAAGTCGCTGCCTGCACCCGGTTCGGTTAACGCAAATGCCGACAAACGACGGCCATCCGCCAATTTCGGCAAGAAGCGAGCTTTTTGTTCATCGCTGCCAAAGGAGCGAACCGGGTCGACCGCACCGATGCATCCGTGTACGGACGCCAAACCCGCAACGGTGGGGTCAATCGTCGCCATCTGCGTAATCATTTCCGCAAACGCTCGTGTCGATGCGCCGCTTCCGCCAAACACCGGATCGACGAGGAGTCCCCAGTAGCCAACTGTGCCAAGTTCTGCCAAGACGTTCGCCGCAATCTTTCCGTCCGCATCGAGTAGCGTTCCCTCGTCACGGTGCTTTCGGACAATCGCGATCGACTGTGAGATGACTCGGGAAACCGATTCCTGCTGCGGCATCGGTTCGACTTCAAACGATTCGGTACAAACTCGCTTTTCCCAAACCGCACGATGCACGGGGCTGTTGACCGTTTGATACTTGGCCGCAAACAAGGCTTCGACTTGATCATCCGCAGTATCGATCACGCCAGTCCGCTGCGATTCGTCTTGTGATGCACCGCCGAGACGGAGGGCAACTTCGGCGAACGATTCGGCCGCGCGTGGATCGAGCGGCTTGCTCTGAGATTGCATGTCGATGTTCATGGCTTGGACTCCAGAAAAGGACAATGGGAAGCTAGTGGGTTGAAACCGCATGATCGTTTGATTGAGGATTTGACTTTGGAAAGAATTGGCGATTCTGTTTCGCCATCTCCACGAGCATTCGTGGCGAAGCAAACCGGTCACCGTAGAGCTCTTGCAGCTGACGTAAGTTCTCGTGCACGATGTGCTGGCCGATCGAATCGACAACATGCAGCGGGCCGCCCGTGTGGGGTGCAAAACCGGTTCCCAGCACCATCGCTAAATCAATGGCCCAACACTTGTCGACCACACCTTGCTCCTTGCAGCGAATCGATTCGGTCAACATGGGGTAGAGCAGCCGCCGTTGGGTCGTTGTCAAAGAATCGTTGACAAACCTAGCCTCATGGCCGTCTGCGGCACCGGCGTGACTTGGTGCGGACTTCAATCGTGGGAACGTTGCTTCGGCCGTTCGTTTGCCGTTGCGATAGCGATAGAAACCGCTGCCCGATTTCTTACCCATCCGTCCGTCGTCGACCATCATCTGCAATTGATCCAACACCGGTCTCAGTCCACTCACGATGTTGTCGAGTGACCTTGCCACATGCCAAGCCACGTCCAAACCGACTTGATCGAGCAACTCCAATGGCCCCATGGGCATACCAAACGATCGCGTCTGATTGTCCAAATCACGAATCGAATGTCCCTCGGCCACCATCAACACCGCCTCGCCAAGGTAGGGGAACAGGACCCGATTGACCAAGAAACCAGGTGTATCGGCTGTGACAACGGGAGTTTTTCCGATCGCACGGACAAAACCGAGCAGTCGTGCGATGGTGGCGTCATCGGTTTGCTTGGCTCGCACCACTTCGACCAATTCCATCTTGTGAACGGGATTGAAGAAATGGAGCCCCGCAACGAGTCGTCCTCGACCGGTAGCGTTTGCCATTGCGTCCACAGACAGCGACGAGGTGTTGGTCGCCAGGATCGTCTCGGGCGACATGATTCGGTCGAGCGTTCGAAACAAGTTCTGCTTGACGTCGATCTTCTCCACGATCGCTTCAATCACCAAATCAGCGTCTGCGATCGCGTCCGCCTCGGTGACGACGCGGATGCGATCGAGCAGTTCGGACTCGTTCGCATGGCTCATTCCCTTGTGTCGGGCCCATTTCCGCACGAGCGTCGTAACGCGTTCGCGTCCCCGGTCGGCTGCTTGCTCGTCGACCTCCACCAAGACAACTTCATAGCCATGATTTGCCGCAAGTTGGCCGATTCCCGCGCCCATCGCGCCAGCGCCAATCACGCCGATTTTTCGAAGCAGTTTTTCATGGATCACGGCGGATGGGTCTGTCCAACTCCGTAGCGACCGAGCGGATTCGCGGGCGAAGAACAATTGCAACAGATGTCGACACGTTGGCGTTGCCAACAGATCAATGAATTCATTCCGCTCCGTCATGAATCCCTTGGGCCTCAGACCATAGCTGCTTCGAACCGATCGTATCGCAGCCCCCAGTGCGGGATAGTGCTGGAGTTTCGCGGCAATCCGTCGCCGCGTTGCCGCAAAAACCAACGCCCGTCCCAGACGTGTCTTCTCGATCCATCGGCCCAGGTACGCGTTCTTTGCATGGCGTCGTCTTGGTGGGCTCGAAGCCAGCACGAGATCCACAAACACGTCGACATCGTCGTCCCAATCATCCGGCGAAATGGCTCGATCGATGAGACCAAGCTTAACGGCCTCGGCAGCCGACACGTGCTTGCCGGTGAGGATCATCGACAGGGCAGCCGGCAGCCCGATCAGCTTCGGCAATCGCTGTGTGCCGCCCCAACCGGGGATCAGTCCGAGCTTTATTTCTGGCAAGCCGATTTTTGTGCTGCTGTTGTCACGGGCAATCCGGTAATCGCAGGCCAGCGCCCATTCCAATCCGCCCCCCAAACAAGGTCCGTGGATCACCGAGATCGTCGGCATGGGAAGCCACTCGATCGCGTCAAACAGCCGCTGCCCACCGTCGATCAATTTTGCCGCTTCGACAGGGCAACTCAAATCCGCAATTGCTCCTACATCGGCTCCTGCTAGAAAGCCACTCTCTTTTGCGCTTCGAAAGATCACGGCGGCGCATCCGATTCGGTGTTGCAGATCGCGAACGATCTGGCTTAGTTCGCTCATGACAGACGCATCCATGACGTTCATCGGGCGGCCCTGCACGTTCAACGTGATGGTCACCACGGAGCGATAGTCGGTGGTCACGGTAAAGGACTTGTAAGATCGTTCTTTCTTGTTCATGGTTCTGCCTCGCTTTTTGTGAGGTGTTTCTTGGGCGGACTCACTGGCTTTGCACTGCGATCGCGACTCCCTGGCCACCTCCGACGCAAAGGGTTGCCAATCCGCGACGTCTGCCGCTGGCTCGTAAGGACCGAAGAAGTGTGATGATCATTCGGGTCCCGGTTGTTCCCACCGGATGGCCAAGGGCAATCGCCCCGCCGTGGATGTTCGTGCGATCGATCGGCAATGTTCCCACTGGCGTCGATTGGGAGAGTTCCCTTTTCGCAAACGAAACCGACATCATCGCACGACGGCAAGCAATGACTTGGGCGGCGAAGGCTTCGTTGATTTCGATCAAGTCATAGTCTTCGAGCGTCGATCCCGTTTTCTGAAGCAATTTTGCAGTCGCGTAGACCGGACCCAATCCCATCCGACGTGGATCGCACCCCGCAATGGCATAGGCGGTGATGAAACCCAGCGGTGGTCGCGAAAACCGATCAAGCTGATCGGGGTCGGATAGCACCACCGCTGCTGCCCCATCGGTCAAGGTGCAACTGTTACCAGCCGTAACCGTTCCGTGCTCGTCAAACAGCGGCCGAAGTCGGGCGAGCTGATCGAGTGATTGAGTGTGACGTGGGCCATCGTCCTTGTCGATCGTTTGCCCGGCTGGAACGGAAACACCGACAATTTCTCCGGACATGAAACAAGCCTGCTGAGCAGAACTGGCTTTTTGGTGGCTGGAAAGTGCAAATTCGTCTTGTTCCGTTCGTGTGATCGCGAATTCCGTCGCCAACTCTTCCGCTGTCTCGCCCATCTTCAAGCCCGACACGGGGTCGGTCAAACCCAGTTCAATCGCAGCGACAGGCTTAAAGTGTCGTGGCCGCATCGAAGCGATCGCGGAAATTTTTTGCGAGATCGTTTTCGCTCTTGCCAATCGCATCCATGCCTTCGCTGCTGCTCGTGAAAAGAGCATGGGGATTTGCGACATCGATTCGCTTCCGCCCGCAACGACCGTTACCGCCTCACCATCGTGAATCCGCGAACAACCTTGAAGAATCGACTCCATGCCGGAAGCACAATTGCGGTTGACGGTGTGAGCGATTCGGTCATTCGGTACGCCGGACCGCAAAGCAATCACACGAGCGATGTTGGCCGCCTCGGCCGGTCCTGCGACGTTTCCGATGATGACTTCATCGATCATGTCAGGGGTTAAGCCGCATCGGCGGATCGATTCCGCAACGACGACACGTCCAAGCTCGACGGCGGAGATGCTATCCAATGCACCGAACGCTTTCGCAAAAGGAGTCCGAATGCCATCCACCACAGCTATGGGTTTTGACCGATTCATCGCAGCCTCCTCCGAACAACCTTCCCCAAGAAGTTACGTGGCAAATCACCGCTGCACCTCTCGTACAGCCTTGGCTGTTTGTGTTTCGACAAATGGTCTCGGCAATGTTGCCGGAGCTTTTCTTCGTCCCATACGGATCCCGGCTTCATGACGATAAACGCTTTCACGACCTCGCCTCGTTTGGGATCCGGTGCCGAGACGACGGCGGCATCTTGGACACCCTCCACCGTTCGCAATACGGCTTCAACCTCCGCGGGATAGACATTGAATCCCGACGTAATGATCAAGTCCTTCTTGCGACCCACAATCTCAAACAGCCCCTCGCGATCGCGCATTGCCAAATCACCGGTGAAGAGCCATCCGTCGCGCAGGGCTTCCGCGGTTGCAGTGGGATTTTCCCAGTAACCAAGCATCACTTGCGGGCCTCGAATCAACAATTCTCCAACCTGGTTCACGCCCACGTCGCGAATGCCACTCAACGATTCCTCAATGATGCGACAACGCGTTTCGGGTAGCGGATACCCAATCGTGCCGTAGCGTGGCTCACTGAAAAGATCGCCAACATGGGTCACCGGCGAGGATTCGGACAATCCAAAACCTTCGACAACGACCGCACCACAATGCTCCGTGAACTCCTCGGCTATCTTTGCTTCCAAGGGAGCACCCCCACAAATTACCCATTTGAGTGAGCGGAGATCTGCCGGATAATCTCGGAGTCGTTCGTTGAACGCTACCAGCATTGCGGGAACTGCGTGAAGCACCGTTGGCTGATGCTGTTGCATCAACTGAATCACCTGCCGAGCATTGAAACGATGGTGCAAAATGAGTGTTGCCCCCATCGCCGCCCCCCCCATCGCGATAGCTGAGACGCCGTAGCTGTGGAAAAACGGTAAAACGGCCATCATCGTCTCGGATGCGAATGTCCGCCCTGCCCATTGGAACTGTTGCCACGCATTGGCAACCATATTCTCGTGACTGAGTGTGACCGACTTTGGGGAACCGGTCGTTCCACCCGTCGGCAGTATGTATGCGGGATCCGTTGCCGGATCAATCGCTACCGGTTTCCACTCGCGACGCGCCTGTTCAATCTCGTTCCAGAACCATGAATGTGATGCGTCACTGGGTAGCGACAAGACCCCAGTCCGTTGCATCCGAACCCACAAGTAGCCGATTTGTTTCAGTGACGGCAAATGCTCGCGGATGGAAACGTACAGTGTTTTTTCGAGGTGCGACTGACAGCCCCCGAGCAAATGCGCGAGCATGTCGAGCGTAATGACCACTCGACACTTCGTCTGCTGAACCAATTGGGTCACTTCGTCTGGCACCATCAACGGGCTCAGCGCGACAACAATCCCCCCGCATCGCCAGATACCGTTGATGGCGATCAGGAACTCCGGCACGTTGGGCAACAACACTCCGACGCGATCGCCTGGGGCAATCCCAAGCCGTTGCAGCATTGCGGCAGCACGAACGGAGTCGTGATTGAGCTGGGCATAGGTCCAGCACTGGCTACCGTAGATCACCGCGTCTCGATCGGGGATCACCTCCGCGGCATAGCGAAGCAACCCGAACGCGGGCAAGCCTTTGTAGTAGGCGATGCCTTCTACCAGCGTCGGAACCGACGCCTGTCTGTTCTGTAGCAAGTGACCCATAACCGAGCTCCCGAAAGAGGCCGAGTGTGAAGGGACCGCCGGCTCGAGAGTTCCAGCCCAAAAAAAGAGAGTAGAGAATAATCGACGCACCACGCTGGCAGGATCGTGAACCACCCTGTGACGCGGGCAAACAGAGGAGAAGCAGATAACCGAGCCGAGATTGCCCCTTACTGCCTGCAACCCCATTCTAGGCACTATCTTCTTTTAGGGAAGCAGTAAAACCTTAAATATGCGATAAGGACTAAATATAGAACCTAATGAATTTATGATCCAAGTATTCCCAAGCATTTCAGCGACGCGGTCGTCGTTTGGCGGCGTATGAACGATGGGCACGGATCACGGTCCAACGCCCCGCGGCGCGACGTCTTTTCGGGAGAGAAGGGCTGGGGATGAGCGGGCAGCAGCAGCGTGATCGAGCCAAGTAGTCGGTCCGCAATCGGTGTGCGAAAAGGACACCTCCGCCCGCCCCTGATTTGGCTATAATCATTCGCACTTGCCGCTGGCATCTTCCCCCCCACTGCAATCGCTGCTCCGCGGATGTGTGTGTCGCTCCCACCAATGAAAGGCCTACCGATGACCGAAATGCCCACTCAACGACGAAATTTTCTCAAACGAACCTCCGTCGCTGCCGGCGCCGTTGCACTTTCGGCCAGCGCCATTCCGAGCGTCCATGCTGCGGGTGACGAAACGATCAAAGTCGCATTGGTCGGTTGTGGCGGTCGAGGCACGGGGGCGGCATCGCAAGCCCTCAATACGGCGGGTCCGGTCAAGTTATGGGCGATGGCCGATGTTTTTGAAGACAAGTTGAAAACAAGTCTCGAGGTCTTAACCAAGGGACAAGAACAACGCTATGATCGCGAGGCGCACGACGGCTTTGCGAATCAAATTGACGTTGCACCGGAGCGACAGTTTGTCGGTTGGGATGCCTACAAGCAGGCCATCGACAGCGGTGTGGACGTGGTGATTTTGACGACCTTTCCCCACTTTCGCCCGATGCAGTATGCGTATGCGGTTGAGCAAGGCAAACACGTCTTCATGGAAAAGCCGGTTGCCTGTGATGCGGCGGGCGTCCGCCAGATCTTGGCAGCGAACGAGATCGCCAAGCAAAAGAACTTGAAGGTGGGGGTGGGTTTGCAACGTCGCCATTCCCCGCTCTACCTCGAAACGCTCGATCGAATTCACGGCGGTGCGATTGGCCCGATTCAATCGATGCGGTGCTACTGGAATTCGGGATCCGCGGGCCAATTAAATCCGCGTCGTGGCGAAACGGAAATGGAGTTTCAGATGCGTAACAAGTATTACTTTACATGGCTCGCCGGCGATCACATCGTCGAGCAACACATTCACAATATCGACATTTGCAATTGGATGGCTGGTGGTCATCCCGTAGAGTGCAACGGGATGGGGGGCCGAATGTGGCGAAACGGGCGAGAGCATGGGGAGATCTACGACCATCATTTCGTCGAATACACCTATGCCGATGGAACGAAGATGCACAGCCAATGTCGGCACATCCCTCGGTGTTTTAGTAGCATGTCTGAACATGCTCAGGGATCCAAGGGCTCGGCGATGCTGGACAATCGCAATGGCGTGATCGAGATCGCGGGTGCGGAGCCGTGGAAATATAGGGGCGAAAAAGTGAACCCCTATCAGAGCGAGCATGATTGCTTGTTCGACGCGGTGCGAAAGGACTTGCCTTTCAATGAAGCGGAGTACGGAGCGATCAGCACGATGACGGCGATCATGGGACGGATGGCAACCTATAGTGGTAAGGTCGTTCAATGGGAGGATGCCTTGAATTCAGAGGTTGACTTGAAGCCCGACCGCTACGCCTGGGACGGCACCCCCCCAGTGGTTCCGGATGCCGACGGAGTCTATCCGTGTGCGATGCCGGGAATGACCAAGGTACTGTAGTCACACGTTGTTCTCACTCTTTTCGAACCAAGCGAACTGCGAATGAATCGATATCGCATGCGTTTTGCACCCAGTGTGTGGAAGCCCAAGTTGAATCCGTGGTTAGTCGATTGGTTACGTCCGCTGCGAAAGAGGCGTCAATGGTCGGAGTTGAGGATCAATCGGGTCTCGGTCGTCGGCGAATCGATCGTACGCGACCAGTTGGATGCTGGCAGTGGCGTGCTGCTGATGCCGAACCACTCCAGCCACGCCGACCCGTATATCATCTATGCTGCGGCCGATCGGATCGGGACGGCGCTCTACGTGATGGCGACGTGGCACGTCTTTGACGGACAACCCTGGCTGACTCAGCAACTCCTTCGATGTCATGGTTGTTTTAGCGTGGACCGTGAAGCGAACGACATTGGTGCGTTTCGATTGGCCACAGGAATTCTGCAAGAGAAGAAGCAGCCGTTGGTTCTTTTTCCTGAGGGAGAAATCTATCACTGCAATGACCGAGTGACTCCGTTTCGCGAAGGAGCCGCTGCGATCGCAGTGTCCGCCGCGAGGAAATCGAAACGGCCGATTGTTTGTGTCCCCTGTGCGATGACCTATCGCTATGAAGACGATCCGACCGATCAACTCGTCGAAACGATGGGTGAACTTGAAGAGGCGATTCTTTGGCGACGGCGAACCGGTCGGCCGCTGAGCCAACGCGTCTATCAGTTTGCCGAAGCCTTGTTAGCTGTCAAAGAACTCGAGTACTTTGACCATGCAAGTCGCGGCCCGCTGCCCGAACGCATTCGCGTTCTTGGCGATCACATCCTGAGCCAGGTGGAATCACGTCACGGAATTCTTGCGGGAAGCAGTTCCGTACCGGAGCGGGTCAAGGCGGTGCGACGCACGATTATCGAACAGCTTGAATCGGACGACTGTTCGTCGGAATTGGCCGCAAAGCTGAATGACGACTTGGAAGACATGTTCCTCGTGGTTCAATCCTTCAGCTATCCGGGTGACTATGTGAAGGCGGAACCGTCCATCGAACGGTTGGCCGAGACCCTGGACAAATTCGAAGAGGATATCCTGCGGCGGTCCACCGCATCAATCAAGGCCGAGCGGAGTGTTCGCGTTCAGTTCGGTGACGCGATCGCGGTAACGGGTGATCGTAAGGATAAGGGCCAAACGTCTCGAATCACGTCGAAAGTCGAGGCGGCAGTCCAATCGATGCTCGACGAGGGGGCCCGTTGGCGCTGCGGTTCGGCCTAACCGAGAGAAGAATCGCCTGCACGGAAGCCGTTGCAACGACTCCGACGCCGCAAAGACACCGTGATCGGCATATCCGGCGGCGTTATGACCGTCGTTCGCATGGCAGCGGTCGATGTGAAGTGGACCATCGGCGCTTCGGTTGGTAGCCTTTATATTGCCTGTTGGTTTCTTGAACACGGAAACCAACGCGCCCAAAACCCCCGAGATCCAAGTTGTCCATGCCGCCTTTTCTCGAGCGACGTAGCCCTGCACGGGTCTCGTATGCGCTGTTGATCTTGATGGCTTTCTTTTTCTTTCTCCCCTCGGTGTTTCGCGCCGCACGGCTGAGTTTGGGAGAGAAACAGAATAATATCAAAGATTGGTTGCCAAGCGACTTCCCTGAAACAGCCGAATTGGAGTGGTTTGGTAGCCACTTCGTTGGGGAGAGTTTTGTCTTGGCGACCTGGCCAGGCTGTACCAGCGGCGATCAGCGGTTGCAGTTGCTCGAACAAAAATTGCTTCACGAATCCGACGCCTTCGATCCGACGGGCAAGCTACCCCCCGACGACATCGACGATTACCGACGCGCGAAGGAGTTGGGTAAAAAACTCGAGCTGCTCAATACGGGACGCAAATTTGATAACTGGGGTGGCAAGCAAGAGAAATGGGTTCGTGCCGCCAAGGGGACATGGTTTTACTTGACGCCCGACGGTCGGTTTTATCGTTGGGAAGGATCGATGACCGGGCCGGCATCCTTGGTTCGGTCGATCCAACGCAGCCTCGGTCGTTATGAACTCGATGGGACCTTTGTGACAGCGTTCGGGCAACAACCTGATGATGAGCAGAGCAACCCCTTTCACAACGATCCGACCCTCCTTTGCGCGCCGCTTTTTCACACCGTTCAAACCGGTGGCTCGATCGCAGAGCAGTTAGCGTCCGAAGGGGGGCCGCTTTGGCCCATCGAGTTGATCGACCCTGCAAGTCGCCCGACGATTGCCCGTCGTTTGGCCATGAAGCGATTGACCGGGACGATGTTTGCCCCTGCGGTACCGCCCCAGTTTGATTGGACGGCGAAGTCGTTTCGTGCAGCGATCCCTGAGGAGGTTGGCGAAACGCTAAGTGACGACTTTGAGTTGACGGTTTCCGAGACCCTCCGTGAGATCGTCGAGACTCGTTTCGCGGGATCGATCGAGCAGCTTCAAGCGGCTCCGATCGACGAGCAAGCCGACGTCTGGTATGCGGTTTTTGATGCGGTTGCGATCGAGCCCCCCCCGCGTTTGAGTTGTGTTTTGGTCACCTTGACCGACATTGCGAAAGAGAACCTGCCGTACGTGCTGGGGCGTGGTGCAGCGGGAGGCCCGCGAGGCCGGCTGCTTCAATTGGCCGAGGAATCGGGCATTCATCCCGCTCCGCCACCTTCGCTTGCACCGCCTCCCTTCAACCGCGAACCGGTCGAATCGGTAGCGGGAATGCCAACGCTGCATCTTGGTGGGCCGCCGGTCGATAACTTAGCGATCGATGAGGAAGGCACGGTGACCCTGATTCGGCTGCTTGGATACAGCTTGTTGGTTGGAGTCGTTTTGTCGTACCTCTGCTTCACCAGTATCAAGATCACCGTGATGGTGTTTGTGGTGGGTGGTAGTGCAGCGATGTTGAGCATGGCGACGGTTTGGTGGACCGGGGGCAAGGTCGATGCGATTTTGATGAGCATGCCGTCGCTGGTTTACGTGATGGGACTTTCCGGTGCGATTCATGTTGTCAACTACTATCGCGATGAGGTTCGCCATCGTGGTTCAAGCGGTGCCGCGGGGCGAGCGATTCGCCATGCGGTCGTTCCTTGCACGCTCGCGTCGCTGACCACGGCGATCGGGTTGGTCTCTCTTTTCACCAGCAACCTGGCACCGATCAGCAACTTTGGGCTCTATTCGGCGATCGGGGTGATGGCGACCCTGGGTGTTTTGTTTTCTTACTTGCCCGCTGCATTGCAAACGTTTCCGCCCTCACTTCATTTCGCAAAGGAAGGTAAAAAGGCTTCGGAAAAGTCCGCTTCGCAGGAAAAGGTTGGGCAAGCTGATCGAGCGGAGGAGAGTGCATTCGCCGAGGCATGGGCATCGGCGGGGCGATGGATCACTTCGCACCATCTCGCGGTCACAACGGTTTGTTTGTTGGTGCTGTTTACAGCGGCCATGGGACTGCGGCACATCAAGACTTCGGTGCAACTTTTGAAGCTGTTCGATACCGAATCACGGATCATCCGTGATTATGCATGGCTTGAAGACCATTTTGGCAAACTGGTGCCGATGGAAATGATCGTCCGCATGCCTCCGTTGCCAGAGATTGCAGAAGAAGCGAATGAGTTGACGGATAACGTCGAACCGGCCGATACGGTGACGTCGCTCAACATGCTCGAGCGTGCCGAGGCGGTGTCACGGATCACGACGGTCGTGCGGCGGACCTTGGGTGAAACCGGGACCGATGTGGTGGGCCAGACGTTGAGTGCCGATACGTTTTTGCCCCCTTTGCCGGAACCCGAGTACCGTTGGACGAGCCGTCGATCGACGTTCAACCGTCGATTGTTGGCTTCCCGCTCGGAGTTGTTGGATAGCGACTACATCCGGATCGAAAAAGAGGGCCCCTTTGCTGGTAGCGAGTTGTGGCGAATCAGTTTACGCGTCGGGGCACTTTCGGATGTCGACTACGGACGCTTCATTTCTACGTTGCGAACCGCCGTCGAGCCAGTCCTGCGAGCCTATGACACACGCGAGGCCATCCTTGCGGCAATGACACGCGATGCGGAAGGCAACGCGGTCGGTTTGTCTGCTAAAACGCGTCTCTTGATCATCGGCCATTCACGCCCGGAATCGCTCGACCAGGCTAAGTTGCTTGCCGAGGACGGCGAAACCCTTGACGCGGAACAGATTTATCTCGCGACCCTTGGCGAACTACTCGCCGGAGTCCCGATGCGAACGCCAGGATGGATGGCCGAGGCGAACGTTACGCAAGACTCGAAGCAGTGGCAGCAAGCGATCGCGAACAATTTTGATGCCGTTGTTTGGGTTGGCGACCAGACGCCCGATGAAGCAACGCGAACAGCGATTCCTCGATTTATCGATGCTCGAGCCATCTATGCCAAGTCGGTTACACCGATCTTGATCGACGGCAACGTTCCGGATGTTGAAGGCTCCGGTGAATTGCAAGTCGTTTACACCGGAGCGATCCCGGTCGTCTACAAGGCTCAGCGAACCTTGTTGTTTAGCTTGGTCGAGTCCATTGCCTTGGCCTTCGTGCTGATTGCGGGTGTGATGACCTTGCTTTTGAATCCGGGACGTTTTCCATTCGGGTGGTTCTCGCCGAGCAACTTTGCCTACGGTGCAACCGCAGGAATGATCGCCATGATTCCAAACGTCTTTCCGGTGCTCTTGGTGTTCGGCGTCATGTGCCACCGGGGCATTGCGATTGACATCGGCACGATGATGACCGCATCGGTGGCGATGGGGGTCGCCGTGGACGACACGATTCACTTCCTTTCTTGGTTCCGAGCCAATTTGGATGCGGGGCTTAGCCGCGTGGAAGCGGTGATCGAAACCTACCGGCGCGTCGGTCCAGCCATGACGCAAACGACGATTGTCGGCGGACTCGGGTTGTTTGTATTTGCACTTTCCACTTTTACGCCGACACAGCGATTTGGAGTGTTGATGTTGGTCATGCTCGGCGCGGCTTTGGTGGGGGACTTGGTCTTGTTGCCGGCTTTGTTGGCGGGTCCCCTGGGTCGCTTCTTTAAACCGCGTGTTGTCGATCCCAATCCGATCCCAGCCTCCGACGTAGGCGCAGTAGAAGACGTGAGCGCCGAGGAAGACGCGGGCGCGGAAAAAGGCGCGGGCGAAGGGGAGGACGTGGGGGAAAAGGAAGGTGCATCATCGGGCGTGGAAGGCTTGCACGATGAAACGCTGCCTCGATTGAAAGTCCATTTCCCCTCGGGGCGAGTGGACTCGCCACACCGAGCACGGTAGATCGTACTCGGTCGTTTCAGACGGGATTTTTCGGTGAATACGCCGAGCCAACGGTTGACGATCGCGGAGCGAAGCTTGCCTTCCGCGCACAACATGAGTCGTTTTTATCCTATTGGATCGTTGCTAAGACCTGGCCGGTTGCAACCTTGTCGCCGACGTGGAAGCGAATTTCCGCAATCGTTCCGTTGACCGGAGAGGAAACCTCCATCTCCATTTTCATCGCTTCGAGAATCAGGATCGGATCGCCTTCGCGTACCTTGTCGCCAGGCCCGACGATGACCTTGAAGACGACGCCGGGCATCTGAGCGATCACTTGGGTCCTGTTGGCTTCTGACGCGGTGGAGGGTTCGATTTTCGCACCCCCTTCGTTGCCTTTTCCCTCTTCGGGACGAAGGGCAACCCGATAGACTTTGCCATCGACCGTGACCATGTCGCCTTCAAACGCCATAAAGAAATCTTCGCCATTGATCGTGACCGTGTATTCCGACGGTCCCTGTTTTGCGCTGGATGCGTCTTCCGAAGCGGTGCTTTGGGCCGATTGCGCCACCGGTGGGGCGCCCTTGTCGATCTTTCGCACGCCGACTTCCGCTTTTCCATGCAAGTAGCGGATTCCTTTTTCCTTACAGGTCGCTGCGATAAAGATATTTTCGTCGGTAATCCGCAATCCTTCTTCTTCGAGCAATGCCTTGGCCGGCTCGATCCCCTTATCCGGATCCGCATCGTTCAACTCAAGGACCTTTTGTGTCGTCGGTTGCAGGTTCAATTGCTGGCTAGCAAGCGCGACGATTTCGGGATCGGGTTCGACCGGTGTTTTGCCGAAGTAGCCAAGCACCATCTTGCCGTAGGGTTCGGCGATCTTCTTCCAAGGGCCGACCATGACGTTGTTGAACGCTTGTTGGAAGTAGAACTGCGAAACGGGCGTCACCGATGTGCCGTAGCCACCTTTCCGCACCACATCGCTCATGGCGGCGATGATTTCGGGATACTTGTCCATGATGTTGTTGTCACGCAGCATCTGCGTATTGGAGGTCAGCGCTCCGCCCGGCATCGGGCTCCAAGGAATCAGCGGTTCGACCGCAGTCGCTTCGGGCGGCAAGAAGTAATCGCTCATACAATCCTTGAAGACAGCCTCGGCTTCACGAACCTTATCCAAATTGACGTTCAAGTCGTATTCGCTACCGCGCAGTGCGTGCCACATCACCAAGATATCGGGTTGGCAGGTGCCGCCACTGCAGGGTGCCATCGACAAATCAATCGCGTCGGCACCCGCATCGAGTGCGGCCTTGTTGGCGAGCACGCTGACGCCCGCCGTCTCATGGGTATGGAAGTGAATGAACGTTCCCTCGGGCAACATCTTCCGCGCCGCTTTGATCGTTTCATAAACCTTTGAGGGGACGGCCGTTCCCGATGCATCTTTGAAGCAAACCGAATCGAAAGGAATTTCCGCATCCAGGATTTGACGCAAGGTTCTGGCATAGAAAGAAGCGTCGTGGGCACCTTCGCATCCCGGCGGTAATTCCATCAAGGTGACACAGACTTGATGTTTTAGTCCAGCGTCGACAATGCACTGGCCGCTGTAGATCAGATTGTTGACGTCATTAAGTGCGTCAAAGTTACGGATCGATGTGATGCCATGTTTCTTGAACAGGTCCGCGTGCAATTTGATAATATCACTCGGCTGCGATTCAAGTCCTACGACATTCACGCCACGCGCCAACGTTTGCAGGTTGGCATCTTTGCCAGCGGTTGCCCGAAATGCGTCCATCATCGCGAACGCGTCTTCGTTACAGTAGAAATAGAGCGATTGAAACCGTGCGCCACCGCCTGCCTCAAACCAGTCGATTCCCGCATCACAGGCTGCTTCCACCGCGGGCAAGAAATCTTTGGTAAAGACACGAGAACCGTACACGCTCTGGAATCCATCGCGAAACGCGGTACACATGAACTTGACTTGTTTCTTCGACACGTTGCGTTCCTGCTGTGAAAAATTGTAGGCCAAACCAACTGTCTGGCGAGTGAGTCGGTTCGTAAGGGATGAATCAGGCAAGCACCTGAGGGACGTTTCTCTGAGTGTGATTCGGTCGCTAAGGCAACACGGCCCACAACACGCCGGCGGCGATCGCAGATCCGATCACACCGGCAACATTGGGTGCCATCGCATGCATCAACAAAAAGTTGTGAGGATCTTCTTGTTGGCCAACCATTTGGACCACCCGAGCGGAGTCGGGAACGGCTGATACTCCTGCGGCTCCGACCAAGGGGTTGATCTTTTCGGTCAAGAACAGATTCATGAACTTGGCGAATAGCACGCCACCCGCTGTGGCGACAACAAACGAAAGCGCCCCGAGTCCAAAAATCAATAAGGATTGAGGACGCAAGAACGTATCGGCTTGAGTGCTGGCTCCAACGGAAAATCCCAGCAAAATGGTGACCACATCGATCATCGCGGTGCGAGCCGTGTTGGCAAGCCGTTCGGTCACCAAGCTTTCTTTGAGTAGGTTGCCGAAGAACAGCATGCCCAACAAGACGATCGCCCCCGGCGCAATCAACGTCGCGATTAAGAATGCAGCCACAGGGAAAAACATCTTCTCGCGTTTCGACACGTTTCGCGGTGGCTTCATGCGGATCAGCCGTTCTTTGCGAGTGGTCAACAGTCGCATCACCGGCGGTTGGATCACCGGAACCAGTGCCATGTAGGAATAGGCCGCGATGGCAATCGCGCCGAGCAGATCGGGAGCAAGTTTTGAGGAAAGAAAAATTGCGGTCGGGCCGTCCGCACCACCGATGATCCCAATCGCTCCCGCTTCCTTCAAGGTGAAGCCGAGGTAGATCGCTCCAAGAAACGTCAAGAACACGCCAACCTGCGCCGCAGCACCGAGCAAAACCAGTTTGGGGTTGGACAACATGGTCGAAAAATCGGTCATCGCCCCGATCCCCAGAAAGATCAGTGGCGGGAACAGTCCCCAACTGACGCCAAAGTAAATGTAGCTCAGGACACTGCCGGGAACGTAACCGATTTCGCCATCGCTAAAGTTCCACGTATGCACGTCGTACACGCTCATCGACATCCCCTGGACCACCGGGATATTGCCCACGACGGCTCCCATCCCGATCGGCACGAGCAATAGCGGCTCGTAGTCTTTCTTGATGGCCAAGGTGATGAAGGCGATACCGATCACGATCATGATCGCATTACCCAGCGTCATGGCCGAAAAACCGGTTGTCTTCCAAAATTCGAGAAATATATCCATTAACGTTCTTTCGAAGCCAACTGTTCTTGGTGTTTCATATGCAAGGCGTAGCCGATGGCGGCGTACAGGGCCTCATCATGCGGCTCCAGTCGCTCATGATGGCCTCGCCGGGCATGGGCGTCGTCTTGTTCAGGGAAAAGACGTCCCATCGCCGCCAAAACCTGCGGTAGCGCTGCGATAAACAGGCTGATAAACGCCAGCGCTAAGCCGACAATCACCATTCCCGCCACTGCGATCGTCAAACCTTGACGGGTGATGTCCGCGATCAGAAAAACATGCATGTCGGTAACAGACGCCATAGCGGAAATACTTGGGTTGGGAACGAGTTGATCGAGGACAGCCAACCGGGAATTGACGGACGCGAGCCTACAAGATAGCAGACAAGGATATCAAATGGGACCATGATGTTCATCTATGGGGAATCAGGGCATCCGGGGGCGGAAGCGAACAAAAAACAAGGGAACCCCATAATTTGTCTTGGTCCGATTTCCGTGATCTGCTAATCTCCGAAACACGTCGTTGGTTGCGACGCATTTCTGAAAGCTCGAACGGGATGCCATGAGGGTGTTTTTTCGAGAGGAATCGTTCATTCAGGTGGAAAGGACTCCAGCGTGGATACCAAGCAAGCTTCCGTCAGCGTTCACATTCGTTGGATGATTCGTCGCGATATGCCGGCGGTTCTGGGAATTGAAAACCGGAGTTTCGAGTTTTCTTGGACTGAAGAAGATTTTATTCGCTGTCTTCGCCAACGCAATTGCATTGGCATGGTTGCCGAAATCGATGATCAAGTCGTGGGGTTCATGATTTATGAATTGCACAAGAACCGGCTGCACATCTTGAACTTTGCGGTTCATCCAGATGCTCGCCGCAAGGGCGTCGCGAACTCCATGGTCAACAAGTTACTCGGCAAATTGTCGCAAGAACGGCGTAACCGAATCATGTTGGAAGTTCGCGAAACGAATCTCGAGGCGCAACTGTTTTTCAAGAAAATCGGTTTCCGCGCGATTTCGGTGCTGCGAGACTTCTATGAAGACACGGTCGAAGATGCGTACTTGATGCAGTACCGCTACGCACCAACGGCCGAGGAATTGGCACAGCCGCACAACCGGATTTCGCGGATGGCCGGTTAGTTTTTGCGCTCATCCGACGGAAGCGCGCAGAACGCAGACTCGAGGTTTTTTGGAGGTATGGCTCCGGTGTCCAATGATCTCTTAGAAAAGAGTCCCCGACGGACGGTCGTCCGCCGGGAACCGGTAGCACCCTTGGCGCACCGTCGACCGGGATATCCCTTGTCAAGTTGCACCTCTGCAGAGCTCCACTCCGTTTCTCCCGGCAACTGCACGATAACCAGTGAAAATAGCTCCTGCCAGCAATGATTGGACACCGGAGAGATGCCTCGAAAACCTCCTGCGGACGCTTCCGCCGCATGAGCCAGTTTTTCAACGTCGTGGACCGTCAATATTGAAACTGCGAGTTGGGACGCAGTGGACTTCGCCAGAAGTCCCTAAGAATATTTGAGTTACGGATTTCTGGCGAAATCCACTATTAAAATCCACTATCAAAAATTCAGTGCTGACAGTCCAGTTGGTTGGTTTTCGGGAGCGTCCGGATGGTATCCAAGACGGAGGGACACGGGTTCCCCTACACCATGCGCATCGTTTTCCATTTGCCTTGGGTGAAACGGGCGGCCATGAACAGGGCCAACATCCATACCCAGAGCGTGATCATCCACCACCACCAATTCAATTGGTTCTCGGCGGGTTCAAACATCACGCCGAATCCAAAGGCAAAAACGGACGTTGCTAGTCCGGTGCCCAGCACGAACCACGTGTCACCGGCGCCACGCAGCGCGCCGGCCAAAATCAACTGCGTTGCATCGACGACCACATAGATCGCGACGAACTTGAGCAGTCCTCGAGCAATCTCGATCGCTAAGGCGGAATCCTCGCTGGGTGTGTTGAGTTCGTAGAGATTCATCATCGTGTCGGGTAATGCCAAATAGCCGACGCACCAAAGGGCTGAATAGATCCAGCCGATCGCGAGAGCTGCAAAAACGCTCTTGATCGCCCTGGCGGGTCCCGTTTCGAGCAAATGGCGACCGACCAAAACGGATGCGGCGATCGACACGCCGACCAAGGGAATGAACGCGACCATGTTAAAGTTGATCGCCATCGTGGTTGCCCGTAGCGGCACGTCACCCAGTTTTCCAATCTGTAAGACAATCGCCGTGAAGCCGCTGGCTTCGGTCAGGAACATCAAACCGCTTGGAAATCCAAAAAACAGCAGCTTTTTGATCAGTGGCCAATCGAAACCGAAGCTGCGGCGGACTTGGTATTCTCCGGCGGAATCATAGTACAGAATCAAGAACGCAAAGCAAACGGCCTTAAACCAAAAGGCGATGGAACTGGCAATCGCCGCTCCCGCGATTCCCAGTTCGGGAAATGGGCCAGCGCCAAAGATCAAGATCCAATCAAAGACCAAGTTGACCAAGCCTGACATCAAGCTGACCCACATGATGACTCGTGTCCGTTCGGTTCCGCTAAAAAAACCGCTCAGGGCGTTTTCCAAAACCGCCCCAACTGCGCCGATTAACAACAGACGCAAGTAGGTCGCTTCGGCAGGGACGAGGCTATCAGGTTGCTCGCTGAGCCGAAACAAGTCGGGCGCGAAGTAGGCCACCAGGGCAAAGAACGGGGCCGACAACAAAGCGAGCCAGATCGATTGCCAAAGGAACCGGCCGATCCGATGTTCTTCGCCCGAGCCGACATATTGGCTGATGATGGCGCCCGTCATCGAGGCGATCCCGACCGGCAAACAGATCGAGACCCAGAAAAAATTCCCGCCTGCCATCGAGGCGCTCATCGACGCGCCGTCGTACCACAACAATAGCGTGCGGTCGATGAACAGGACGAGCGAGAAGGTGCCCGCACTGACCATCAAGGGCAGCGCAACCGCGAGCAGTTCGCGGACGATCACGCCAACGGAATCGCCGCTGTGGTCCTCGGGATGGTGATGAGGCGTAGGCTGGCCGCGTCGCAAGAGGCGCGCGAGCGTTTGGGGAAAGAAACGTCGCGCGTTGGTGCAAATTCGGCTGAGAACCGATGGAGGCTTGGAAACGGTGGTCACATTTGGCTACGCGGATGCTTGGGCCGTTTCATACGCTTCTGCCAACGCGCCAATCACCGATGCTTGGTCACCACACTGCGAAAAGGCAAAGCCCGGCAGGTTGCGGAACCCGTCGAGAGCGTGTTTCTTGTACGATTCTTCGGCGATTCTCGCGTAACGCTCGCGCATTTCCGCCGATAAATCACAAACACCACCACCGATCACCAAAAGCCCAAGGTCGCCGATATAGTTGACGACCAACATCGCGATTCCCAAGGCCGCAGCTTGGTCGTCAAACAACTGAATCGAGAGCGCGTCACCCGCGGCCGCGTACTCACGAAGTTTGCGAGCCTTGTCCTTGATCGTGCCCTCCTGGAAATTAAGCGGATGCTCTTTCCACTGAGGCAACGCCAATCGGTACTCCAATTGATGCGTCAGCGCGGTCAAAGAGATCGCCGATTCGGCCGTGCTCAGCGCGTTGCCCACTTTGAGTTGGCGATCGTGGTCGTAGCGAAAGGCATCGTGGGGTAAGAACAGGTGACCTGCATGTCCGGCGCGTCCTTCGCAGCCGCGGACCACCTTGCCATCGGCGACTTCGCCGCCGCCCAGTCCGGTGCCGACCGCAACAAAGAACAATGATTCAAGGTTATCCGGTTGGTGATCATTGGGATCAAGCGGTGGGGCACTCGGCCACGCCAGCTTTTTTGTTCGGACGACGTATTCCCCCAAGGCTGCCGCTTGGCCGTCGCCAAGGTACCAAACCGGGACGGGGCCACCGTCGCGCGAGAGCCGCGTTTGAAGTTGTTCGCGAATCCCGCAATTCACCCATTCGGGGTGCCGTAAATTCGGGCTTGGCCTCAAAACCCCATCCAGCGTCGCGGGTCCCGGAGTCGCAATGACGGTGGAGCTGACGTCCGAAAGCGAGCCGCCGAGTTGCTTCAGTTCCTTTTCGAGGTTCACCGCGATGTCTTCGATGGTCGCCGTGGGGCCTTCGATGGCACGGGTCGCAAACTGATCCGAGATCCGCACGACTTCGCGACGGTCGTTCCCGATCGCAACGGTCGAAGTGGTGCCTCCGACATCAATCCCAACAAAAAAAGACACCGGCCAATCTCCTGAAAAAAAACTCGCTACACAGCAATAAAAAAACGATGACGCCCGAGCGGTGGGTCGTGCCTGATCCTTTTCGACGCTCGGTCTTCAACATATCAGCCCCGTCCTTCTTAGGCGATACCCAGGAAACCGTCACGTCGTCAGGTCGTCCCGTCGCGAACGCGGCGATCGAATATCGGGTCAAACAACCGGTGGGAGGTTGGCACCTGGCCTACTTCATCCTGACTGCAAAACAAACCTCGCAGCGGTTCCGAGCCAATTGGCGAACTTGGATCGCTTTGGGGTTCCATGTCTCGACGGTCTGCTGCCACTGATCGATCTTCTTGGCCGCCTTGTAGTCGCCCAATTTCAACGTGATCAACAGTCCTCGTACGTCGCTGTAACGACTGGTGACGATATTGCCCACCGTGACAAGCGTTTGCTCGGGCTTCACGTTCGAATCGACTAAAATCCATTTCACGCCCCGAAAGTCTTTGCGAGGCAAATCGCCGGCACGGGCTTGGATGTACCGAAAATGGGGATGCTCGCTGATTCGGGGGTCCATCTCCGCAGGATCAATTCCAATGACTTTCAAACCGAGTTCGAGCAATCGACCGCATGCCCCACCGGGGGCGGCACCAATTTCCGCCGCCAAATCACCTCGTTGAATCGGAAAACCGCTCCATTGGATCGCTTCGGCGGCTTTGTAGTATGCTCGCGATACCGGCTCTTCCGCCAAGTCCATTGGCTGAATTCCACCTGGCCACCGGGTGGGCCAAGTTGAGGCAACGTGGGTGCCGAAGAACCAATGCGCGGGCTCGACCAAGACCACATCCAATACACGTTCACCCGGCTGCGCGACTCGGTTGGCTGCGTCGCAACGCAAGTGGTCCGGCGACAAGGCCGCGTAGATTTCAGCGGCAACCGCTCTGGAAACCTCATCGACACCAGGCTCGAAATCGAACCGTCCAATCGGGGCGCGATCCTTGGGCCAAACGTGAAGTTGGTCGAAGCGATGCTCCGCCGGGTAGTGGTCGGCGAGCGACTTCCGCAACGATTCGAGAAGTTCACTCGCATTCGGGCTGCGGGCTTGCCCGATCGACGTCGCGGCGGTGCGAATGAAAGTGCCCGAGGGGGTGGGGACACGTTCATCATGTTTGGCGGTGACAAAACCGGGCCGCGAAAACGCCAGTCGCCATCCTTCACCCGCGATCGACTCTTTCACCAGCGGTTCGGCACCGTGGGCACAGCAGATCATCGTAAATGTCGGACCAGGGGTCGATTCGGCGTTCATTCAAGGCTTCGTTCGAAAGGGGCGTTCGTAAAGGAACCGATGCGGAGCAGCCAAACGTTAGGGTTGCAAAAACGACCATCGAACTTCAAAGCCGGATTGAATCAGCCATGCAGCAACCTCGTCGGCGGATCGCTCGTCGGTGACGGGGAATTGTTCCCCCAGGCATTCCGGTCCACCCGGACATTCCGGTTCGCTTTGATCGCGGTAGCCACCCGGTGCCGTTGAACTGCCAGCGCTCATTTGTGTGATGCAGATTTGGGCCAACTGGCCGCGTAGAGCGGCCGGCTCACGCGTCGACAACACCAACTCGGCGTCCGGAAATGACAGCCGGCAAACGCTGTAAAGCCTGACAAGCATCTCGTCGGTCACTTGATAAGGAATGTCGAAATCGTCGGGCGCTTCGTGGATACGTGGCAAGCTGAAGGCGAGCTGCAAATTTGGAAATCGGTCTCGCAGGTATTGCCCATGACGCAGCATTGCGGTGACGTCGGCGACCGGATCCGATAATCCTAACAAGACCCCAAGCCCGATCCGCCCGATCCCCGCTTCGGCTGCCCGCTCGGGCGCTTCCAATCGCCAATGAAACGATGCTTTCGGACCCCGAATGTGATACGTTTGGTAATCCGCTTCATCGAACGTTTCTTGGTACAAGGCCAAGCTGCGTACCCCGGCGTCCACCATGGCCGCGTAAGATTCGGTGGACTGAGCCGCGATCTCGATACCGACCTCGATGCCGTCGCGATGCAGCCCGTCGATCAATTCGACAAAGTACTCGGTCGACGTGTGACGTGGGTAATCTCCTGCGACGATCAATTGATGGCCAAACCCGCGGCGCCGCAAAATGCGTGATTGCTCAAGCACTTGGTCGACGTGCAAATGCGTGCGGTTGATCTTCAGCGGATAACGGAATCCGCAATAAGTGCAGTGATTCACACATTCGCTCGAAACGTAGAGGGGCGCATAGAGCACCATCCGACGTTTGGCTGCTTCGGAGCCTCCGGAAACCTGCACCGAGAACCCTCGGTCCGTGACCTGCTTGGCCGCAGCGGTCAATTGGTCGAGGGGATAGGCAGCATCGAACCAAGTTGGCAATTTTGCGATCGGTTCGCTGTCGCGGGCGTCACTTCGTATGGCGTCGAGCGGACGACGAGGGGGACGCGGTTCGCCACCGCGAAGCTGGTTGGCATGAAGGTCCAAGTCATCCAGAAGCGATCGATCTTTCTCGTCCAGTGACCCATTTTGCTCATTCAAAATCTGGTATCGCCAACGCTCCAGTTGGGCTGCCAATTGCCGACACAGCTCGTCGGAACGCTGGCGATCGTCAAGCAGTGCTTGCTCGACTTGTTCGATCAGTTTGAGTCGATGTTCGGCGTGATGGTCGGATGCCCGTATCCAATCGGACCAGTGCAGAAGGGGCGAAGGGGTCAGCGCAGTCATCGGTTTCCTAGCGATACAAAAGAGGACGCCGGTACCTTAGCGAACAAACCCCATTTTGTCATGCGGCGGTTCCTCAGCACGTGGCCCGTGAGGTGCTTTGCCGAAGGCGGCCGCCAAACGGAGCTGGAGCAAAGCACGAACGTCCCTTGACAGGCAGGATGCTTGGTGTACTATGTTGCTAGGTAGCTGTGTGGCTGTGCTCCGTTTGCTGCCGCGGTTCCGATTTCCCGGAGGGCGTTTTGTTTCTTTCCATTGATGTGCATTCCGACGTCGCGATCTATGCCCAGATTGTGCGTCAAGTGAAGTTTGCGGTCGCCGCTGGCACGCTGCGGCCGGGCCAATTGTTGCCCAGCGCCCGGACCCTCGCCGGCAAGTTGGCGATCAACCCCAATACCGTTGCTCGCGCTTTCACCGCCCTGCAAGCCGATGGCGTGGTGGAAACCCTTCGAGGACGCGGCATGGTGATCCGCGACGACGCGGTGGCGATTTGTCGTCGTGAACGCGAAGACGTGCTGGCCGAGCGGATCGGTGTCGCGCTGGCCGAGTCATGGCACGCGGGTTTGGACGAGCACAAAATTCAAGCGATTGTGCAGAAGCACTTGAAGCAATTGACGAAAACGAATCCGTCGGTTTGGGTTTCAATCCCTGATGGCGATGCAAACTCCGAAAGCACAACCCCGAAGGCCAAGTCATGAAGCCCATCATCACTGCTGATTCCCTAACGATGCACTTTCGCCGCTGCGACGCACTCCGCGGCGTCGATTTGCAAATCGAACCGGGCACGGTGTTTGCCTTGCTCGGTGAAAACGGTGCGGGGAAAACCACCCTGATTCGAATTTTGACCGGCTACCAAGCCCCGTCGAGTGGGTCTTGCCGCGTTTGCGGCTTGGATCCGACACGCGATCCGCTAGGGGTCCGGCGACAAATCGGCTACGTCTCGGATTCGCCCGCGCTGTACGACTGGATGACCGTCAGCCAGATCGGTGGCTTCACCGCTTCGTTTTATGACGATCGGTTCCGCGATCACTTCAATGAATCGGTTCGTCGCTATGAGATCGATCCCGCTCAGCGAATCCGCAACCTCAGTCGTGGCCAACGTGCAAAGGTCGCACTATCCCTTGCACTCTCGCACGACCCCGCACTCTTGATCATGGACGAACCGACGTCCGGGCTTGACCCGAAGGTACGCCGCAACTTTCTCGAAAGCATGATCGATCGCGCGGCCACGGGACGCACCGTCTTTTTGGCGTCGCATCAAATCAGCGAGGTGGAACGCGTCGCCGATACCGTCGCGATCATGCATCAGGGTCAGATTTGCTTGACCGCTCCGCTGAGTGAATTGCGTGAATCGTTTTTCCATGTGGTGATCGACGTCGAAGACCCGCTGCGAACCTTGCCACCGCTTCCCTCTCCTGCCGAGATGTTGAGCGAAGAAACCGAAGGCCGTCAACGCCAATGGATCGTTCGCCATCTCGATCCATCGATGGTCAGCATGCTGAGGGAAGCTGCGGGCGTGATCGACGTTCGCCACCGTGTCGCGACACTCGAGGAAGTGTTCATTGCTTGCACCTCGAGTGATTTCGCGACCTCTTCGGCAGAGGTGTTGTCATGAGCGAAGCAATCGTGAAACGAACCGGATCGAGTCCGATCAACTCGTGGCTTGTCTGGAAAGAGGTGATCCAAATCGTGCCGCTGGTGGCTTCACTGTTGGTGATCGTGGCGATCTTGGTGACGCTTCAATACTGGAACAATCCACTTCGAGTCGATGGTTTTTTTGCGACGTTGGAACTGACCTGCTTGATCCTTCCAGGCATTTTCGCAACCGGTGCCGCGGCGGTCACGGTCGGTCAAGAACGCGAGCATCGGACGATCGATTGGCTTTCATCGCTACCGATCACGCCAAAGCGACTCATCCTAACGAAAATCGCCGTCGCCCTTGCGGGGTTGCTGATCATGTGGGTGATCGCGGTAAGCTTGATCACGCTGCTTGTCGGCCCCGATCCGCTCGTTTCCCGCTTTCGTTTGACCAATACCAGCGAGGTTCATAGCGATTTGACTCCCATCAGTTTTCCGATGTGGGGCGTCCATTCGCTGTTGGTGTTATCCGCGGGTTTTTACACCGCGTGGCGATTCAAAAACCAGTATTTATCTTTGATCTCGCTTCTTACCATTGCCGCGATTCCTACCGTCTTGGCATGGATCGCGTCGGAGTTATTCTCGAGTCATCGACATCTTGGATTGGGAGTCGAATTTTATGCCTGGTTGATCCTCTCGATCGTGATGATTCCGACGGTGTTCCTGCTTGGTTACCGCCGCGCGAAGATTGTCTTGTCGCCGGCGTCGGCGAATCGCCCGCATGCACTCGGTCGAGTTCGCTCACTCCTTACCTCCAACGAAGTACCGGTCTTTCACAGCGATGTGTCATCGATCCTTTGGCAATCGATTCATTCGTCACGGGTGTTGTATGCGATACTGGCGGTGATGTTCCTGGTCGGCGCGGGACATCCGACTGATATGCTGAATCTGTTGCGGGTTCGATACTATGTTTCGACCTTCATTCCTTTGGCTTCGGTCGCGATCGCGGTGGCGTTGCCGGTCGCGATCTCCTGGGCCGGCGTGTCGGTCTTCAAGTTCGCCGGCAGTGCCGACCAGCTTCGCTTCCTCGCCGATCGAGGCGTATCGCCGACGAAAATCTACATCGCTCGACATGCGGTACCGATCGCGATGGTCGCCGCATCGGTGGTACTTTGCACGATCCTCTCGACGATCCAAGCCACATCGGGTACCCAGTCGTCTCGTTATGGTGAGTCGCCAAGTTTGTTGTCGTTGACGCTTTCTGCCGCGGGTATCTATGCGATCAGTCAGTGGGTTTCCCAATTGATCCGGACCACGACGGTGGCTGCCCTTGTCGCGCCGGCCGTATCCTTCGTGATGTATCCCTCGACATGGTATTGGTATGACTTGGACAATCGCTGGCAAGTGCTGTTGCGGTTGTTCGCCGCGGCGATTCCGATGCTGGCGACGTGGTGGTTGATGCAGCGGTACATGGACCGACGAGATTTTCTACGAAAGATCTTGCTGGCCGTATTGGTCGTCTTCTTCACCGCCAGCACGTCCTTTGCAGCGAGGTTGCTATGGGAGCGGGACCTCTTCGGTGAGCAGTTTGGCGTCGAGGGTGATGCGCGATCGATGCATATGAAGTGGTTGATGGAGCAGAAACAACAGCCGAGGCCGAACCCCGTTTTGGTTCCCATCGATTCGAACCTGTTTGATGACGTGGAATGGTTCTACTCGGACGAATCCAAGGTCCAATTGGCGTCGGAGTTGATCGAGGCCAAACGTATTCGCCCGATGGATCTGCTAACCAACCTTGACCAACTTCAAAGCGATTCCACCTCGGCTGCCGCAATCGATTCGAATGCTTGGAGGGGATGGTTGGTATGGTTGATGTTCGAGCAGGTGCGGTTCGACGCGGCGATGGACGATGCGGACGACGCGCAGGCGGACGACGCGTTTGAGAGCCTTTTGCCTTGGATCGACAGCACGTCCTTGTTGGTCAGCACCTTGCGCCGCAGCCCTCGGTGGTTGGACCAGGAGGTCGCGGATCGTTTTGAGATTTGGCTCGCCCAAAGCTTGACACGACCTACCACTGCACCGTTTTTGAATCGCGACATGGTTCGGGTGGCGATCGCCCGGTTGCCCACGATCGCGGCTCGCAACGAAGCACGGCGTCATGCCATCCGTGCAACGAGGGAGTCGTGGCCTGATGGTCCGGGTGATCGTTTGGACCCGGCCGTTTTTGGGGGTGTAGAAGTGCTGAGTCATAAAAGCACCGAACTGGGGATTCGTGTTAGCTATGACCCAAAGTATCAACTTGACCGCATGGCCGTTGCAGCGTTGGAAGCCGTCCGTCTGAGCGACCAAAAGATTTATTCCACCGACCCGAATCGAAAGCTGCTGTGGTGGGAGCGTCAAATGCACGAAGCCACCGTCAGCAGCTTGGTGCCGCCCGCAATCGGTCCGTACTCGCCTCGTTATCGAAGCCTTCCTGAGAGGATGACGTTGATTGCCCATGTGGGGTATCAGCCTCAGAAACTATACCCGGCTCAGTTTTTTGCGATGCCATGGGAATCGGTGGTGGAAGGAATGAAAAAGCAACGATGAGAAACGACAAAACTCGAAGCGACTACCATTACTTGTTGTTGGTTGCTGCTCCGCTGGTAACCCTTGTCACGATGTTCGGTATTGCGATCTTCTCGGCTTGGAAGAGTCAGCGATATTGTGAATCCGGTTTGCAGCTCGTTACCGGTCTTGAGCGCCCGATGGCGCCGACGGCGCTCGCGGATTGGTATGACGCACGGTCGTCGAAAGCCGACACCGTCAAATGGCAGGAGTTGGAGATGGCGTCGGTCGCAGTGAACTATTTGGAACGTGTTTCCAACATGAATCATCGAAACCGCTCACTTTCATGGGTGCCACCCGGCGAATCTTCTAGAACCGCCGAACGCAACGAGCGGTTTGCAACCCTGGTCAAACCGATCGTCGATCAGCTGAAAGCGATGCCAGAGCCTGGACAACCGGTTTGGCATCCGCTGGACTATGACAATCTTACCCTTCAAAGCATGCCAGCTCCTGTGTCAGCCGTATTGATGTTCGAGATGTCGGATGCGTATCATCAAGGCGACACCCGTCGAGCGATCGAGGCGATTCGACTGGGCGACCAACTTTTGGGTCCGAGATCGAAAACAGCGATCCAGATTCCTCAATTCCACCAGCAAATGGTCGGCAGGTTGATTCGCCTCTCACTGAGAGACAACCTTTGGTCGGAGCCGGACCTTGCCGAAATTCAGCAGTTGATGTCCGCGCAGGGGGATGCCGAGGAAAGCTGGCGAAATCATGTCACGATGGATGCCTTGCGGGTCGCTCCATGGTTACTCGATCACTATCGGGGGTCTCGCTATCGCCACTATGCGCACGGAACGAATCCTTTGTCACAAGATCGAAGCGGCGAATGGCGGGTGGTTCCGAGTGAAGCGATCGGCATCGTTGATCAATACACCCATGCGGTGCAACTTGAAGGGCAACCCGGAACGGCCGACCATTCGAATTCGGCCGCGCGAACGTTGCCGTCGCGTTTCCCTCGGCCTTGGAACGACGAGCCACAAAAGCGATTCTATTTCGACCAATGGCTAAAAATGCCCTATGTGGATCCGAATCCCGATATTTCGTCGATTGGAAACAACTTGCCGTCGTTTGCGCAGCAGCTGGTCGACCATACAAAGGACCAGCGATTCACTCGGACTGCGATTGCGCTGAAACAGTACCAAATGAAGTTCGATCGGTACCCCGAAACGCTCAACGAATTGACCAAGGTTGGTTTGCCCGCTTCGGCGATGCTCGGCAGCGAGGGCAAGCCCTTCTATTATCGTGTGGAAAAACAGGGTGAATCGGTGACGGTCGGAACGTTACCGTATGAAATCAAGATTGATCCCGAAAAGGAGGCCTACCGTTACCACTCGATGCTGCTGGAGTTGTAGCGGAAGCCGTAGCGGCTTCACGGATGTTGGAGATCACGGTTGGCGTGTTCCGTATGCCGAGCGAACGCTCTCGCGATCCTTACGACTCGGTCGCAACACCGCTTGAGCCGATCGCCGCTTCGAGGTCTCGTCTCAAATCTTCGAACGACTCGAGCCCGACCGACAAACGGATCAAGCCATCGGTGATCCCAAACCGCTCGCGGTCTGCCGCATCGTAGCTGGCGTGTGACATCGTCGCAGGTTGTTCAATCAACGATTCAACGGCACCGAGGCTGACGGCCAAGTGAAATAGCGTCGTTGACTCGCAAACCTTTGCTGTCTCGCGAATCCCCGCATCCAATTCGAAGGTCATCATCGCGCCGAAACCACCTTCAAATGTCTGTGATGCCAACGCGTGTTGAGGGTGTGACGCCAATCCGGGATACAACACGCTGCGGATTCGCGGATGCAATTCCAACCATTGTGCCAATCGCAGCGCTGTCGCCGACTGTTCACGGACGCGAAGATCGAGAGTTTTCAGCCCACGCGATACGAGGAAACAGCTCAGTGGATCGAGTACGGCGCCGGTCGAATTTTGGATAAAGTACAATTGGTCGTACAGGGAGCGATCCGCGACCGCCAACGTTCCGCCCAGGCAATCGCTATGCCCACCCAGGTACTTGGTCGCGGAATGCATGACGATATCGACCCCTTTTTCAAGTGGCCGGACGAGAGCGGGAGTGCCAAAGGTATTGTCGACGCCGAACAGGCATTCCCGTCCTCGGGCAATCGCTACCAATGCATCCAAATCGGGGATCGTCAACCGCGGGTTGCCAATCGTTTCGGCCCAAATCAGTCGGGTCTTTGCGGTGATTGCGGATTCGACCGCCACCGGGTCGGTCATGTCCACAAGCGTGACGTCGATACCGCTGCGGTCACAAATCTTGTGCAGCAGTCGATAAGCACCGCCGTACAAATCACACCCAGCGACAACATGATCGCCACTGCGTAGCAACATCGTCACGCAGTGAATGGCGGCCATGCCTGACGAAAATGCCAAGGCATCGGAACCGCCCTCGAGTGACGCCAACGTCGTTTCGAGGTTACGGCGAGTTGGATTCCCGCTGCGCGAATAGTCAAATTCGCCCCATTCGCCAGCAGCCGGTTGGCGAAACGTGCTGGCGAGATGAATCGGCGGAACGACGGCGCCCGTCGCAGGGTCGATTTCGTTTCCGACATGGATCGCGCGGGTGCGAAAATCGGCATCCGATCGTTGCTTGTTCATGCCGTCAACGCTTGCTCGATGTCGGCAATCAAATCCTCGGTGTCTTCGATTCCACAAGACATCCGAATCATGTTGTCTGCGATCCCAAAGCGTTTCCGATCTTCGGGTGTGTAGTTGAAATAGCTCATCACGTAAGGTTGTTCGATCAACGATTCGACTCCACCGAGGCTCGGCGCGATACGGGCCAATTTCGCGGCATCCACGATACGCGAGGTTTGTTTCCAATCGGCATCTTTGACCTCGAAGGTGATCAATCCGCCGAAGCCTCGCATTTGTTGCCGAGCGATGGAGGAAGTGGGATGAGATTCGGCGCCTGGGTAATACACCCGGCTGACGCGCGGATGCTTTTCCAGGAACTGCGCGACGGCCAGCCCATTTTCGTTGTGTCGCTGCATGCGAAGTCCGAATGTTTTGAGTCCCCGTTCGAGCATGTACAGGTTCTGAGGCGAGTTGATGCTGCCCAAGATGCCTCGCATGCCCCGAACTGGCTCAAGTGAATCGTGACGACCGCAAATCACACCCGCCAATAAATCGTTGTGCCCGCCGAGGTACTTCGTTGCCGAGTGCCAAACATAATCGACACCGAAATCGATTGGATTGATGTTGAAGGGAGTCGCCAAGGTCGCGTCGATCAGGGTTTCCACCTCATTGGCCTTTCCCACCGCGGCGAACTTCTCAAGATCGACGACCGTCAGATGCGGATTCGTCGGCGACTCGCTGACCAGCATCTTCGTTCGTGACGTGATCGCGGATTCCAAGGCGTCAAAGTCGCCGGTGGGAACTTGGTGGGTGATCACGCCAAAACGCGAAAGATGCTTGCTGCAAAATTCGCGGCTGCGGTGATAGCACTGGTCAAAGAAGACGATTTCATCACCCGCACTGAGTTTCGTCATCAGCAGCCCGACGATTGCCGCCATTCCGCTGCTGTACAGAATCGCCTCTTCAGCGTGGTCGAGTGCAGCGAGTTTCGCCTCGACACTTTTCTCGTTTGGGCATCCATAACGACCATACTCTTCACGTTGTTCATCGCCTTGGACGAACCGCAAAATCGCGTCCGTGGATTCGAAAGTGAAGGTGGATGCCGTATAGATGGGGGTCGAGATCGCCCCTTCGGACTTTTGCCTTACTTCACCCGCGTGAACGCATTGTGTCGAAGGCCCTCCTGCCGAAGCGCCCCGTGTCGGAGGTCCCTGCTCGGCTGGGAGAGGATCCGAAGGCCCCGGAGTCTGGCCGCTTACGGGCGACACGGGCTGGGATGAACGCCTCAGATCGGGCGCATCAGAATCGATGGTCATATTTGTTATCATGGCTCTTTAGCAGTTCTAGGCTGCAAGCGGCCGCAAATCCCTAATGAACGTGAGCTCCGCCGAGCCACGTCCATTCACGTCGCTCATAGGCTAGCCGCGGCAAACCGTCGCGGCAAGGGTTTTTCTGGTGAAGTGGAGGAAATACCGTCTCACCGGCTCCATGGGCCGCCAGCGGTGTGAATTGCGACAGTACATTATCGTTAGTGCAGGTCGCCATAAATGGAGGAACATCAACCACTTATGGCAGCAAAGCCGAAATGGCAACAGCGAGATTCTGCTACAAGAAATCACAAGATTTGAGGATCACGGATGTCGAAGCCTGTCTTGCTGGATGTCGAAGCCTGTCTTGCTGGATTGAAACCCCGCCTTGAAACTTTGAAACACAGAGCACCCGTGAACACCTCGGTTCCTTCATTTCTTCAATCCTCCAGTCCATGTCTCCTTGATGCCTGACGCACCTCAACGCAGCGGAACGATGCAGTGGATCGGTTTTGTGCTCGGACCGTTGTTGGCAGTGGCAGCGCTGTATCTGCTGCCGCAACAGTTCCACGCGGTCGCTGCCGAGGGGCCAGATCGTTTGCTCGATTTTTCCTGGCCTGGCCGCGCGACCTTAGCGGTGATGTTGTGGATGGGGATATGGTGGTTGACCGAAGCGGTCCATATCAGCGTCACGGCCTTGTTGCCGATCGTGCTGTTCCCGTTACTCGGAGCCACGACGGCCAAGGAGGCTTGCTTTCCCTATTCCGATCCCTTGGTGTTTCTGTACTTTGGTGGTTTCATCATCGCGCTCTCGATGCAGCGATGGGGCCTCGGGAGACGGATCGCTTTACTAACCCTCGGAGTGGTTGGAACCAGCGCGACGGGCATGGTCGCCGGATTTATGCTTGTCACGGCGGTACTCAGCGCGTTCGTTTCCAACACCGCGACCACCGCGATGATGTTACCGATTGCGTTGAGCGTGATTGGGCTGCTGCGTCAATCGGATCGTGACGAGACTCGGGATCCGCAATCACCCGACTTGCAAGCGGGACGCGATCGTGTCGGCCCATTTAGCGTTTGCTTGTTGCTCAGCATTGCCTACTCCGCGTCGGTCGGTGGCGTGATGACCATCATCGGCACTCCCACCAATGCGTTTCTTGTCGGTTTTCTTCGAGACAAAATCGCTCCCGAATACCGTCAAGACTTCAGCTTCTTTTCATGGTTACCGATTGGCGTTTCCTTCGCCGTCGTCATGTTGCCGATCATCTATTTGGTGTTGACGCGATTCGCTTTTCCGATCAAGGGGATCACGATGGCAGGAGGGGCACAGCTTGTAAAGAAAGAGCTGGACAAGCTCGGGCCAGTCAAACGTGGCGAGTGGAACACGTTGGTTGTGTTTTGTGTGACCGTGCTGTTGTGGTTCGTTCGCCCCCTCCTGACGCGTCTGGAAATTCCTTTTGGCGACATCGTTTATCGTCCTTTGGCGAATCTCTCGGACCCGGTGATCGCCATGTTGGGTGCTTCGTTGCTGTTTGTGATACCGGTTGAGGTCAAGAACCGAGTGTTCACGATGGATTGGGAGCATGCATCCAAGATGCCATGGGGGATTTTGTTTTTGTTCGGGGGTGGACTCAGTTTGGCGGCCGCAATGCAGGCAAACGGGGTTGCCGAGTTCATCGGCAGCCAAGCGGGCGTGTTCGCCGTGTTACCGGCGGTCGTGATTGTCTTGATCGTTTCGATCGCAATCGTCTTTCTGACGGAATTGACGTCGAACGCAGCAACCACAGCATCGCTCGTGCCCGTGTTGGCGGCACTGGCGCCTGGGTTAGGGGTCCACCCTTACCTATTGATCTTCCCTGCGACGGTGGCCGCCAGTTGCGCGTTCATGTTGCCGGTTGCCACGCCCCCGAATGCCATCGTGTTTGGGTCGGGGGAGATCACGATTCCGCAAATGGCCCGCACCGGCATTTACTTGAACCTGATTGCGGTCGTGCTCGTTACCGCTTTGGCCTTCTACGTGGTGAAGCCTTGGTTGGGCGTCTGAAGTCACGGCAGGGCCCGACTCTCATCCGCCCTTGGCGTCACCGTGACCTTACGACATCCTCGAACCACAACGATAGCAGTAATGTGCTTCGCTTCGATGCCCCGTCGCTTCGCAAATGGGACAGCCGGTGCGGTCGTCCGCCATGGTACCTTTCGCGTTGATCATTTCGGCACTCACGAATCCCGTTGGCACGATAATCAAGCTGTAGCCGAGCAAGATCAGGGCTGCGGAAATGATTTTTCCGATCACGGTTTTCGGAACGACATCGCCATAGCCAACAGTGGTCATCGTCACGGTCGCCCAATACATCGCTTGCGGAATGGACGTGAAATCGCTTTCGGTGTTGATTTTTTTTTCAGGGTCGACGTTAAACATCAACGTTTCGACGTGATACATTAACGAACCGCTGATCGTCACCGCAACGAGAACGACCGACAAGAAGACGACGATCTTGTTGCGTGCTCGCCAAATCGCCGTTGATAACTCGTTCGCCTCGTTCATCATCCGCCACAGCTTCATGACGCGAAAAACGCGCAACAATCGGATACTGCGGAGTGTCAGCAAGGCGCTGGAAGAACTGCCAATCAAGAGCGTCAAGTAGCCTGGCGCGATGCTAAGCAAATCGATGATCCCCCAAAAGCTGAGGGCGTAACGAAGGGGGCGGCGCGAGCAGACTAAGCGGAGGACGTATTCAATGGTGAACAGAATCGTCAGTGCCCACTCGGCCACTTGGATCCAGTCATTGTCGGCGTAACCATCAACCGTTTCGAGGGAAACGAAAAAGATGCTGGCAAGAATCGCAAGGAGCAATCCAATGTCGAACCAGCGTCCGGCATGCGTGTCGGCTTCAAAGATGACATCGTACATGTGGACTCGCCACGGTGGCGAGTCCGGTCGCTGTGTCAGTCGACGACGCTGGGTCGAGACGGTAGGTGGCGACATGTTACCTTACCGGCATCGTTGCACTTGCGGGCAACACGGTGTCGACGGTCGGACGCGATGCCATGCGGATTTCTTGAGACGGCACCGACGTTGACTGTGCAATGCCCGAGTCACCATCAAACCGCTGGGTTCCCGGGACCGAGATCGATGGGATCGATTTTCGATTGGAAAGCGGCGAACGACGTCTCTCGATAGTCGTCGTCGTCAACCCCGACGTGCGCGTGTTGATTCCGGCGGTCGCCTGTTTGTACTCTTGGTATTGGGGCGACAAACGGGACTGCTCTTCGGCGATTTGGTTGATTCGGGACTTTTCACCGGGCAACATGATGGTCGAGGGGACCCCTTGCACCAGCTTTGGCGATGGGTACGGCTTGCCGTCGGCGGTCAATTCGCTGCTCTCGACGGCGAGAGGTTTGAAGGATGCGACCAGAGAAATCCGACGGGGTTCACCGCCGATCGCGTCCCACGGAATCCAGACGCTGTAGGAAGCGCCCAAGTCCGATTGGCTGAAGTGTCGGGTGAATTGCTCGGGTGTAAACTCGAAACGCTTGACCGTTTTTTCTGGATTCGAACTTTCTTCGTCAAACCCATGCACGACCAAGGTCCCTTCGACGGGCACGGGGCGTGATTTTTCGTCGTAGAAGAAAATTCGGCCTCCGAAGCCGCGAGTCGGCGTTCGCCCTGTCTGGACGAGCGTATCGGGAGTCCAGGTGGTCGCCATCTTGACCGGGTTCGGGTACGGCACGATGACGTCCTTCTTTTTGCTCCACGGCATCCACTCGGCAAAGGACTTGCTCGACTTGTTGCTCGACAGACTTGAACATCCAACACTCGATAGCATCGCGATGACCGCGACCAACGTAAGGCTTTGTTTGAAGATCGTATTCATCAGCGAATCCATGCTTGCGGGAAAATACTCGGAATCGGTTGTGTAGTGGAGTTCTGGGATTGCGTCGTCGGTTTTTGGCCCGACGCGCCGAGTCGTGTTGGGAAGGATGCGGCCGGCTGGGACACACTATTCGCATTTTGCCAACTGACTTGACGTGACACGTTGGTCGACGGCGTCACCGGGGCTCGCGACGCACCCTCTTGGAACCCTGGTGAGAGGGGTTGTGTGGATCTTGGAATCGATAACGCATCTTGCGGGATCGATTCCGAATAAGGATTCGAGATGGGTTCCGACATCGATGGCGTGACTCGGCCATCGGTCGCTCCGTTGACCCCAGCACCCGTGTCCAGGTACATCGCGTTGGGCGACGACGTCGCTTCAAGCGGCACCATCTGCGTGCTTTGCTGCTCTGGCAATAAGGTAGATCCATAGATCGCACCTTCGGACAAGGAGGAGGCGCCCTGATTGATCATCGCGGGTGCCGTCTGGATCAAGCCCTCGCTGTGAGCATCGTCGGAGATCATCACGGAATCCGCATCGGGGCAAAACACGTCTGCTGCATCTGTGTCGGGATAATACCGTCGGTCGCCCGAATCGGAGTGTTTTTGGAAGTCGTCGATCGTAGGCTGCATGTCGGGATAGATCGTTCCACCGACCGCAGGTCCCCACAAACCGTAGCCACCGCTCAGGCCGACGTCGCCGTGCATTTCGACAATATCCGCCAGACACCAACTCATTCGGCTCGATTCGGAGGCTTTGACATAATCGAGGTCTTCTTCGCCGTTGATCACCATCGGAGTGAGGATCACCAGCATCTCGGTTCGTTCTTCACCTTCTCGGTCGTACTTGAAGAAGTAGCCGAGTACGGGGATGTCGGCCAAGTAAGGCACGCGGCGACTTGTCGCGACGCGAGTCTTTTGGATCAAACCACCAAAAATGACGGTTTGTCCGCTGTAGGCGGCAACGGTCGATTGCGCGGTGGTTCGCAGAATGTCGTCGATGGTCACGGTTCCCCCGTCTCCGGTTGGAACCACCGTACCGTTGTTGTCATCACGGGCCGAGCGGGTGGCATTGATGTCCATAATGATCAAGCCATCTGCACCAACGCGGGGCCGGACCTCCATGATCAAGCCGACTTCGATATCTTCGGTGACCACCTGAGTTCCAGCAACGCCGTTGTTGATCACACCGGTCACTCGTGCGATTTGGCGTCCTACTTGAACAAAGCCTTCGGTGTTGTCCATCGTCATGATCTGAGGACGACTGAGGATCTGCAGCCGTTGTGCATCTTGAAGCGTTCTCAGCAACAAGCTGACCGATTCACTGGCGGCACTCAACACAAACCCACCATAACCCAGTGAGCTATTGGTCGATCCCACGCCGAAACTACTCAACCCGCGTCCCGCCAAGCTTTCTTGACCGAACGAGTTGACATTTGGCGTTCCATTACCGTTGTAGGTGAAGCCGGGAACCGATTGAGGGTTATTGGTGGCGATCGATCCGGTTGCAATGCCCCGGTCAAACATTAACGAGTCTTGCAAACCCACTTCGCCACCGATTTCGAATTCGTCGCCGAGTCGTACTTCGGCCAACAACACTTTCATCAAGACCATCGGACGGCGGCGATCTAGCTTGTCGATCAATCGTCGCACGTCTTCATACAACCGAGGTGAAACACTGAGCAGCAAACTGTTGCTGATCGGTTCCGCGATTGCGATCAGGTCACGGTCGGGCAAGTCGAAGGGCCCTAACCCGCCTTGTTGAAACTGTGTGATCGAGTTCAATCGTGTCGATCGCTGTGTCACATAGTCGCTCACCGCTGTTGCGATATTTGCAGCATCACTGTGTCGCATCCAGATCACTTCGGTAATCCGTTCGGAAAAACCAGTAGTATCGAGACGCAGCAAGATGCTCTCGGCGACTTCCAAATCGTCCGCCGAACCGCTGGCAATAATGCTGTTGGTCCGTTGATCGGTGCTGAACCGTAGCGGGACCAGCGAAGAGTCACCCGAGGCGGTCGAGGACGGCAAGCCGGTCAAGTTGCCTGCACCAACGCTCGTCCCACCGGTTGCCGCGTCGTCTCCAAACAAATCCTGTAAGGCCGCAGTCAACTGAGTGGCGTCTCCATTCTCGATCGTGAAAACTTTCACCAACGAGGCGATTCCTGGGGCAATGTCCAACTGGCGAATCAACTCGCTGATCAATGGCATGCTGGCGGCCGGTGCCCGAACGACGATCGAGTTTGCATTCGTATCGGCGGTCACAACCGCTCCCGCCAGAATCCCTGAGTCAAGAATCTGGTTTCCATTGTCGCCGAGCGGGACGATCGAAATGGTGGTCGAAGGCGTTGTCATGTTTCCATCACCATCCACTTCACTTTCACCGCTGATCGCTTCTTGAATCACGGGTGCCAGGTCTTCGGCAATGGCATTGCTGAGCGGGAAAATCTTGATTTCGCTCTTGGCGGAATGCTGTTGAACGTCCAACTCATTGATCAATCGAGTGACTTCGGCCATGTCCCGAGGTGCAGCACTGATGATTAGCGAATTGGTTCGATAGTCGGCCGTGATCCGCACTCGAGGCCCAAGGGCGGGGCGGGGATCATCGTCGGAGCCCGGCAACGCGGTAAAGAACTCGCGAATGCTCTCCTCGGCATCGGCTGCTGAGGTATATTGCAATCGAAAGATCCGCAGTCGACTCGACTCGTCAATCGGGATGTCGACCTTCGCAATCAAGTCGCGGACGCTGTTGATCGCTTCACTGCGTCCGATGAGAAGCAGTGCATTGGGCGTGTCGAGCGCGGTGATGCTGACGGCACCTTGTCGAGCGGACAACACATCGTCGTAAAGCTGCGTGAGTAGCTCTGCGACCGCGTTGCTATCCGCGTACTTCATCTCAATCACTTCGATATCGGGCTGAGTGACCTCGCTTTGTTTCTCGATTTCGCGGATCACATCCATCACGCGTTGGACGTCGCGTTTGGCCCCTTTGATGATGATCGTTCCCAGTTCAGGAACGAATTGGATTTGGGTGTCTCCGATCACGCCCGAACCGCCCTCGGCGGGGTCCGCACCTGTGCCGTCCTCGAAACCGCCACCTTCGTTGTTCGCAGCGGCAGACGAATCTCCACCTTCGACCGAGGGTGCAGCACCGGCGTCTTGTTGAAACAAGGCGTTGCGGAATCCTTGATTCGCATCGACCGGCAAAAGCTTCCGCGCGTCGAGTTGGCCCAAGACTTGAATCGCTCGTTGCACCGGAGCGGGCTCGGCGTTTTCCAGCCGCAACAGCTCCGTCACTTCTGTCAGCTTCGTTGGTGGCTCGTCGAGCGTCCCGATGATTTGACGCCATCCGTCCTGCGTGGAGTTCGGCGCCGTGACCGTGACCAAGTTGTTTCTACGATCGACTTCGATCGTGGTCCCCGTCAACGGGATGGCGTTGAGTTGGAACGACGCACGTTCGCCATTCTGGCTGGTGGTGATCGGCAAGGGCGTACCGGCCAGCTTTTTCAAGCCGTCCTCGAACTCTCGCCAACTGATGCTTCGTAGCTGGATTTGAACCGGCCCGATCGCTGAAGCTTGTTGGATTTCACCGGATTGAAGCAACGAGACGACGTCTTTCGCAATTCGTTGCTGAGCCGCCTCGGGAGCCATCACGAGCAACTGGCCGTTCTTCAGATCCGAAGAGATCTTGACGCCATCAATGTCGCGATACATCAAGCTGAGCCGAGTGGCCAGCCCGCGGCTTTGAGCCGCCGGTACGTTTAATTTGCGTAATTCCGGTTTCGATGAACCTTGAGCCCACGCATTGCTAGCGACTGTGGAAAGCGACAACGCCAGGGTCAAAGTGCAGTATATCAAACGCCGCATTTGCGACCACCTTTGTGGTGTGTACCAAAGAGCATACCCATTGAACGGAAACAACGTGCGCGCTCGCCCGTTCAAACGGATTCATCGTCTCGATTGGTACAACCACTACAGTCAAAATACGCCGCAGGGTCACATGAATTTGCTAGGCGGCGACTTTGCCGTCTGCGTCGTCCTGGCTCGGTTCGCGATCCCCTTCGATTACCTCGTCTTCATGGTGAATCTCGGGTTTTCGTACCCTTCGCTCCGATTCCATGCGGTCAAACAGGCTGCCGAGCAGCTTGGGATGGAAACAGACGTAGGCCCAGCTGAGCCCAAAGGCAGCTCCGCCACAGACGTCGCTGAGATAGTGGGCACCGGAAAACATGCGTTGTAACATCACGCCGACAAGGAAGATGGCGAACAGCACCCGGCCTCGCGGCAACACGGCCCACAGCCCCACGGCAAAGGCCGTCGCCGTCGCCATGTTCCCACTCGGAAACGCTCGCGTACTTGAATCAAACGCAGCCACACGATCGAGGGTCCAATCGAACACCCACCGCCACGCAACATCGTACGAGGCAATGTCCAAATTCATGCATCCCGGTCGCTCCCGCAGAACAAACATCTTGACGAGCGTCGCAACCGCCCCGGCACCCATCGCCAACACGGCAAGCCGCGAGATGTAACGACGACTTCGCGGCGCCATCAACAAGATGCACAACAGGATCAAAAAAATCCCGGTCCCGTGAGAAAAAAAGCTGGTGAGATTGAGCAGATCACCCACTTCGCGAGACAGGTGCGTATTGGCAAACCAGCGACCAACCGGAACATCGACGAGCGTCAACATCGGGACGCTGAGCAACGCAATGCCCGCGATCCAGACCAAACTGGTGGTGCGAAACGGAGCAAGTTCGTCCGCATCGGCGCCACCAAACATTGATAGCTTGGGTCGCAACTTCGAATGATCACGATTTCGCATGTCAGAACCGAATCCGCAATGAAGAACGTTTGTGCTAGCATGCGGTCATGCCGCGCCGGCGCCAGGTTGAACACTGGTTCGGGAAGCTAATCAATAGGCGGCCACCAGGGGAAGATCATTTTTCCCCCCCAACCTTGAGGGGTGCGACCCTTTGTGGCCCTCGTCCTCTCACCCGATCATCCGCACGACCATCACGATTCGTTCTTGGGAATGACGTCGTGCAGTTTTTAAGTTGTTTATTTAAAAAGACTTACAAGATTTACCTCGCCCTCTGGGCTCGTTGTACCTCGCATCTCGGGTGGTGTCTAATACATCTGCGGGGTAGGTGACGAGATTTCGCTTTGGACCTTCGACAAACCACTGCGAATGATTGCTGCCTTGCGGTTCGCGCTGGTGCTGCGAACATGGGAAAGCCCGTTGCACGGAGGTGCGGTTCATGGATGCGGTGGCTCTCGGACTCCTCGGTCAAAAAACCGGCTCATCCGACCGAAGCGCGCGGAACCCAGACTCAAGGTTTTTTTTGAAGGTATGGCTCCGGTGTCCAATGATCTCTTAGAAAAGAGTGCCCGACGGTCGGTCGTCCGCAGGGAACCTGTAGCACCCTTGGCGCACCGTCGACCGGGATATCCCTTGTCAAGTTGCACCTCTGCAGAGCTCGACTCCGTTTCTACCGGCAACTGCACGATAACAAGTGAAAATAGCTCCTGCCAGCAATGATGGGACACCGGAGAGATGCCTCGAAAACCTCCTGCGCACGCCTCCGCCGGATGAGCCAAAAAACCTAGGTGCGCAAGAGCCTCAGCAAGCTTGCACCTTCGCAAAAATCGGACAAGCGACGCAGTACCCCCATCTCCGAGGAGGAAAGTATTCGTTGGCTCGAAGGATCTTCCCCCGAGCGTCCGCGTCAACGTGGTGCTGTGCGAAGAGGGGTGTGTAAATACCATGGCCACAGAGGCAGGGTGAGGTCCCAAAACGCTTATTGTTGAAGTAATTAAAAACTGCTCGCACTGAATCGGGGACGGAGCGGCAACGCGCCGACGTTGTCGGGCAACGCAAGCGCTATCGTAAATGGTTGCCAAACCGACCATCGGTTTGATCGACGGGCACAATGTAGAACCACTGGCCGTTGAATTGGAAACGCTGCCAGGAGTTTGGCACGCTCGTGTTGGGGCGAGGGAACCCGTTCGGCGTGGGCATGTTCGGAGCATCGTACGGAGTCGGCTGCGGTGGCACCGGCAGCGGTGTCGCGTTGAAATAACGGGGGTCAGATTGCGGCGGTTGCGGGGCCTGGGGAGCAAGTCGGGGAGTGGGGTAAGCCGAATTCGGGGGCTCGAGATTTGGGGTTTCGGGGCGCTGCGAACGAGCCCCGGGCATTGAAGGGGGGCCTGGTAACGGCGGTGCAGCGCGGCGTGGCTGCGCTCTCTCGGACTCAAGTTCTGCCAGACGCTGCTCCAACTTATTGATCCGTGCCAACAAACTCTGCATGGTCACAGGGGCGTGATTGCGCGTTGGGTCAGCTTGTAGAACGGGATGAGGGTTCCCAGGAAGATCGGGAATAGGGCTAACTGGGGAATCGTCCGCAAAGGCGGTATGGGCCAACAGACTGACCACGATCGACGCGAGCGTGAAGGCGATGGGGCGAATCAACATAAAATCCCTTTGACGAGTGAGAGTTGACGCGGCCAATTGAACGGAAAGTCAGTTGTCAAAATGGCCGGTGACGAAGCACGAAGTCTACCGCGCGGACTTAACAGCAACAATCTTTGCCACGAGGGGATTGGACCTGGACAAGAGAGGGTCAGACCCCTTTTCGGATTGGTTTTAAGGTACACTGGAGTCCCCTGGTTTGACCGATCCGCTCAAAACCTGCGACATCCTCCTACCTCAAACGGATTGTGATGAAGCTACGATTGATCCTCCTCGGCTGTTGGCTCGGTTGCTTCACGATCGCTTTGACGATCACGACCTCGGCAGACGCATTGGCGGCGGGATCCTACGCGTCGCAGGGTCGACGGATCAATCGCTCCGTCGCGGCCTGCGAAAAACTGCGTTTGGCGGTTACCGATTTGTCGTTGCAGTTCGGTGAACGCTATCCCGATGCTGAAAGCTATCTGGCTCGGCTGCATTCGATCGAAGCACGTCTGGCGAGCGAGCCGCGACAAGCAGCCGATGAACTTGAGTCGCTTCGCCGAGAAGCGTTGATGGCCAACCCCTTGTTGGATTGCCGTGTAATCGTCGTCAAGCGACGCGCGAATCATCCGATCAAGGGGATCGCGATACCCGCACCGCATGAGACCAATTCAGGGTTACCGCGTGAGGGCTACGACAATGAGGTGCTTGTTGTCGATCTGAAGGCCCCGATCGAAAATGCGACCCGCCTGTTGAAACCCGAGGACGGCGGTTATGTCGGCGAACTTGATTTGCATTTTGATGCCGACCGGATCCTGCTGACTCGTTCGGACCGCGAAAGTTGGAAGTTGTGGGAGATGGATCTGGACGGATCCCATTTGCACCAGGTCTCGCAGACTCCACCCGATGTGGATTGTTTCGACGGATGCTATGTGCCTGACGGAGGGATCGTTTTCGCCAGCACCGCATCGTACCAATCGGTACCATGCTGGCACGGCAAGATGCCGACCGGCAACTTGTATCGGATGAATCCAGACGGCACCGGGATGCGGCAATTGTGTTTTGACCAAGACGTCGATGCACATCCCGTTGTGCTCAATGATGGCCAAGTGATGTTCAGCCGCTGGGACTACACCGGAGTCAATCATATCTTTCAGCGCGAATTGATGGTCATGAACCCCGACGGCACTGGCCAACGGGCGGTTTATGGCAGCAATTCGTATTTTCCCAACTCGCTATTTTTCCCCCGCCCGCTTCCGGGCCCCGCAAACCGGTTGGTCAGCATTTTGTCTGGCTACCACGGCGTACCGCGGATGGGATGGCTGGTGATGCTTGATCCGTCACGAGGTTGGTACGGCGCCGACGGGATGGTTCATCGGATTTCTGGCACCGGCGCGGCCATCACGCCCGTGGTCAAAGATAATGCCGTCGACCAAGATTGGCCAAAGTTCTTGCATCCCTACCCGCTCAGCGATAAATACTTTTTGGTCAGCATGTTGGAAAATGCTCAGTCGAATTGGACCGTTTGCGTTGCGGACGTGTTTGATAACGTGCTGCCAATCTTTGGACAATCTGGCTACGCGATGTTGGAGCCGATTCCGGTGGTTCGCCAGCCAACGCCACCGGTTATCCCCGATCAAACGTTGGCATCGAAGGAAAATGCGACGGTCTATCTGAACGACATCTATTCGGGACCAGGATTAAAGGGAGTTCCACGCGGGACGGTGAAGGCCCTACGCGTCCTTTCCTATCACTTTGGATACCGCGAATTAGCTGGGTCAGACAAAATCGGTTATGGCGGTCCTTGGGATGGCATGCAAATCGAGGGGACGGTGCCGGTGGAACAGGATGGATCGGCCGTTTTTGAAGTCCCCGCCCGCACTCCGCTGGCGATCCAGCCGCTTGACGAAGAGGGCAAGGCGGTTCAGCTGATGCGGTCATGGTTCACCGCGATGCCGGGTGAAGTGGTCTCGTGCGTGGGATGCCATGAAACGCCGACCGAGGTCCCTCGCGTCGAATTGTCGTTGGCTGCTGCGAAGCCGCCGAGAGCCATCGATCCTTGGTACGGGCCGCCACGTGGTTTCGATTTTGCGCGCGAGGTCCAACCGGTGCTCGATCACCATTGTGCGGCATGTCATGATGGATCCAATGCTATGCCTGATCTGCGAGCGGAAACCGAAGTCGCGGTTCGCCAATCGTGGCCGATTGGGTACGCCGGACGTTTGGACCAACAGATGATGCGAGACACCGGCGGGCGGATGACCTACACGCCCGCGTACGACGCATTGATTCACTACATCCGCCGCGTTGGGGTCGAGGATGCTGTGGGGATGCACCGACCGGGCGAGTATCACGCCGATACCAGCCCCTTAGTCCAATTGCTTCGCAAGGGGCACCAAGGGGTGGAGTTGTCGGCTGAGGATTGGGATCGCATCGTCACTTGGATCGATCTCAACGGCCCTTGCCACGGGACGTGGGGCGACGTCTATCCGATCCCCAACGATGGGCATCAGCGGCGAATGACGCTGCGGCGAATGTACGGTGGAGCCCTCCGTGATCCCGAAGTCATTCCCGCCGCTCGAGTGGACCGCCGCGCTGCGGCCCGACCGAACCCACCCGATCCACCGCCACGCGTGACGCTTGAGGATGACACGCTGCACCGTAACGCAACACGGAGTACGGGTGCACTTGATCCGGCGATACGAAATCCGGCAACACGAACGATTGACTTGGGCGACGGAGTCACGATCAACTTGGTGCAAATTCCGGCGGGGCGATTCGTGATGGGATCGGTCGAGGCAGAACCGGATGAATGGCCGCCCTCGGTCGTCGAAGTGACCGAGCCGTTTTGGATGGCGACGACGGAAATCACCAACGAACAGTTCGCTCGGTTTGACCCCGGTCATGATTCCGGTTTCTACGCGCGGCGACTTCCCCGACCGGATTGTGAAGGAACCCCTTTGTCCGAGCCAAAACAACCGGTTGTTCGCGTTTCATGGGAACAAGCCAACCGGTTTTGCGAGTTCCTATCCAAAACAACGGGACAGAACTTTCAATTGCCGACCGAGCAGCAATGGGAATACGCTTGCCGTGCCGGAACGGAAACGCCGTTATGGTTCGGAGACACCGAGAGCGACTTTTCACTGTTTGAAAACCTGGCCGATGCAACGTTTAGCCGCGGAGTGATGCAGGCGTTGAAGGTTCATCCCGACGACGTCACCCAGTGGTCCGGTGGGGTGCCGCATTTGGTCTTGGAAGGGGCCAGGCTGGCCGAAGATCGATTCAACGATGGATACAGTGTCACCGCACCAGTTGACCAATTCAAGCCGAATCCACTTGGCTTAGCGGACATGCACGGGAACGTCGCGGAATGGACGCAAACGCAATCGCCTGATTCCGATCGACGCGTCGTGCGGGGCGGTTCGTTTTTTGATCCTCCCCATCAGGCTCGCAGCGCCGTGCGCCGCCAATACCACCCCTGGCAACCGCTGTTCAACGTTGGATTCCGCGTGGTCTCAGCCGCCGAAGACGGCCGCCGCCACTCCAAGAAGGATTAACAGCAGCAAGAAGCCCAACAAGATCCAAACGATCAGTGACGTCTTGTACTTGATGTGGGGCGTTTGGGCGATGACGTCTTGGTAGGCGGGTGAAAAAACCGTTTGTCCCTTCTCGCTGACGAGCAAGTACAAAAAGTAACCGGAAATGATCGTACCGATCGGAATCGCCAACAGCCCGAGCACACTCAGCACGATCGCTACGATCCTGGCCCAGGGACGCAGCCGCCAGAGTCCGACGGCCGTAAAACCTTGCAGGATCCCAAGTCCAAAATAAATCATAGCCAGGACGGCGATCACGATACGCTCTTCGGGACCAAGGCCGCCTCCGCCAGCGGAGGCCAGCATGAACAGCGAGATCGGCACCATGAAAATGGTGCCGAGCATGTACAGCGTGCCAATCGATTTGACCGATGCTTCGTGATTCAGGTGGTAACGCCGGATCTGTTCTACTTCACCCCCGACCCCCGGGTTCAACGAAGTCTGAGCCGACGGAGCATAAGGATTTGCTGCCGGAGCGGTCCCCGAATTCGGGTCGTTCAGGTAGGGATTGGGCTCGTTGGGAGGCAAGTTAGACATGGACGTGACTCGGCGATGACGAAACGGAGGGAAGAGGCCGCGACGTCACCTGAACGCCGCTGCATCAATTTAGCAAGTTTTTCAGCATCGGTGCTTTTGCCAAGATTTGATTTAGCACATCGTCGCCGAGCTTGTCTTTCAGATACTCGATGACGGTGTTTGCGAATCCGCCCATCTGATCCGCACTCAATCCGGCTGATTTGAGCGTTGCGTCAAGCTCCATTGCCTCGCCCGCTGAACTGCCAAACACCTTGGACGCCATCCCCGACAGCGCGCCCATCACGCCCGCGTCGGACTCGTTCGCCTTCTCCGTAGCAGCGGCAGCGGCGTTCTCGGCTCCTGGGATCGCCCCCGAAATTTTCTCAAACAAGTCGCCACCGACTTTGTTTTTTAGCATCGCCATTGCTTGGCCGGTGGCCGCATTGGCGGTATCCGCGTCGATTCCCAATTGTGCGCTCAGTTTTTGAATCAAATCATCCATCGGAAGTAACCCCAGTGAAAAAAATTTGTGGAGAGAAGGAGAGTAAAGGAGACAGGTCGCAGAAACACTTCTTAGCCGCGTCTGTTCAGAATCAAAGGCGTGATCGGAAGGCAGAATCCGCATCCGGATCCGATGCAAAGGACCTGTGTTGCCTAGATTGCCAAAGTGGCTACGTGACTGGGATATTTTTCCAGATTCCGACAAGTTTTCCACAGAACACATTCCGATGCCATCAAAACTCACTAACTCTTCATCTGTCAACGAGTTATGTCGAGTTGGTGCAAACCATGGTCTGTAGATGGTCATCAAAACGAACGATGTAACTACTGCGAATGCAATGACTTAGCTGGTCTGCAAAATTCAGGTTTGACACAGCCACGCGAAGCCCTAAGATTCCCTCCGTTGTCCACATGTAGTGTGCTCGAGAGCTATTCGGCACTACTGGTAGTGATGGCATTGGCGATTAGGGAAACCCTGCGCTCTGGGTCGTGAGAACGGATTCGTCCAAAGATTCACCCCGAACATCAGAGCCAAGCCGATCCACCGCAGCCGAATGTGGTGAACAAACGTTATTTCTTCTGTTACGATTTTTTGGTGAGTATCCGGCGCTTCGCGAGGAATGCGAGCGAGAGTCTTGGCGCCCGGTACCTGCCCACGGACGAACCCCATTAGGAGTCTTAGAGGTATGGCCACGGTACTGTCTGCACAATCCCACGAAAGTTCCACTTCCGAAACCGATCCGGGGCTCGAGCGAGTCAACGAGCAGCACGGCGTCGAGTACGCGAAGTCAAAGTACGGCAATAAGCTGCGAGGCACTCGCAGCGGACTGAAGATCAGCACCACCTTCTGTCCCGATAACGGCGAAACCCCGTTTGCGACGACCCAATGGGAGATGCGAAGCGCGACGATCAAGGACGAGAGTGGTAGGGCTTTGTTCGAACAAGGCGAATGCGAAGTCCCCAAGGGTTGGAGTCAATTGGCGACCAATGTGGTCGTCTCGAAGTACTTTTACGGCGATCCCAAGAACCCACGTGAACGTGAACGAAGTGTGCGTCAGTTGATTCACCGCGTCACTCGCACGATTACCGATTGGGGATTGGCCGACGGTTATTTTGACACCCCCGAGGATGGCGAGCGGTTCTATCGCGATTTGTCATGGTTGTGCTTGCATCAGCACGGTGCGTTCAACAGCCCCGTATGGTTCAACGTAGGGCTGCATGCTCAGTACGGCGTGGTGGGCGACAAATGCAATTGGCATTGGAACGAAGCGACAAGCGATACGGCCCAGCCAGAGAACCCCTACGAATACCCGCAAGGTTCTGCCTGTTTCATCCAATCGGTCGATGACAACATGGAAGACATCATGCGGTTGGCTTGCAGCGAAGCGATGCTGTTTAAGTTTGGTAGCGGAACGGGAACGGATTTGTCGACGATCCGTTCACAACGTGAAAAATTGTCAGGCGGCGGAACCCCGTCGGGTCCGCTTTCGTTCATGCGTGTCTACGATTCGATCGCGGGCGTGGTCAAGAGTGGTGGCAAGACGCGGCGTGCGGCAAAGATGCAATCCTTGAAGGTATGGCATCCCGATGTGCTCGAGTTCATCGAGTGCAAATGGAACGAAGAGAAAAAGGCGCATGCACTGATTCGTGAAGGATACGAGTCCAACTTTAATGGGGAAGCGTATGGCAGCGTTTGTTTCCAGAACGCCAATTTGTCGGTTCGTGTGACCGACGATTTCATGGAAACGGTTCGTGACAACAAACGATTCAAGACGCGTTGGATTGATGCGAAATCGGCCGGCGAAGCTCCCGAGTATGATGCTCGCGAGTTGCTGAACAAGATGGCCGAGTGTGCATGGCATTGTGGCGATCCAGGGGTTCAATACGACACGACGATCAATCGATGGCACACCTGCCCCAACAGCGGCGCGATCAACGCCAGCAACCCCTGTAGCGAGTACATGTTCCTCGACGATACGGCTTGCAACTTGGCATCGATCAATTTGATGAAGTTCGTCGGTCGCGACGGCAAGATCCATGTCGACCGATTCCGCGCAGCGTCACGGCTGTTCTTTATCGCCCAAGAGATTCTGGTGGATCACGCCAGCTACCCGACCGAGCCGATCGCTCGCAATAGCCATAAATTCCGTCCCCTTGGACTCGGCTATTCGAACCTGGGCAGCGTGATGATGACTGCCGGGATGGCTTACGATTCGGACGCGGCTCGAGGGATGTGCGGCTCGTTGACTGCACTACTTCATGGCGAAGCCAATCGCACGAGTGCTGAATTGGCCAGCGTTGTGGGGCCCTTCGACGGGTACAGCGAAAACGAAGTGCCGATGTTGGGTGTTATGCAAATGCACCGCGAGGCTTGCGAGCAAATCCATGACGATGGACCGGCAGAGTTGAAACAGGCGTCTCGTGAGCTTTGGGACGAAGTCCTTAAGATCGGCGAGAAGTACGGATTCCGTAATGCCCAGGCGACCGTGTTGGCGCCAACGGGAACGATCAGCTTCATGATGGATTGCGATACCACGGGCATTGAGCCGGATATCGCGCTGGTCAAGTACAAGCAACTTGCTGGCGGCGGGATGTTGAAAATCGTCAACCGGACGGTCAACCTGGGATTGCAGAAACTTGGCTATGACGAGGCTCAAGTCGAGGGGATCTTGAGCTTTATCGATGAGCATGACACGATCGAAGGGGCTCCTGATTTGGACCCCGAGCACTTGAAGGTGTTTGATTGTGCGTTCAAGCCTGCAAGTGGCGTTCGCAGTATCGCTTGGCAGGCTCATGTGTCGATGATGGCCGCTGCTCAACCCTTCTTGTCTGGGGCGATCAGCAAGACCGTCAACATGCCCAACGACGTCACACCGAAGGACATTGCGGATGCCTATTATTGGGGTTGGGAACTCGGTTTGAAGGCGATCGCGATCTACCGCGATGGCAGCAAGCAGTCGCAACCGCTCAATACGAAAAAGGGTGAAAAAGCCGAAGCGGCTGGAATTAGCGATGGCAAGGTCAAGGTGGTCGAAAAGGTCGTTTACAAGCCACGCCGCGAACGATTACCGGACACCCGCCAAAGTTTGACTCACAAGTTCAGCATTTCGGGTCACGAAGGTTATCTGTGTGTGGGGCTTTACCCAGACGGACGGCCCGGAGAAATCTTCATCACGATGGCCAAAGAGGGTTCGACCATCGGTGGGATCATGGATAGCTTCGGCACGGCGCTTTCGATCGCCCTTCAATACGGCGTTCCGCTCGAGGTGCTTGTCAACAAGTTCAGTCACACCCGGTTCGAGCCGATGGGAATGACTAGCAACAAGGACATTCGGATTGCCAAGAGTGTCGTCGACTACATTGCTCGATGGTTGGGTTTGACGTTCATGAGCGGAAATGGTGATTATTCGCCATCGGCCGCCATGGGAGACAAAACGAATAGTGGGAATGGTCCCGTGGTCGGTTCGACCAATCGCGTGATTGAGGAATTGAAGGAAGACGCCGGGGCCGCCGTGGCCATCGCCGAGCGGGCCACCTTCTTGGCCAGTTTGCCGGATTCGTACCAGGGGAACGGAAATGGGTTTAGCCATGGACACAACAGCGAAGATAGCTCGGTGACCTCCCAAGGTGACCAATTCGCTCGGTTCCAAATGGATGCACCGCCGTGCGACAATTGTGGAACGATCACCGTGCGAAATGGCAACTGCTATCTCTGTCACAATTGCGGCAATAGCATGGGATGCAGCTAACGGTTTTCTGATCCCCATCCACCATGCGGTGTCCCACCGCAGATCCACACGACAAAGTCACCGATCCCTTTCGGTGGCTTTGTTTCGTTTCCGGCGGGGCGGGATCAGGTTAACAGCGACGGCCGATGGGTTCGAGCGGCGTTCTGAGAAAATCGCCCACACCGGAGTCGCGAAAACGCCTATGATGGGAGGATTCTTTTCGACTTCTGTTTATTGATCCGGGGGGGCGGTTTCCGCCCCCCGTGAGCCATCGACTGCCATGACAAGCCAAAACGATCAAGATCCCTCTGTTCAGGGCTCCGAGCGCGCGGATTCCGATACGACTCACGCGGTCAAGCAAGAGGGTCTTGTTGGCACCGACCGATCGAACTCGCGTCAATGGGAGCCTCTGAAGGTTGGTGAGGTCCTTGGCCGATACGAAATCATCGAGCGTCTCGATGGCGGCGGGATGGGAGTGGTTTATCGTGCCCGACATACGGCTCTCGGAAAATTCGTTGCGCTCAAAGTCGTTTCGACAAGGAACCAAGCCTCTCCACAAGGCATGGATCGTTTTTTTCGTGAAATGCAGGCGGTCGGTCGACTCGATCCGCACCCAAACGTTCTCAACGCCTATGACGCGGGCGATGAGGCTGGCATTCAGTACATTGCAACGGAATTGATCGACGGCATCCAACTTGCAAATTTGATCAGTCGAACAGGCCCCTTATCGGTATCCGAAGCGTGCAAGATTGTGGCGCAAGCCGCGCTGGGGCTGGACCACCTGCGCAAACACAATCTCGTTCATCGAGATGTGAAACCAAGTAACTTGATGCTGACCCGCGACGGGATGGTCAAAGTCGTGGACATGGGACTCGCTTTGTTGCGTGACGAGCAAGCCGAACAACTCACGCTCGCTGGCGAAACGATGGGGTCCATCGACTACATGGCACCGGAACAATGGCGGGATTGCCACGCCGTTGATTATCGTAGCGACGTCTACAGCCTTGGGTGTACGTTCTATTGTTTGCTTGCGGGGCACGCACCTTTCCGCGATCACCCCAAGGGTTCGGTTTCGAGAATGCGTGCTCATCTGCAAAGTGATTTTCCCGACATTCGCAAGACGCGCGGCGATGTTCCTGGTGACGCCATTGAATTGCTTGCGGCGATGGTCGTCAAAGATCCCAGTCAGCGTTTGAGTGATCTTGTCTCGCTTTCCAAGAAACTCAACGTCATTGCCTCGGGGGACCTTCGCGGGTTGGTTCAACGTTGCTTCCTTCAGGATCCCTCGCCACCGTCGCGTGTGCCGTCGCCCAAGCCCCTTTCGATGCTGTCTGCGGCGAGCATGAATGCGCCGACGCGCGCCGAGTCTGAGGGGAAAATCCCTGCAAACTCGGGGAAATCAAAAGCAGCCCTGTTCCGACGAAACGGGAGGATCGGCTTGGCGATAGTCTGCTTGATTGGGGTCGTGGGATTTGGCGTTTCTCGCTTGGGGGACGACGTTGAATCGCAATCGAAACTGCCGCTGGCGGCACAGGACGATTCGCCCAAGTTGCTCGACGCGAACGCCTCGATGAAATTGTTGAGTGAGCCGATTGCTGTTTGCATTGGCCATCAAACGAAAGTCACGGATGTCGTGTTTCTCGATTCGGAGAACCGGGTCGCCTCGATTTCGGATGACGGTGTGCTTTGCCTGTTTGACTTGAACCGTCCCTCCCAACCGCTGCAAGCGATCAAGGTCGCCGAACGTGCCGCGACCGCGATAGCCTATGACCTCGCTACCCATACTTTGGCGATTGTGTCCGAAGATGGTTTGTTGCAAATTCGTTCTGCTCAAGATGGAGCCTTGCTTCAGAAAGAGTCGCTCGGTATTGGATTTACGGGCATGGCGTTTGTTCCCGGAAAAGATACCATTCTGACAAGCGATTGGAACGGAGAGATCAGACGCTTCGATCTATCGGAAAATCCTGTCAAAAATAGCCTGATCTTCAGCCGTGGCGACCCGCTTTTTGACGTGGAAGTGGCAGCAACGGGTACGTTCATGGCTTGGGCTGGCCGCGAACCGATCGTGTCCCTTTTTGATGTGGGCCAACAGACCGCAATGGATTTGCTCGGACATAAGCAGTGGGTCTACGAGGTGGCGATTTCGCCTGACGGTGAATTCCTTGCGAGTGCAGGGCATGAGGGCATCGTGCGAATATGGCAACTTCCAAGTGGCAAGCCGCTCACGCCGATTGAACACGTTGTCCCGCAAACGATCTGTTTTTTTCCGGACAGTCATCGATTGGCGGTGGGAGGTCGCGATTCGGTCGTCCAAGTTTGGGACGTTCGATCCCACCAACGGATCCAAAGAATTGCAGTGGGCAATCCGGTCAACGCCCTTGCTCTCTCCGCGAATTCAAAACGGATGGCGACCGCTGCCGACGAGGGCATGCTGAAAGTTTGGAATCTGTCACTCAAGTAGTTGTTGCATCTCGAGAAGACTCCGACGGCAACGCGCGCGGCTCCGAAACCCGCTTGTGGATGTAACTCCAAATCGCCGTGGGCGTGCAGTATTTCGCAAAAAATTGTTTTGCCGAGCGACCGATTGCAACCGCTTCGTCACGATGTTCTGCGACCCATTGGATCTTCACGGACAAGTCGGAATAGTCGTCTTGAATGCCAACGTAATGAATCCCAGCTTGGGGACGATGCTCTAAACAGGTTGTCCAAAGATCAGGGCTAATCACGCAGACGCCGAGCGCGAACATCTGCTGAACCGTGCGATCAAGGATGTGCGGATGCGATCCCGGAATGTGAACCACCACAAGGCTATCGAGGCAATCACGAAAATACATCTGCTGGGCAATGAAGCCCGTTTGCAGTTTCCCGATGGTCATGGGATCGTCGCAGTGTTTTTGCAGCAACTCCATCGCTCGTGTTCGACGTTGCACCAGATTGGGCAATCGATTATTTAAATCCGAATGGCGATAGACAATCGATTCACCTGACGCGGTGTAGCTTGGCAATGCCTTCGCTCGCGTGTAATCAGCCCAATCCAAGAAACTCCATGGCGGAAAGGAGCCCAGATTGGGGTAGGGTACGAACGCGGGTGTATGGTGAAATCGAAGCCAATGCTTGAATGCGGCGGACGCCGTGTCGACGAGCAGAAAGTCGGAATAGTCGATCACAACGACCTCGTCATCCACCCGTATCTCAAAGGCGCTCCACCCTCGGCGGACCAAGTGCTTGCTGTACTCAAGCTTGATGACCCCGTTCATCCCTTCCAAGGTTCCGCGTACGTACTTCCAATAGCCAACGAATCGACCGTCTTCAAAAATGCGGTCGTACGGCAAAACCACCTGCTGCGGTAGATGATTCTCGATTCCCATTAGACCGCTCCTTCGCTGCTGATCGAATGTTGGTCTTGACGAAGCCGTAGTTCCAGGTAACGGATCCTATCGGCCCTTGTGTTTCGGTACTCGGCGGCACTGCGATGCAGTTCTGCGTTCTTGACCCATTGGTTGTCGTAGAAAATCGATTGGTGTTGTCCTAAGTATTTTCCGTCCAAATACTCACTTTCTTGTTGAAAGAAGGCGACGTTGCCGGTTTGCTGAGCATAGATCGCGTTATTGCCACCGATCGTACAAGTGTCCCCATGCCAAAGTCGGTTTCGAAAGGCTCTGTCGAACGGAAGAGCCAGTTCGTCGCAGAGCCGCTCCATCGTCGCATCGGTTGCCGTGGCAAGCTCGCGATACGTTACCGTTGCAACACGGTCCTGAGAAATTCGCGAGCATAATGTCTGTTGCACTTCGGTCGTCGCTGCATTCGCAAGAATACTGTCAATGCTCCCAAGCAGGTGTTCATAGAAACTCACCCACTCGTCAAACGCTTCGGTAACGGAACACTGATCGTGCCTGGCATACGAATGCGCAAATTCTTCGAGCGACTTACTGAGGACGACGAGGCAGATGCGGTACGGTTGCGGTGGAATCGGCATCAATCGAAAGCACTGACCCCAGTGCTTCGACGAATTCACGATGCAGTCCGTTTCCGGGTAAGCTTCAAACAAGCTTTCGTAAAACCGATCCGGGTTCGTCTTTGGCTGCAATTGACACTCCGAGATGGGGCACTGGCAACGGCTACACCAAGCATCGGTTGGCTTGCTAACCAGGTGCACCGCTTCGCCGAGACCACGCGTCCTTGGTTGGGAATCTAACAGACTGTTGAGCAGGCTGCTGCCGCTGTAAGAGGTTCCCAGGATATAGACCACGGTGGGTTGCATCAGGATCCCGTTCAAAGGGTCGTGGCAATCGAATGGCTATTCTTGGCGGAGCGTCGCAAGCGTTGCTTTCGCAGCGGTGAGACGATGGATTGCAGGTAATCAGTCCAACGGTTCGCCATCGCCTCGCTTGTAAAATGCTCCCTCGCAATGCTCTGGGCTCGTTCGGCCCGGTGTTGCCCGGCGTCCCCCTTGGCAACCCGCACTGCCTTTGCCAGGACGCTCGCGCTGGCATCAAGAGGGACTTGGACGGTCAGCTTTCCAAACCGCTTTTCCAACTCCGGCAAGGAGCCGACGGGTGTGGCCACCACGGGAACGCCTGCTAACCAAGCTTCGATCAAGCCGAGGCTAAACGCTTCGCGACAGCTTGCCAGCATGAAAACATCGAGACCGGCCAGAACGTCGCCGACTTGCTCGACCGACGAACGAAAGATAACGCGTCCCGGCGCGACTTGCCGCGCATGTTCGCGAAGGACGACCGTTGTGGTCTGATCACGCGGCGTGGGGCCACCGTAGTAGATTGCATAATGATTCTCAGGCAATCGGCTGACGGCGTCGACGGCGGCTTGTGGATTTTTTTCGGGGGAATGACGCCCAAGATAACCCACCGCCACGTCGTCCTCAGCGATCCCCCATTGAGCTCGGATCGGATCTCGACCTTGCATCGGCTGACAACGATTTAGATTGGCGCCGTTGTAAATCACCGTCACCTTTCGACCCGCAGCTTGGGACGAAAAGTGTGCCTTAGCCGCTTCGGAAACCGCAGCCAAATGGGTGGCCGATTGAAACCCGCCTCCGTTGGCCGCTGCGGGCTCTGTCGTATGAGACGTCTGGACGATTGGGATTTTGATGTCGGGGGCATACTTCTTCGGGTCGACGCCACCCCAAGCGACCAATATATCGGCCTCGCGGCAGGCAGCACGGATGGCATCGCCGAACTCGGCGTGGATCTGCTGAAAGTAGCGAGTTGCCAACCGATGCGCCCCAGGCTGCCGATTCCAGCCACCATGATTGGTATGCACCGGAACATGTTGCGCAAGTTGGCGACAGAGAAACGGATCCAAGCCCCCCCAGCCACTGACGACGGCTCCTGTCCATCGCAGCCGTCTCCGATCGACCGAAGATGCAAGCGAGGCGACCCACATTTCGGCTCCACCCATCGTTAGATTGGGAGTCAACAAGGCGGCTTTGAGCATGACGATTTCCAGGCAACCCAGCTTTAAAGCGATTTAATCGTGAAGGCTTCCCATGAGCTAACCACCGTGGCATGGCAATCAAGTTCCGCCCCACCGAGATTCTTTGCACGCCAAAAACGGCCGTCGCTGGTTTGAATCGCAACCTGGCCATTCGCAATGGCATTCTTTGTGAATTTTTCATGGTCACTGGCGATGGCGCGGTCTGCGGACAAAAGGCCGCCACCACCACCCCGGGCGCGAACGAATTGGCTCCCCGCAGGGTGGGATGCGAGCGTTTTCAGTGAAAACCGTCCATCAGGATACTCTTCGTACTCGAACATTTCCCAGGTACTAACCTCCTCTGCCACGGCGTCGAGCGTTCCATCTCGAGACGCACGAACGAAGTGATTTCCATCCGCACTCAAAATCGCAACTTGCATCTTTGACCTTTCTCCTGCATCGCCAACGTTTTTCCAGAGACCCTTCTTGTGGGTGGAATGTTACCCCGAATGCAAGCGGAAGTCCAGGAAAATAATCCCAACCCTTCGAGGCAAGTCTCCACCAAGCGGTCGTGCCGTTTTTATGATGGTTTTCCGTGCGAGCGAAGCAATGTCAGCTCCACCACGTTTGGTTGGGGGAATTCGAGCCCTAAGGCTTGCACCGGGGGCAGCAACCGATAGCCCTCTGCCGGCGATTTACCGCCGACCTCTCCCAAAGGAAAGGTGACGATCCGGGAACTCACCGATGAACAATCCCTTCAAGCCTGCACGACAGCGGCACGCTGTCGTGTTGGCAACGGCGCAGGCCTCATCGGCAATCCCGATGCAGAGAATGGAGGACGTTGGACTAGAGTCCCAGATCGCCAAACAAGGGAGTGCTGAGGTAGCGTTCCCCGAGACTGCACATGATGGTGACGATTCGTTTTCCCTTCATCTCCGGTCGGGCGGCAACTTGTGCCGCTGCCCACATGTTGGCTCCGCTGCTAATGCCAGCGACGATTCCTTCTTCCTTGGCGAGGCGACGGCCCCACTCAAAGGCATCCTCATCGTCGACTTTCACCACATCATCGATCAGTGACATGTCCAAGTTGCCCGGGATGAAGCCGGCGCCGATACCTTGAATGCGGTGCTTGCCTGGCACACCGCCACTGATCACGGGGGAATGGACTGGCTCGACCGCAATCACTTTGAAATCAGGGTTCTGCTTCCTGATGAAACGTGAGATTCCGGTGATCGTCCCACCGGTGCCAACGCCAGCCACGATTGCATCGATTTGCTGGCCGCTATCCATCCAAATCTCTGGCCCGGTGGTCGCTTCGTGGATCGCAGGATTCGCAGGGTTTTCAAACTGCTGAGGCATAAACGAATTCTCGTCTTCTCCGACCATGTCCGCCGCCTTGTTGATGGCCCCCTTCATCCCCTCGGCCGCTGGCGTCAAGACTAAGTTCGCGCCCATCGCCCGCAGTAACGCTCGCCGTTCGACCGACATCGATTCGGGCATCGTCAGCGTCAGCTTGTAGCCCTTGGCGGCACACACAAATGCCAACGCAATCCCCGTATTGCCGCTGGTGGGTTCGATGATGTGCGTGTTCGCCTTGATTCGGCCATCGCGTTCCCCCGCATCAATCATCGCGACACCGATACGGTCTTTCACACTGTTCAGGGGCTGAAAGAACTCGCACTTCGCGAATACCACGGCATTGCCACTTGGGACGAGTCGATTGATTTCAATCATCGGGGTATCGCCGATGGCTTTCGACACGTTCGAATAAATCTTTCCGCGGGGCATAAGATCAGTTTCCAGTTTTCAGTAGACAGATGTCAGTAACGTGCAGCTTCTCGTTGGCTTGACCAAGGAGATTGTTCTCCTTCCTTGCGTTCTGGCTGAGATCGGATCCCTCAACACCGTCACGCCACCTCCCACGTGTCTCCGCGGGTGAACAGTTCTTGCAGATCGCCGGGGCCCTTTGTTTCTTTCGCTCGTTGTACTTGCTCGTTGATCTGATCGTTGTAGGTCGCGACTCCCTCCACCGATCGTAGCACACCGATCGGTTCGGGCATTTCTGGGTACCGCATCCGTGCCAACATCATCTGGATTGCTGGATTCGGCTCCTTTTCGTCGTGGATCAACAAATCGTCAACCGCGACGTCCGCAACGTTCACGACCTCCAATCGGTTGCCGACCAACCTCACACCCTTGTCACTATTGGTGCCAAAGATCAGCGGCTTGCCGTGTTCGAGTTCAACCACATTCTCGGCACGTTGCTTTTTTTCCTGCGCATACGCCATGGCTCCGTCGTTGAACACGTTGCAGTTCTGGTAGACCTCGACCAACGACGTTCCCTTGTGCTCCGCCGCACGCTTGAGCATTTCGCCAAGGTGTTTGACATGAGCATCGATGCTGCGAGCGACAAAGGTACCCTCGGCTGCCAATGCGAGTGACAACGGGTTGAGGGGGTGATCGATCGATCCCATCGGCGTGCTCTTGGTGATCTGCCCCTCGCTGCTGGTTGGACTGTATTGGCCTTTGGTTAATCCGTAGATCCGGTTGTTGAACAAGACGATGTTGACATCGATATTACGGCGCAGGGCATGGATGAAATGGTTCCCGCCGATCGACAACGCATCGCCGTCACCGGTGATGACCCAGACCATCAAGTCGGGACGTGTTGATTTCAGTCCCGTTGCAAACGTCGGAGCGCGGCCGTGGATGCTGTGCATGCCGTAAGTGTTCATGTAATACGGGAACCGGCTGCTGCAACCGATCCCGCTGATGAACACAATCTTCTCGCGAGGAACCCCAAGATCGGGCAACACCTTCTTCATCTGTGCGAGGATCGAATAGTCACCGCATCCGGGGCACCAGCGAACATCTTGATCGGATGCGAAGTCAGCAGCTTTAAGAACAGGAAGAGTCATGGGGCAGAATTTTCTTTGCAGATGTCAGATGTCAGATGTCAGATGTCAGATGTCAGATGTCAGATGTCAGATGTCAGATGTCAGATGTCAGATGTCAGATGTCAGATGTCAGATGTCAGATGTCAGATGTCAGATGTCAGATGTCATCCCGCTCGACTTTGGACGGCAGCTTTTCCTTTTGAGGAAGCCTGGGGTGTGACGCGTGCTTCGATCGCGTCGACCAGTTCCGTCACCGCGAAGGGTTTGCCTTGGACTTTGTTCACCCCAACACAATCGACCAAGTACTTTGACCGCAGCAACATACGCAATTGCCCCATGTTCAATTCGGGCACGATGACCGTTTTGAACGACTGGAGTAAATCGCCGATGTTGTTGGGCATCGGGTGGATGTACCGCAAGTGCGCGTGAGAGACCTGATGTCCTGCATCGCGGCACCGTTTCACGGCGGTGTGACATGCCCCGTAGGTGCCCCCCCAAGAAACGACCAACACATCACCGCTGGTCTCTCCGAAAACATCTTGTTCTGGAATTCGCTCAGCAATCCGGTCGATCTTCGCGGCCCGCGTGTTGGTCATGTGTTGATGGTTCGCAGGATCATAGCTGACGTTGCCCGTCCCGTCTTGCTTTTCCAAACCACCGACACGGTGCATTAACCCGGGAGTACCGGGGATCGCCCACGGCCGTGCCAGAAATTCGTCACGGGCGTAGGGCAAAAAGGGTTCGTCCAAATCGGTTCCCGCCGGGTGATTGATGGTGATCTTGGGCATCGACCCCAGATCCGGAATGCGCCACGGTTCGCTACCGTTGGCGATGTAACCGTCGGACAACAACATCACCGGGCACATGCATTCGGTCGCAATCCGCCACGCTTCAATCGCAATGTCAAAGCAATCGGCGGGGGAGCGCGGGGCCAGGATGGGCAGGGGCGCTTCGCCGTTACGCCCAAACATGCACTGCAGCAGATCGCTTTGTTCGGTTTTGGTTGGCAAGCCGGTGCTCGGTCCACCGCGTTGGACGTTGATCACGATCATCGGCAATTCAAGGATCATCCCCAATCCCATGCCTTCGGCTTTCAGCGCGATGCCCGGCCCACTGCTGGCCGTTACCGCCATCGTGCCTCCAAATGCGGCGCCGATGGTCGCACAAACCGCCGCGATCTCGTCCTCGGCTTGCAGGGTTTTGACGCCGAAATTTTTGTATTTCGACAATTCGTGCAGAATGTCGCTGGCAGGCGTGATCGGGTAGGTTCCATAGAACAAATCCTTGCCGCTCAGATGAGCAGCGGTGACCAAGCCCCATGCCAAGGCTTGGTTGCCCATCATGTTACGATAGGTGCCCGATTCCAACGTGGCCGCCGCCTCGACTTGGAAACTCTCTCCAAACGCTTCGGTGGTTTCACCATAAGCCCAACCGGCTCTCAATGCGGCAACATTCGCCGCAGCAATATCGGGTTTTCGACCGAACTTGTCTTCGATGAAACGGAGGGTCGTATCGAGCGATCGGCCGAACAGCCAATACACCAATCCCATCGCGAAAAAGTTCTTGCAGCGATCGGCCACCTTTTGGCTCAGTCCATGCTCGGCGACCGCAGTACGCGTCAAGGTGGTCATGGGAACTTTAAAAATCCGGTAGGTTTCCTCGATCACGTTCGCTTCAAGCGGATCGGACTCCAACTTTGCCAGCTTGAATTCTTTCTCGTTGAAGCCATCGACGTTGGCGATCAGAATGCCGCCTTTCCGCAAGTCGCCCAAATTGGTGACCATTGCTGCGGGATTCATCACCACCAACGCATCAAGCTGGTCGCCCGGCGTGAAAATCTCTTCGCTGGCGAACTGCACTTGGAAGCCGCTGACGCCGGCTCGCGTCCCGCGAGGCGCACGGATCTCCGCAGGGAAATCGGGGAAGGTCGCCACATCGTTTCCCGCCAACGCGCTGGTGTTGGTCAACTGCGTGCCGAGTAATTGCATGCCGTCACCCGAGTCGCCGGCCAAACGAACGGTGATGCCCGAAACGGTTTTCACGTTCTTCGCGGTAGTCGGATTTGAGGAGTTCGGGTTCGACGTCATAGGTGTTATTTTGAGGGAAGTGCGACAATGCGCACCTCCACCGAGAGGGGTAAGGTGTTGGTTTATTACGACTGTATCGATCATTTCGGTCAGGAATGTTACCGAAATTCTATATTTTGGTGCTTCCAGCGTCAGGGGGAACCGCTAGGAATCGTGGAAATTCACCGAGAAAGCATCTCCGGCGAAGCGGGTGTCGAAGCCTTCCCTTGCCGAAATGGCTGCGGTCGGCTACCCTCCCCGACTTCACGGTCCGATTTGGCGGACCATTTTCCTCGCGCGTGCCACTGCACTTTGGGACGAAGGGCGATTTAGGGATCGGGTGTTCATCGGACAGCCATCCGCCCTGGTTTCGTTGGTGAATCCGGCGATTCTCGTAGCCCGCAGTTTTGGCAAGAAATCAAAAGGTTGAATCAAAGTATGACCACCACTCCTTCGAGCCCCATCGTTCAAGAAATGATCGAAGCGGGCGTCCATTTTGGCCACCGCACCAGTTTGTGGAACCCAAAGATGGCTCCGTACATCTTTGGCCGTAAAAGCCAAATTCACATCATGGACATCCGCGAAACCCTTCGTGGACTGCTTCGAGCCAAGAAATACCTCAGCCAAGTTGCCGCCGGTGGCAGCCTGATTCTGTTCGTCGGGACCAAGCGTCAGGCTGGCGAAGCGATGGAAGAGCAATCGCTGCGATGCGGGATGCCATTTGTGTCCGAGCGTTGGCTGGGTGGCACGTTGACCAATTTTCGTACGATTCGTAGCCGATTGGGCCGTTTGGAAGAGTTGGAAAGTCTCAAGGCGAGTGGCGAATGGGACAATTACAGCAAAAAAATGCAGTCCGCACTGAACCGCGAGTACCGCAAAATGTATCGTAACTTGAACGGACTTCGCACCATGAACCGGTTGCCCGAATGTTTGTTCATTGTCGACCCGGGTAAAGAGCGGAATGCGGTTCGGGAGGCCAAGCGATTGGGCATCACGACCGTCGCTTTGATCGATACCGACAGCGATCCTTCCTTGATTGACTTGCCGATTCCTGGCAACGATGACGGAATTCGCAGCATCGAGTTGATCATGAAGCAATTGGCCGATGCGGTGAATCAAGGCAAAGGCCAAGCTGCGATGGCTCAAGGCAAGTCCGCAGACGTTGAGCCTCAGGCCGCCGCGGCTGCTGCTCCGGAAGCGACCGCTGCAGTGGCAGCAAGCCAACCGGTGGCAGAGGAAACGCCTGCTGCCAGCGAATAGGTCAGCGAATCGACCGGCGTCACACCGGATGTGTCGTGGACGTCATTGCAAAGTTGGGGGGAAGACGCGAACCGCGTCGTCCTCCGCAATGTTGGTGATGACGATTTCCGCAAAGGCAGCGGCTCGCTGAGGTGTGAATTCCACGGCCGTCGAGGCCAGCGCCAACGCAAAAGTGACGGTCAGGTTGGTGCCTGACCCATCCCTTCATTACATTGTTCAGAATCTCAGAATCACTGTTTATTGTTTATAGGAAGACGAAAGAATGTCTATTTCAGCAAAAGACATCAGCAATTTAAGAAAAGCGACCGGCGCCGGCATCATGGATTGCAAGGCTGCCTTGAAGGAATCGGGTGGAGACCTCGATGGTGCGATGGATTATCTTCGCAAGAAAGGTCAAAAGGTGGCTGCAAAACGAGCGGATCGCGAAACCTCCGAGGGGGTCGTGGTCTCTATGGTCGACGAAGGGGGCAAAGAAGGAATCCTGTTGGCCATCGGTTGTGAAACCGATTTTGTTGCCAAGAACGAAGACTTTATCGCATTCGTCGATTCGATTGCGGCGGCGGCTGCGGAAAAGAACGCCAACAGCAAGGAGGAGGTCTTGGCCTTGCAATACGACGACGACATGACCGTCGGTGAGAAGTTGGTTTCTCAAACGGGCGTGATTGGCGAAAAAATTCAGATCGTTGGCTTCAAGCGAGTCAAAGGAGAAAATCTGGCGTCATACATTCATGCGGGCAGCAAGATCGGCGTGTTGGTTTCGTACACCGATGGGGGCAAGGCTGCCGAAGCGGCTCAGTTCTTCCGTAGTTTGGCGATGCATATCGCTGCGATGAACCCATCGATCCTAAGGCCCGAAGAGTTCGACGACGAGTTCGTCGTCAAGGAAGCCGAAGCACTTCGCGCTCAGATCATGACAGAGAATGAAACCAACGAGCGAGAAAATCTTGGCAAGCCGCAAAAGAATGTGCCGCAGTATGCCAGCAAGCGACAATTGACACCGGAGGTGATGAAGCAGGCCGAAGAAGCGATCAAGGCAGAGCTGAAGGCCGAGGGTAAGCCAGAGAAAATTTGGGACAAGATCATCCCAGGGAAATTGGAGCGATTCATCGCCGACAACACCTTGTTGGATCAAGAGCGTTGCTTGCTGAGCCAAGTCTACGCGTTGGATGACACCAAAACCGTTGAAGCGGCGATCGCAGACTTCCATCCGGAGTCCGGAGTGGTCGAGTTCACGCGGTTGTCGGTGGGTTAATCGATTCCTCGTAGCGTAGTCGTCCTCGCAGCGTAACAGCACAAACCTCGCCAGCGCCCTATCGGGCGCGGCGAGGTTTTTTTGTATAATCCCATGCCGAACGATTTTTCCTCTCTTTTTCATCTTGAAAGCGACTGCGACCGATGACGGATGCTCCATCTTCTGCTTCACCTCTTCGTTACAAACGCGTGATCTTGAAACTGAGCGGGGAGAGTTTGGCCGATGCCGGGGGACGCGGGATCAGTGCTCATGAAGCAGGCGAGATCGCCAGGCAAATCAAGCAGGCGCACGATACCGGTTGCGAGATTGCGATCGTCATTGGCGGTGGCAATATCCTCCGAGGAGCTCAGTTCTCAGGTAGCAATGCGTTAGTCCACGAAGCGACGGCCCACTACATGGGGATGCTTGCCACGACGATCAATTCGTTGGCGTTGCAAGATGCACTCGAAGCCCAAGGTTTGCAGACGCGGGTGATGTCGGCGATCCCGACCGAGAAAATTGCCGAAACGTTTATCCGCCGCCGAGCGCTTCGCCATTTAAGCAAGGGGCGAGTGATTGTTCTTGCGGCTGGCATTGGTAACCCCTTCGTGACGACCGACACCGCCGCGGCCCAACGAGCGCTTGAATTGGAGGCCGACGTGGTCCTGAAAGCCACTCGGGTGGACGGAGTCTACAGTGACGATCCCGAGAAAAATCCGCACGCGGTGCTGTACGAGTCGCTGACCTACCAACAAGTCGTCGAAAAGAAACTCAAAGTGATGGATGGCACCGCGATCGCATTGTGCAGCGAGCACAACAAGCCGATCTTGGTATTCAACTTTAAGCAAGACGGCAATATCGTCCGAGCCATTTCGGGGGAAACGATTGGGACCTGGATTGGGTCCGCCCCTTCGCCAAGTAATTGCGAGTAAGATAAGAGAATTCCGGTGAAGCTCCGTTGGGCTTCGCTGTGAACCGAGCTCCGTTGAGCTTCCCTGTGAACCGAAGCTCATTTGAGCTTCCCTGTGACCGATTTTTCACCTGACCAGATACTTTAAAAAGGATGCAAAATGTCCAGCGACGACGTGCTGATTGATGCGGAGGAACGAATGGAAAAGGCGATTTCCGTGCTTCTTCATAACCTATCGGGAATCCGAACCGGGCGAGCGAATCCGGGTTTAGTCGATTCTTTGAAGGTGGAAGTTTACGGATCGGCCACGCCATTAAAACAATTGGCATCGATCGGGACACCGGAGCCTCAGCAGATTGTGATCCGGCCTTATGACACGTCGACGATCAAAGAGATCGAGAAAGCGATTGTGGCCGGGGACCTTGGGTTGAACCCGCAAAACGATGGTCGCATCATTCGGCTCAATGTGCCGCCATTGTCGACCGATGTTCGCAAGAAGATGGTTTCGCGAATCAAAGAATTGGCCGAGGAAGCCAAGGTGTCGTTGCGAAACATTCGTCGTGATGCGAATAAAGCAATCGACGCTGCCGAAAAAGCGAAAGAGATTTCTGAAGACGATCGCGATTCGATGAAAGAAAACGTCCAAGAACTGACCAAGAAGTTCGAGACCAAGGCAAGCGAGTCGGCCAAAGCGAGGGAAGCTGAAGTGTTGGACGCTTAGCGCGATGATTCGCCGAGGGATCGATCACACTTCAGCGGATTTGAGTCTTCACCGGGTTTGAGGCGGCTCGCTTTTGCCTCGCTCGGTATGTCGACGGAGATCGGTGGAAGGTATGATGGAGGAACGGTTCTAGGATTCGTTCGGAATTCGCCTCGGTTGTAGCTTTTCGCCGCTTTGAGTGAGCGGACGGAGTGAAAGCTTCGCAACGGACGCGTTCTTTTCGCGAGTGAATTCGCATTCGCCTCCATCGTTTCGAGCGGACAAAATGGCTTCACTTTCGCTGCAGTGCCCGCAATGCAACCGACCGGTAACGGTCGATGCCGGTAGCGCTGGAACTCGGGTGAAGTGTCCCCACTGTGATAAGGCCTTTTTGGCACCGGGGCTGAGTGCGACGACTTCCGACGATGCGGACGATTGGCTGTCACTTGATAGCGATCCGATCCCATCGCGCCCCGTGGTCGCCAAACCGACGTCCCCTCCCGCTGTGCCAAAGCCAGCGGGCTCCAAACCGCGGCCGATTCATCCAAACCCCGCTCGTCCCGGTCCCAGTCGAGAGCCGAAAGCTGGCAAGCCGGCTTCACCCAGGCGGTCCTCGGAAACGGCTCCTCGTTTGACCGAGGCCGAAGAAGCGCTTTTGTCCCAGTATGCGGACGACGACTTTACCTCGCGGGTTGAATCGCCTCCAAAACCAGCATCGAAGTCACGTTCAGGACGCCCGCCCGATTTGTCAAAACCGGGCACAGGTTCGGATCCCTTCACTGCCGACTTGGGCGAGGATGCCTTCGGCGGGCTGGGCGAGATGGACTTGCAGGATTTGGCGGACTTACAGCAACCGCTTCCCGCCAAGGCGAAGCCGGTTGAACCGGAGTACGAGCAGGAGTATCGGCTGAAGTGCAACGTTTGTGATTCGCTGCTGTATGTCAAAGCCGAGCAAGCGGGCAGCACCATTAAGTGTCCGAATTGTTATTCGCCACTCAAGGTTCCGCCTGCTCCGAAGGTAAAGAAGAAGCAGAAACTCGAGTTGGACCAAGTCGAGACGTTTGCTTTTGAAAAGCAGGTTGAAGGGGAAAAGAAACGCGTTGATCCCTTCCGCAAATCAGCCGAACAGTTGCTTGAGGAAGCTGCACGTGAAGAGGTTGAAAGCCCACCCGACAACAGTGACGTGCCGAATTTGGTCGAATGGTTGAAGGGCGTCTTTGGGATTTTCCTAGACCCCGGTGTCTTAGTTCATTGGCTCGTGCTGTCCGTGTGTGCGTCGGTTCCTGCTGCGGTCGCGATATCAACGGGCAACAAGATCGCTGTCGTTGGCTTGTTTGTCGCTGGGTTCTTTCTTGGTGCGGTGGTGGTCAGTTGTGGGTTCGCGATTTTGCAATCGGTCGCCAACGACGAGAAGACGGTCAGCGATTGGCCGGTATTCGATTTCTTCGCCTGGATGGGGCCGCTGTTTGTTGCATTCTCGGCTGTCGGTTTTTCAATGGTGCCGGTGTGGTTTCTTAGCCAGTGGTTGCTGGGGCCGGGTTTGTTTGCGCTCGCATTAACGATGCTCTCTCTGTACACCCTGTTCCCGTTTGTGTTGTTGTCGATGTTGGACATGAATAGCCCGTTCACGCCCTTTTCCGCCGAAGTGGCGCGAAGTGTGACCAACAGCCACGAGGCCTGGGGGGGACTCTACTTTTCTGCCGGGTTGCTGTTTTTTGGACTGTTTTTGATCTACGCGGCGGGTTCAACGATGGCCGCCCCTGTCGCTGCCGTTTTGGCGATCTTTTCGACGATCGCGGTCGCGTTCATCTATTTCGCGATGATCGGCCGGTTGGCCTATTCCATCGGACAAGAAATCGCCGAACCCGAGTTCGAAAAAAAATCGGATAGCTAGTGCTTTGTGAGGGACTCCCTTTTCGATCAATCGGTTTCTCGCGATGCTTAGCGATCGACAGAGCGCCGGCGGGGGTGGTGGGCGGTGTGCCCGAACGAATTCGTGGCTCGATCCGTAGCAACAGAACGGGCGTAGTGGGTTGTCGTTTTTTGATCGCTCAGGTGAGGTGTGTTTTTGGTGACAACGGTGACCGATTCAGGCAGCGAACAACGGTATTTTCCGACCGAACTTCCCCCATGGTCCCTACCCATTGGACGTGTTTGGGGCCGCCTTTGGTGCGTTTCGTACACGCTGGTGATCACTTTGGCGATTCTTTGCGGCGTGGTCGCGATGAGTGCGGGCCGCGTTGGTAGTCAAGGCTTGGTGTTGGCATCGGCCGTGGCACTCGGTATCTGGTTTCTCGGTTTCTTGATTCAAGCCTTCGCCTATTCACTGGGACTCCCAGCCAATGATTCGTCGATCGGGTTTGGACTGGTCGGTGTTCAATGGCAGTCGGGCGTGATGACGTCGAAGCGAACGCTGCAGGCGACTATCCTGTCGATCTCGGTGATGGTCGCCGTCAGCAGTTCTTTGTTGCTGGCCTCCCGCTTTCTGTCGACGGCTGCTGCCGAGCTGGGGGGGGCCACGACCGCGATCCACCCCTTTTCTTTGCCCCGTTTTGATCTGATTTCGGTTGAATCGGTGACTCATTTGGCGGGTTGGCTTCTGTTGGTCCAATGCGTCGCCCAATTGTATCCGTTACCGTTTTCTCTTGGCCGCCACTTTGCTGCTGCGCTCGTGGTCGCTGCGGTGCCGACGCAATCTCGCATGAAGCACACCTTGATCCTGCATCGGGTGATGATTGTTCTCAGCATTGCGATGGCCATTTTTTCAGTTGGGGTGCTCCGCAACGAGAATGCGATGTGGATCCCCCGATGGCCGCTGCTGATGTTGTTGGCATTCACGCTGGCTCGCACCTCACGAATCGAACAGATCCAACAGCTTGTCGATTCGTTTGATCCGATCATCGCGGATGACGAGGATGACGAGATTGCCATGGGCTTTTGGGACGATTCAAGCGACCCTCGTACCGCCAAGCCGAAGCGAGAATCCCTACGCGAGTTTACGAAGTCATGGTTTGCTCGGCGTCGGCTTCGGCATAGGATGCAGCAGGAAAGAGTTGAAGCGATCGATGCGGCGAAGTTAGACGAAATCTTGGAACGACTCCATCATCAAGGTGCTGCGTCACTTAGCCGAGGTGACCGTGAAGTACTCAGACGTGTGAGCGAAAGCCTGCGACGAGAACGACAAAAAGATCGAATCATTCAAGGCGATGAAGATGATGCAGATTGAAGCGGGAACGACACGGATTGGATGGATTGGTACGGGGGTCATGGGGCAATCCATGTGCGGCCAGTTGATGGATCGTGGATTCGCGACAACCGTCTACAACCGCACTCGCAAGAAAGCCGATCCGTTGATCGATCGTGGTGCGGTATGGGCGGACTCTCCTCGATTGGTTGCCGAACAATCCGATGTGGTCTTTGCGATCGTTAGTTTCCCTCGGGATGTGCGACAAGTGTTCCTTTGCAAGAACAGTGGTGTCCTGGCAGGATGCCGCGATGGAAGCATCGTCGTCGATATGACCACCAGCGAACCGGCGCTGGCGATCGAACTCTACAACACGGCAAAGCAGGTGAATGTCCAATCGCTCGATGCGCCGGTTTCGGGAGGCGACGTCGGCGCTCGGGAGGGGACCCTATCGATCATGGTCGGCGGTGAGCGAGAAACGTTCGAAACGCTGATGCCTTGTTTCGAAGCGATGGGGAAGACCGTTGTGTACCAGGGTGACGCTGGTTCGGGCCAGCACACCAAGATGGTCAATCAAACGTTGATCGCCACAGGAATGATCGGCGTTTGCGAGGCGCTGCTTTATGCCCACAAAGCCGGATTGGATCTCGAAGCCGTTTTACGATCGGTCGGTTCGGGGGCGGCCGGCAGCTGGTCGCTTTCCAATCTCGGGCCACGGATCGTTGGCAATCATTTTGATCCAGGTTTTTTTGTGGAGCATTTTATCAAGGATATCGGAATTGCCTTGTCCGAGAGTCGCCGGATGGGGTTGTCGATGCCAGGTTTGTCGCTGGCGGACGCACTCTATCAATCGGTGAAGGCACATGGCGATGCCGACCGTGGCACCCATGCCTTGATGCTAGCGCTGGCAGAAATGTCTGCGGTCGATTGGCAAAATCGCTGAGTGCAAAGGGTTCGGATTGCTGCTACAATCTGGATTGTTAACATTTTCCCGAAGTCCCCGATGCAGCCGGTCCATTCAATGAAACAGCTCGTGATTTTTCCCCTCCTTCTGCTTTTTGTTTGTTTTTCCCCGGCCAAGGCTCAGGATGTGGTTTCGGCGAAACCGCTGTCGCCCGCGGTGGCCCCAAAACTTGCCGCGATTGAAAAGGCTCTCCCTCAAGGACCGTTCAAACCCGAATGGGACTCGCTGAGCGAGTATGAGATCCCTCAATGGTACAAGGATGCAAAGTTGGGCATCTTCATTCACTGGGGGGTCTATGCCGTTCCAGCGTACGGCAGCGAGTGGTATCCGCGCAACATGTACATCAACAAGGAAGGCTGGGCCGGCAAGGTATTTCGTCATCACAAGGAAACGTACGGCGACCTATCCCGCTTTGGTTACAAAGACTTCATTCCGATGTTCAAGGCCGAAAAGTTCGATGCGGCCGCCTGGAGCAAACTGTTCAAGGACTCGGGAGCTCGCTACGTCGTTCCCGTTGCCGAGCATCATGACGGATTCCCGATGTACGACTGCAGTTTTACGGAGTGGGATGCCAGCGAGATGGGGCCGAAGCGGGATTTGATCGCTGAGCTCGAAAAGGCGATTCGCGCCGAAGGCATGAAGTTTGGCGTTAGCAGCCACCGCGCATTCAATTGGTCGTATTACTTGCGGAGCAAGGACTATGACAATGCCGATCTCAAGTACGCCGGTTTGTACGGGCGGCCGTTGCCGTTTCTGTTTCGCGAGGAGGCTGTCAATTACAAAGGTAGCAATCCGACTCAGGACGACACGTTTAAAGACGACTGGTTGGCGCGCACCTGTGAGTTGGTCGACAAATACAATCCCGATTTGATTTGGTTTGATTTCGGGATCGCGATGAAGCAGGATTTGCCCTATGACCAAAACCCATTTGCTCCTCACCTAAAGAAGTTCGCAGCCTACTATTACAACCAACGAGCAAAACACAGTGATGATTTTGGGATCATCAATTACAAATGGAACGCGTTTCCTGAAAAGGCTGCAGTGCTGGACAAAGAACGCTCGAAAATGGCGGAAATCCGCAAACCGTTTTGGCAAACCGATACGGCCGTTAGCAGCAGTTCTTGGGGATACACGAAGGATCAGCAATACAAAACGCCTGATCGACTTGTCGACGATTTGGTCGACATCGTTTCGAAGAACGGTTGCTTGTTGTTGAACGTTGGCCCTCGCGCCGATGGGACGATTCCCGACGAAGATCAAGCGATTTTAAAAGCCATCGGTGGCTGGCTGAAAATCAACGGTGAATCGATCTACGATACGACCTATTGGAAAACGTTTGGCGAAGGGCCAACCGCGGTATCGACCGGTCACGTGTCGGAGAACAAAGACAAGCCGTTTACATCGGAAGATGTCCGTTTCACGGCCAAGGACGACGTGGTCTATGCAACGCTCTTGGCATGGCCCGAAACGGGAACCGCCGTGATCCGTACGCTGCGGGCCGGGGCGGAAGATTGGCCGGGTGAGATCGAATCGATCGAATTGCTCGGGTCGGATCAGAAATTGACGTGGACGCGAACGAATGAAGCGGTCACGGTGGAACTGCCAAGCGAGAAACCATGCGATTTTGCTTACGTGCTGAAGATTCGCTAGTGGACTAGGCGTTCGAGTGTTCCCAAGGATTCCGTGCGGGCCGAGTGCGCAGCCCATTTGCTTCGGCATCGTCAAGGAAGGTTTCCGTGTTCGGGTCAAGCTTGAGCGTGCGTCCTAGCATCCAAGACAGCGCGGCGGCGTGACAGGCGATGTGGGATCGCCGCATCACGGTTTGGTTCGCGGCTGTCGGTTGCCGTGATTTGACACAATCGAAGAAATTCCTGGCGTGCGCCGATACGTCGAGCCCCGTGACCCGCTGGGTGCGTGGCGGCAACGCGTTTGTAAGCGATTCCGGTTTGATGACGATGCCACCGCTGTCGCCCGTTTCTACCGAACCCGAAGTTCCCACGAATCGAACCGGGCAGGTCCCGAGATCTTGCACCCATCCCGGGCGTTGGCCGAACGGCGTGATCAAGAAGTCCAGCACCAACTTGACCCCGTTGGCGTATTGGCAAGTGATGCCTTTGTCGCTTGGAACATACTCGATCGGCATCGTGTCGTCCGCTTGGTTTGCCCACTGGCACAAATCCAAGGTGTGTGCACCCCAATCGAGTAGTTTGGCGCCGGAATCAAAATCATAGTACCCTCGCCATCGGCCCTGAACGTACTTCTCGTTGTAAGGCCGCCACGGTGCTGGCCCCAACCACAGATTCCAATCGCAAACCTCGCGAGCAGGCGTGGGTTGACCGGGTAACCAGGTCGTTTCGATGGCAGGTTGGTAAACGGACGCATACAGCGTATGCAATTTTCCAAGTTTTCCCGAATGTGCCAGCTCAACCGCATGTTGGAAATTCGGCACACTTCGCCGCTGAGTTCCCGCCTGAAAGATGCGGCCTGTGCGATCGAGGGTATCCGCAAGTTGTTGGCAATTCTCGATGGTCAATCCACATGGTTTTTCACTGTAGACGTCCTTGCCCGCTTCCGCAGCCATCATCGACGCTGGTGCGTGCCAACGGTCGCCCGTGGCGACGATCACCGTGTCAAGATCCTTGCGGTCGAGCAGTTCACGGAAATCGCGATACAGTTCGCACGACGTGTTGCCATAGTGCTCGTCCACCAACTTCTTTCCCGCGTTACGCCGTGACTGTTGAACGTCAGCGATGGCGATACATTGAACATCGCTGAGCCCCATCATCGCTTTCAAGTCGTATGTGCATCGTGGGCCAATGCCAATCACGCCAAGCGTCAGTTTTTCGCTTGGAGCGACAGCGGAATCACGACCGAGTGCGGATGCCGGGATGATCGTGGGGATGGCAAACGTTGTGCTGGCGGCTGCGGCGTGCCCAAGAAACGTACGGCGAGTGTTTTTTTGGGGGGAAGCGTGCATGATGATGGGGAGGTGGGTTGGCGAATCGGGAATCGGGTGAAGATCGGCGACCGTATTCTACTCCCATGGCATCGGCGGTGTGGGGGCCACGATCATCAATTCTCGAACGTTTTCAGGGATCTTGACCACCCGGTGTTCCCATAGATTCACGTAGACCCAACGTGTCTTGACTCGCGCCAAAACCGTTTGATCGGCCGGGCGGCAGACAATGGTTTTTCGAAGAGCCGCGTAGCGTTCGATCTCGCTGACCCAGGTTCGCACCACGATTTGATCCTCTGCGACTGCAGCAGCGCGATACGTGATGTCGTGATTTCTAACGACCCAGCCCAAGCCATCGGCGGCGGCTAGCTTCGAAATCCAACCGCTATCTGCCGAATGCTTGCTGGCGGCCCAAAGCGTCCACTGCAGGTATCGCAGGTTGTGAACGTGCAATTGGGAATCAATCTCGTCGCTTTGGACGGTGTGAGAAATATCAAAAAAAGACTGCATGACAGGTTTTTCGTGCTGCTTAAGTATGGGGTTTCCGTCGCTGCCACGGCCCAGGGCGTTTCCCAAACCCTCGACGAGTGCCTAAGATGAATTGTCGATCCAACCATCGCGAAAATGAACAAACACAATCGAGGGCAACCGTACCGTGGAAATACTTTTCTCTGCGTCGCCACCCAAAGGGTTTGGCCAATTAACTTATGGCATCTTGTTGTCGGTCGCCACCTGCTGCGTGCTGACATCAACGAGTTGCACCGCAAATGAGCCCCAATCCGGAGAATCCCCTTTGACTGAATCCACCAAGCCTGCCGAAGCCGTCGCAACCTTGGCGGGAGGTTGCTTTTGGTGCACCGAGGCCGTCTACGAGCGAATCGATGGTGTGGGTGACGTCGTCTCCGGTTACATCGGTGGTCAGGTGGTCAATCCAAACTATACGCAAGTTTGCACGGGTCGAACGGGTCATGCCGAGGCCGTCGAAGTGCACTTTGATCCGTCGAAGCGGACGTTCGAAGAGATTTTGGAGATCTTTTTCAAGACGCACGATCCGACGACGCTGAACCGCCAAGGGCCTGACACAGGGACTCAGTACCGCAGCGGTATCTTTTATCACAATCAGGAGCAGAAGCAGATTGCGGAGAAGTACATCGAAAAGCTGAATCAATCGGGCGAATTCAATCGACCGATTGTGACCAAGTTGGAGCCGGCCACCGTCTTTTATCCGGCCGAGGAGTATCACCAGGACTATTACCGGCGAAACCCAAATGCGGGCTATTGCCAGATGGTGGTGCGCAACAAGGTCCGTAAGACAAACATCGAGTTCCGTGACAAGCTGAAGTAACGGTCGCGTCTGCATGAGGTGGTGTTGTAACCGTTAAAGACCTCAAACTCTTCGGCAACTTGTGGCGTTTAGGCAACATCTCATGTTGTTTTTCGGCATCATCGTCCCCCATTGCGTGCTAGGGTTCCTTGGACAAAGTCTGTCCCCTTAGGAATTCATCACCACGCAATGGGCGTCGGGTTCAGTTGAACTCGGTCGCCTGACGAGTCCAATGAACCGAAACACAGCACGAAGCGAGCCAACGTCGCAACGGAATTTGCCAGCTGGGCGACTTCTGGGCGTTGCGATGTTGCTGCTGGTGGTGCTGTCGAGTGGTTGCGGCCGCTTGCGATTGCCAGCGATTGATCCTAGCGGGACTTGTTTGTTTGCGCCGTGTCCAGCTTACACCGCGTTAGCACCGCCATGCACGTCGGGGCAAGGTTGCTGCTGCTTGGGCGGTTTGCGCGGAATTGGGTCTTGTTTATTGCCGTCCTGCTTAGGCGGTTCGTGTGTCTGCAACGATTCGCCTGGCGTGAATGTCTTGGCTGCTCCCGGTGCCACCGGTCTGCCTGCTCCGGCAACGCGAAGCCGTTGCACGTGCTTGGGTTGCCTTGGCGGTTTTGGTTGCCTGGGATGCCTTTGCAAACCGTTTTCTGGGGTTCCGGACCCTGCGTTCCCCGAACCTGTTCCGCCACCGGAATGCCCTGGTCCGGTCGCGGCTCCAGCGACCATGGGGGGCGCCGCGGTCAACGATGAACCTTGTGTGCCGGGACCGGCTTGCGGTGATTCATGTCCCAATGGTCCACCGGCTGTATTGTATGGAGCCGAGATCGGACAAACCGAACCCGCCTGTTTACCAGAATCCGGAGAACGCGGTTGCATCTTGTTGTCACCTCAGAAAATCGTTGCCCCAGTCGGCGGCGAAGTCATTCTGCTGTCAGGCATCTGTGGAACAGACGGTTACCTGCAAATGGGGCAACCGCTCGAATGGATGCTCACACCCGAAAGTGTTGGCACATTCATCCAGGTTGGCAACGACGATCCTGGACTGGTTCATCGGTTGGCGGGAATCAGGAAGGCTGAAAAGCATGATCCATCCTATGCCATTGGAGTGACCAGTACCAAACGAAGCTACATTACGCGAGGCAACCTGGACCCCAAGGACGACGTGAAGCTTGAAAAGGGACAAACCTGGTTGTCTCTCAGTAGTCCAACCGAGGGGACCAGTCGGGTGACCGTATTGGCGTCCGAGAGCGAATGCTGGGATCAACGCAAAGCGACAGCGACGATCTACTGGATCGATGCGCGTTGGCTATTCCCAAGTCCACAACGAGAAATCAAGGGAAACCCGGTCGCGCTGAACACACGGGTGACTCGCGCCGAAGGTACCTTACCAGCGCGAGGTTGGAAGGTGCGCTATGAGATTCAACAGCCTGAGCTGGCAACGTTTGCGGGGACCGGTGGATCGTCGGTTGTCGAAGTGAACGTGGATGATTCCGGCGACGCGCCAGCGGAGTTGATCCCCAATCCGGGGACCAGTGGTACCGCGATGATCGATATTCAGGTGATCCGTCCCGGCGGAGATTCGGACAACATGCCGACGATGACACTCGGTCGAGGCAGCACCACGGTCACGTGGAGTTCACCGCAACTCTTGATGCGTGCCGGAGCCCCAGCCGTTGCAAGTTTCGATGTACCGTTTGAAGTCGTCGCCAATGTTTCCAATCCTGGCGACCAACCGGCGACCAACGTTCGCGTTAGTGTGGCGCTGCCTCCCGGAACTCGCGTGATTGGAGCGAATCTGCAGGCACAGGTGTTACCCAACGCGGTCGTATGGGAAGTGGGAGACCTTCCAGCTCAAATGCAACTCGATATGTCGATGACCGTCGTGGCGCAATCAACGATGAATCTGACATTCCAAGCGAGAGCAGACGCCGGCTTGTTGTCCGAAGATACGGTTCGCGTCGATGTGTACCGGCCGTCGCTCGAAATCACCGCAGCCGCACAGCAAGAACGCTATGAGGCTGGGAAAGAGGTCACGTTCGAGATCGCGGTGAAGAATAGGGGGGATCGACCGCTGGCGAACGTGAAGCTGAGAGCATTTGGCGATGAAGGAATGGTGCACCACGAGAACGGAACTCGCGATGTTGGCAATGATAAGACCGACGGACCGCTACAACCGGGGCAATCGTGGACCACCAACGTTACCTACGTTCCCACGCGAGCGGGGCGACGATGCGTCAATTTCGAAGGGTTAGCCGATGGCGGTCAGCGTGATTCGACCGACGCCTGTGTGACCGTGATCAATCCGGTGCCACCGGCGCCTGCATTGACCGTACGGCTCGACGGCCGTGATCGGGTTAAGGCAGGTGACTTGGTGATGATCCGCGCCTACGTTACCAATACGGGCGAAGTGGTTCTGGAGGACACGCAAGTCGTGTTGGTTTACGATCCGCAGTTGCAATTGGCGGGTGCCACTGTCGGTGCGGATCAGCCAAGGCCGGGGCAATCGCTGATTCAGTGGAATCTACCAACGCTGGATCCTGGACAACCCAAGGTCTTGGAGGCTCAGTTCCGTGCGGTAGCAACAAATCCTCAATCTCGAGCAAGGTTGTCGGCGACCAGTCGCGACGGAACCACTGCGCAAACGGACTTGGCGTTCGCCATTGTCGCTGGCCCCCCCCCCGTGGCTGCCCCGCAAACCGGACCGCCACCGACCTTGCCGCCTGCATTGCCACCGCCGACCATTCCTGGTGGGCCGGGAACGCTGCCACCGTCGAATGTGCCTCCACCAGGAATGCCGCCATCAAGTACACCACCGGCAATGACTCGAAGCGGGTCAGGCCAGATCCAGGTGGAGCTGTTTGGACGAGACAATCCGGTCGCGGTTGGCCAACCGATTCGATACACCCTTCGCGTCACGAACGATTCGAATGAGGTGGATGGCGAAGTGAGCCTCAGCTTTCTGTTGCCCCCCGGGGTAACGATCGACAGCATCGCTCAGCGTCGCAGCCCCGCAGGTGGTCAGTACGAAATGAAGGCTGGCAAGGTCTACCTGGCTGAGATACGATCGATGCGGCCTGGTGAATCGGTGGAGTACGACCTGGTTCTGCGAAGCAACCAACCCCAGGCGATCACGCTGATGGCTGAAGCCGTCAGCCGCCGAGGTCCAGGCGGCAGCGATTCGGTGCAAACCGAGGTGAGACCGTAGCCTTTGCTTTGCAAGGGAGGTTGCTCGGAATAGAATAGGCCGCGACGATCCGAATGACTGCGCACCTCTCAGGCCAAACGTGAACGAATCGAGTCAACACAACCTGCCGATCGTCTGCCTTCGTCTCGGTGCGTTTCTCTGCTTTGCCGGATGGACTTGGGTACATTTTTATTGGGAAGGCCCCTATGGCGTCCTTGTTTGGCAAGATTCCACCTATGAACTTGCAACCCAATTTGGCATCAGCTGGGATGAATTCGTCGGATCAGGTGCCAACGATGGCTTCGTACAGAAATGGATCTCCAGGATTTGGTGGCTGTACCTAGCGTGCACGGTGTTGACCGTGACGGTCCGCAAGAAGTCCTGGATTCAAATGTCAGGGTTGGTACTTGGTAGCGGACTGCTTACGTTACTCTGCTATGCCAAATATGTTGGCTCGCAACGCCAGCTACCGATGTTTGTCGAACATGGTGGCCAGATGCTGATTCCGATTCTGCTCGTCATGGCACTCGCCCTTGGGGTTCGCCACCGGATCACGGTGATCACTGCGATCATCGCATTGATCATGACCTTCGCTGGTCATGGCAGTTACGCACTTGGGTTATGGCCGACGCCTGGGAATTACTATGCCATGACGTCCGTGATCCTTGGGCTCGATTATCCAACGGCGCAAGCCCATCTGCGAGCCGTTGGTGTTCTCGACTTTTTGATTTGCATCGGAATCTTCATTCCCTATCTGCGTCGTGCGAGTGCTTTATACGCCACGGTCTGGGGTTTCTTGACCTCGATCGCCCGACCGGTTGCCGGCATGTCCTGGGGGCTCAATTACTGGGGGGCTGATCAATTTTTGCACGAGGCAGTACTCCGGGCTCCCCATTTCCTCATCCCGCTCTATTTGTTGTTAATATGGCGGAAACCGCGTCCCACGGAATCCCCAGAGTTTTGCCCACATTCTCAACAAGATTCTGGCGTGTCTGACCGTCCGGTTGCTCCCGAAGGCAGCCAATCACCTACCGCTCCTGTACACTAGAGACAACTCACTCCGATCGATAGGCAAACGAATGAATCTGCAAAAAGACAAACAACCTGATCTGTTGCAATTATCGCTGAATTGGATGTTATCACGACACGACCCTTGCGACCGAAGAGAGCCGGCAAACGCGATTCGAGCGGTCGCTCGTGTTGCTTGTGGCCGTGCCACGCTATGCTTCCTGGGGTTGCTCTTTCTCGGTTCTCCGTTGCTGGCTCAGCAGAATGGGCAGAAACGACCCGCCCGTGCGGATTTGACAATCCCCAAGGTCGAAAGCAGCGAAATTATTTGTTTTGCACTCTACACCGTTCACGACAACACGCTCAAGCTCACCGCCCAGCTTTATCCACTTGAACCCAGCGATCCCAGAATCGTTCGCTTGGAAATACAGCAAGACGGCAAGTGGGTCGAAGTTGCCCGAACGACGGTGATTGAACAGGGCTGGACTGCACCGTTTCGAGTCGAAAACTGGAACGACACCGAAACGCATCCCTACCGTGTTTTGCATGGAACCGAAGCCAAATATGAAGGCGTCGTCCGCAAGAACCCCGTGGACAAGGACGAGATCGTTGTCGTCGGATTTACCGGCAACTCGATTCAACCCGTCCACGGCGGCGATATCTCGCGCCAGGACCTGATTGACAACGTGAATAAGGTGGATGCCGATGTGCTGTTTTTCTCGGGTGATCAAGTTTACGACCACAATCGGCATTATGCGGCTTGGCTGAAATTTGGACGCGACTTTGGCGATATCATCAAAGACCGCCCGACCCTTTGTCTGCCCGATGACCACGACGTAGGACAACCCAATCTGTGGGGCGAAAGCGGAAAGATCTCGACGCTCAGCGGCGCCGCAGACGGTGGCTACTCCCAGCCTGGGGTCTATGTCCAAGAAGTCGAACGCGCCCAGACGAGCCATTTGCCCGATCCGGTGGATCCACGGAAAATTGGTCAAGGCATTGGTGTCTATTTCACCAACTTGAATTGGGGCAACATCGATTTTGCCGTCTTGGAAGACCGTAAATTCAAAACGGGCCCAGCCGGCCGAGTTCCCAAACAGGGACCGCGGCCCGACCATATTCTCAACCCAGAATACGATCCTGCCAGCGTTGATGTTGAGGGTGCGGTCCTGCTTGGACAGCGACAACTGGATTTCTTGAATGACTGGGCCCAAGACTGGCAGAATGCAAAGATCAAGGTTGCTCTTTCGCAAACGATCTTCTGCGGCGGGGCACACATTCACGGTGGAGCCAACGGTCGATTGCATGCTGACATGGATTCCAACGGTTGGCCACAGACGGGACGAAACCAAGCGTTGATGTCGCTCCGTAAAGGTTTTGCCTTCCACTATGCTGGCGATCAACATCTGGCAACGATCTTCCACCATGGCGTTGACGAACACCGTGATGCCATCTGGTCGTTTTGCGTTCCCTCCATCGCGAATCTCTATCTGCGCTGGTGGGAACCGCTGGAACCAGGACAGAACCGGGAACCTGGCAGCCCCGAATACACGGGGGATCTTGTTGACGGTTTCGGCAACAAAGTCACCAACTACGCTGCGGCCAACCCCGATAAAAAGCCTGCTGGTAACCTCCTGAACACGCGTGCGGCTGGGTTTGGTATCGTTCGTCTGAACACAATCACTCGGCAGATCACGATGGAATGCTGGCCGCGTAATGTTGACGTGACCGATCCGTCCGCCAAGCAGTACGCCGGATGGCCACGCACCATCTCGCAATTCGACAACTACAATCCGCCCTCTTGGGGAAAGCTCGGAGAGCTAACCTTTGACGTGGATTCCCCCGTTGTACAGCTCATCGATTCCGATAGCGGTGAGATCCTCTACACCGTTCGAGTTAACGGAAAATCGTTTGTCCCCGGAGCGCCACATGGCAAGACCTTCAACATCAAAGCCGGCAAGGATGCACCCCAAACGATCGTTGTAAAAGACGCTCAAGTAGGCGGCGCTGCACAGACGGTGCATTTAGGGATTGCTCCGAAGTAAGATGGCTCTTTGCTCAAACGGGCTGCGATTACAGCACGAAATTCCAGCCTTGTTCTATACCGGCCCTCCCCCTCGCTGCGCTCGACCCCTCCCGCTGCGCGGGCAGGGGTGGTTGGATACCTAACACTGCAGCAGTCACAGCCTAAGAACTGCACGACCGCTGCGCGGGCAGGGGTGGTTGGATACCTAACACTGCAGCAGTCACAGCTTAAGAACTGCACGACCTTCGAAAGGGTGGGTGAAGCCAGATTTCGCGACCTCAGAGCGTGGGAGTGAAGTGCAGACAATCCATCGAGTTTAGAAATGCAGATCCACGGAAAACTCATCGAATCTTGTAAGAACACTCGACACGTTTGGTTGGCATTTGCAGTCGCCGGCATCCTTGCCGTTGGAGCGATGCCCAGCACGGCCGTCGCTGACCCATCGAAAGCGAAATCGGCGACCACGACGTTGGTTCGTCCCAATATTGTTTTTATCCTGACCGACGATCAGCGTTGGGACACGATTTCGGCGAACGTTCGTGCACATACTCGCGATTACTATGCGAGCGTTGAGCAAATGGACCAAGCCGTTGGTCGATTGCTTGACGAACTCGACCGATTGTCCCTTCGCGACAAGACATGGATACTGTTCATGGGCGATAATGGTTGGTTTCTCGGCGAGCATGGAATGACCAGTAAGGTATTGCCGTACGAAGAGTCGATGCGAGTCCCGATGGCGATCGCTGGCCCGAAGACGCCATCTCAGGTTGTCGATGACATCGTGTTGAACATCGATTTGACTGCGACAATCTATGAACTCGCCGGGCTTCCGGTGCCAAAGTCACAGCATGGGCGAAGTCTGCTGCCGATTGTTCTCGCGAAAACGCCCGACGATTGGCGAAAGAGCTTTCTGTATGAGGCCCCCACGCCTCAGCTCGGCAGCCAGCCGCTGTGGGCTATCCGGGATGCAAAATGGAAGTACGTTCGCACCGATCTCACGGACGGTGATGTATTCCATGAGTTGTATGATCTGGATTCTGACTCAATCGAGCAGACGAATGTCGCAGATCATCCGAAGAATAGGGCGGTGTTGACGCGTCTGAGCAGAGATCTGGCAGAACAGCGCGAAGTGATCGCGGCGACAACGAACTTAACACCACGCACGAAATCCCTAGCGCAACACGGCGTGTTGCAGATCCCGGACCAACCGCCTCGTTCGCCGCGAACCGACTTGTTCATCAGTGGTGTCTATCCTCATCTGACGACCTACGGTGTCTACAGCCAGAATGGTGCTCACGGCAAAGACGGACACAACGAATGTGGTATCGGCGCGGTGGTTCCGTGGGCAGGCAAGTTGTGGATGGTCAACTACGCGCCGCATATGCCCAAAGGAAGCGAGCACAAACTCTATTCCATCGAAGCGGACTTCTCCAAGCCAATGAAGGTTCATCCCGAGAGCGTGGGAGGGACTCCGGCCGGCAGAATGATCCACAAAGAATCCAACCAGTTACTGATTGGCCATCACATCATTGACGCCGAGGGCAACGTCCGGACGATTCAACCCGCAGACATGCCGATTCGAGTCACCGCGATGGCTCGGCACCTCAACGATCCTGCCAATTCGGTTTACTACATCGACATGGAAGGTTCGATCTGGGAAGCCAACGTGCATACGCTGGCGGTGAATCGGCTTTTCAAGAAGCCGGTTCCCGGCTGGCATGGCAAGGGAGCCTACACCTCGCAGGGTCGGCTGGTGGTTTCCAATAACGGTGAATTGCACGTCGGCACGTACAAGGATGTCCTTGTCGGAGGTGAAGCGAAAGACGACGAAGAAAGGGGCGTGCTTGCCGAATGGGACGGAGATCAGTGGCGGATCGTCGAGCGGCGGCAGTTTACGGAGGTGACCGGGCCAAACGGAATATCGGGTGGAAGTGACGGAAACGATCCGATCTGGTCAATGGGTTGGGACCGCCGCAGTCTTCGCTTCAAGCTGCTGGAAGACGGCCGGTGGCACACTTACCTCCTACCCAAGGCCGCCTACTGCAACGATGCCACTCACGGTTGGTACACCGAGTGGCCGCGGATACGCGAGATCACCGATGGCCGTTGGATGATGGACATGCATGGGATGTTCTTCGATTTCCCAAAGACGTTTTCCAGCACCAACTCGGCAGGTATCAAGCCGATCGGTAGCCACTTGCGTTACGTTCCCGACTTCTGTGGTTGGAATGGTCGACTGGTTTTGGCAACCGACGAAACCAGCATTCAGGGCAATCCGCTCGCCGGTCAACCACAGAGCAACCTGTGGTTCGGCAACGACGGCGACCTGAGGGAATGGGGACCGGCCAGCGGTTACGGCGGACCGTGGATGGAGGACATGGTCACGGCCCATACACCTTCCGACCCGTTCCTGGTTGCTGGCTTCGATCGACGCATCTTGCACCTTGCGTTGGGGCCGTTGAGGCCCGTCGCGGAAGTGGTTCGGAGGGCCACCGATCAATTGCCGATTACGAACCTGCCCGATGCACTTGCGGCGCTACCGCGTGTCACGATTCCTCGCGGTGACTGGCACCAGCCAGCGGCAGGCTTTGGATTCAATCTCAGCGAGCCCGCGACGGTTTACCTTGCCGTTGATGGGCGAGGCAAATCGTCACTGCCGCCGGTATGGAAGCGGACGGACCTGTCGTTGACTTGGGGCAAGAATGTCGAAGATCCCATCTATGTTTGTCAATGCGCTGCTGGAAACGTCTCGGTGCCGAGCAATTCGGTCGAGCACTCCAAGGGTGCTTTTGGCACGCCACACATGGCGTTTGTCAAATTCAACGACGGCTCCTTGGATTCGATCACGCCCGTTGGGAATGCATCCGTTACGAAGCCACTGTCTGTAAAGGTGCCGAGCCTAGCAAACCCAACGACCGTTCATGTCAAGCTGCAAGTCGATCGGAAAGGCAACGGGGTCTGGACCGACTTCGAGACGATCGCGTTGGCTTCAGACGGATATGTTGGAAAGGTGCTTCCAAACGATCTTGATGCCGTGTGGTTGCGACTGAGCGTGGACCGCGACTGTGTAGCGACGGCCATTCTGCATCAAACGACAAGTCAATTTGTAGACGGCGACACAGCACGGAACCAAGCTTTGTTCGCAGGTCTTGCTGACGTTGGCGACGAGGCTTTGAGCGGTTCGCTCTATCCGGCGAAACGCAATCGGAATTTGCGAGTCATCACCGACGATAATCGTTTCTTCGATTTCACCAAGGCTGACTTTGTGTTTGTTGCCGATCAGAACGACGCGAAACTCGCCAAACTGCTTTCCGTCAAACCCGAGTTTTCCGTTGACGAAGCGTCGGTGATTCTGGAAGATCAAGGGAAAAGGCTGCGACTCCCCAAAGGAGATGCCCTCTATGACAAGCCCTTCGCCTCTGGGTGGCCACGAGCGTCTCGGGAAGTCGAGTCCGAACGTCATCTCGCCAACATCCACGGTACGTTTTACGAAGTTCCCCTGGTCACCAACGGGGCGCCACCCGCATGGAATCTGATCCGCCCCGTATCAAGCCACTCGAAGCAGATCACCGACTATTGCTCGTGGAACGGTTTGCTTGTCCTGTCTGGAATCCGACCCGACGCCACAAACGATGGTCACATCTTCCGCGACGACAAGCACAATACAGCCCTCTGGTTTGGCGGAATCGACGACCTCTGGAAACTCGGCAAACCCATCGGCCATGGAGGTCCATGGTTAAACACAGCTGTCAAAAGCGGGGTCCCGTCGGATCCTTACCTGATGAAAGGCTACGACCAAAAGACCGCGCGCCTCTCACACGATTCCGAGCAAGCCGTCACGGTGACTTTGCAAGTGGATCTGGACGGAACAGGCCTGTGGGTCGACTATCGAAAAATCGTAGTCCCCCCCCGAACCGAGGCGATCCACAAGTTCGCACCCGAATTCTCAGCTTGCTGGATTCGCGGTGTCTCGAACCGTACTGCGCAGTTGACCCTGCAATTTGATTACCAATAGTAAGATCCTCCGCCGCGAGCGCCCCCGTTCTGATTCGAAGTCACACCCATTCTATTGGTCCACGCAGCCAACGGACGGTTTGGATTCTGCCAACATGGACATCGAACGTTACGAAGCAAGCTCGGGCTTGCAGTTTGCATTCCCTAATCCAATGGCGGGACGACGGATGTCAATCATGGCTCGTTTCGTCTGGGACTTCAAAAGCCGCGCCCTTTCGCGTTGCATCGCGTGTTCTCCAAACGTCGCCGTCGGGAAACCGATGTCGCTGGATAAAGTCTGGAACGAACTCTAAGCCCCAGCCCGGCGCCGTTGGCGTTGCGTAGCATCCGTTGTGCACCTCGACCGGATGCTCGACGGCTTCCTGCAAGAAGTCGATGTACTCCACAAGCTGCGTATCGGAGTGGCCCGCAACGGCGATCTGATCCCACAAGCCGTAGTGCTGAATCATGTTGCAAAGGGCGATGCCTCCGCCATGTGGACATACGGGAACACCGTACTTCGCAGCCATCAGGACAATCGCCATCACGTCGTTCACCCCGGCAACTCGGACCGCGTCAATTTGACAGTATTGGATCGCTCTGCTCTGAAGCAGTTGTTTGAAGATAACCGGCGAAGCTGCCTGTTCGCCACAGGCGAAACCGAAGTCCGCATCAGCGAAGGCTGCTGCGAGCTCGATATAGCCGAGTACATCGTCACGGGCGATCGGTTCTTCAATCCACGTCAGCCCGAATGGACGGTATCGTTCAATGTGTCGTTTAGCGTCGGCAAGGCCCCAGTATTGATTGGCATCTACCATCAACTTGCACTCGCTGCCGATCGCGTCTCGCATGAAGCGAATCCGTTGGACGTCTTCTTCGGAATCACGCCCTACTTTTAGCTTGAACGAGTCGAAGCCATGGGCTTGAAGTTTACGAATCGTCGCGAGTATCTCGTCATCGCTCAGCCCCAACCATCCAGCGGTGCAGTATGCCTTGGGGCCGCGTGTCGACATTTCCGATTCACGTTGCTGCAGGCTTGATTGACGTTCTTGAAGGATTGCAATTGCTTCCTCGCGAGTCAGGACATCGCTGATGTTTCTCCAGTCGATGCAGTCGGCCACGAACTCGGGTTCGAGATCAATCAGTAGCTTCCACAGCGGTTTGTCCACAGACTTAGCCCAAAGGTCGAACATTGCGTTGACAATTGCGCCGGAGGCCATCCGAAAGACTCCATCGTGCAACCACCGCAATTGGTGGTGATCGATTAGACGCCGATAGAGTTTGATCGGTGCCGTCGCGAAATCGTCAAGGCTTGTTCCGACGATCAATTGGCATAGATCCCGAATCCCGTGGCAAATCCAGTCCGTGCCGGCACCCACCGTGAACACGACCGATACACCTCGAAGCCCCGCGTTCGTTTCCAAGTGAAGTACCGCGGACGAATAGTCGGGTTGCTTGTGAAATGGGTCGGAACCAAGACGTTGATCCGAGGTGGGCACACGAATGTCGATGATTTCCGCTGAAGTGATCGTGATCGGTTGATGCATCATGAACGTCTGACTCGCCTCGAACTAGGTCGTGCAATGGAAGGTCACTTGTGCCTTTCTTTATGAATCGACTTGCTTCCGCACAAAGGAACGCGGAGGATTCCAGTGTTGGATTCATGCGATCAGTCTACCAAAGCTTCCAGCGACAACGCCAGTATTTAAGTCTTCTCAACCGTGGCTGCGGGTGATCTACCGCGATCGAGGGAAGTTCTGATGCGCGGGCTGGGCGAGATGCGTTGCTTCGGTTAGAACCTGACGAAGAATGGCCATTCGCCGGCTCACTGATCACGCGGATCCATTCCTCGGTTGTACAGGCGCTCGGCCCATTCGTGGGCCGTGAAACTATCGGAATGGATCTTGAGCATGAAGACTTTCGTTTGCGAGTGTGGCAATACGATCTTTTACGAGAACACTCGCTGCGTTTGCTGCGGCAGTGAACTGGGGTGGTGTCCGTCCTGCACTCGCATGACATCGCTGAGGCTGGAAAAAGATGGGCATCGTCGTTGCGGTAACAGCGACTGCAATGTACTGCTAATGAAATGCAGCAACTACTCGGAGCATCATGTATGCAATCACTGTGTTCCTGTGTCATCCGAGGCGGAGCGACCCGAGGGCTTGTGCGATTATTGCGACTTCAACGACACGATCCCTGACTTGACGGTTGCTGGCAATCGTGAGATGTGGAAGCGGCTCGAAGAGGCAAAACGCAGATTGCTTTACACGCTGGATCTTCTCCGTCTGCCATACGGAAAAAAGTCGGACGGCGTTTTGCCACGGCTCAATTTCGATTTCAAAGCGGATGCCGTGGGGAAGCCGGACCAGTGGTGGTGGTCCCTAGGCAAAGAGGAACGAGTTTTTACCGGGCACGCCGATGGCAAGATCACGATCAATTTGCGCGAAGCCGATACGGTGGAGCGAGAAAAGGCGCGAGTGCTTTTTCAGGAAGCCCATCGAACGGTGATCGGTCACTTTCGCCATGAAATCGCTCACTACTATTGGGAGATGCTGGTCAAGGGTAAAGCCGAGAGCGAGTTTAAGGCGGTTTTTGGTGATCACGAGAACCCGACTTATGCGGAGTGTCAAAGTAAATACTACAAGAAGGGGCCCGTTGCGAATTGGCAATCGAGCTTTGTGAGTGGTTACGCCGCAATGCATCCGTGGGAAGATTTTGCCGAGACCTTCGCGACCTACTTGGATATGGTGAGCGTTCTTGATACCGCGATGAATATGAATATCTCCCCGAGCTGCAATCCTGTTCAAACCGAACTCGCTGAGATGGTCAGCCACTATATCAAGCTTGGGGTCTTGCTAAACGAGATGAATCGGGCGATGGGGCTGATTGACTATGTCCCGGAGATCCTCGTGTCGCCTGTTGTGGTGAAAATGCAATACATCCACGATCTGCTTCGAAACGCCGCTGAGCCGCTGCCAGCCGCATCACCGCCCACGGAAACACCGACTTAGAATCGGATCTTGTTCCATGGATGGGAAGATTCCCTAAGTTGGCCGCGACCGGATCGGTGCCATAGTGTCGTTTTCGTTCTGCAGTGTTATGGTAGTGTTCGCGAAAAGACGGTCCGGTTTTTCTGGCGTCTTTTCCTTGTACCGACTTTCACCGGACACCCCTCATGACACTGATTTACCTAGGGCTTGCTGTTGCCCTGATTATTCTAAATGGCTTCTTCGTTGCCGCGGAATTCGCGTTGGTCAAAGTTCGTATCTCTCGGATCGAACAACTCCACAAAGACGGCCAGGCATTCGCCGGGACCGCAAAGTGGCTCGCGAAACGACTTGACGAATCGTTGTCCGCCTGCCAGTTGGGCATCACCATGGCGTCACTCGCACTCGGCTGGGTCGGCGAACCCGCGTTTGCGGCCCTAGTGGAACCGGTGCTGGGCTGGGTTGGTATTTCCGATGATCGCGTCATCCATGTCTTGGGTTTTGCTGTTGCCTTTACCGTGATCACGGGATTGCACTTGGTGGTGGGCGAGCAGTTCCCAAAGATCTTCGCGATACGTCGACCCGAACAAATGCTGCTCTGGTGTGCCTTGCCCCTGAAATTCTCCTACGTCGTTCTGTACCCGTTTCTGAAGGTCCTCAATCTCGTCACTTCATTTCTGCTTCGATTGGTTGGGATCCAGGGTGCGTCGGATCACCACAGCATCAATACGGAAGAAGAAATTCGAGCCCTGTTGCGAGAGGCTCATATCCACGGCAACCTTACTCGCAACGAACACTCACTGATCAATAATGTTTTCGAGTTTGACGACTTGATCGTTCGTCGTGTCATGTTGCCGCGGGGCGAGGTCGCATTTTTTGATGTCAATCAATCGATCAGCGACTTCCGCGAACTGGTGCGGCAAACGATGCACACACGCTACCCCGTTTGCGACGGCTCGTTGGACCGCGTGCTTGGTGTGGTTCATATCAAGGATCTCTTGAACGTCCCCACCGATGTAAGCGACTTTGACGTCCGCACCATCATGCGGCCACCCAAGAAGCTGCCAGAGACCATGCCGATCAGCCGAGTGCTTCGCCACTTTCAAGCCACTCATCAATTGATGGCCTTCGTCATCGACGAATACGGAACCATCACGGGCATGGTGACCCTCGAGAATGTGCTGGAACGAATCGTAGGTGAGGTTGACGACGAGTTTGATATTGCGGACCCGCACATCGTACCGGAGGAATCAGGATCGTATTTGGTGGTCGGTTCAACACCGCTCGATGAGGTTCGCTCGCGATTGAAACTTGCTTTGGATGAGTCCAGCGAGACCGATACGATCGCTGGGCTGTTGACGGACGTTCGGCAAAAAATTCTTACACAGGGCGACGTGATTGAACTGGATGGGGCTGTTTGCGAAGTGCTTGAGATGAAAAATGACAGCGCCACCAAGATTCGAGTCCGAGTGATCTAGCCCGGATGATTCGGGACTTCATTCTGTGGCAAATGCTGGCTTTGTCCGGACTTACTTGAGGCGTACGGTCAATTTGGAGATCTTTCCGTCAAAGGCAAAGGGAAGCCGTTCTCTACATGGTGCTTCGTGCCCGCTTCTCAGTCTGGTCCCGGGAGTCATGCCACTGAAAATCCCCTGGAGACACTTACCCACAATAAACCTGGATGGACCGCAAAATTGCCATCCAGCAACGATCCTTCTCGGCAAAATTACGGGAGCAAGTCGGGCAGTCGGTCGCGAATGAAATCGCGAATCTCGTCACGGACTCGTCGGTAGGCGTCGAACGCTTCTTTTTCACTGGCGGCTTCTTTAGCGAGTCGAGGTGGATCATCGAAGCCGACGTGAACCCGTTTGGCCTTGGTTAGAAACGAAGGGCAATTTTCGTCCGCATGACCGCATACGGTGATGACCAGGTCGAGAGGCACTTTACTGAGCGAGTCGGCCAGCTTGGATGATTGGCTTGAAATGTCCACGCCAGCTTCTTTCATCATGGCAATCGCATGCGGGTTCATGCCGTGAGTTTCAATGCCCGCCGAGTACGCTTCGATGGTGTCACCGTGAAAGTGTTTTGCCCAGCCTTCGGCCATTTGGCTGCGGCACGAATTTCCGGTACAGAGAAACAAAACGTTCTTCTTGGTCATGGGTTTCTTTCTTAGGTGCATGAGTGATCCATCAGAAGGGGCGCTGCGACGCATCCCCGTGATGCCCAGCGGTGGCTCTTTAGCCAAGCTAGCTTGGGGCTCTCTGTTTATTCGTATCGTTGGTTCCGGCAGGAAACCAACCTTGCGTCTTGAGGCAAAACTTGACCAAGCCCAACATCAAGGGTACTTCAATCAACACGCCCACGACGGTCGCCAGTGCTGCGCCGGACGACAATCCGTACAACATCGTTGACGTCGCGATTGCCACTTCAAAGTGATTCGACGCGCCGATCATCGCCGTTGGAGCGGCCGATTCATAGCGAAAGCCCATCGCTTTGCTCATCACGTAGCCCAGAGCAAAGATCACCAACGTCTGAAGCGTCAACGGAATGGCGATCCACAGAATCGTGAGTGGGTTTTCAACGATCGTTTCGCCTTTGAATGAAAACAGTAGCACCAGCGTTGCAAGCAGAGCTGTGATCGTAACGGGCGTCAAGAAATGCAAGAACTTGTCACGAAACCATGCTTCTCCCTTGGTCGCGATTAACCACTTGCGCGAAAGGTATCCGGCTAGCAACGGCAACGCGACATAGATGCCGATCGACAACAGCAACGCTTGCCAAGGAACGGGCAGTTGGCCGACTCCCAGTAGGAACCCGCCCAAGACACCGTACAAAACAAGCATCGTCAGTGAATTGATGGCGACCATCACCAAGGTGTGCCCGTCATTTCCCTTCGCCAAAAATCCCCATACCAAGACCATTGCGGTGCAGGGTGCAATGCCGAGCAAAATGCAACCGGCCAAGTAGCTTCGCCACAGCGGAACCTGCAGCATCTTCACGCCCTCAACCAACACCACCTCGCCAGCACCGTAGGTCGCTCCCACCTCAAGATTGCTCCCCAACGGAGCCTTCACATAGTCGACCGCGTCGGGGCCAATGAAACCAAGGAAGAGTGTGCCGAGAAAGAAACTGGCGATCGCGTACATCGTGAACGGCTTGATGGCCCAGTTGATAAACAGGGTTAAACCAACAGGCCGAATCGCTTTGCCGGCTTTCACCACTTCGCTGAAGTCGATCTTGACCATGATCGGATACATCATGAAGAACAGGCAGACCGCGATCGGGATCGAAACCACGGGGGCCTCGTTCACGTAAATCGCCATGCCGTCAAGTGACTTTGCGATTCCCGGTGCGATTTTGCCGAGCACGATTCCGGCGACGATGCACAGGCCAACCCAAACGGTGAGGTAACGTTCAAAGAAGCCGATGCCCTGGTTGTCCGTCGGGCACGTATTGGGGTGATTCATTTCCATCGCTTCGGTTCCTTCTAGCTAAATCGTCTATCGCCGGTATGCGATTGGCGTGTTGGAAAAAATATTACAGGTTGGTGACAAATGCCTTCAACTGAACCAGCCGCTCGGGGTTGATGCAGTAACAGACCTTCGGCCCATCGACTTCGCCCTGGATCAGCCCCGACTCTTTGAGAATTTTGAGGTGCTGTGAGACGGTCGATTGAGCGAGCGGCAAACAATCAACAATTTCGCCGCAAACGCAAGCTTCACGACCGATCAGAAGCCGCACGATTTGCACGCGAGCCGGATGAGCGATCGCCCAAGCAAGACGCGCAAAATCCTCCGCCGTCGGATCAGCCTTCAGCTTCACCGGTGTCGCATCACATCGTTTCTTGCTGGGCTTTTGCATTCGCTTGTCTCCAATATCGTTAATCTACGATATACGATATGTAATCAAGCCTCGTTGTCAATGGCGACTCCCAAAAAAAAGTTCGAGAGCCTGGATCTTTCGACACCCCATCGGACTCTTCTCACTCCATCAATCGACGCAAAGCGTTGAAGTCACTTCGGATGATCGGTGGTGGCGCCATGAAAGTACGGGGTGAAAACTGTTGGCGATCATCTGCCAGGCAATCTGACGTAGCGACTCGGCTGCCTCACGAGCAGATGGATCCTGTACTAGCTTCAGCACCCGTTCCGCTTCGACCAGCGCGACACGAGTATAGGTCGGGCTGTTGTGTTCGTTGAAACCGCCGCGATGCATTGCATGCTCGACACACTTTTTCATTCGTAAAGGCGTTTTCGGTCGCTTCGGTTGACGAATACGGCCGAGATGGGCTCGCAGTACGAAGCTCGTTTCTTACGCCAACGGCGTTCGATTCCGCAGCCCAGGGTCGACGCGAAGCGGCTTACCCTGGGTTCACGTTGCGGGCAACGATTCCGTACGCCGAAGGTGTTCTACAAAACGACGGCCTCGAACGGACACCTTAATGAGCCGTCGTTGCGTTATCGCAGTTTCCTGTCTAGCGTATCAGGGGTTGCTCTGGAAACCGGGGTCGATGTTTAGGAGATCAAGATGTCGAGCAACGCCTCATCCATCGAACCTTCGTTGTCGTCTTCGTCATCCATGGCCCACCATTGGTCGACGGCCTGTGGGGTGATCGGGGAACGACTTTGGATCGCGCTGCGAGTTCGCTGATTGAGATGGTTGATGGTGACCAGTGCGTCAAGCGGTGTCACAGCTCCGTCCTGGCTCAAATCCAAGTGCGATGGGTTGTCATGCGACCGATTCGTGTTGAGGTGGTTGATCACCAATAACGCATCCATTGAGGTCACCCGGCCGTCGCCGCTTGCGTCCATTGCAGTAACGGATGCACGAAGTTCCTCGACAGGTGGGTCGATGATGAAGTAGGCCACCTGCTCCGTTGTGTGATAGCGTTCGGTGTCTCGAGCTTGGTCTTCATCAATCGCGAAGTTGATCGTATTGCCAGTCGGCGTGATTGGGTCGTTTCCGTACAAAACGGCCCAACCTCCGTTGCCACCATCCATGGCTGCTTGGCTAGCGACCGCTGTTTTGGAATTCGGCATCGCCTGATAGCTGTAGCTGTACGCAGGCGAATCTCCAACTCCCCGGATCGAATCGCCACCTAGGGCAGCCACATACCGAAGGCCTTCGATTTCAGCGGTACCGGTGGTGCTGGTTTCGATAACGATGTACCCGAGCGTTTCGTCGGAGCGTGTGTTGTCCGAGTCCTCGCCGACGTGCTTGCCAACGGTCAACGCGCTACTTGTTGGCGCTGCGGAGCGGCTGCTACCACTGGCCCAGAAGACCGACCAGTCGGGATCGTTATAGGACATCACTTGGCCGAGGACCACGGGCTGACTGTACGATTGCAGGTAGCTCCGAGACTCACCGACCCACGAATTGTTCTCATCCGTTCGTGTCGAGTTGAACGTGACGGCTTCCATCTTGTAGCCTGGTTCGTCATAGAAGCCCGCTTCGACCACCACGTAGTGCACACGAACGTCGCTGAGCGAGCCTCCACCGGCCGAGTCGACACGAACGTCGAATTGGTTGCCCGAAGCATTCTGAATCCTGGTGACCCCTGGGGCGTCGCTCGAGTCGTAGTTGGGCGTCGCGATCACAACCATGTTGTCGTAGGTATGTGAGAGCACCACTGTGGTCCAGCCACTGCTGCCAACGCCTGTAACAACGCCGTGGGCAAGTTTGGGACCTGACGCGATGGGCGTAACATCGATGGTGACCGTAGCCACGTTGGAATCCAACTCACCGTCATTCAGCGTGTAAGTGAAGCTGGCTAGACCAGAAAAACTTGCAGAGGGTGTGAAGCTCACCGTGCCATTTTCGTTGACCACGGCGGTACCGTTGGTGCTGCCAATAATTGCGATTGAAAGCGATTCACCGTCCACATCGGTATCGTTGTCCAGCACATCAATCACAACAGGTGTGTCCATCGGAGTGTTGGCCAAGTCGTCGACCGCCACGGGGGCATCGTTGACCGCTGTCACTGTGACGAGGAAACTGTCCTGGGCGTAGGCTCCCGAGCCATCGGTTCCACGGATCGTGACCGTTGCGGTGCCGTTCTGATCGGGCTGGTAGTCGAGTGTGAGGACGTTGTCGAGCAACGACGCCGTGACCAGACTGCTGTTACTATTGGCTTGGACCGATAGAGTAACAAGATCACTCGCGTCGATATCGCTGAACATGCCGGTGAGATCAATCACAGAATCGGCTGAATCCTCGGTGACGTCCAGGTCGTCGATCGGCTGGTTCAGTATTGGAGCATCATTCACCGACGTGACGCTGATGCTGACCGTCGCTGCGGCGCTTTCCGCTATTCCATCGCTCACCGTGAAGGTGAAACTGTCCAGCCCGCTGTAGTTGGCTGCTGGCTCGTAGGTCAGAGCCGGGGCCGTTCCGGCGAGCGTCCCATGAGTTGGTCCAATCGTGACTGTGTAGGTCAGCGTGTCGCCATCTAGATCACTGCCTTGCAACGTCACGGGTTTGGAATCGTCCTCGGGCAAGACAATCGATTGAGATTCTGCTGTTGGAACATCATTCACAGAATTCACGGTCAGCGTGACGATCGCTTGATCGGAATTGCCAAAGCCGTCGTTGGCTACGTAGCTGAAACTATCCGTTCCAGCGAAGTTCGCTTCGGGCGTGTAGTTGAATGAACCGTCCTGATTCAGATTCAGTTGACCGTGTGAGACACCGCTGATGATGTTTGCCGTGATGGGGTCACCGTCGTCATCGCGGTCGTTTCCCAAGACGCCAGGAGTTGCCACATTGATCGGCTGGTCTTCGTCCACATCGTAGGAATCATCGTTGGCAACCGGAACGCTATTCACTCGATTGACCATGATCGTCACGGTGGCAGTATCAGAGACCAGGGATGAGTCCTGGACGCGATAGGTGAAGCTGTCTTGACCGTAGAAACCGTCCTCGGGCGTGTACGTGAAGGATCCGTCCTCGCCGAGCCAGACGTCGCCGTGGCTTGGATCGCCGACAATAGCGGCACTTAGCGTATCCGCATCAACATCGGAGTCATTGGCCAGCACTCCACTGGCTGGTACGACAAGGCTCATGTCTTGATCCACAACATAGTCGTCGTCGACTGCTACGGGTGCATCATTGACCGGGGTGACACTCACCATGACGGTTCCCGTATCAACACCGCCATTCCCATCGGCCAGCGTGTAGGTGAAGCTGTCGCTGCCGTGATAGTTGGCATCGGGTGTGTAGGTGATCGTGCCATCTGCGTTGTTTGCAATTGTTCCATGAGCAGCCACGCCGATGGAATCCACGAGCAGGCTGTCCCCATCGGGATCAGAGTCATTAGCGATAACATTCATCACGACCGCCGTATCCTCATCGGTGGTCGCCGAGTCATCAGTCGCCGTCCACTCCGACGTCGTCCACGCCCGTGACCGTGACCGTTTGAGGCACATCCCAATTGACAGGGGTAAAGGTCATGCTTGATACCGAGACGGTACCTTCGGTGGTGTCGCTCGATGACAAATCAAACGAAACATCGGCCGTCGGCATCGTATCCAAGACAACGTCAAATGTCGCAGTCTGGCCGGATTCCGAAGTGACCAACCCCGCGGTGGGATTCACCGTGATTCGAGGGTACGGATCATGGTCTTCCGCCCACCCCAGTCTTTCAACGTGATTGTCGGGACTGTCCGGGTTGGGATAGGGTGGATTGGGAATTTGTAACCCCTCGGCGCCGTACCAATCCATTGCCTCGTCAATCATCGCCTGGCGAATGGCGTACACTCCCGAGGCATCTGTGGCTCGACCATTCTTGGCAATGTAGAGCGCCGCAAGACCCGCTGCGTGGGGCGCCGCCATACTGGTTCCGCTGCCGACCGCATAACCACCGCCGATATACGTGGAATTGATGTCCACCCCTGGCATCATCAGGTCAATACCCAATCCGGGCGACGTGACAACGTTGTTGTCGTCGTACCACGATACGCGCCCGAAGTCGGGACCTTCATCATTGCTGTAGTTGCTGAAGTCTGCGTAGGTGTCATCCGGGTAATTCCCATAGCTCGTATTGTCGCCATGTCCTCCTGATTGCCCATCGGTATCCGCGATCGCGCTGATCGTGGCCACTTCCGGGTACACCGCTGGGATCGTGTCATCGGAAGTGCCAAAGTCAAAGTCAGTCCCAATGATGTCGCGATAGGAATTACCCGATGCGGCAACATAGACGACGCCAGCCTCCACGCTTTCTTTGATTGCGTCATGGTAGGCTTGGCTGACACCGAGACCACCGAGGCTCATGTTGGCGACCTCGATCTTATCCGCATTTGCTGTGACCCATTCGATCCCTTCGATAATGTCCGACAAGTTACCGTTGGTATTGCTGTCCAAGACTTTCACGGCCCACAGCCGAGCCCCAGGAGCGACCCCCACCACGCCAATGTTGTTGTCGAGTGCTCCCGCGATTCCCGCAACGTGAGTCCCATGACCATTGTCGTCGTCGTAACCAGTGTCCGTACCCAGAATGGCGTTGTACCCGCCCGCGACGTTCAGATCTGGATGGTCGATATCAATGCCTGAATCAATGATCGCAATGTCAACATCCAATAGCTGGTTAGTGCCGTCGATCTTTGCGGTTGAATTCAGGTCGGCTTGAATTCGATCAACACCCGTGGGCACGATCTGAGCAAAGGCCTGCATCGGCAAATCGGGTTCGACATACTTGACTCGCGGATCTTCACGCAATAACTGCACCGCTTCGCTTGACATTTCGCCCGCGAATCCATTCACTGCGTGCTCGAAGACATGGGAGATTCGGCCGCCTCGATCTCGGACTTGGTTCTCCGCCATGGTGCGCGATTGCTCGACATGGTCGTTCCAAACAACGATCACCCGCTCCAGTCGATTATTGCCATTCTGAATCAGATCGTTCATTGGCGTCATCGGGGTGGCTGCCAACAATCGACGGTCTTCGAGGGTCTCGATTTTCGCACGCCGCGTTCGCAGACGCCGTTTCGATTCGGCCGCTTTGCGAGAAGGGAGCTTGCGACGTTGTTGCTTTGATTGCAGGAGAGGGGTGAACATGATGGAGAACCCTTTTCGATTGAGGAAAGACGTTTTTGGGTTTGTCCATCTGCCTTGCCGGTCTTTGCCACAACCAGGCAAACGGGCATGTTCTCACGAGCACAAAAATGGGCCGTGTGGGGACGTTGCCTTGTCCAACGAGGGGCGTGGTCTACGTCGATCGCCGGGCGGATCTTGCGGTTGGCGGTTAGGCGCTATGTCATTGGCAAGACCTCGTCAAGGTTCGTGGTGTGCCGTGGTTCGTAGCCCAGCGTACAAAGCCTCGCCCTGGGCTTTCGAATCGAACCAGGCATGTGTACGGAAAGAAGGTGTCGACTCCGCTGCAGCGGCTTGGTATTCCATGAGGGGTTGCCCTCTTCGATCTGCTTGAGGATTTGCGTGACGTCACTCATCTTGAGAAACCCAAATCATTGGAGTTGTGCGCATTCTCCCCCTTCGAGAGCGAAGAAACAAGCAAAGCTATGGCCTGACACGCAAGCTTCGAAAAACACTACAAGGCGGGTTGGACATCTCCCAGTGCTAGTTCAGCATTGCTCTAACCCCGCTTGCCTAAACGGAAGACGACGTCACCGCGGCCATCGGGGCTTCCAGCCTCGTACTGCAGTTTCGCTTGATCGTCCTTGCCATCGGCGCCGACCGAGTAAAACACTCGTTGACCCTCTATCGTGGTCATCCTCACACGAAACCGCTTGGCCGCGGAGGTTTAAGCGTCGTCCGGATCGGAGAGCTGACGCACCCGGAATCTTTTGACGTGATACCGGACGGAAACGTCCGGCAAATAGAACAACTGCACCTGTCGCCATCGCCCAATTTGAATGATTCCCTCATGTTCGGTTGGGCCCTCGACCGTTCGTAAGGATTCCAAATTCCCAAAGATCTCCACACCACTGGGGCGGACTTCCATTCGCATCTGGGCCTTCGAGGAGCCATCGGTGTTGAAAGCCTGAATGACCGATCCGCCTTGATTCGTACGGGGGCGGGTAAGCTCAAATCGCCAGCTGCCAGGTTGGAATCGTACCATCATTCCCAGCCCACCGGTGTCAACCGTGTCTTCATGAAACATCGGACCCGCAACCAACGCGATGCCATACGGGTCTTGCGTGTCGCTGTCGAGCAACTCGACTTCCAATTCGAGTTCCAATGGCATGGGGAAATGGAGCCGCGGCCTGAGCACGTCCTCGCTGCTCTTGATTGAAGAGGACAGTACGAATCCATCGTCTCGTTCCTCAACCTCGTAGTCTCGAACGAACCACCCGATAAGATCTTCGTTGATCTCCAAATCAACCCATTGTCCTTGATGGAAGGTCGTAGCCCATTGATGGCATTGCCGCACCGTTTTGACAAAGAGGTTGTCCTGATCGTCGACGAATTCCTCGAGGGCTTCCAGGTCGTGGCCGATTTGCTTCCAATCCGTTGCGTTCTGGTGCTCGCCGTGGGACAAGACGCGTTGGTGCAGTTGTTGACACAGCAATTTTGTGCGATCGTCATAGACCGCCAACAAGGACCGAAGTAGTTCGAGGTCGAGGAAGTAGGAGCGACACGCCGCAGGAGTCATGCTGTCCGGCTCGTTTTCGAGCAACCAGGCAACATCCTCATAGCGTCCGCAATCCCAGAGAATCTTCGCGATGACGGTAAAGCAATCCGCTGCAACAACCCCTCTCGCTTCTGCGGATGCCATGGTGCGGCGATAGTCAAGAACTTTGGATGCTACCATCAAGATTTGAAGATCCGAGTCGGCGGGTGTCTGCCACGATCGTTCCGAAAACGCGCCGTCCAAAAAGAAAGTACTGAAGTAGGGGATCGCCGTGTCTTGCTGTGTGCAATTGGCACAGAGCGCTGCGATTTGCATCGCGTCGTCCGCGGACCCGACATTGACCGGTTTCATCTGGCGCAGGTAGGTTTCGTAAACATCGGGATCATCGCATACGACGCGAAGGGCGAGGCGAAACCAATGGTGGTTCGGTCGCCCTGTGGAACCCCATAGGCTTTGCTCTTCGATCAATCTCGTGAGCAATCGGACCGAGTTGGGACGATCGCACCACGCTCGGACCAGCAATTGCCCGCGCAGACTTGTGATTTTATCGACACCGGGCGGCAACTTTTCTGTGTTCCGCCATAGATTCCTCAGGTTCCAAACCTTGCCTCCAAGATAATGGGTCACGCCGTGCGCGAAATAATTCCGCACCCAGACCGGGAGATCTTCCTCAGGTAGCTCCGCGATCTTGAGGGCAAAGTCGCCTTCGGCGTGTCGGTTGCCCATGGCAGCATAGCCACTCAAGTAAGGAAGTACGAACTCCATGAAGGGGGGCTTGTCAGCGAATTTCTCGATCATGCTGAAAAACACTGCGTGAGCATCGATCACTCGAAAGCCCATATCGCTATAGTCCACATCAAAATCGTAGCGAGCCGAGTGGGCATAGATGACGAACTTCAATAACTCGCATGCTGGCTTACCGTCGATCGCGTCAACCGCTTGCTTGTACGCAGCACGACGTTCGACGCTCTTATTGGGAGCGCTGATGATTTGACCGTACAGGAGAAGTGGGTCTCGGTTGCCGTTGGCGTAGGCTTCGTCCAAAATGGTTTGTTGAGACTCAAGTCGAAGTTGCCTCGCAATACGTCGACGCAACTCTGTCTCGAGTGCACCGCGAAGCCTGTCATTCTTTGGTTGCGCCCCCTGGCGGCTGTCATAGTCCGCCATCAAATACTCGACCACCGGAAGAAACTGTGCTGCTCGCTGCTCAATCGTCGGGTAGCCGGAGTCGGGGAGGAGTGGTGTCTGCATCGGATCCCTCAACGCTTGGCGAAGGTGGGGGTCCTCCTTGACGAGCCGAGCCTCGGTCGCCCTGAGCACTTCGTTCGTTCCCTCTGCCTGCTTCGCAAACAGCTCGAATGCGCGGATCAGCTCCTCCGTAATTTCAACTTCGATTTCGTCGTCCGGGACGCTGTATCGAGCCGCCAGAGTGTTCGGTTTGTATTCGCCCGCCGCAACGATGGGGGCATGATCGTCGCGGGTCAGTAGGGGCAACCAAAGGAAGGAACTCGCCCCAATGGTGACAATGGCAAGCGACAACACACCTCCGAGCACCCACCACTTCTTTTTGCCAACGAGCAGTTTTCCAGACGACTTATCGTTTTGTTTCATTGGATGGCCCCATTCCTTCGTTGTTTGCGGCCTCCATTCCCGGCATCCGAATGTCGGTTATCACGAGGTCCGGTGTGCGGCTACGACAGTGCTTCCCGCTCGATCCCAAGAAAAAACTAAGAATCATCGTGGTTGCTCCTGCGAGTGTACACCGAATATATTGCTTTCGGTGTCCACCGCCAACACCATGAAGCCGTATGGAGCGAGCGACACTTTTCCCTTTTGAATCTTGCCACCGGCTGATTCGACTCGCGATGCTTCGGTCGCACGTCCCACAACCAGAAACCCGCGACAAGTTCGTTGGCTAGGAATCAAGGACGAACAGTTCGCTAAGAACGCATAAGTGAAACAAGCTACAAATCGGCAATGCATGGGGTCGTTTCATAGGTTTGGCTTTGCATGCTCTGAACACTCTCAAGAAGGGATTGAAAAGCGATCGGTTTCACGAGATGTAGATCAAATCCCGCTTGTGCGGCCAACTCGCGCCCTTGGCTACTTCCCCAGCCTGTTAGCGCAATCAACTTGACCTCGGAAAGTTGCCTCGAACGACGCATTCTGCGAGCAACTTCGTAACCATCCATTCCCGGCAAGCCAATGTCCATCACAATCACGGCGGGGCTTTGCTCAATCGCCTTGCTGATCGCCTCGATGCCGTCGTGCGCCAGCTGAACTTGATAGCCCTCGGTACAAAATAGGTCTCGCAGTATCAACGATGCGTCAAGATTATCGTCGACCAAGAGCAATTTGCAGACGGGTTGTTTGGCTGCGACGAAACATTCACGGCCAGTGCGATTCTCCGTGGCGTCGTCTCCGTTCAAGAAATCTTCCCCGACACAATCGCCGTCCCCAACGTTGAGGGTGGGTAACGTCACGGTAAAGCAACTGCCCAAGCCCGGTCCGCGGCTTTCGGCAGACAGTGTTCCATCGTGCAAGTCAACTAAACGCTTGGCGATGGTCAATCCCACTCCCAACCCGCCGTACTCTCGAGTTCGGCTAGCGTCAATTTGTACGAAAGGCTCGAAAATGCGCTCAGCGTGGTCAGCGGCAAATCCAATTCCGGTATCGCTAATGGCAATCGACGCGGTATCGTCATGTCGTTCAAGAACGAGCGTGATCCGGCCGGACTCAGGGGTGTATTTCGAGGCGTTTCCTAACAGGTTCGCAGTCAATTGAGCAAGCCGAACTTGATCACCATTGACCCAGATCGGTGTGTCAGGAATCAAGTATTGAAACCGTTGAGATTTTACCGACATCGCATTCTCGATCATTTCGATCGCATCATCGACAGATGCCCGAAGATCAAATCGCTGAACCAACAACTCAATGTGCCCGCGACAAAAACGAGAGACTTCTAAGAGATCGTCCGTGATACGAATCAGATGCATCGTTTGACGATGGATAACTTCTCTGACACGCCGCACGGTTTTTGGCGCATCTTCGTTCCGCTCTAACAGCGCCATGCTCGACCGAATCGGTGCCAGTGGGTTCCGTAATTCGTGTGCTAACAGTGCTAAAAACTCATCTTTGCGTTTATCGGCTTGTTGCAGGTCCATCCCCAAACGGACATTCTCTGCAGCTCGGTTTTCCGCTAAGACTCGCTGACGTTCGGCGCGATCAAAAAGAAAAATTGCAACGCAATTGACAACAACATAAATCACCAATTGCACAAGCTCCGGCACACCTTCAATCCACAAATTGGAAGCTGGAGCAATGAAGAAATGAGCTGCCGCCAATGTTCCAAGTGTGATTGCAAGCACAGCAGGTCCGCTTCCTGCCACCCACGCGGTCAACAAAACGCTCAAGTAGAATAAGCTAAATGGGCACTCCTCATTTAACCAAGGTTGCAATAGCCAGCGAAACCAAATAACGACAGCCGTACTCAGGAACGCAATCGCATAGCGACCAATGTCAATCATCCACGAATGAACATTTTGGTGCTGCGCGCGGCGCGAAAGAACTAGCATTGCCAGAGATCCTCCTATAAACATGCCAGTGCTTGCTGAACGCAAAGCAATCATTACGTTTCAGGAAGAAAAGCCCACTTCGACACAAGACTTCGAGTTGTGTCATGCCCTCGCTCAACTTGCTCCCGAACTACGAGCCATCTTTATGCTTAAAGAGGAAAGCGGCTTGTCCTACCAAGAGATCGCTCAGACGCTGAACATCCCCGAAGGCACGGTCGGTTCAAGGTTAAACCGAGCACGTCGGGCATTGCGGAAGCTCCTAACGTCGTGGTGACGAGAAGCCACCCCTACGGGCAACCCACGGTCCGATCGAGCTGTGCAACCGTACCTGCCAAGGTGGCGTCGATGCGGGCGACTTGGGTCTCGAACATCAACAGCTCGCGGTAAGTTTCGATCAAGGTGAAGAAGTCAGTGCGTTTGCCTCGGTAGTCAGCGATCGAAAGTTTGAGCGTGTCTTCGGTGCGCGGAATGATGCGGTCTTTGTACAGGTCACGCTGCTCATTCAGGGCATCGGCTTGAACGATCAGGCGGCGAATTTTTCCATACAGGTCGTCGCGTTCGGCTTCCCAACGGCGGGTCGTGCTGCTGGTTCGATGCGAAGCTTCGCGGATGCCTGCATTGATTTTGTCTCGCCAGATTGGAAGGGTGGTACCAAAGCTAAGGCTGACGTTGTCATGGCCATTTGCGACGGGACTGAGCACTTTGTAGTCGTCACTGATCAAACTCCAATTGATGCCGACGTTGAAGTCTGGGAATTTTTGCAAGCAGGCCAGAGTCTGCCTGTCGCGATCACGCTGGATCTCCCAAGCAAGTCCGCGAAGTTTTGGATTGCACTGCTCGGCCATAGCGATCAACGCTTCGATTTGCTGCGGCATCGGTGTCGTTGATAGCTCGTCACGGGCTTCCGGCATCATTGCCACGGGCTGCTGAAGCAGCGTAGCGAGATCCGCTTGTGCAAGCATTTTTTGCTTGCGAAGTGTGACGAGCTGATCGTCGAGTCGATCGGTTTCAAGTTGGGCACGCAAGACGTCCTGTTGCGAACCGCCGCTACGATAGCGTGCTTCGGCAACTTTAGTCAGGTCGGCGACGAGCTCTTTTGTTTCTTCAATAATCTTGATCGCTCGCGTTGCGAACCACACTTCGTAGTAAGCCAAACGTACCGACTCGGTGATTTCTCGCTCGATCGCATCGACTTCGGCTTGAACGATTTGCACCTCGCGACTAGCGATGACGGCTTTCGTTTTCAATTTGTTTGGATAGGGGACTGCCTGATTGATCGACATCTGGTGGCCGACTCGGCCACCAGCGGTTTGAAGGGCTTGGTCTTGAAAGGGCCAGAACGTGTTGTTGAATGACGGGTCCGGCAACGCTTTGACTTGCGGGATCACATTGTTCGCGGCGGCGACGCGCTGCCTGGCCGCCATGATCTTCGGGTGCCGCGACAGGGCTTCGGCAACGAAGTACTCGACAGGTTGGCCGGGGGTTAGTGAGGAGTAGGGAGCTGGAAGTGAGGAGCTGGGAGTTGCCTCCTCTTCATCGTCGTTCTCAAGAGTTAGGGGCTCGTTTGCTTCATTTTTTCCCTTTTTATCGACATCCGATTCGTCGACTTCCTGCTCGTCAACCTCCCGATCCTCGACTCCCGACTCCTGACTCACTTCAGGCGGATCGAGCTGCAGGAAGTCTCCAAAGCTTCGTTCCTCGTCTTCCTTGGGCGGTTGAGCGAAGAGGGCCGGCGATGCGATCACCACCACCCCGTCGTTGTAGCCAACGGGCAATACCGCCGCTGTTTCCGGCTCGCTAAGGACTTGCTGCCCTTCGATGTTGCTTATCACGCCCGATGTCGGAGTCGTCACGGTCTCCTTCGCAAAGCCTGGTGCCAGCTGAACACGACGCTGAGAGGCACAACCAGACGCCGATGCGGCGACCAATGCAGCCAGTAGGAGACGTTTCGCTTGGGGTGTTCCGGGTCGAAAAGATCGCCGATCCATGACGCTGGAGTCCTGATGAGCTATAATCGAACTGGCATAGTTTGCCTAACCGGTTAATTCCTGTTGAACTCTTCGGCCAAATTTCCGATACAGTTGCTATACTGGGCATGGGTATCTTTTTCGGAACGTCATAGTGAGCAGCTCCCCCCTAATTCGTATCGCCGTTAATCTTTGTCTGATCGCTGCAATGGTGATTCAGCCGATGGTGATCGTGGCTGCGCGGGGAACATGTGCTCAAGGTCCGTGTTGTCAGGCCAAAACGGTCTGCCACGCTTGCAAATGTTGTGAAGTGAAATCGGATCTCGAGCTGTGTGGCTGCTGTAGTGGTGCCAAGGACGACGCCAGTGGTTGCTGCACCAAGGAATCCAAACAAACCAAGTATGACGAGTTGTTCGGTGAAATCCCCGCTATCGTGCCGGAGCCGCCGAGCTCCGACGTGGATGAGTTGGTTCAAGACCAAGTCGCGTTGTCATCGTGCATGTGTGGCATTCGATCGGAACCGTTTGTACCGGCACCTCATCGCATACCTGTCCCGCAGCTTCGTGAAAGGGTCTTGATTGCGTACTTGGATCACGTTGCATCGGATGCTGGGTTTTCGATTTCTCCAGATGACCCGATGTCACGATTGCCGATCGGCAGTCACTCACCGCATTTCTCTCAGCGGTTTCTTTGCATCTGGCGGATTTGATTCTGCTGCGTTAGGAGTGCTGCGCGCTTGCAGTTCTTCAAAAAACAATTTGGCTTTCAAGCGATTGATGCTGCGCGCTCCGTCCTCCTGAAGCCTTTTCCAGATGCAATTCCCACGCGATTTGAGTCGCGTCACCTAAACAATGAACCGGTCACAGCCTGGAGGCAATGACTGGTCGATGATGCGATCCCCTCCATCGCATCGTTGGCCAGTCGCCTCATGAGCTGATATTTGTGGATGGAACCACATTCGTTTGCCGGCAAACGTCGTGAGCACTGCCATGAGTCAGGATGAACCTCGTCAACCCGATGAAGCTGAACCGAACACCTCGCATGAAATCGTGAACGAGGCTGCCGATACGCAAAGCGAGGATGAATCAACACCTGCGCCCACTTCCACCGGAGCCCCCACAGAAGCGACTCACGGCGGAATGCGGTGGCTCGTGCGAACCGGCGTCCACGCAGCGACCGTTGTGATTGTCGTTGGCTTGGTGTTCTTCTTGCTAGGCCTGGCACAACGAACGAAGTGGTTGACCGCTGATGGCTTCACTGGCGGAAAAGGCGAAGCCGCGGCAGAATCCGGGGGTGGCGGAGAAAAACGATACATCTGTCCGATGATGTGTACGCCACCCTCGACGGAGCCGGGGCGTTGCCCGGTATGTGCGATGGAGTTGGTCGAAGCGACAGGCGGAGGTGGTGGCGATGGCATTTCGGTCACCATTGAATCCTCCGCTCGTCGACTCATTGGCATTCAAACCGCAATGTCGAAGTGGGGAGAAGTCAATCGCACGATTCGCACCATCGGCTCCATCGACTTCGATGAAAGTCGGCTCTCGACGATTAGCGCATACATCGACGGCCGGTTGGAGAAGATGTACGCCAATTATGCCGGCATCACGGTCAATGAGGGCGACGACCTGGCGTTGATCTACAGCCCGCAGCTCTACACCGCTCAGACCGAGTTCATCATGAGCATGAACCATGACGGCAAGATCGGACGCTTTCAAATTTCTGGTGGCGATCTGAACAAGATGGCACGCGAAAACTTGGCCGAACTAGGCATGACGCAAAGTCAGATCGAACAGTTAGGGCAGTCCGGAAAACCAATGTCGCGGATCCGCATCAAGTCACCGCAGGGGGGGACGGTGATCGAAAAGTCAGCCGTCGAGGGCGACTACGTGAAGACCGGTCACAAGTTGTATCGAGTCGCCGATCTGAGCAGCGTATGGTTGATGCTTGATCTGTTCCCCGACGACGCATCCTCCGTTCGATTCGGTCAGCAGGTTGAAGCGGAAATCCAGTCGTTGCCTGGCGAGGTGTTCACCGGCCGCGTTGCCTTCATTGATCCGACGGTCAATGCAACAACTCGAACGGTTCGTGTGCGCGTCGAGATCCTGAACTTCGACGGCAAGCTACGACCGGGTGACTATGCCACCGCTCGGGTGACGGTTCCCGCAATTCCGATGGACAAAGCTTACGATCCGGCACTCGCGAATAAATACATCAGCCCGATGCACCCACAAGTTATCCGCGACGAACCGGGGACCTGTCCGTTGTGTGAAATGGCACTCGTCCCGACCTCCCAACTCGGATTCGCAGCGGACCCCTTGCCGATGCAGCAAGTCGTCACCGTTCCACGCGACGCTGTGTTGCTGGCCGGCGAAAACAGCGTGATTTATGTCGAAACCGAGCCGGGACGTTTTGAGATTCGCCGAGTCACCGTTGGTCCGATGAATCGTACGGAAGCGGTGATTGTTGAAGGGCTTTCCGCTGGCGAGACCGTTGCGACGGGTGGCAACTTCTTGATCGACTCGCAAATGCAGCTTGCGGGCAACCCGTCGTTGATGGACCCAGCGAAGGCACCCAGCTATTCGCCAGGACCGCTTGAACTTCCCGAATCCAAACCCGTTCTGTTGGCGACCGACGCCGGCAAGACGCTTGACCGGACCTACGACGCCTACTTTGAAATTCAATGTGCCATGGCAGCTGACCAAACGCCCCCGCCCTTCGCATTGAACATGTTGGTGGAAGGACTTCGCGAGCTGGAAATGTCGGTCGGCGTTCCCGATGAAGCACAACGCCGATTCGCGACCGCTCGCCGCGCGGCCTCACGCATGGATGGCTCGTTGGAAACGGCTCGCGAAGCTTATCGCGGCGTCAGTCACGCAATGTTGCTGGCGGCCATGGTTGCTCGTGGCCCGAAAACGGCACGGTCTCTTTACCACATGTATTGCCCGATGGTTCCTGGAGGCGGTGGGGATTGGATGCAAGCGGATGATGACCTCGCCAATCCCTATTGGGGCAGCGAGATGCTCAAGTGTGGTGAGCTGGTCGCGACGCTTGCTGTGGAGGTGCGATAATGGATTCTGTTTCGCTGTCGGCCCGATGGGGCTTCCTGTTTTGGCATTTAAGCCCTCGGTTGCAAAGTGAAGGCAAGCTCAAATCCCGAAGGGACGACAGCGAGAATCGAGGAGGAGGACAGCAATGCTAAATCTCCTCATTCACTTTTGTGTCAAAGAACCCTGGCTGGTGGTGTTGCTGACCGTTGCGTTGAGCGTCGCGGGTTGGGTGAGTTTTAAGTCGATTCCGATCGACGCAATTCCCGACATCGGTGAAAACCAAGTCATCGTGTTGACGCCTTGGCCAGGCCGCTCACCCAAGGACATTGAAGACCAAGTCACCTATCCGTTGAGCGTTTCGTTGCTTGCTGTGCCGGGGGCCGAATCGGTCCGTGGCAAGAGCATGTTTGGCTACAGTTTCGTGCAGGTTACGTTTGAAGACAAGATCGACTTCTATTGGGCACGCAGTCGTGTTTCTGAGCAACTCGGCAGCGCTGCATCACAGTTGCCCGATGGTGTCGTACCTCAACTTGGTCCTGATGCGACGGGACTTGGGCAGGTCTACTACTACACGCTAGAGCCACCCGACGAAGGCATGGGTTTGGCCGAACTTCGCAGCATGCAGGACTTTGTTGTGAAGTATGAATTGCAAGCGGTGAAGGGCGTCAGCGAAGTCGCTTCGATTGGGGGCTACGTTCGTCAATATCAGATCGAAGTCGATCCCGACAAGCTTCGGTTTTACAACGTGCCGCTGGACGCGCTGGTACTGGCGATTAAGGGATCGAACTTGGATGTCGGTGCCAAGACGGTTGAAACGACTGGCATGGAATTCATCGTCCGCAGCAAGGGATTCCTTGGCTCCGGAAGGACTGAAAAAGGGGACGGGGGTCTTTTGAGCGAAGTCGAAGGCGACGGAGGACAAAAGACCCCCGTCCCCTTTTACGTGGTCGAGGACATCGAAAGCACCGTTATCTTGCAGCGCGACGGCGTTCCCGTTCGCGTTCGTGATGTCGCCAATGTGCAGATCGGTCCTGACTTTCGCCGAGGTGCGTTGGATTACAACGGAGCCGAAGCCGTTGGTGGTGTGGTCGTGATGCGATATGGCGAGAACCCGCGAGTTGTGATCGACCGAGTGAAAGAAAAGATCGCTGCGATTACCCCTTCATTGCAAGGTGTCACCATTCACGGGGTCTATGATCGAAGTGGATTGATCGATGAAACGATGGCAACTTTGACGCATGCGTTGCGAGATGAGATCATCATCACCGCGATCATTATTTTGCTGTTCCTCTTGCACATCCGCAGTAGCTTTGTCGTTGCGATCTGTTTGCCGGCAGCTGTACTGATGTCATTCATCGCGATGCGAGTGATCGGAGTCGGTGCGAACATCATGTCGCTGGCCGGGATTGCGATCGCGATCGGCACGATGGTCGACATGGCGATCATCGTTTCGGAGAACGTGTATCAGCATTTAGCAGATTGGGAGAAAGGAGTGGAGAGTTCAGGGCCGACAGTTGATCGTCAGACGTCTGACGATCAACTGTCAAGCCTCAACGGACATTCCTTACGTCGCTCCGAGGTTGTCTACGAATCAACCGTTGAGGTTGCACCCGCCGTCGTGACCGCCGTGGCGACAACCATCGTCAGCTTTTTGCCGGTCTTCTTTTTGACCGGTCGCGACTACAAACTGTTTTCGCCACTGGCCTACACCAAATCATTCGCGATCGCCGCTGCGATGATCACCGCGGTAACGATCGTGCCTGCCTTGTGCCGGTTGATGCTGAGAAGCAATGTGCGTCGTAAAAGCACGGCTTTCATTGCCGGTATTTCGCTGGCGGGACTGCTCGGTTTCGCTTCGCATTTCCTATGGGGGGCACGGCTCGCCGAGCGTTTTAGCACGCAGACTTGGATTGTGACCGCGGTCGCAGCCGTGCTCGGCCTCGTTGGAGGATGGCAGTTGATGCGAGAACGAATTCGGCCCATCGAAGAGATTCCGTCGAGTCGCTTTGTTCGCTGGATTTACGCGGCGCGACTGCGACATGCTCTTCGTCACAAGGCCTTCGCACTGTCGTTTCCACTGGTGCTGCTGGTCGTCGGTGTGGGTGCCTATACGGGGTTGCCGACCGTGCTGCGTCCAATCGAGAAGGTTGCGAACCTTTTCGGTGCGGAGCTGAATGATTTTCCTGGCTACGTAAGTGCCAAACACGTCTTCACCGGTTTGCAAAGTGACGACTGGATCGCGTTGGACGAAGGAAGTTGGTTCTACATGCCTACGCTGTACCCAGCGGCGAGTTTCTCGCAGGCGATGCAGTTGTTGCAAACACAGGATGTCCTGATCGGGCAGATTCCCGAAGTCAAAGATGTGCTCGGCAAGATCGGTCGCGTGGAGTCGGCACTTGATCCCGCGCCCGCGGCGATGGTCGAAACGTACGTCATGCTCAAGCCCAAGCGCGAATGGCGAGAAGGGGTCACCGCACGTGACGTATGGGATGAAATCAACCGCGTCGCAACGTTGCCCGGTGTCACGCCCGCCTCGGCACTGCAACCGATCGAAGGCCGCGTCGTGATGCTGCAGTCTGGCATCAAGGCTCCGATGGCTATCCGTGTCTACGGAGACCAGTTGGACACGCTGGCCGAAGCCGCGATGGACGTCGCCGCCGAGCTAAAAAAGTCACCGCTGATTAATGCCGGCACGGTTAATCCCGATATCGTCCTTGGCAAACCCTACGTCGAGTTTTCAGTCGATCGTGAGGCGGCTTCACGGTACGGAATGAGTTCGGCGATGGTGAACCAGACCATCGAAGCGGCGCTCGGCGGGATGAACCTGATTAAGACGGTCGAAGGACGCGAGCGATACCCTGTGCGGCTTCGATACAACCGCGATCTTCGCGAACAAATCGACGGGTTGAAGCGTTTGCCAGTCGTCACGCATTCGGGGGCCGTCGTGCCGTTGGAGGAACTTGCAAAGTTGGAAACGACCTGGGGGCCAGGTGCGATCAACAGTGAAAACGGTCGGCTTGTCGCCCACGTTTCTTTCATGACTAACGGCGTGAAAGGGGATTTGGAATCAATTGACGAAATCGAACGACAACTGAGAGAAGCACAATCAGGAGTGAGGAGCGAGAAGAAAGGAGGCAGGAGCAACCGCAAAGACGCCTCACTCGATCTTCCGACCGGCTATTCCCTCGAAGCCGTTGGCAGTTTCCGAAACCAGATCGAAGCGAACCGTCGTTTGACATGGATCATTCCATTGGTGATCTGCATCAATCTACTGTTGATTTACATGGAATTCCGCAACTTCTCGATTTCGCTGGCCGTTTTTTCAGGTATTCCCGTCGCGTTTGCCGGCGGCATGATCGCAGTCGCAACGATGGGCGTGGAACTCAACACGGCAGTCTGGGTTGGCTTCATCGCCTTGTTTGGACTGGCGGTCGACGATGGCGTGGTGATGGCGACGTACATTCATCAACTGCTGAAGAAGCGAAAGGTCGAATCGGTCGACGACATTCGCAACACGGTTTACGAAGCAGGCCTGAAACGCATTCGACCTTGCATGATGACGACCGTGACGACGCTCGCCGCATTGATTCCCGTGTTGATCGCAACTGGCCGCGGTGCTGACGTTGCCCGAGCGATGGCGATTCCGGTGTTCGGTGGCATGTTGGCCGAACCCTTCACCTCATTCATCGTGCCGACCCTGTACTGCGGCTATCTCGAGTTGAAAATGCGATTTGGATTTCAAGACGATCTTTGGGAAGATACCGAAGCGATACCAAAGGAGGAGTCAATGAAGGCAGCATGAATCGGTTCGTTTGCCTGCGAAGGAAATACTTCCTCGGGCATCCAAACAAAACAACAACACCACTACCTTTAACGGAATCAGCTATGAAACGCGCTCTTCTTTTGTCCGCATATTCGATCGCTATCTCAGCGACGACCTCATTCGCACAGCCACCCCATTCGACACACAATCACTCGATGCCCGGTATGACGAAGGCTCGCGAATCAACACAAGCGGGTCCACATGGCGGCAGCTTGAAACAAACCGGTAACCTGCAAATTGAAACGATTATTTCACAAGGCGGACTGCGAATGTTCGTCTACGACCGCGATGGAAAGTCGGTCTCAGTCGATCAGGGGCGTGGCGCTGTCTCGGTGCGTATCGAGGGCAACGCGAAACGCTATCGCTACGACTTGCTTCCCGATGGCAAAGGAGCTCTGACGGCTCCGGTGAATCTTTCGCAGCTTGCCGGCCGGCAAATCGATGTTGAGGTGCAGTTGGTCGGCATGAATGTTTCCAGCGGCGACGTCATCAGCTTCAACGAGGTCGCAACGGTTCCCGCTAGCGAGCAACAACGGGCCGCCGCCGCGATTGCACGTCAAAAAATCTGTCCCGTCAGCGGCAAGACGCTCGGCAGTATGGGCGATCCCATGGCCGTCGATGTGGACGGACAGACGCTCTACGTTTGCTGTGCGGGCTGCGTGGACGCCATCAAATCCGACCCCAGCAGTTATGCCGCCGGTCGTCCGCACATCACCGTCACCACAGCGACCCAAGCCGACGCCACCGCCATCACGGCTCAGAAGACTTGCCCGGTGATGGACGAACCGCTCGGTGGCATGGGCACACCGATCAAGGTGATGGTCGGCAACAAACCGATCTATCTGTGCTGCAAAGGCTGCATCAAGAAAGTCCAAGCTGAACCAGCGAAGTATCTTGCCATGGTCTATGGAAACGGCGATCAAGCGTCCGTCCCCGCCGGAACGGAACAGGTTCGAGAAGGTATTTTTAAAGTGGTCGCTGCCGACGCCCCCTTCATTGCGGCACAAAAGAAATGCCCCGTGATGGACGAACCGCTTGATGCGATGGGCGGACCTTACAAGGTCAACGCGGCCGGGAAAGCAATCTACATCTGCTGCCCCGGATGCGCCAAGAAGATCGCCGCAGAACCGCAGAAGTGGTTGGCTGTCTTGAAATCACAAGGAGTCGAAGCTCCGGTCATTCGTTAGCTGTGACAAAGCACGAGTTGAGGAAAACTCACTCTCAACAAAGAATCCACCAATCCGGTCACGCGGGGGCGGTGTCGCGGCTGATTCACGCAAGTGATGACGTACCACGCCGTCCCTGCCCTTTTGCTTCCAAGGGGATGGATGGCCGTGCGAGACGGCTTGGTACGACAGCCCTCGCCAATCCGCAGCAATATGGTGGCCGGGCGAATCGTCGGTGTTCATTCGAGCACAAACGTTGTCAACCAGCTCCTGAATCGCATCGCCTCCATCGGCTTCTTCGGTCAGCGCGATCTGTTTATCGTTGATTCTGCGGGACATGCGAATGCGATAATCGACGACGAGAAAGATCGTGACCAAGCCAATCAAGATCGCGTTGACCAAGACAAGTAGCTGGCGGCTAATCGGCAACCGATGCCAACGGGTTGAAATCGATCTTCGTGAGAACGGCATCGAAGAATCTCTTGGCTACGACGGAAAGAATGGGCACCAGCCGAACGAGACACACGGGATCCCTTCTCTGATATTCTTTTGGATGCACGGTCCCGACGTTTCTCCACGACTTCCTTAAAAAGTTGGATCCTTAATAAATCTGTGGGTAAGTCATTCGATGTTCCTCCCTTGCCAAAACTTCCTCGCTTCGTCTCTCACTCGCCGTACTTCCGAAAGACCTTCATCAGTTCTTCGATCTTCATTCTCGGTACGGCATCCTTTTTGAACCTGTAGGGATCCTACTTTTCAACGAGTTCTCAGCAACCATTTCTCAGCAACCATCGCACCAATGCTCACGTCGCCTGGACCTAAATTTCGACTCGCTCTTTTAACGCAGTTCAACACGCCATCAAGGCCGACTCGCTTCCTCCAATCCCGTTGCCGATTCCGCCTCCATCTCCCTTTGAGCCTTTTCGTAAGCTTCAATTTCACTCAGTTCGACTCCTTCCGTGATCGAAGCTGGTTTTGAATCCGAGCCGCAGCCCGTGAGCGAGGTCATCGTGATCGACGAGAGAATCATCAATAGAGACAAAGAAATTGTTTTCATCATCGTTGGTGAGTTTTCAGTTTAGTGGGTCGGTACGGAATCAAAGCGTTTATTCGCTGAATCGACAAGACGTCAGCGATCGGCGATACCAAATTCGGAGGCGAGAGCGCAAGCTCAACGCCTCCAAATGAGCGGAACCGATTGGTCTAAAATGACTCGATTGCCTCGCGGTTGGCACGAGTCCCAAGCGCTCCCCAAAGACCGTAGGGGCTTGGACTTCCAGGTGTCCGATTACCTGTGCCACCGACCCAAACATCGCCGTTGCTACGGTTGCCGGCTTCGATCGAATCTGTAATGAACTTCACCGCTCCGTCGCCCATCAGCACATGAGCACCACCTTGGTGTCGGCTCGACATCGGTGCGGTGCCTGATAAGTGATTGGAATTGTGTCTTCCGCAGTAGACGTCGTTAGGTGGCAGGATGGTGAAACAACCTGAGAACATCTGGTTGGCATCCGCCCATTTGAAACCTCGGGCGTTGTTCGTCCTGGCGCCACCATTGAGCCAGAAACGTGGACGTGCTGGATCGACAAATCCATCGCAGACTGCAGCATTGTCACGGACGGCTCGCATCGCGCCGTTGTTGTTGCCTAGCGATGAACCGTCGTTCGGAGCTGTCGTCGAGATATTGTTGTCACCCAGATCGGTCGCAATTTCTCCCATTGCGATCGTGTTAGATAGGCCATCGAGAACATCACGAAACTTGCCGTTGTAATCAAAGGGCTTGTAGAAGCCGCGATGACCGCCTCGTGCAGTATTGACGCGTCCATTTGGAGCCGGTTCGGTACGCCATCCGTTCCAAGGGCCAACCATCGTTTGCCAGTGACTATCACCCAAACAAGCGGCATAGTTGGTTCGTCCAAGAGCCGGCAAGCCGACACCTGGGTCACTCGGGCATCGGTAGCCTGGAATCTCATAGGTCCAAGGGATGTATTGAATAATTCCAGGAGTGGGTCCCCCAGGAGACCAGGGGGCGGTCGGCGTGCCGATCACTGCAGCGGTATCACCGTCGGTCCGGGTTGAATTCGGATTGGAAATCTCCTCCCAGATCGCCTGCTGTTCAATGAACGGCAGGATTCCAACCAGTGTGCTCAGGCGTCTTTGGTTCACAAATCTGGTTTGGTCCCCCATATTGCTCTCTCGCCACCAAGCCGCGCCAATGCTGGGCTCCGCAACCGTGCCGATGCCATGAGCGGGCAATCGTTTGAAAGCGGAGTGGTAGTTGTGAATAGCCAAGCCAATCTGCTTGAAATTGTTGCTGCAGCTCATCCGCCGCGCGGCCTCACGCGCTGCCTGGACAGCTGGCAGCAACAGACCGACTAACACGCCGATGATTGCGATGACGACGAGAAGCTCCACTAGCGTGAAACCCTTCTTTGAAAACGACGTTTTCATTACGAGATACTCCCAAAACCGAGACAAGAAAAATAGAGACAAGACAAAAACCGGCACATGTGATCGTCCGTGTACCCTCGGACTCCGCTGAATCTTCGATGCCTCAGCGCGAGAAGCCGAATAGGTCAGGGCAATAAATCCGGTTCTTTAATGTGATTTTCCCATCCGCTAACGGCAATACAAGGGTGTTTTGCGACACCGGGATAAGCAAATGCGACAATTTGTCGCTGGCGTGGAGGTTCTAGGCGATATGGGCCAAATGCTCGATTCAATCTATCCGGCAGAGATTCGAGCGTTTTTGCTTCCGACGGATAAGGATGACGTAGGCCAGCTGTGGAAGCGATAGGACCGCCCTGCGTTGATGTGCTCGTGCTCAGTGAAACGGTGCTCGAGCTCGTAATCGATTTGGAGCGAAACGGATGATCGAACCAGCTTTCGACCACGATCGACTCGGCGTTTATCGTCTCGCAATCGAATACACTGCGAACGCGTTTGCCGTTTCGAAGGAATGGGAGACACCGAAGCGATCGTCACGGTTATTGCGCTGCTGGAAGCGGCCGAACCAGAAGCATTGGGACCGTTGAATGAGCTGACGCGAACGGCTGCACTTATGGATGCACCCAATGTTGGCAATTGGGGTCAACCAAGGGCGATTCCCAACCCTTCGCATGACGTGGAGGAGATGTCAAACGAGCCTCAGACAACGAAAAAACCCCGTGAATCACGGGGTTTCGTCGATGCGGCCGAGAGGACTCGAACCTCCACGGGATTAACTCCCACTAGGCCCTCAACCTAGCGCGTCTGCCAGTTCCGCCACGGCCGCTTGCTGTGTGGGATGTTGTTGGCATTTTGTTGAACAAGTGCAGAGTTTTGCCGGATCCGGGCTTTTCGTCAACGCCCCCAAGAAACTTGTGTCCCGCACGCGGGACGTGTCGGTTTAGAACGTGACGATTTAGAACATCACCTTCTTCCGACGTCGTCCACGTCCTACCATGGCATGCGTCCACTCGGCGTGAATCATTTCATCACTGCCGGAAAATTCGCGGATGACCCAGCCCCGCATCGCCGCAGGCGAACCGGCTGGGGGAGAACGTCGTCGCCGGTCCACTTGGGATTGGTCTACCAACTGGACATCCGGCCTGGTTTGGAGCAACTGCTGGAAATACCCCTCCGCCGACAACTCATGATAGCGAAGATCAACCTTTTTCTTTTCGGCCCACGCAGCCTCGGGGCCGAGCTGTTCGATCATCTGGTGTTTCGTCAGCCAATCGACGTGGCCCATTGCCGCGTTGGTGTCACGGTGGTTGCGGCGAAATGCGGTGACGATGTCCAGCAAGGATTCCCAACGCGAGATCACGGTGGGGCCCTCGCCGATCCAGGGCACGGGGGTTTGCGAAACGAATTGTTTCGCGGCATTCAAGTAAGTCCGTTGGATCTCGAGTGCCGACAACTCGCCTCGATGGGTCGGCACTCGCGAGACCAAATTCCAGTCCGCAGCAATGCGGTGAATCGAATCCACGCCATGACGCAATTGAGGCAAATCGCCTACGTGCCCTGATTCGATCAGATCCAACAGCAGCGAGGTTGAGGCGAACTTAACGTACTCGGCATGGTCCGACATATTCGAATCGGACAGGCCAATTTGCAATCGCTGACGTTTTGCGAACATTTGCCGCGTCGAAGATAGCGACAAGAAAGATTTTGCACAGAATTGACTGAGCCAATGGCCGAAGACGAACACAGGTTTTTCGCCACGAAAGCCCCCCATATCGGACAACGTGTCGATTGCCATCGCCTTGGCACTGAGCCGATAGCGACCTTCGTGATCCAGCGTTCCCGCCCCACAGATTGCGATTCTTGATGCAAAAAATGCAGCGAGGTATTTTCGCTGCGGCCGAAACGCGACATGTCGAGCAACAAAACGTAGCACTCCTACCGTGGGCAAGTGGATCAAACGCAACGTAAGTACAAAGCCGTGTGTCACAAAGGAGGGAACCGCATCAAACAGGGTTTCCAAATCATTGGCTGGTTCGGACGAAAAATCCTCGCCTTCCTCTGCCAAATCGTCCTCCGATTCCTCGGCGATTGCTCGCTCTTTGCGATGCCAAAACCGACTCGTCATCCCGACCAACAGGACACCCCATAGAATCGGCAGGGACAACAGCAGCGTAAACACCTGCATGCACCAGAGCAGCAGCATGCAAAGTCGGTAGATCGCCAATCCTATTCCGGTAGCTACCGTTGCCTCGTAGTTTTCCTGGCAGCCATAAACGTGCCCCAAGGCATCGGAACTATTCTTCAAAACTCGCAGATCGAAACTCGTTTCCGAATTCGCCGTGGCGTCAGCAACCAATTGGTCAAGCGAACGCTGGCACGTCAGTAATTCTTCGGGGCTCCTGACTTCGGGCGTCGCAATCTCGATCAGCCCACCTGGCAAGTCATGCATCAAGGGATGCGATTCAAAAGAAACGGCACCACCGCTGGCCAAGAACAACTGCTCGTTATCAAACAAGCCCTTCACCGTCGGTTGATCGCGTCGAATCGCATCACAAATCTGTTCGTAGACCACTCGCGACGCAGGCAAGTCATCCTGATCGAGGTTCTGTGGGTCGGCAACCAGGGTGGCGTATTCGGTTTCCATCCCCATAATCCGCGACACCAGCGGGGTCGTGCGACGTCTACGAAGCGAGCGGCGCCGACGTGGGGCGCTCGGTGGGACACGGGGTTCGTTAGGTGGTTCGGATTTCACGTGTCGCATCGGGGAAGGATGACGGAATCGCCGCATGTCGCAAAAGCGCCGTGCGAAAACAAGATTGTATTGGCATGATGAACCAACCGGAAGTCGAGTCGGGCCAGTATAATGCAGGGTGGAGGTCGCTCGGAGCTGGCATGGGCGTCGCCGTGGGGGAGAGCTTGATGACGCCGGTTGCTCCCCGATCCAGGGCGAAGGTGTTTGGAAGGGGTATCCCCTTGTTTTCCAACGGCCTCTGCACATCTTTTCTGGCCAGTCTTCTAGGCATTTAAGGAGTTCTCGATGAGCCTTTCTCCTCCAAATCGTCCTCGGGAAAATCGTCCTCGGGCCGAGATCGCGTCCGGGACAACCTCACCCTCTCGCGGTGCCGCCACTCGGATGACCGCGAATGTCTCCATCGCGGGTTACCTGATCCAACGACTGCGTGACTATGGCGTGGACGACCTGTTCGGAATCCCGGGAGACTATGTCTTGTCGTTCTATAGCGAATTGGAGAGGAGCCCCATCAACGTGATCGGGTGCACGCGAGAGGACTGCGCGGGCTTCGCTGCCGATGCTTATGCGCGGATTCGCGGGATGGGGGCGGTGTGTGTCACGTACTGTGTCGGCGGTTTGAGCGTATGCAACTCGATTGCGGGGGCCTATGCCGAAAAGTCGCCAGTCGTTGTGATTTCGGGTGCGCCTGGGTTAAACGAAAGGGCAACCGGTGCTTTGTTGCATCACATGGTCCGTGACTTCCGCACTCAACTGGACGTGTTCGAGAAGTTTACGATTGCGACGGCGGAATTGACAGACCCGCTGACGGCGTTTTCCGAAATCGATCGTGTGCTCGATGCCTGTGACCAATACAAACGTCCCGTTTACATCGAATTGCCACGAGACATGGTCGCGGTGGTCCCGCCGGTGGCACACGGGTACCGCGGTTTCGTTCGCGAGATCGACGCGAATGCGACGGCGGAAGCGGTTCGGGAAACGTACCAACGATTGTCCGAGGCGAAAAATCCTGTCATCCTTGCAGGGGTCGAGATGCATCGTTTTCGACTGCAAGATGAATTGTTGCAGCTTGCTGAATCGGCGAACATCCCAATCGCGACCACGATGCTTGGCAAGAGCGTCGTTAGCGAACGACATCCCTTGTTCATCGGGCTTTATGAAGGTGCCATCGGCGATTCCCAGGTCACGCGAATTGTCGAACAGAGTGACCTGGTGTTGCTAATGGGCGCCTTTCTTAGCGACATCAATTTAGGGATCTATACGGCAAAGCTTGACCCGAATCGCTGTGTTTATGCGACGAGCGAATCGCTGCGCATTTCGTATCACCACTACCACAATGTTGATTTGAAATCGTTCTTGGTTGGATTGAACGAGTCCGCGACAGCCCTACCCAAACGACCGTTTACGCCCATCGAAGGTTTGCACGCCGCTGCGTTGGCGCCCGACTTGGGGGCAAACGAGTTTTTGCGCACCAGTTGGATGATCTCGGAGCTGAACAAGCGACTCGACGCGGACACCATTGTGATTGCGGATGTGGGAGATGCGCTATTTGCGGCTACCGAGTTGACGATCCATGAACGGACGGAATTTCTAAGTCCGGCATACTACACGTCGATGGGGTTCAGTATTCCTGCAGCGCTCGGAGCCGCGACAGCACGCAAGGACCACCGGATCGTCGTGTTGGTCGGTGACGGGGCGTTTCAGATGACAGGCCAGGAACTCAGCACGCTGATTCGCCAAGGGCATAGCCCCGTCGTCATTCTGTTAGACAATCATGGCTATGGGACCGAACGCTATTTGCATCAAGGGGATTGGCGGTACAACGAAATTGCGAGCTGGGACTATGGCGAGTTAATGCAAGTCTACGGCCACGGCGTCGCCCATCGCGTCCGCACCAAAGCGGAGTACATCGCAGCGCTCGATGCAGCATGGGACCAACCCAACGAGCCTCATCTGATCCACGCAACCTTGGAGGAATCCGACGCCAGTGAGACGCTCAAGAAACTGGCTCAGCGGATGTGTGAGCGCGTTTAGGAAGACAACGGCGATTCCGAGCAGATCTCGGAATCGCGTGGATTCGCGTTCGCAGCGTCTTGGACGCGTGCGGACCTCGCACTACTGAGGAATGACTTGGTTTCGGAGACGAATTCGCTCGGTTTCGACCCATTTCGCCATTTCGACCTTTCGAGGACGCATTTCCAATTCGACAAAGTCGGTCAGTTTTGTGAAGTCGTCGGCATTCTCGATCGTAGGAAGTGGGGCGGCGATCGAATCGGGGAGCGAGAGACCGCCAGCTTTTGCTGCACTGATTATATAGTTTTGAGCCGCTTCCAGGTGCTTCAGCGACTGCAGCGAGTCGTATCGGTATTGCTCCACCCGCGCTTCAATCTGTGCCTGTCGAATTTCTTTCTCCGCTTCTTTCACGACCGGCGAGAGGTTTTTTCCGACCCCAAGGGTGGGCCGATCATATTCGTCCGAGTCTTCCGCAGCGCTGGCCCGCATGAGATGCGATTTGGCGATGCAGATTTCTCCGAGCGTGACCAGCGTGTTCAAGTCGGCGTCGGAAAGAGGAGCGGATCCGCGTCGGATCGCGTCGACCTGATCGTTCATCAAGGTTTCGCAGGCAATGATTCCTTCTTCTCCGTTGGTCATCGCTGCCGAGGCTGCTAAGCCGAGCCACGCGGCGCTCTTTTCGAGCGACAGGGCGAGATCGTCGTCCTTGCCCTTTCCGATCAATTCCCGTGCCTCTTCCATGCGATCGAGCGATTCATAGCATAGCGGCCAATAGGTCGACTTGGCCACGACAAACCAACCTCGTTCGAACGTTGGTCGCTCGTCAAGCAAGACTTTTCTCCCTTTCATGTCCACAAGGGGCGTCGGAGGAGCCGCCGATGCAATCGACGCCATCACGATCAACAGCGGGGAAAGCATCGTCAGGGCGGAGGTGTTGAAGCGTTGGTTGTGGGGGGTGCGCATCTTGGGAATCCTAATGGAATCGGTGTGAAATGTGGTAACAACAACCACTCAGTGAATGATCAACTGTCTGGCGAAGCCTTGGTTTCGCAATAGCTCCCAAAAAAGAGATTATTTCCTCGTCATGCGTTCAACACACGGACGTGCCTCGCTTGCGGGCGTTCGAAAACCGACTGGCGCTCATGCCGGTTCCCGTTAAGAAATCGGCTTCTTTCGCGTCGTTCGCTATTCGCTACCATAGAAGGCACTATCTGCAACGTTCCTTCTAACTCGTTTCGCGAAGCCGTTTGAATGAATCGATTCATACTTGCCTTGCTATTGGGTCTGTTTCACTTCACCCTCACCGTGGTGCCTGGGTTTTCGCAGACAAACGCTGAGCAGGATGCGGAGTCGGATCCAGTGCTTCGGGTGTGGGTCGAACAACTGGGCAGCGAGCAGTTTCATCAAAGAAAGTCGGCAACGGCCAAATTGATCAAGGCTGGCCCAAAGGCGGTTCCGGCTTTGGTCGAAGCGATGGCGTCGGCGGATTTAGAAACGATCGATCGTGCGGTGCATTGTCTGAGCGAAATCGCGATGAAGCAGTCACCTGATAACGAAGAAGGGGCCTGGGGCGAACTGCTGCGGTTGAGCCGCTCAGCAGGCAGTCGTGCGACTTTGTCACAAGCTGCGATCGACGAAATTCGTGATGCCCGTGAATCACAAGCCGTGATCATGTTGGCGAGGTCAGGTGTGACCGTGGGGTTGGATCTGTTCATGGTACGTGCTGTCAGCACTCCGCAAATGGTCGTGCAGATTGACGAGAATTGGTCAGGCGAATTGGAACCGCTTCGGTGGTTGCGTTGGATTCAAGAGATCGAGTTCGCACGGGTCAAAGGGGATGCGATACGCAAAGAGGTGATCGAACGGCTGATTGAGATGCCCAAATTGAACACCATCGCGATCGTCGAAGGCAAGGTTGACGCGAACGTAATTGAGCTGTTGCAGCGGATGCAGCGAGTCAATTCGCTTGAATTTCGCTACGTTCCGCTGACGCCGGAGATGGGGGACGAGATTGTCAAGATTCCAATTCGCGTCTCCTTGAACCTGATGGGCACAGGAATTCCGGTCGCCAAAGTCGAGCAGATGCGGACGCAGTTGCCGGGCCTGCATATTGACCATCGGCAAGGCGGCTTTTTAGGAGTGCAGTGCTACAGCGGATTCAATATTTGCCGCATTAACGAAGTCTTAGAGGGCAAGCCAGCAGAGAAAGCGGGGCTCCTGCCTGGCGACGAGATCCTTGGCATTGATGATGCGGCGGTGACAAAATTTGAAGATCTGCAGGATGCGATTAACCAGAAAGTACCGGGCGACGAAGTGGAAGTGCTCTTTCGCCGTGGTGGCGTCGAGCAGACCGTCACCTTAAAGCTCGGAAAGTACGGGGACGAGTGAGCAAACGCAGCCCTCCATCTCGCGTCGCTGAATCCGTGCCGCACGATCCGGTATGGCAGCAGTCGGCTTGGCGGAGCCGGCTGAGAAAACGCCTGCTCGATTGGTTTGGGGAGAACCAACGGGACTTGCCTTGGCGCGCGAAATCGGACGAGTTGCGGCCCGATCCGTATCGAGTTTGGGTCAGCGAGATCATGTTGCAACAAACTCAAGTCGCGACGGTCATTCCCTATTACGAGCGTTTCCTGGATCGGTTTCCGACGGTCACGTCGTTGGCCGCCGCAGACGAACAAACCATGCTGTCCCTTTGGGAAGGACTCGGTTATTACCGCCGTGCCCGATCCCTGCATGCTGCGGCCAAAGTCGTTTGCGAGAAACACCAAGGAACGTTCCCCGACGATTATACGGACGTGATCGGTTTGCCCGGTATCGGGCGTTACACGGCCGGGGCGATTTTGTCGATCGCGTTCAATCAGAAACTGCCGATTTTGGAGGGGAACACTCAGCGCGTCTTCAGCCGTTGGGTCGCGCTGCGAGCTGCTGTCAACGAGAAGCCTGTTTCCAACTTGCTTTGGCAGCTTGCCGAGGCGATGCTGCCACCGGCCAAGCCACAGGCTCGGGGCCCCGGTCAGTTTAACCAAGCGGCGATGGAACTCGGTGCGTTGGTCTGTACCCCTCGATCACCCCGATGCGACCTGTGTCCGATTCGCGGCATGTGCAAAGCAAGAATCGCGGGGCTTGAGCAAACGATCCCAGGTAAGGTCAAACAGATCGAATACGAGAAGCGAATCGAGTACGCGTTCTTGATTGCGGACCGATCACGCAAGCGTTTCTTGGTCAGACCCATTCCTGAGGGACAGCGTTGGGCAGGGTTGTGGGATTTCCCAAGGTGGACTCGCGGTGATGTCCAAGACGTTGACGTCGCTGCGGCGAAGTTGGGGGCGCAACTGAGTAGCGAAATCGCGCCGCTGAAGTCGTTCGCCACGATCAAACACGCGGTGACAAAGTATCGGATCGAACTGAAAGTTTACACCGCCAACATTGCTTCGGCGGGAAGCCTCAACAAAAAGGCAAACGACTGGTCACCCGTCGATCCTTGGCGTTTCATGACGCTTACGGAGTTGAACGGATTGCCAATGAGTGTTACCGGCCGCCGCATCACAAAAAAGTTGATTCACTCCTAGCGGACCGTCAAGGTTAAAACTGCGAGTTAGGACGTAGTGGGCTTCGCCAGAAGTCCCTAAGAACATTTGAGTTACGGATTTCTGGCGAAATCCACTACCCCATAATTTGATGCTGACGGTCGACTCGCCCTTGGGGCGATCGCCCCAACGCTACACGCCGCATCGCTACACGCCGCATCGCTACACGCCCCAACGCTACACGCCCCAACGCTACACGCCGCATCGCTACACGACCGCGGCAAGTTGCTGTGCCGAATGGACCATCAGACGTTTGTGGTCGCGTACCACACGCATGAATTCGTTTTCGTGAACCGGTTTTTGAATGTAATCATGTACGCCGAGTTCGCGACAACGGTACCGGATCCCTTCGTCTTCGTTGGCCGTTAGCACGACCGTCGTGACCGAGTCGATGTTGACATCCCCCGATTGCATCGATTCCAACACGTCGATTCCTGATCCATCCGGTAGGTTGAGGTCCAACAGCAAGAGGTCGGGTTGCGGTGCGCGAGCAAAGACACCTTCTTGGTTCAAAAACTGCAACGCTTCGGTGACGCTGCGGACCAGGGTCAAGCGATGATGCACTTGACTACGTCGTAGCGAATGAATGGTCACGCGCGCATCCATCAGGCCATCCTCAACCAACAAGATCTCCATCGGTTTGACTCGTGAGGCGGCAAGCATGCTCTATCTCCTTCGTTTCTTCCAGGTAATCTGTTTTCGAGTTCCTTCGGAACACCCCGTCACGCCAATGGCGGGACCGACGACATTCAATAAGCCGAAAAGGAGCCTTCGATCAGCTCATTTTCAGTGCGTTCATGTTCTTGCAGGCGTGCGTCAAATTGCCGCGTTGCCTGAATCAATTGTTGCAGGTTTGCGACGGCGATTCCTCGGTACTGATACTCTTCCGCACGCTCGACCATCTCACTCAGCTCCAGGTAAAGGGAGCAATGCTCGGCGCGAGCTGTTTCCGCGAGCGCGGTGTTGCCTCGTGACGCATCGGCTGGCACCTCCATGTAGCCATAGCATTCTTCGAGTGCAAATTGCATCGCCAAGTGGTCACGCAGCTCATCGAGCAACCTCACTATTCTAATCGCGACTTGGCGAGGTTCCTCCCTGCATTCGCAAACTTGGCGAAGTTGATGCAAGGAACGCCCAAAATCGGGGTTACTATCCTTGATCTCCTGCAAGAAAGCAGGGTTTACGACCAAGACCACCCGATTGTCTTGTCTATCCGTGTCGGTTCGATGAGAATTAGAAAGGACCGCAACCATCAATTTCAGCCTCCGTGAAGTCTCTGTCGAAGCGGCGGTGTCCGCAAAATCGCTGTTGCTACAAGCGTCTGGGTCGCACGGGGACCCAAAGAACGTGCCCGCGCCCTCTTCTAGCGTAACGTCACGATCAGGTAGGGGTCAAGCATTTGACGGAATTCCGCCAGCCGAAGGGGGGAAAATGCCGTATTTCTGCGATCGTTCCAGTTCGCCACCGGTCAGGTTAGGGCAATTCGCCCTCCCCAAATGCCCGTCGGCGCGTCAGGTCGGATTCGGTGTCAACGTAGAGCGGAACTAGCGTTTGAAAAGTCCGTACTTGACGATGCACCACAAGGCGGACACGCCATCGCGCCAGCCAATTTTCTTCCCTTCGTCGTACCATCGGTGCTGGTAGCGGATCGGCCTTTCGGTGAACCGGAGTCCCCGTCTGGCCCATCGTGCTGTCATTTCAATTTCTATACCGAATCGTGATTCGGCAAGTTGGGGAAGGATGGTGTCGAAATGCTGACGTGGTGCCATCTTGTAGCAGGTTTCAACGTCGCTCAGCCGGATGCCGATACAGACGCTTGCAAGCAGCGTAATGAAGCTGTTGACCGCTTGATGCCACCAAGGCGACAGTTGGCGGTCGTAGTGGCCGTATCGAGTGCCATAGGCGATATCGGCTTCGCCGGCTAGGAGCGGTTGGAGCAGGTAGCGAAAATCGGACGGGTCGTATTCTTGATCTGCGTCCTGGATCACGATGACGTCGCCGCTGCAAGATCGGATGCCGGTTCGTATGGCTGCTCCCTTGCCCAAGTTTTGATCGTGGCGAAGGACGGTAATCGTCGGGTCACTCGCAAGGGCTTCGATCGAGTCGGCCGTTCCATCGTCGCTGCCATCATCGATCAAGACGATCTGCATTGGAATGCCGATCTCGCGGAGTCGGTCGACGACGGTCGCGATCGTGTTCCGTTCATTAAAAACGGGGACGATGACGGACAGGACAAAACCAGGTGGTAGTTTAAAGATCGCCAATCGACGACACACACTTGCTCCGAGCAGCGTTTCCATTTCGTCGACGTAAGCGTCGGTCCATAATCGCTGGGCTTTAGTCAATAGCTTTACCGTAGGGTGTAGTGAATCATGATTCAAAAAGCGACGCTCCTCGTGTCGATTGTTTTGTGACATTGTAATCGAACCAGGTGGCCGACGTGGTGCCGATGGGATGCTATCGCGATGGAGCAAGAAACGTGCGACGTGACAAAGCCAATACGAGGTGCGACAAAAAAAATGTTTGCGATAAGACAACGTGTTTTTCGCCTCTTTTTGAAGAGATGCCTCAGAGAGGGGAAAAGTATCCGCAGTTTGTTGTTGACATCGGAGTGAAACCACGCCACATTTTCCCTCGCAACGAAAACCTAATTTTGGTGAGCAAACCTTGCCTCCGGCGACCAGTTTTGTTTGTCACCACTCTTCACCTCTACACGGAGTAAACCGATGCGAAGCCCGAATGACTCAAGCTTGCTTGTTTCCCTCGGTTCGCCACCCGTGTTCCCCTCGTTCAAGCAGCGTCTGACGCTCTGAATGGATCCCCTGAGCCACTCGTTTTTTGATGGCTCCCGCCGAAATGATGATTGCTGAATGAGTCAGCGATTTGAAAACGTCTCAACGGATTTTGATGACGAATATTCGGGAGATGGCGACGCTGGATGCATGCCAATGAGTTCAATTCCACTCATGGACACGGATGTCACTCCCTGTTTTTTGCTGCGTTGTTGTAAGGCCAGATGCTCCAATCACGCCTTCGGTGTGTGAGGTTGTTTATTGCCTGGAACAAGGGATCCGCTGGAGTGGTCGATGGATTGACACGCTCAGGCCGGTGAACTGTTCAGCAGATTTGCGAAGCCGGTTGAGCATGAAGCGACACCGGCTCGCTTTTCTTCTTTGACAAGCGGGCCAAAAGGATAAGAACCTATCCGAAAAGGGGTCTGACCCTTTGTCGACCGACGTTTCGATTGCTCAAAAACTCGTTGTTTTCCAATGGATTCGCTACCCATGCGCTCAGACCAAGAGAGGGTCAGACCCCTTTTCGGATAGGTTCTGAGGGATGGGCTTGTCGGTTGTCGTCCGCAAACGATAATCGCCTTATGATTCCATTACGCGACAGCATCCCAAGTCGAACAACGCCGGTGGTGAACTACGCCATCATCGTTCTCTGCACGTTGGCGTTTTTCTGGCAAGGGGCATCCGGCCGTCAAGATGGTCGCATCGTCGAACAATTCGGGATGGTTCCCGCGCGACTGAGCAACCCCGGTGCGGAATTGAAAATCACCGAGCAGGTTCCTGTGCAAACGCGTTTTGGCGTTCAAATCGAAACGGTGACGCGGACCATGGCGGAACCGGTGATTCCAGCGTGGATGACGATCTTGACGTGCATGTTCTTGCATGGTGGATGGATGCACTTTCTCGGCAACATGTGGTTCCTTTACATCTTTGGCGACAACGTTGAAGATCGTTTGGGTCACTTGGGCTACGCAACCCTCTATTTGGGGACCGGGATTGCGGCCGGCTTAGCCCATTACGTCACGGAACGTTACAGTCCCATACCGACGATCGGCGCTAGCGGCGCGATTGCAGGAGTGATGGGGGCGTATGCTTACTTGTATCCTCACGCGAAAGTGATTGCAGTGATCCCGTTGTTCGTGATTCTGCAGACCATCATCGTCCCTGCTCCCGTTTTCTTGGGGCTGTGGTTCTTGCTGCAAGCCTTTAGCGGAGTCTCCGCGATCGCGGGTGGGGTTGCCGGCGGCGTCGCATGGTGGGCGCACATCGGAGGTTTTGTCGCAGGTGCGGTCGTGGCAGTCGTTCTGGGGCGATCCCCGCAGGGTCACGAGGCGGTGACCGAGCGACGCTTCTAGAACGCTGCCCGTCTAGCGATCTGCGTAGACCATGGTGCTTTCTTCTTTGGTCACAGGAACAGCGGCTTGATCACTTGTCACAATCGCTTTGACAAGATGAGTGCCTTCGGTCATTCCACGTACGCGAACGCGGTAGACGAGATCGCTGTTGGCGGCCAGTTGTGGCTTGGGTGGGAAGAAAATCCCGCCTCGGCCATCTTCTTGTGCGTCACCGTCCGCAGCGACTCGTTCAATCCCAGCTGGCAGCTGCAGTTGGACGCGGACATTGCTGTCGTTTCGAGAGCCGCTGTTGGCGACGCGGATTTCATAGGTGGTTTCACCCCCAATTTCGATCGGGTCTGCGGAGTCGGCGATCTGGAAGGTCAACTCGGCAAGCGATTCAATCGCAATGTTCTTCTCGCTCTTGGCAACCGTTCCGAGGTCGCCTTTCGCCTCAATGCTGATCTTTCGAGCTCCTTCTTCGACCGGCAGCAACGTCAACGGAACCTTGCCACCCTTGCCCTTTGGCAGATTGGCGAGAGACCAATAGACCGCATGTTGTGAGGGGTCGTATTGGCCTTCGAAGTCGGTGCTGACAAAGGTGAACCCGCGATCAAGCTGGGCGACGATTTCCACGTTGGTCGCATCGGCCGTCCCGGTATTCTCCACTTGCAATTCGTAAGTCGCTTGTCGTTCAAGGTACTTCAGCGAGGGGCCTGACAAACCGATTTGCAATTGAGGGGCGACCACTTCGACGTCGACCTGATGCTCCGCGGACAACCCATCGTCGGAAACCAAGCGGATCGTGTTCTGGATGACTCCGGGGGCAGTTGCTCGCAATCGTAAAACTTGGTGTCGTACTTCGCCTGGAGCCAGATCGCCGAGCAGATTGTCAAGCTGCTTTCCCTTTGGGTGTTCGAGACCGTTGGGAACATCTTCTTGGACGACCACGCCGGTGGCCGATCCCGTTCCAGGATTCGACACTTCCACTTCGATTTCAAGTTGCTGGCCAATCAGCACTTGTTCCGGTGCACGTTGGACGATTTTTAATTCGGGTCGAGTGCTGACGGTGCGCACGGAGGCGGCCGCTTCGAACGTGACCCTCGCGACGCTCCCCAATTCGCCCTCTTGTTCTGGAACCAATTGCATCGTCACGGTGCGCTCATCGCCGGCGGGCATGGATCCGAGGGACCAGATCAGCACATCGCCCTCAAGCGTCGGTGCTGGGGAGGCATCCACCAATCGCATTCCTTGCGGCACTCGATCGTTCACTTGAACGTCAAGGGCTTCGACCGTCCCGACGTTCTGGACGTGAATCACGAATGAGGCAGGTTTTCCAACCTTCACCTCGCTTGGAGCGCGTTTTTGAATGACGATACTCGGAGCCTGGATGCCCTCTAATCGTCGGTCTCCTGGCGATGCTAGCGTTTCATTCGGATCGATCGCAACCGGTTGAGCGGCGATCGGTGTTGCAAGCGGTTGCGGTGGGTAGCTGTTCTGCATCGCTGTCGGCAACGAGGCTGCGGATGCGACCCGCTGGTCGGGCAGACTTGCAGGGTAACCAGGTTGTTCTAAAGGAGCCGCGGAGCCGTATTGCGGTTGATTCACGCTAGGTTCGGCATAGGGCATCGGCATCGCGGCCATTGACGTCGCGGCGGGCAACGCGTCCGCAGCCGCGGGGGGGGTGAATGGCATTGGCTGGCCCATCATCGGCTGGGTTTCCATTGGGGCTGATTGCGGCAGTGGATTCACCGACGGTGCTGCTGCGATCGAACCGCTCATCGCCGAGCCACTCATCGTCATTGGTTCCGGGCCACCACGAAGGACATTGCTCGGTTGGCCCGATGACATCGGTGCCGCTCCAACCTCCGCCAGCGGGTCGACGTACTCATCTTGGGGGACGTTTGCCATCGACAAGGCCGGTACTGCCATCGAGGGCATTGCCATCGCGGGCATTGCCATCGAGGGTTCCCCGCCCAATTCTTGCATCGGCGAGGAGTCGGGCATTGGAAGTTCACCGTACGCCGCTGCGCTGGGTCCCAGTGGTGCCATCGCCATGCCTTGTGGGTCGGATGACAGCGAATCCGGCGCGTCCGTCGGAGTGGGGGGCATAGGCTCCGGGGACTCTGATTCCACCGAAATCGGATCGTTTGGCAATCCCCAGCCGGGTGCTTCTGACGCAGACATTGGATCGCCAGCGAGGGTGGGTGGCACGAACGGGGCAACCGTCGAGCGGGTCGCGATGTGGGCCGAGGCGGTTTCATAGGCCAGATCAGGAGCGGAATCAATTGCCGGCTCGCTGAATTGGACTTGTTGGACGGCTCCGTACTCGGCCATGGGCAATGACTTCGAATCAATGCTGCCAAGTGGGCCGTCGGGAAGGTTCAGTTTGCTGAGATTGCCGGCCTGCATCTCCGAGGCGGCAACGCCAAGCAGTCCCTGTGGCTGCGTGGATTCCATTCCTGTGATCGGAGCAGGCGGGTGGGTTAATTGAGTTGACGCATTCAAGGTCCAGCTTGATTCCTTGTGGTCACCACGGTCTTTTTGTGCCTGTGCAGCGGCTAACGCCCCCAACAATATTGTGACGGCACCAGCAGCAAGTCGAACACCAAACGGTTTCATGAGTCGCATTCCTTCGCGAGAAAACTAGCCTAATTGTGCGGCTAGAGTACGTCGTTAGCAAATTGGCGGTGGTCGCGTGAAGAGCAAATTGTTGTCGGGAAACTCGTTCAATTGGTTGCGCTTGGAGCGATTGCTGCCTTGTTTGGCGGAACCTGCTCCCTCAGCTCGGCTTTTTTAACGACCATCGTCCCATCAAAGCGATAAAGCTTGGTACCAGAATCGTGCGGACATAAAATGTATCGATCAGAACGCCAAGCCCGAGTGCGAAACCGAGTTCGACGATTCCTCGCAGTGCTACGCCGCTTTGAGTCGGAAACCCAAAAAAACGTGCAATCGGGGGGAGCCAGACGGCGGCAGTCATGCTGAAGAACGTCGCAGCCATGACGAGTCCGCACGCCGTGATGATTCCTCCCGTCCGAGACACGGCCCGACGTAGTGCAGCTCGCCAACCCAGCTGACGTTGCTCCTCCAGGACTCGCGTGACAAGGTAAACATTGTAGTCTTGACCAACCGCGACCAAGATCACAAACAAAAACAGCGGCAGCTTCCAGTCCAAACCGACGTAGTCGCTGCCATAAGCGGCTCGGAAAAACAAGATGGTCAGTCCTAAGGTCGCGTAATAACTAATCAGTACGGTGATGATCAAGTACAACGACAAAACCACTTGTCGAAGAACGAGCACCAGGACGGCAAAAACGGCGACGACCACCGCGATCTTGATACGCCGGTTGTCCGACAAGGTGACCTTGCGTAGATCGATGATTGACGGCGTCGTTCCGGCCAATAAGACCTTGGAGCCTTTCCAGACCGATTCCTTGGACAGGGTTTGAGCTCGTAGGAAGGCTTCCAGCTTGCTGACACGCGTTGACGTTTCGAGGGAGAACGGATCACCGTCAATGATGACATCCAAGCGAACCAGGCGTTTTTCGTACTCGGGAACTTCACTATAGAAATATCGCTGAGCAATTCGGTGATTCTGCAACGCCCGGCGGCGCCAAGCATCGCCGCCAAATAAGCTCATGTCGCGGCTAGGGGGAAAGTCACCCAAGGGGTCATCGGCGTTTCGAACCGCCGCAACGCCATCTTGGGCGTACAGTTGGGTGGTCAGTTGCTTGACGTCTTTTCCCAGTTTATCACGGGGCGTATCCTCCGCCCGTAGAAACAGAACCGTGACCGGGTTGATTTCACCAATGTTGAAATGGCGGGCCAGCAACCGCAGCCCCTGGCGGCTTTTGGCTGCATGATTCAATTGGCTGCTGAGGTCGTAGGTGACTGAACGCTCGTTCAAAAATCCGTAAACCCCGGGAACGCTCAGCAGCATCCCGCCGAACAGGATCGCAGTCGCAGGGTATCGAGTCAGCAGCACGGCGATCCACCCCCACGTCCCGCCATGATGGGAATCGAAGGATCGATTGGGCGATGGCCCCAGCAGTGATCGCTTGGGTTGCTTTCGCAGATTGATCCGATTTGGCCAAAACACGATCGGGCCGAATGCTGTCAATAACGCCGGAGTCAATGTTGTGCAAACGAGCAGTCCCACGAGCAAACAAATCGCAATCACGGGACCGGTGTAATGAAACTTTCCGAATTGGGCAATCCACAGCATCCCCAACCCCAAGACGGTTGTCATGGCGCTGCCAATCAAGGCTCCCATCACACCCGAAACTGCATTGCGACATGCGACCGGCCAAACGTTTTGACAAGCTTCTTCGCGAAGTCGCGCGATCAAGAACAGGCAGTAGTCCGTTCCTGCACCAAACAGAAGCACGACGATAAAGATCCGACTGGTCGTAAACACCCGCATGTCGAGCAGAGGGATCGTCTCCTTCATCGACAGCTGAGTCAGTATCGCCACCAGACTCATGGAGGCGACGACGGCGAACCCGATCGAGGCCATGGGGATCGCAACCAATAAGGGCGCCCGATAGACGATCGTCAAGATAAGCAAGATCATGCCAACCGTGATCCATTCGGTATAGCGAATGGCATCGCGAGCTCCCATCAAGGTTTCACCACCGATCGCTGCCGAACCGGTCATTAGCAGCTGCAAGCCCGGCTTGGTGTAACGCATGCTGTCGTGTGTGACCTCGGCGATCAGTGCCTCGAGGGCTTCGACGATTTGGATATTGCCCGTTGCCGCCAACTCACTCGACAATTGCAAGACAGCTAACCGTGCAGCGGGTTTCCGTAACCGCGTTCCAACAACGGGATCTTCCCAGGCCAGTACGTCAAGCAGGCTTTGCCAAGCCTCTAAGTCTCGCTTGGCGATCGGCGCGACCATCTTGGGAATCTCTGGAATCAAGATCAGCGCCGCTTCAAAATCAGCTTCGACCGCTTCGTCTGCATCACCCCATCGTTCGAGCAATCGGCCGCGATCCCAATAAGCAATCGCAAGTCGAGGTTGAGTCAGCGTCGGTGGCCGCTCGGTCAGTTGATCGGCAATGCGTTCGTAGTACCGTTCGTCCAATTCAATCGACTGATCGAAGGCTTCTCGCGCTAGCTTGATCCATGGTCCTGCGGACGTTTGCTGCTCAGGTGGCCCCGATTGATAGCCCGCGTCAATCGCACGTTTCCAACTCACCACTCCGAGTTGATGGTACAGTCGCCTTAGGAGGTCGAGTCCGATGATGTCATCGGATTTGAGAAGTTCTTCTTTTTCCCGGCCGAGCACCAGGACGATCTGGCTGCGACTTTGGATGCCCGGAAAGGCATCGTTCAGCAAACGCGTGCCGGCAACACTGGTCATTTTCGCCGGCAGGTACTCGAAATCGCCGTCAAAAGCGATCTCTTTCCATGACGGCGCTGCGATGCGAAGTAAAACAACCGCAACGATCCAAGCCAACAGCACCCATCGCCAACGTCGTGTCACGAACTGCGCCCATCGATGCGACAACGAACGATTCATGGAACGGATCGACAGGGGGACAAGGTAGGTGACCGTAAGAAAGCATCAAAATAACTCATCCGGTTGATTCCGTCGACGCCGGCACACCTGCCGGTGGAAGTGCTGTTTTTCGGCTACCCCCAACTGCGTCCCAGACTGGATGCCAACTTGCCGGTCACTTCCGCCCTATTTTTCGTCGCGCGTCCTCGCGTTTCGCCCCATGTCCGCGGTTGACTTTGGACTGGTTTGTTCACCACTGGTTGCGTCAACGCCGAACGCACGCAGCGCATTCTGAAGTGATTCACCACTAATCTCTGCGGGCAATTCGACCACTTGGACTTCGCCGCTTGGACGGGCCGCATCGTCGAGTTTCTCGATCATTTCGCAAACCAACTCAAGTAGCGGTTCTCCCTCGGTGCTGACCAATAGCGAGTTTCCTACGCTATCCACTCCAAGTGACAGCTTACCTTTGAATGAAAAATCGGCACCGCCACCATCACGCCCTCCCTCGGTTTCCACAAAACCGCTTCCGCCCCCGTCGCGGTTCTTCTGAGCCCCGTTTCCTGGGCCTCCGCTCGCACCCTGCTTGCCGCCGCCTTGAAAGGTTTTGTCATTGCTGCTGAGCAGGTCTCGGTAGGCCTCCTTCACCGTCTCGGCAATTTTATCGGCCTTGCCAAAACGGATCGACACCAGCTTGGTGTAGCGAGATTTTCGCTTGTTAGCCGGCTCTTCGGTGTCCCAAAGATCGATCAAATCGGCAATCGTTCGAAGCTGGTCGGAGGTGGCTCCCGTGACCACCAACGTGCTGGTGTCGGCATCGTCAATGAACCTCATCTTGTTGCCTTTGCCCAGCCCCGTCGGCCCATCGTCGCTGGTGTCTGAGTCGATATCCCAGTAATAACGATAGAACGAATCCGAAGCGGAGTCCTTTTTCTCGTCCTCGTCCTCGAAATACTCTTCCAAGTTCAGCCGCATCCAATACGCCGTCGCATGTTTGATTTTGAAAACATGGTAGGGGCGTTTCGGGGGCGAGATTTGCAACATCAAATCCTCGAGTCGATCGAGTGCTTTGGTATCACTACTGCTCAAGACCAAGTTGCCTGAGGGATCGAGCTCAATGCGAACCGCAGCCGGTGGGCCGGCCGCTGAATTTGCATTGGGCACTTTTTTGACATCGCCAAACATGCGATCGAAATCACGGCTCGATCGAATCGGCGGCGCTTCGTCGGTTGGGTTCTCCGATGGCGTCGGTTGCTCTGGGGCCAATTCAGGTGATTGCATCGCGGTCAACCGATAGCCCCGTTGGGCACCGGAGTTCGCCAAATCAGCTTCCTTCGCGACTTCGTTGACCTCTTCGGTGTCGGTCGCATCGGAATCGTCGGACGTCGGCGAACGATTCGGATCGATGAAGTCTTCCGTCTCCGGCAGCTCTAATGGGTTCGGGGCCAATTGGCTCCATTGCCTCTTCAATCGTTTTAAATACTCCAGCGTTTCGGGAGTCGCCGAGGCATCGATGACCCGGATGGTGCGGTCGCTGCCACCGGGTGGAGGCAACTCGCCCAATTTGATCAACAACGATTCAACTTGCTCCATCTCCATCGGGTTGGCCCACAACAACACCTGTCGGTACCGGCTGTTGGCAGCGACACGGAATTCATCCTTGTCCTCCTCTTCCTCTTCGTTGCCATAGCCGTACCACGAGTAACGCTGGTTCCGGCTGTTCTTGTCGTCCTCGTTCTTCTGTCCCATCAGAAAAGCGATCGACTCCGTCACTTCGCCTGCATCGAGTCGTCGCAGTTGCAGCACCTGGAAACTGCGTCCGCTGCCGTCAAGTCGTTCGATCAGGGACTGGATGATAAAACGATCGGCTGGGGAGCCTGACACGATCAGGGCGTTATTGTCTTCGTCGACGCGGATACGAGTCGATGGCTCTAGGATGTTCATCTCACCCACAATGTCGACCAACTTCTCGGGATCGAGCGAGGCGAGCCGATAGACTTGAATGCGGCTCTCGATGTCCGAAAGGGAGGCAACGGACTGACTCGGCACGTCAATTCGTTTGATAAACTCACTCGCGATCATGACACGGTCTTCCGGCGCCCGAATGATGACGGAATTTTGACGCGTGTTGGCGACAATCGAGATTTCCGTTTTTTTCTCGGGCGTTGGCGGCGCCTCGCCACCGCTTCGCTGCCGCATCTGCTGCATCATTTGCATCTGCTGAGGCGTCATCGGCGCCGCACTTTTTTTCTCGACGCCTAAAAACTCTTCGAGCATCTTTTTCGCTTCCTCCGCTGGTAGGTACCGTAGCTTGAACTCTGGAGCAAGCGCTTCACGACTGTCGATGCTACGTTCTTGTAGCAACAAATTCGCGATCTGTTGCACGTTGATTGCCGCGTCCATCACCTCGATGCGGTTGGTGGTTGTCAAGGCGGTCAACCGACCGTTGGAACTGATCATCGGTTTCAGCTCCTCCGACAGTTTCTCAGCCGACAGCCATGCGACATCAAGCGATGTTCGGACAAACGTGTGCGGCGAAAGCGTATCGAGGCTCTCGGGATCCACTCGCGGCACAATCGCAGGGTTGATCGATTCCGTCTTCGCCACGGTCAACCCACCATCGAGTTCCAAGATGACGTAGCCTCGTGCCAATAAATAGCGATTAAACAGATCGCGTGTTTCGGCTACCGTGTATCGTCCTGGTGACGAAAGGTTCACTCGGTCGCCTGGCAGTTCAAGCCAATCGAGCGGCTTGTTCGAGATCTCTGCGAGCCATTGAACCAGACCAACCCAGGGTTGATTGCGAAACTGAAAGGCAACTCGTCCATCTTCGCCGACGGTCGCCCGCAATTCCTCGGGGTCCGCATCCTCGTCTTCGTTTTGGTCTCGGCGAATGACCTTCGGTTCGGGCCCCTCCGGCTTCTTGGTCTCTTCTTTGCCTTCGTCGCCCTTGTTTTCTGCTCCTGCCTGACCCGGATTCGCACCCGGCGGCATCGCACCCGGCGGCATCGCACCGGGCGGTTTCACACCTGGCGCCATCCTAATCGCGGCAGCGGAGCTAACCGGTCGGCTAGGCGCCTGCGCTAGACCCGACGCCGGATGGATCCATGCGGTAAAGACAAGGCAAACAAGCAGCAGAAAGAACGAACGCAAAACAGACACCTGTGTGCAGAGAAGAGGGATTACAAGCCCCACCGGCCGAGTGATGTTAACGCATTATGGCCGGATAAACGAAGGATGACAAACGTTCGTGACATTTCTCTAAAAAAAAGCGTCCCCGCGGCAAGAAAACCTAGAAAAACAACTCCTTTTCATGGACCAGGGTCGTGGGAGTCAGGTCGTCACGGATGGCAGTCGCGAGCATTTGCTCCCCTTTCTCATTTTTGACGAAGACGGCTTCACCGGGGCTGACGTTTGCATTCCAGTGCCGCTGAAACACCGCAACCAACTCGCGTCGAGTCGCCAGGCAGGAAGGCACGGCGTGCAGCATCGCCGTTTTGCGAATCCGGCGTTCAAAGAATCGGCTGATGAAGTTTGGGAGCCATCTGCGAACCATCGTATCGACCGGAATGTCAACGCTGCGAGGAATCAGGTATCGGGGTTGATCAATCGGGCAGAGCGTTTCGCGTACCGCGGTGGCGAAGATCTTGGCATCGGATGGTATTGCCCGTTCCAAGAACACACGCACGTAGCCTCCGTCGCGGATCGCAACACGGAGGATCGACTCGGATCCAATCATTTGGTTTTCACGAAGCGCCAATAGCACGGAACGACTGATCGCCAAAACAATCGATTGTAAATCCCATGCCGAGCGGCTGCCTTGAAAAGGCGGATAGCCAAGAGTCAAATTTGGGCGACGCGATGCTACTTCGATCGCATGAACGGGTTCCGCATTGTAGGGTTTGCCGATCCGCCACAGATTGTAGATTTCGTCCCGGCGAGCAGCGCGGTCCATCATGTCGTGGTTCAATTCGTCCACGTTTCCGTCGACCCATTCAGGACGCTGCGTTGTGAAGGCCGCATGAACGTGGCCGCCCCCTTTTTCAATGGCTCCGTCGTCACAGATTCCAAAGATCGTTTCGTGTTTCTTGATGAATCGGTGGTAATCCGCCAGACCGTTGGTGTGTTCGGGTGCGATGCATACGATGTCCCAATTGTTCGCAACCTTCCGCGGTTCGTTGGGATTCAATCGAAGGGAACGACCCCTCAATTGCTTGACGGTCATTGATGTCGTCACCGTGGATAGGTCGATCAGAACATTCACCGTATTCGCATCCCATCCCTCGCCAAGTAAACCGCGCGTTCCCACCAAGCAGCGTGTGACGCCGTGCTGAAACAATTCAGTGATCATTTCCACGTAGACTCGCGGGCACCAATCGCTGCCTCGGCCATTGATCTCGTAGAAGTTGCCTTGACGCGTTTCGTTTAATTCGACCTCGATCGAACGTCGTTGTAGCCAGCTGGCCGCGTCACGCATTATCCGGTGAACCAAGTCGCCGTCGACCAAGACGGTCGATCCGGTAATCAACACGGGGTCAAGATCATTGGTTTGCATGTCATCGACAAGGGTTCGGAACGCAGCAACCGCGCCGCCCGCTTCTGCGTCGAGCACGTCAGCCACATCCGCTGAGATCGCCGACGATTTTTCGTAGTCCGCGATCACGACGGCTCGCGTCTCGTCGCCAAGGATCTCCATTTCACGGCGAAGCAGCTTCGCAACGGCAGCAGACTTGCTACGCGTGTACGCGATGACGCGCGATACCGGGGATGCACAAGCACGAATGCCGGTTTCGGTGATCTGAACTCCAAGCATCCTTAGTCGATCCACCGCGACCTCAGCCATTCGGTGATCCTCGGGATGGGGCGATCGTCTAAGGTAGTGACGCGTGTAGCGATCGATCAGCGTGCCCCATTGATCCATGCTGACCGATTCGACTTGCAATGGAGGTGGGACGTCCGCCGGGATCTCAATGGAACGGGACTGTAGAAACGCGACGGCCGATTCTGCAAACTCACGATCCCGCACATAAAACGATCGCCAATCCGCAGCTTGTCCGACGGGCAACTGTTTGTCTCGGAGCACACGGACCAGCCAATCGATCAGCGATTCTCGCGAGCTGGGTGACTCGCCCAACGGGGGACTGCAAAGCTGGTCCAGCAGGGAGGCGAATTGGTTGTCCACACCTGCAATAAAATCCAATTCCTTTTCGGTGGGACGAACGAAGTAGGCGAGATCTTGGTACGGGGCCAGAAAACCGTCCTTCACGACCGCTGGCACCGGAACGTCATAGTCAATCGGTCCAAAGAAACGATCGTATCGCTTGATGTCCTCCTGCTTTCGATTGGATCGATCGGGTGGCGTCGCCGTTAAGCCAACGATGATGGGGTCACCGAGGTATTCGCTCGCCTCGGACAAAACCCGTCCCCAATGACCCATCAAATGATGGCACTCATCCAAGATGAGCAGTCCCACCCCGGTCTCGCGCAGCCGGACCAATGTGTCGATACACGATCGATGGAGCAACGACATGGCCAGTCCTCCGATCGCATCGTCATCGCGAATTCGCTTTCGGTAGCCTGACAATCGCTCGTTGAAATACTCGGGATTGTGCCGTCGCAGGTCATCGATCCACACTTCCGCTTCGGTTGCATCTTGGGCTTGGTCTTTTTCCAGCAAGGTCTGCGTCCACAGATCAATTGCCCGTTGCTGGTCCCACTCGGTGGACCGAGCGGGCATCGTCACCGATTGGTACGTCAACGATGTCAACCTTCCGGGAAAATCGGCCGATGTGCTGATCAGCGACTGCAAGTCGTCAACGCTGCGGTGCTTGAACAGATCGGTGCGAGTGACCCATTGAGCCTGGATCGCGGAGTTGGGCGACAAGACCAGGGCGGGTGTACCCACCAATTCGGCCCAAATGTACAATCCGATCACGGTCTTGCCGCTTCCAGGCGGCGCAACGATATGCAGTCGTCTTTGGCCCGCATTGAGTTGCCGGCTTGCGACTTCGACCACCTCTTTTTGACTCGGTCGCAATTGACCGGCGAAACGAATCTCGGGCATCATCTCGCCTCAAACAGGGGCTTCACGTCGAGACGCGTTGTTTCGAACGCGGGCCGTTGAGGGGGCGGGATCAGCATGCGGCATGTCGACGCGAAAAAACTTGCAGCTGGCCGATTGCAGTTCGGGTGCAAAATCTTGTCTTGAAGTCAGCACCAGTAGAGCTTGATTCGGCATCGCTTGCATCAAATCTCGATAAAGCTTGTCGGATTCCGAACGCATCGTATATTTCGCCTTCGCCAAACGGATCAGTAAGTCTTGCAAGTCGCTGGCATGATGGGATGATCGAGTACGATTCGATAGTACCTCCTCTCCCGTGATCATCATTTGCACTTGAATTGCACGCTGGCGAAGTTCGGTAACGGCGGTTGCGGCAAACGACAAGACACGTTCGACCCCCTCGTCCCGTTGTGTCCCTTTCGCCGCGTCGCTCGGAGCGGTGTCGACGAACAGGATGGCCGTACGGACACCCGGCGAATGGAATTCGCGCACGATTGGACGGCCCAGTCGCGCCCAAGAGGCAAAATCCCAACGGCGAACGGGCATTCCGACCTCGTATTCGCGGCTGCCTGCGTAGTCATAGGCTTCACTTGCCTTAAATCGTCTCGCCCACCGAGATAGTTCCGACAATTGTCCGCTCGCGACCGCGTCATCGGACTCACTCAACAATCGCGGCGAAACTGCGATCGTCGCACCGCTAGGAAAAATCGCCGAAGATTTGAACAAGCAAAAGGGGAACAACGAGCGGACTCGGACGCGTGGCAATCTCTGAACGCCACGATCAGAAAATCGGAGCGACGCCTCAATCGAAACCAGTTCGTGTGGCCCGATGACCGGTACCGATACGTTATCGGATTGCAATTCAAAACTTTCGTAGCGGTTGTGAACACCGAATCTCGATTTGCGAAACAACCGACGTTGCCGAAACAGCGATCGAGTCTCGCTAGCAACAAAGCCCGAGGTCAACTGTAACGCCGGCAAGGAGCGACGATTTCGGAGGTGGATCCGAACGGAAAAGACTTGGCCCGCTTCGACACAAGGGGGCAAGCTGAAACCAATCTTCAGCCGCGGTGACATCCACCAATTCACACCCCATCCGATCGTCATTGTGGACACACAGGCGGCAAACAGACCAATCCAAGGATATCCCCATAAGATGTTGAGGGATAAAATCCCGACCAACAGCAGTGTGACCGATGCCGCGGTTGCCGAACGCCGAATGGCAAGCATCACACGCACAGGAAACATCAAGAGGGCGATCAGCTGCCGCAACGAGATTCCCAGCCATCGCCCAAGCTTGGGAGTCATGCCGGCACCTCGATCGTTCGGACAAGCTCATGAATCGTTTGAGTGGTTTCTGATGAAGAGGCCAGAGCGTTTCGGGGTGAAACGCGATGCGACAACACCGCGGGTGCAAGAAGTTGGATGTCATCGGGAAGCACAAAGTCGCGTCCCATTAGCACCGCTCGTGCCTGAGCGGCGCGGAGCAGCATCTTCGATCCGCGCGGACTGCACCCGACGCGAAGTCGCGTATCGGTTCGTGTTGCCGATGCGATCGCGACAATGTACGCCGCGGCTTTGCGGTCCACTTTGACATGCCGAACAAACGATTGAAGCGCAAGCAATTCGTCTTGCGACATCACCGGCTGGAGACCCTGTGCGGGATCATGGGAAGCCTGCTCAAGCAACAAGTCGATTTCACTTTCCGTGTCCGGGTAATCCATCGACAACCGCATCAAGAAGCGGTCGAGTTGCGATTCCGGCAATAAAAACGTGCCTTCGAAACCGGTCGGATTTTGGGTGGCCAGTACAATGAACGGCCGTTTCAGCGGGTATCGGGTGCCATCAATGGTCACTTGCGATTCAGCCATTGCTTCGAGCAAGGCGCTTTGAGTCCGAGGGGACGCGCGGTTGATCTCATCGGCGATGAGCAAGTTACTAAAAATCGGTCCCGAGCGGAACTCGAACGTTCCCGAAGAGGGCCGAAAGACACTGCTACCCAAGATGTCTGCTGGCAACAAATCAGGCGTGCACTGAATTCGCTGGAATTCCAAGTGGATCAGGCGGGCGAGCGATTTTGCAAGCGTTGTCTTTCCCACACCCGGTACGTCCTCCAACAACACCGAACCCTCGGCCAACAGTGCGGTCAACACTGCATCGATGACATCGCTTTTTCCAAGAATGATTCCCTGGAGCGATTGACGCACCAAATCAATTTTTGCCAATAGCACGTCCGGATGAGCGGGAACGGCAACGGGAGTTGGAACAGACATTGCTTGTAGCGATTTGAAAAGGGAAAAAGCGATCTGTTTCTGTGGCGGTCCGCAAAAACAATATCGGACTCGCAGCGTGACAGTGTAACCGAATCAATTCGCGGGTGGTTACGGTTGTTCGTATTTTGCGGCCCCCTTGGAATTGGCAGCGCGATCGATTGGGACTGCGCACGCTATCTGCGACCTATGCTATCGATAAACACGTGGCGCGAGGCCCACGCTTCAACATTTTTGCGTCAATCGGTCGCACCGAGGGGAAGAAGGAAGAATGAGATCCATATCCAAAAAATGCATTGGTGTCTTGACGAGCGGGGGCGATTGCCCAGGGCTCAACGCGGTGATTCGCGGTGTTGTCAAATCGTCAAACCAACTCGGTTATGATTGTGTCGGTTTTTTGCAGGGGTACGAAGGCTTGCATGATCCGGTCCGTTATAAAACGTTGACACCCAAAAATACCACCGGGATCTTGAACCAAGGCGGCACGATCCTGGGGTCGACCAACAAGGGACGATTCGCAGCGACCGTAGGCGTGTCGGATCGAGTCGAGATTGATCCTGAATTGCTCGCAGGCGTGAAAACGACTGTTGAGCAACTGGGGATTGAGGGGTTGGTCTGTGTCGGAGGCGACGGGTCACTGGCGATCGCACAACAATTCCACGAGTATGGAATTCCAGTGGTGGGCGTTCCAAAAACCATCGACAATGATCTGTCATCCACGGCATTCACCTTTGGTTTTGATAGTGCGATCGAGTGCGCGACCAACGCGCTCGACCGACTGCATACGACGGCGGCAAGTCACGGCCGAATCATGGTCTTGGAAGTGATGGGACGTCATGCCGGCTGGATCGCCCTGCATGCGGGAATCGCAGGGGGCGGAGACGTGATCTTGCTGCCGGAGATCCCTTGGACCTGGGAAAACGTCTGCCACAAGGTGCTTTCACGGGAAAGCCAAGGCAAGCAGTTTACGTTAGTGGTCGTCGCGGAAGGTGCTGCCTTGCCGGATGGCCGTGGCGTGGGCAAAGAACAATCCGGCCGGCAAGCCCAACTTGGTGGGATTGGGCAAATCGTGGCCGAAGAAATTGAGCGGAGGCTTCAACGCGAAACCCGTGTCTGTGTCCTCGGTCATCTCCAACGGGGCGGTGCACCGACAACATTTGACCGAGTTCTCGCGACTCAGTACGGTGCCCATGCCGTGCGATTGATCGTTGAAGGTAAACTTGGTGAAATGGTCTGCTATCAACCACCAGACATCATGAGCGTTCCGATCACCGAGGCCGTGAATCAACTGCGTCAAGTGGATCCTAATAGTTCCGCAGTGCAGGCGGCTCGCGCCTTGGGGATCAGTTTCGGCAACAGTACCGCAGATTCCAGCCCGTTTGCTTTCCGATCCGCAACGGATCATCGTAGCGGCCAAGGGCTGAGCCGTCGCGAAACCGTCGAAACCGATGCCGCCTTTGCGCTCGATCTTGTTGAAGCGGCAACCGAAGAAGCCTTGGCGTAGTGCGCTGCGATCACCCTCCAAGCGTGCTGCCGCTCGGGTTAGGTTGGACCGATCTCGGCGGTGGCTCGGTTTGTGTCGCGGTTCGCTGCTGATTCGCAGCAATGGATGTCGAGATCGCAACGAGTTAAAGAGGCGGCTATCGAGCCGTCCCGAGCAAGTGCTCCTCCAAGTAATTCGTCATCAGCTTGCGCAAATGGCGGGTCGTGTTCTTTCGCTCGCTAATGGAATGGGATCGATTCGGGTACGCCATCATCGAAAACGGCTTGTCGTTAGCGATCAGCTCATCGAATAGCATTTCAACGGTTTGGTAGTGGCAATTGTCATCCCCCGTGCCATGAATAATCAGCAAATTGCCTGCCAACTGTGATGCGAAACTGATCGGCGAACCCTTGCGGTACCCTTCGACGTTCGATTGCGGCAATCCCATGTATCGTTCTTGATAGATGGTGTCATAGTAGCGTTGGTTCGGAACGGGCGCGACCGAGATGCCGGTCGCATACAGCTCAGGAAACTTGAACATCGCGTGAAGGGTCGAGGATCCTCCACCGCTCCACCCCCAAATTCCGACCCGCTTTTCATCCAAGTAGGGACGCTGTTCCAAGACGTTGCGAAGCGCATCGGCTTGATCTGCCGGTCCCAGGGTGCCGATTTTTCGGTACACGCATTTCCGAAACTCCCGACCACGTGGCACATTGGTTCCACGGTTGTCAAAACTCATCACGACGAGGCCGCGTTCGGCCAACATGCGGTGCCATAAATAAGTGCTCCCCCCCCATTTATTGGTCACCGTCGTGCCAGCGGGTTCGCCGTAGACATAAACCAGCAAAGGGTATTGGGTTGTAGGATCAAAACCAGGCGGTTTGATGCACGATCCGTCAAGGGTCACCCCATCGTCAAGTGTGACGCGGAAAAACTCCGTCTCAACTCGCTGTAGCTCGGCCAACTTGTTCACCAATTCCTCGTTGGTCTCATAGACGCGAATCGTCTTGTGTTCCGGCAAGGAAACCAGTTCGACCACGGGTGGGACTGCGAGTGAACTATGAGTGTGTATCGCAAACTTGGCATTCGGCGAGATGGCATAGGCATGCGTGCCTGTGGCACCCCCCGGAGTGATACGAACCGTCGATTCACCTGCAAAATCGCTGCGATACAAATACCGTTCGGTTGCGTTCTCTGGTGAAGCAAGGAAGTACAGTTGCCGGTGGGATTCGTCGACCTTCAACAACTCGACCACATCAAAATCGCCTGGTGTTGCCTCGACGGCGACCCCGGTTTCAACATCGACGCAATAGGCTCGCCGCCATCCCGTACGGTCACTGATCCATGTAAAACGCTTCCCCTCGTCCATCCAAAACAACTCGTCGTGAACGTCCACCCAAGCGTCATCGGTTTCTGTTAGCAATACGTTGACGGTCCCCTTGTCGACATCTGCCAAAAAGAGAGTGTTCGTGTTCTGCAATCGATTGAGTTGCTGAATCAGCAGTTGTTTTGACGCGCCACCGGTATCGGACGTGTTGGGGACCCAGTCGATCCAGGGGACATAATGATCGCGACGATCGCCAGGCAATTCGATCCAAGAGGTTGCTTTCGATTCGAGATCGACGACGCCGATACGACAAATGGGATTTCGCGTTCCCGCTTTGGGGTAAGCAAACCACGTGACCTTAGGATAGAGGGAGTCGGTATTGTTGATGAGAGGAAACTTCTCGACTCCTGCGGTGTCAATCTGCCAGTAGGCGATCTTGGTTCCGTCGCCGTTCCAGCGAAATGCGTCTCGCAAGCGGAATTCTTCTTCGTAGACCCAATCGGTCGTCCCGTTGATCACCGTATCGGAATCGGAATAGGTCAGTTGCGAGATCGAATGGTCGACGAGGTCTTCGACGAACAAATTTCGATTGCGGACAAAAGCAACTTTGTTGCCATTGGGTGACAGTTTCGCGAACATCATGGAGGAAGCGGGTCCATCGCCGCCAAGTTTTCGCAATTGGCGACTCGATCGATCGAGCAGCCAGTAATCGCCTCGCGTGTTGGTTCGCCAAACCCGCTTGGTGTTGGTGAAGACAAGCAAGCGGTTCTGATCGGTCGACCAAGCATAGTCGTCGATCGAAAGCGGTTCGGATTCGCCCGGGGGAACCAGTTCGCTTGCAGACACCATCGTTGATGTTTCGCCAGTCTGGGCGTCGTGCCGGACAATTTGTTTGGCGTTCGAATAGGCATCCGAAGGTTCAAGCGTGGTCATCGCCGTCGAGGGGCCGTCGCGATCTAACCAGCGAGCCGAGTAGCTCTTGGCGTCGAAATCATGGTCTTCATAGATTCGATCCACCGTCAACACGGCCTTGGCATCGGCCGACACCGGGGCGGGCGTCTGCTGTGCGAACGTGGTGGAACCAAGCAGGGGCACCAGCCATGAGCAGGCAACGAAAAACAATCGAGGGTTATAGCGCATCAATCTTCGCATCACGGATTCAGAGGGGATTTGGAAGTGCGAACCTCCCCACTTCACTCTGCCAAATGAAGAGTTTTGAACACATGCTCAGAGCAGGGGGAACCAGGAACAGGCTCGCATCAATAATGAGGCGGTTTCTCGTCTAACGGATCTTCAGCCGGCTCTTCCACCGATTTCATTTCCTTCATCTTCTCGGTGAGTTGCTTGATCGCATTCTGCATCCGATCTTGCCGCATGGCTTGTTCGGTCACCACCTCATTTAATTGGTCACATACTCGCTGCACATGGGCAATATGGATCTCGAGTTCGACCAACCGCTCGCTGAGTTCGGTCTCGGATGACATCGTTTACAACTGATCCGCGTTGAAAGTGTCCCCTTGGCTCAGATCGCCCGTCTCCAACCCCTTCATGAACCAACGCAATCGTTGTTCGCTCGTTCCGTGAGTGAAGGATTCGGGGACGACATAGCCGCGGCTTTGACGTTGCAAACGATCGTCTCCGATGGCGGATGCAGCACGCAGTCCTTCTTCGATATCGCCAGGTTCCAGGATGTCTTTAGACCTCTGGGCGTGATGCAGCATCACGCCGGCAAAGAAATCGGCTTGTAGCTCGAGTCGGACGGATGCCAGATTTGCTTGCGTTTCACTTTGCGTTCTTCGGACCTGTTCGACTTGGTCGGTATAGCCGAGTAGGTTTTGGACATGATGTCCTACTTCGTGGGCGATCACGTAGGCTTGAGCGAAATCTCCCGGCGCGCCAAGCTGCTGTGACAATTGATTGAAGAACGAGGTGTCCAAGTACAGCTTCTTGTCCGCAGGACAGTAGAAGGGGCCGGATGCCGCACTGGCCATTCCACATGCCGATTGAACCTGCCCGCTGAACAGCACCATGCTGGGCTTTTCGTATCGCCGCCCTGCTTGTCGGAACAACTCGGTCCAAACGTCTTCGGTATCTGCAAGGATCGTTTTCGCAAACTCGCCCGCTTCAACCTCTTCGGGGCTCAGTTCGGCTTCGCCACCGGGACCCTGGGCCGCCGGAGCGCCCTGTTGAGCCTGCTGCATCACCTGTCTCGGGTCGCCTCCCATGAACGCGACCAACAGCGCCATGATCATCAGACCAATTCCACCACCGACCGCGACTGGACCGCCAACACCGCGACGATCTTCAACATTTTCACTCTGACGACGTCCACGCCAACGCATTGGCTAACTCCAATAAAAGCAATGAGTTCCAGAATTTTGAAAAGGTGCCCCACTCGGGTATCCACAGTTTTAGAACCCGCGACTAGGATTTTCTACGGGGCTATTGTATCGAGCATCGCTTTTTTGGCGAATCGAGCTATAAACGGGACTTCTGCATCCCTTGTCGACGAAATCCCTTGTCGACGAAAAGGATGGGGTCACGACGCGATTCCAGCGACCTACGCCATCGAGGCAGCGTCATCCGAGCGATCGCTCGCTTGGTTTGCGGTCGTGATGCCCCTCGACTTGGTGTCGGCCCATTTTACGAAAACGGAACCGGAACATCGGTACTGGGTCACTTGAAACTCGTCTTCCCCCCAATTCTCTCCCCCACTTCTCTTCATGATCATGTCCGACTCAGCGACTGAATTCGTTTCGCGTGCGACTCCACTTCGAGCCGCTGTTACGGGTCTGGCTGCTGGCGGAATCATGAACGGCCTTTTTGCGGTGGGCACATGGTTCTACTCCGGTGCGGCGATGGCCGCTGGCTGTGCGACCGATTTGGTGATGCCCGTTGGACTGATTTGGACGTTTTCGCTTGTCGCGAGTCTTGTCTTTTTCCGCGCGGGGCGTCGCTGGGCCTCGGCCGCCATGGTGGGGATTTTCCTGTTGGTTTCAGTAAGCGGCAATGGCTGGATAGCAGACAAGTTCATCCATTCAGTCGAAATGCCGCGAAAGACACTGCAACCGGCAGCCGAGCCACTTCGGGCAGTCGTCATGCTCGGAGGCTCCGCGGGATTGGCCTACGATGACGTTCCTGAGCTCCGTGATGCCGGTCAGCGAAACTGGCTGACCGCCCAACTATGGGCTGCCGGTAAAGCCCAAAGTGTGATTTGTACCGGGACGTCGCCGGTCGCCAAGATGGGGCCTTCGGAGGTCGGTCGCGTGCTGTTTGAATCGATCGGCATTCCCGAGGACAAGATCTTCGAGGTTCCTGGGGACAATACGTCTCAAGAAATGAAGAACTTGGCTGCTTTTTTTGCTTCCCCACCCAAGGCCTTTCCGGTCACCGGCGAGATTGGCTTGGTGACCAGTGCCTTTCACATGCACCGGGCGATCCGGTTGGCGGAAGCGGAGGGGATCGATTTCTTTATCCCGCTACCATGCGGCTACGAATCGTCGGCTCCTCAAGACTTCTCCCCCCGCATGCTGGTCCCCAGTGCTGAAGCGATGGATACCTTTTCTCACGCGCTCAAGGAACGGTTGGCCCGAATCGTCGGCCGGTAACGCATCTTGCCACCAAGACCGCGAGCACCGAGGAATTGGAATCGGCGTTGAGTTTGTTCGCAGACGATGTGACTCGGGTTCGCGAGTGGATCTGGCCTGACCTCAGACTCTAGATTTCGCGGGCGAAAGAGGGATTGAACCTGATTCGCCAACCCGCTTCGGTGGCGTTCGTATTGGGACCCTCCAATACCGGTGCGGGCAGTGGCTCTTCGTCTTCGGGCGCCACGGAGGGGGCCGCGTTGGTTTCCTCATCGAGGTCGGACGACTCTTCTGTGGGCGTACTCTCGAAAGATTGGACCCGTGATTGGGGTTCTTCGTTGAAGGTTGCCGGCGGCATCAGCACGGAATAACCGTTGTTGTCGATCGGTTGAGAAACGGTCGGCGAACTCATGATGACATCCGACGCACTCGGTGAAACGGAAAACGATGAGAAACCACCGATGATTGCGGGGCTGAACGGATCGTAGTAGGAGAGGGGAACCTTTTGAACCACTTGACGTGGGACCATCACCGTTTCGTTGACCGTCACGTACTTTTGGCGTGTCACGGGCCGGCTTACTTTTCGCGTCACCGCCTCTTGTTCGTAGTACGAGACTTGAACCGGTTCTCGGCGTGTCTCGTAAACGGTCCGTGTCGTTTGTACGGGCACTTTGCGAACTTGTTCTTCGGTCACCCAGCGCTGCTGAGTCACGGGGACCTTGCGAGTCAACGTTTCGGTTACCGGACGTTGGACGACATACGGCACCTTACGCACTTCGGTCGTTGGAACCATCCGTGTCGTTTGAACGGGCACGTTTTGTGTCATCGTTTCGGTCTGCATCCGCTGTACTTGCACAGGCACGTTCTGTGTGACCATCTCGGTCTGCATCTTCTGAACCTGAACCGGCACTTGCACCTGTTGGACTTGAGGGACATACGAAGTCTGTGCAATCTGCTGCTGAACATAATTCGGACGATAGGCCATTTGCGTTTGCACCGTCGGCGGCGTCATTTGGGGTGTCACCGCGTAGGCACCTCGGACGCGGGCGAAAAGCCCAAACGGACCGGGCACCGCGTAGGCATTGGGCACGTATTGCGTCTGGTATTGCAGTTGCCCTGGTGTGACGACTTGTTGCGCAACATAGCCGCCCGTGTCGACGGTTTGATTTTGGTACGTTGTCACGGGACGCATCGTCGTGTACTGCTGCGTCTGGTACTGAGTTTCTACGACCGGGCGTTGAACCGCATACTGCTGTTGGCGATACTCGGTTTCGACGACCGGGCGCTGAACCTGATACTGTTGTTGGCGGTATTGGGTTTCGACGACTGGCTTGTAAGTCGTGTATTGTTCTTCACGTTCGGCGGTTTCCGTCACCATCCGCGTCTGCGTGACCGTTTCGTCGCGGTACGAGGTTTCGACGACCGGCTTCCAAACGGTGTAACGTTCTTCACGGTACGAGGTCTCGACGACCGGTTTGGCCACCTTGTACTCTTTTTCTTCGGTTCGCGTTTTTAGCACAGGGCGATAAACGGTCTCTTCTTCCTCGACGTATTGCGTTTCATAGGTCAATTTCAAGCGTTGGACGGTTTGCGGCTCCATCACCGTTTCACACTGCAAGCGATACGCTTGCTCAAAGCAGCAGGCATCTTGGGCCTTGACGTCTATCGATGGGGTCGCAACCGCCACAGCCGCAAATCCGCCATAAAGACTGAGTCGTATTATGTGTCTTCGATTCATTTTTCTTGCCATCCACAGAACCTTGGAACGAGCCGGATCCCTTTCCAGCCGCCGGTCAACTCGCACGCGAACCGATATCGCAGAGTGCTTCGCTACTCTTCTAAGGTTACGCACCGCTTGAGGAAAAAGTAGTGGAAACCTCGAAAAATGCGAACATTTAATGCCGAGCGAACCCACCAAGTTCACCATTTTTCCTGGTCTGTTTATTTGCCGCTACAGATGTTGCCTTTTATCAACAGCGTCGAACCAGCCGAGAGGCGAAAGCGTTCTTACCGTAGGACCGCCGCGGCAGGCTCCGCCAATGGGACTTCAGCCGACGGGCGAAGGTTACGGCGCCAGCGGGTCGAGATTCGGATCGAGGCCCAGTTGACGCATCGCCGCGCCGATGGACTGACCCTGTTGCGTCAATTGGATTCGTCCGCGACGGTGCTGCCGCGACACGATGCTCTGAGCCCGACGAACGATCCAGCCAAGGTTCTTTCTTGAAGCCCGAATTCGATTTGCTTTGTCGGGGCCGAAAGCCATTTCGACGACTTCGTCATCGGGGCTGACAAACGTTCGGACGCTGCCCGGGTCCCCTTGTCGCGCGCAGCGGCCAGCAAGTTGACGATCAATCCTCGCTGCCGGATGCAGTTCGCTGACGATCACATGCAGTCCACCGGATTGCCTCACCCTGTCCGAAACTTGGATGTCGGTACCTCGACCAGCCATGTTGGTTGCCACGGTGACTCGCCCCTCGGTTCCCGCAGCAGCAATGAGTTCGGCTTCGTGGCGGCGGTGTCGTGCATTGAGCACGACGTGAGGGAGGCTGCGTGAGTGCAGCAAGCGGCTAAGCGTTTCTGACTTTTCGATGGTCCGTGTTCCGAGCAGCACCGCTCGGCGACCTGCGACCATCGATTCAACCTCGTCAACGATTCGCTCAAACTTATCCTCTTCCGAAACACAAACCGTGGTTGGCAACACGGTGCGTCGCGAGGGGCGATGGGGAGCGACACGTTCCAGCGGAAGTCCATAGACCTGTGCCAGTTCACGGCGATCTTCCCATGCCGTCCCGGTGGTTCCCGACAAATGCTTGAAACGCGTGACTAGCTCTTGAAGGGTGATGCGCGCGACCGGTTGTGAGGGACAGGTGATGTTGACACCTTCGCGGGCTTCGATGGCTTGCTGCATGCCGTCGGCGAAGGAGCGGTCTGGTTGCGTGCGCCCGGTGAATTCATCCACCAAGAAGACGCGATTGTCGAGCAGAATATAGTGCTGGTCACGACGCAACCGATGGATCGATTCGATCGCACGTTCAACGAAATGGACGATCGCCGTCGTCGTCATCGAATTCATGTCTGCGGGCATCGGTGAACGGGACAGCTTCGAGTAGCCAAGCGGGGTCAAGGCAACTGCATTTGTATCAGTAGGGACCACGTAGTCGCAGGAAGTTGATAGCGATCTGGCAATTTGCGCTGCCCACAGGTAAGCGGATCGATCAGCCGAGTCGATGGGTCCGGTGGACGAAGTAACGATCAGCGGCGTTCGCGCTTCGTCAATCAGGACGTTGTCGGCCTCATCAACGATCAGAACGTCCATCCGCGGAGATTGCCGCGGTGGGGCAGCAGCGTGGCGTCGCCTTGCCTCTCGATCGGCCATTTCTTGCTGCAGGTAATCGAATCCGAATTGTCGGAGCGTGCCGTACGTGACGGAGGCCGCGTAAGCCGATTGTTTCGCAACCATGCTGCAAGAGGCCGACACCGCGTCGACGGTGATACCGAGATCGTCATAGATCGGATGCATCCAGTCGGCATCGCGGCGAGCCAAGTAGTCGTTGGCCGTAGCGATATTGACCGTTCGCCCGTTGCTGGCCATCGCGATCGCGGCCACGGCAATGGCCAAGGTTTTGCCTTCGCCCGTTTCCATTTCAACAATGCCACGGCCGAGCAAATGGTTAGCGACGGTGACTTGGGTCTCCCTCAGTTCGACCCGTAGCCGATCGGCAACCGATTGGCGGATTTGTGACAATTGCATCCGCGGGATCGGATCAGGCGGCGGCGAGAATGGAAAGGACAACCGGGATATCAACTGTCGCTCTCCAATAGAGGCCGGGGGGATGGAAGAGGAAATGCGTCGGAGGAATCGGAATATTTTACATCACCGTTACACTTCGTGGGCAAATCGGTGACAGAACGGGGATTACAAATCGCTAGAATCCAAGTCGTTCGTGCAAATCGCGTTGCGAATCGCAGCGTATGCTGTCGCTCACGGAAATCCACTAGGAACTTGCCATGGCTTCGGTCATCCAGCCACCCCCACAAAAAACTCGTCGCTCCCGCGAGACCTCCTCGCCTCACTCGGCGACGGTGCTCCCGTCGAAACCGAAACCGACCGCTTTTTCGAATCCAACGGCTGCCGACCGTCGTCGCTGGGACAACGTCAGCGTCTGGGCCATCGGCTGGCTGGCGATTGCTCATGTGGTCGTTTTGGCCGCTCCGTTCACGTTCACCTGGGCGGGGTTGGGCGTCGCGCTGCTTTTGCATTGGATCACCGGCAGCCTTGGGATCTGTTTGGGGTACCACCGTTTGTTGACCCACAGCGGGATGAAGACCTATCCGTGGGTTCGCTACCTGTTTGCTACGGTCGGGACGTTGGCGGGCGAAGGTTCGCCGCTGGATTGGGTAGCAGACCACCGCAAACACCATGCCCATAGCGACCAAGAAGGCGACCCGCACTCACCGCACGATGGTGGATGGTGGTCGCATGTTTTTTGGCTCGCGTTTCACACGCACGATGGCGACCGAAAAGCGTACCTGCAGCGTTGGGTTCCCGACCTGTACAAACAACGCGGCATGCGAATCCTCGACGTGTTGTTTTTGCCCCTGCACCTTGCCACCGGTGTTGCGCTGTTCGCAGTCGGCTATGGGTTCGGCGGCCTCACGTTGGGCACCTCGTTGCTGGTTTGGGGGATGTTCGTCCGCTTGGTCGCCGTTCTGCACGCAACGTGGATGGTCAACAGTGCATCGCACTTGTGGGGCTACAAGAATTATGAAACGACCGACGACAGCCGGAACAATTGGTTGGTTGCAATCGTGGCCTATGGCGAAGGATGGCACAACAATCATCACGCATACCCACGCATGGCCAAGCATGGGCACAAGTGGTGGGAATTCGACATCACTTGGCAAGCCATTCGATTTCTAAGGGCCACGGGGTTGGTTTGGGATGTCGTCGATTACCGCACCGCATCAGAGAAAAAAGCCACGAAGCCCAGCTAATTCAGACAGCGGCGCCAGACGCTTTAGTCGGTACGGTCGCGATGGTTCACCTCGTAAACGGTGACCGATTCGTTGGGTTGCGAAAGCAGCATCGAAAATGGCAGCTTGGCCACGTGAAGTGTCGCGGCTTCCGTTTGCACCGATTCGAGAAACGCGGGTTCAAGTAAGTTCTCATCGCTTTGGGGGCTGGAGTAGGGTGACCCTTCGATCGGGCCAGGATCAAGCCAAATCCCAGTCGGGTCCAGTTGCATCGTCCCCATCTCGAAATCGACCAGGATCCGCATCACTTCGTAGCTGACCCATACATTGAGGAAATCGTTTTGAGCGTCGAGTAGGTCGGAGAGTGCCGAGACCAAGTCACGCGCGGCGGTGGGGGAGGCACCCTGATTGGCTTGTCCGGGTCGTAGGGGGGGATTCAACTTCAATCGCGCGATGTCCACCTGGGCAATTGCGACCTGAACCGCGACACGACGCACTTCCAAGTTGATCTGATTGAGCGTGACGATGCGAAGCGTGTTTCGCAAGCTTTGTTTCACCCGATCTTCGAACAACATGTACGCACGCCGCGATTCTTGGTAATCGATGAGTGCCTCGCGGTAGCGATTTCTTTCCACCAATCGGGCGGTGGGAGTATCGAACTGTGCCCCAAAGCGAATCCGACTGTTGTCTTTTCGGAAATCGACGATGTTGCCCGAGCGAGTTCCTAATTGGCCCGTGACCACGATGTCGAGGTCACTCTTGAGTTCATTCGCAATGAACTCAATGTTTCGCCAGCTATCGACCAAGTTGGCACGAGCATTCATCCAATCAAGCCGGTTGACTCGAGCCACCTCGATGGCCTCGATGGGATCGAGTTCCAAGTCCATCAACGTAATGCCTTGCAAGCGGACCTCAGCCTGAAGCAGAGAGAGCTCCAGTAGCAAATCCGACAGCTTCGTTGCGTACTTGTTGAGTTTCTTCCAGCGACGCTTCATCGGCGATAGTTCGCCGTCTTCTCCTTCCTCGATCTCCTCCATGCCGCCGTCGATCGAATCGATCACCTCCGCGATCTCGTCCTTCAAGTGGGGCAAACGATCTAACAGAAACCCAATCCGGCGCATCAGAGAGGTTTCTTCGTAAACGCGAGGATCGACATCGGCTCCGAGTTCTTCAATTTTTCGCTTGACCTTTTGCAACTGCTCGCGTCGCTCGGGCAATCGCGTGTCGAGATCTTGAACGTCTTCCTCGGCTGACGCCACTCGCTGGGCGATTCGGTCTTGGAATGCGGAAACTGATTCGACGGAGTTGACGATCAGTGCATCGGTAGGATTCGTGCGGCCCTTGCGAATCAACAGCAGGATTTCAGCAAGCTCCTCTTGCAATTCGGTCAATTCGGGGCTAATCAAAACAAACCGGTCGAGCAAGGTGTCGCGAATTTCAAGCGGCAGATCGGGCGGCAGCCCCATCTCCATCTTGAAACTGTCGAGTCGCGATTGATAAGCAGACTTGGATGACAACAAGCCACTTTGGGCATTGAGCAAGGCTTGGCGCGCCTGGTCGACCTGCAACCGGCTATTGATTCGATTCGCGTCGAACGCCGCTTCAAGTTGCGCTAAACTATCTCGTAGTGCCACAATGTTGGTCGTTTGGTTGCGGATTTGTTGTTGGTCTTGCAGCAGCCCCAAATATCCCCCTGCATCCGCAACGCCAGTACGACCGCTCGGGAATCCTGCGATCAGCCCGAGTCCATTTTGTCCAACGACGTCACTCAAGCTCGGGCCGCTGCCGGAGTTGCGGCCAGTGACAATGTTGACGTAAAAGCCTTGGCGGTATTGCTCCATTTGCCGGACGTTGGCGAGTAGGGTTCGTTCGCTCTGCGTTAATCGTTCCATCACTCGCGCGCGACCACCGAATCGCAGTAACGGCTGAATCAAACTGAAATCGATGGCCGAGGTCAGGACGTTGGAATCGGTTCCCCAAAAATCGAAAAGCAGTGAGTTCGCGAACCCCACGACGATCTCTCCACCGGCAGTGTTCAACTTGTTGAATCCGGCAAAGGAACGCACCGCGAGCGGGCTTGTCGCGCCGATGTCACGGCCAAGGTGGCTTTGAAACGTGCTGGCCCCGGCATAGAATTGATGATCAAAGCGAAATCGCTCAAACGACACATCCAATGCCGACCGATACAGCGTTTCGCAATTGCGTTGATAGTCACGGGAATTGATGCGTGAAACTCGCACCGCATCCGCAAGGTCCAATGTCACGGTGCCGTCGTCATCGGTGGGAAGCGATGCAAGCCATCCGTCGGTTTCGACCGATCCGAGCGTGCCGTTACGATTCCAGTGCTTCCAGCCTCGTTTGCCGTCGACACAATGCATCAGTTGGTGCGACCGTGGGTCGTCCGGCGGCATGGGGGGGCAGTCGATACAGAAGGGGTCGTACATGCGAGAGTTCGGCGGAGCGTAAACGGTGCCGCCGTCCAGGTAGCCACCTTTTTGCTCGATCAAACAGGTTGCTTCGCGGTCCGCACGGCGCCGATTCCACGATCGCGAACACCCGACCAACACCAAAGTTGCTACGAGCAGCAATCCAGCCGTCATGGAGTGCCGATTCCACATCCTGGGTGTCGTATCCGTTGTAAGAGTGCCTGCTGAACCACCATCGTATTGGATCGGCACCGTTTATAGCGATCATGAGGATAAAACCGGTGAGAGGATGTTGTTTGCTAGCCTGCCGGGGTCGATGCGATACCTTTCGGTTCGGGTGCAGGCCAGACGCCCTGATGGGTCGCCCTTGACATGAAGTGCGCATATGCGCATATTGAGTCTGTGGTTTGAAACGGGGTCCAACTGAATAAAGCAAACGATGCCACCACCGAAGCAATGCCGACGCGTTGGGATGTCGGTTGACTGCACCTACTTCAAGCCTGCGGGAGTTCCGACCCGCAGCCTCGAGGAGGTTGTTTTGGCCATTGATGAACTGGAAGCGATGCGGTTGGTCGATGTCAACGGCCTCTATCACGACAAGGCGGCGGAACAGATGGGTGTTTCGCGACGAACCTTTGGACGGATCCTCGATACGGCGAGGAAGAAGGTTGCCCGCGTGTTGGTCGAGGGAATGGCTCTACGGATTGAGGGTGGGCACATTGAAATCGTCAAGCAGCGTACGTTTGCCTGTAGCGAATGCCGGCACATCTGGAATTTGCCGTTCGGAACCGGGCGGCCAAAATCGTGTCCGGCATGCGACAGCAAGCGGTTCCGAAGAGAAGTCACAACCTAGAGGATCCTAAGATGAAGATCGCAGTTGCTTCGAGTGATGGAGTGTTGATTTCCAAGCACTTTGGTCGTTCGAGTTGCTTTATTGTTTTTGAGACGCAGGGTGAGGCGATTATTCGCGAGAGTGTTCGTGAGAATCGCCAGACGGCACATGCCAAAGGCCACTGCACCGGAGATCATGACCACCACGATGGCGACGATCACCCTGTGCACAGTCACGACGACATCGCGATGGCGTTGTCGGATTGCACCATCGTTTTGTGCTATGGCATGGGATGGCGAGCCGCCGAGGCACTTCGGCAATCGGGGACCCAGCCGTTTGTCGTCGATGGGGAGATGACACCCCGCCAGGCAGTGCTGCAGTACCTTGCGGGGCAATTGAAATCAGCAAGTGACTTTTGTCGTTGTCACTAGTGATCGATAAACTCGGTCGTTCGATTTTCAACTTGATTTTCACCAAATGAAGGAACCAACCATGAAATTGACATCACACATGATCGTGCTCGTGACGCTGGCGTTGACGTGTTCCGCGAACGCATGGGAGACGTTGCCGACGACCGCGGGGCCGACGGCGGAACCGGCCAGTCAAGAAATGATCGAACTCGGCAAGCAATTGTTCTTCGATCCACGTTTGTCACTGACGGGCACGGTTTCCTGCAACACGTGCCACAACTTGATGGAAGGTGGCGACGACGGGCGGGAGACATCGATGGGAATTCATGGTCGTACGGGGCCACGCAATGCGCCAACCGTTTGGAACTCCGTATTCCAAGGGTCCCAATTCTGGGATGGGCGTGCCGCAACCTTAGAAGAGCAAGCCCAAGGCCCCATCGTCGCAGCACCCGAAATGGGAATGCCGGATCACAACCACGCGCTCCAGCGAATTGCGAAGATCCCGGGTTATCAAGCTTCGTTCCAGTCCGTTTTTGGAAGCGAAAACGCCTTGACGCTCGAAAATGCGGTGAACGCGATCGCTGCATTCGAGAGGACCTTGATCACTCCTCATAGCGATTTTGATCGCTATCTCGACGGCGAAGAACATGCGATGAACGCCCAACAGATCGCGGGGATGGGCCGGTTCGAAAGCGTGGGCTGCACCGAGTGCCACGACGGGCCGGCACTAAATGGCTGGCAACCGGGTGATGTCGAAAGTGTCTTTCAAGAATTCCCTCGTTCGATGGACTCCGGTCTGGTCGATCGGTATCAGCTCGCGGCAGACCTTGGCCGATTTGCGGTGACGCAAGCGGAATCCGACAAGCATCTTTTCAAGGTGCCAACGCTTCGCAATATCCTGCTAACGGCTCCTTACTTCCATCACGGCCGTGTCTCCACGATTCACGAAGCGATTGATGTGATGGCACAAACGCAGCTCGATACGGAGCTTAGCGGAGCCGAGATTGCTGAAATCGCCGCATTCTTCGCCGCGTTGGACGGCCGATTTCCCGAGTTGCCGCTTCCTCGATTGCCATCGAGGGCAGGGGAATCGGTGATTGATGAGCCTGAGGTGTTGGATGAGTAAGGTGTGACGGACCACTAGAATTCCGACTCAGCTTGAATTGTGAGTCGGCGTTCGGAGTAGGGCCGGTTCCCACCGGCCAAATCACTTGAGAGTGTGGCCTGTAGAAAACGGCCCTTCCCGAAAATTGAGCTGCGGCGGAATACAAGTGGACCGTCAGCATTAGATTTTAGGGTAGTGGATTTCGCCAGAAATCCGTAACTCAAATGTTCTTAGGGACTTCTGGCGAAGTCCACTACGTCCCAACTCGCAGTTTTAACCTCGACGGTTCACTAGCTTGTCCGGGCTGCTGGCACCCCTTGGAAATCCTATTTCAATTGCACGCGACAGAGTTTGTCGTCGGCGGTCATGTAGAGCGTCTTCTGGTCGCCGCTGAGGGTGCAATTGCTGATGCGTCCGCCCGTGATGATTCGTCCGAGTAGTTTGCCCTCCGGCGTAATCAAGTAGACGGCTCCGGGGCCACTGCAGTAGATCATGCCATCTTTTGCAACCGCCATACCATCGGGAGCTCCGGGCATGGTTTTCGCGTACTCGGTGGCGTCGAAGAGGACTTTGCCTTCACCAAGGGTCTGGTCTTCGTTGATCGGTAGTGCCATCAGGATTGGCGCCGACGAATCACTTTGGGCAACGTAAAGCGTTTTCTCGTCCGGCGATAAGCCAATCCCGTTGGGCCGCGAAAACTGTTTCGTTAACAAGCTCAGGGCACCATCGGGAGCAAGCCGGTAGACACCGCAAAAATCCAATTCACGCCGTGGATCCGCAGCACCATCTGGCAAACCGTAGGGCGGGTCGGTGAAATAGATCACCCCGCTTGAATCGATCGTCAGGTCATTCGGACTGTTCAATCGTTTGCCCTCAAAACGGTCGGCCAGCGTCATCTTCCCTCCGCTGGGCGTCAAGACCGAAACTCGGCGATCTCCGTGTTCGCAAGCGACAAGCCGACCCTGGCGATCGAGGGCCAATCCGTTGCTGCCGGGCTCGAGCCCATAGTAGCTGTCTCCGGTGTAGCCGCTTGGCTTCATGAACAACTCAACGCCGCGAGCAGCGGACCAGCGGAAGATGGAGTTGCGTGGGATATCCGAAAATAGCAAGTGTCCGCCATCGTCATCGGCCACCCACAGTGGGCCCTCGGACCAGGTGAAGCCTTTTGCCAAGACTTCAATCTTCGCATCGGCGGCGACCCGTTCCGAAAACGCAGGGTCTATCGCTTCGACCCGTCCGATCGCCGTTGGTGACTGGCTCCTGGCAACGAGAGTCATTTGGATTGAGACGAGGCATCCAAAAGCGAAAAACAATACACGTCGTCGAAAGTGTCGCATGATGAAAACTCCTGAGATGAGCTGGATGAGTGATGGGGCTGCGGATAGAAATCACGCAGGTTGCGGATGGTCTTTGATCACATTTTGGTAACGTTCAATCACTTCCATCGGCAAATCGTAGTCTTCCAAGTTGCCGCTAAGGAATTTCTCGTAGCCGAGCAAATCCATCATTCCGTGACCGCTGAGGTTGAACACGATGACCTTCTCTTTACCTTCCTGTTTCGCCAAGTTGGCTTCACGAATCGTTGCGGCGATGGCGTGATTCGTTTCCGGCGCAGGGATAATGCCTTCGGTTCGCGCGAACAACAAACCGGCTTCGAAGCACTCGGTTTGCGGCAGCGCGACGGCATCAATGAAGCCCGCTTGCATCGCAGCGCTGACCAACGGTGCCATGCCATGGTAGCGAAGACCGCCTGAATGAATCGGGGCGGGAATGAAGGTGTGCCCAAGGCTGTGCATCGGCATCAGCGGCGTCATCCTTGCGACGTCGCCATGATCGTAGGTGAACGGGGCGCGGGTCAGCGTGGGGCAGGACGTCGGCTCGGCGGCGACCACCTTGATTTTCGCCCCGTGGATGACGTCATAGATGAAGGGAAAGGCCAATCCCGCGAAGTTGCTGCCACCGCCTGCACAGCCAACCACAACGTCCGGAGTCCTCTCGCCAAACTTCTCGAGTTGTTTTTTGGTTTCCAGGCCAATGATCGTTTGATGCAGCATGACATGGTTTAGCACGCTGCCGAGCGCGTAACGCGTTTCACCTTTTGGATCTGCCACCGCCTGTTCGATGGCTTCGGAAATCGCGATCCCAAGCGAACCGGGGGTGTCAGGGTCTTGTTCAAGGATCGTGCGGCCTGCGTTCGTTTCGCGACTTGGACTGGGGACACAGGTTCCGCCCCAAGATTCCATCATCATTTTGCGGAACGGTTTCTGGTCGAAACTGATTCGCACCATAAACACCTTGCACTCTAGCCCCAGCAACGAACAGGCGAACGACAAGGCGCTGCCCCATTGGCCCGCGCCCGTTTCGGTCGTGATTCGTTTGATTCCAAATTGCTTGTTGTACCAAGCTTGCGCCACCGCCGTGTTGGGTTTATGGCTGCCGGCCGGCGAGACGCTTTCGTTCTTGTAATAGATCTTCGCCGGTGTACCGAGGGCGGCTTCCAGCGCGGTTGCGCGAACTAGCGGCGTCGGTCGCCAGCGAGCCAACAGTCCCAAGATTTCCTCTGGAATGTCAATCCAGCGATCCGTACTCATCTCCTGTTCGATGATGTTCATCGGGAAGACAGGCGCCAGCATTTCAGGCGTGATCGGTTGCCGGTCTGGCCCCAATGGAGGGTGCATGCGAACGTCAGCAGCCAAGTTGTACCATTGGCGTGGCATTTCGGATTCAGAAAGAAATATTTTTTTCATCGTGGTTGGTGGGATGGGAGGCAAAAAAAGGGCGAGCCATAGGCAGGAAAAACTTCTAACCAGAGATACGATACGCTCCCTCGGGTCAAGACGCCATTCCCGCACTCGGGGGGCCTCGTTTTTTGTCTTGCGTCCGTCGCTCTGTTTTGCGACCCTTGACCTCTCCGTGAAACTTCACGTTACCCACCCCCATGATCTCTAAGGATGGAGCCGCTTGCTGTGAATCGTCATCATTGTTCGTCCATTTCCGTGGCACTGCTGGCTGCGCTGACTGTTTCTCTTTCAACTGCGCAAGCGGAGGAACCGGCGAATCCTGCCCCCAGTGTGCTTGAAAAATTCACGCTTCGCTACGACTTAAACGCGGGTGAAACCATTCGATATGAGGTCACCCATCAAGCAAAGACGAAGACTCGGATTCGTGGCGCTGAGGAGATTTCTCAGGTTCATACGGTCAGCCAACGACACTGGGACGTATTGACCGCAACGGAGGATGGCGAAGCGGTTTTTGAGCATGTTGTTGACAGCGTCGAAATGACGCAGCAGCGAGGTGAAGAGGAGGAGCTTCGTTGGTCCAGCGAAAGTGGCGAGGAACCGCCTATGGAATTTAGCGTCGTTGCGAAACAGCTGGGCACGAAGTTGGCCACCGTCACGATTAACTCCCAAGGGAACGAAACGCACCGCGAGGATCATGCGGGTAGCAAGGCCTCGTTGGGAATGGGATCGTTGACGCTACAATTACCCGAAGAACCTCTTGCGCTAGGCGCCTCGTGGTCGGTGCCGCATGAGATCAGGGTTCGACTGGAGAACTCGGAGATCAAGGTCATTAAGATTCGTGAACGCTATACGCTCGAAAAGGTCCAAACGGGCGTTGCGACGATTTCACTTCACAGCGAGCCGCTGACACCGATTTCCGATGATTCGGTACGCGCTCAGGTCGTTCAGCAGCTCAGCAATGGTGAAATTCGATTCGACATCGACAACGGTCGCATGCTGAGCAAGCAGCTCGACTGGGATGAAACGGTCGTTGGTTTCCAAGGTGCAAACAGCTTAATGGAATACCGAGCTCGGATGACGGAGCGTCTCGTCGACAAGGTTCAACGAACCGCCACGCGTCCTTAGGATTATCAATTGGCTGCCGTTCCACCCTGGTCCGTGGTCTCTGCGCGAGAGCGATGTCGTCGGGTCGCCTCGGTGCGATCGTTCGTCACGCAGCGCATGGCCCGATTCGTTCAACTCGCGTCCAACGATCAACGAACCAACCCCTTCGAGACGATCACCGCAGAGCTCCTACCGCTTTGCGAATCTCTGAGGTTTCTCGGCCGCACGGGGCCAAAAGTCTTAAAGCCACGCGTTTGCGGGCTGGCGGGGCGTCCCGTTTGGCTGTGGGGCGTCCGCAGCGTGGTCCGACGCGATCCGCTCGGAACGGTACTGATCATCGGCACGTGGAACTATCCGATCTTTTTGGTCGGGACCCAGGTTGCCCAAGCGTTGGCCGCTGGGAATCGCGTGCTCGTCAAGCCGGCCGAAGGTTGCGAAACGACGACGGCGGAATTGCTCCGCTGCTTCCACGATGCCGGGATCCCAACCGATTGGCTGAAACAACTTGACTCTCCCGCGATCGAGGCCGTCAAGGCAATCGAGTCCGGAGTGGATTTGGTCATTCTGACGGGCTCGGCTGCAACCGGGCGGCGAGTGCTTGAACAAGCTGCTGCGACGATCACGCCGACCATCATGGAACTGAGCGGGTGCGATGCGATGATCGTATTGCCCAGTGCCGATGTGTCACGAGTTGTCGATGCGATTGACTTCAGCATTCATCTCAACGGAGCCGCAACCTGTATTGGGCCTCGAAGGTTGATCGTGGAAAACTCTCCCAAGACGCGACCTTGGCTGGAGGATCTTCTTACACAGATCGAGACTCGATTTAGGCGGCGAGACTTGGTCATTCACCGCTCAGCCCGCGACAACGTTGCCGAGGCCGTTGAGGGGGCCATCTCCAGCGGTGCGGTCGATCGCGTCGGTCTGTTTGATGCGAACCGAGTGCGAACCACGGGACAGATGAACGCGGTCCTGCTCGATGGTGTTGCCGCGGACGCAGAGATTGCCTCGGCCGACCTGTTTGCTCCCATTCTGAGCGTGATTCGAGTCGATGACATCTCCAACGCCATCGGCATCGTCAATGGATGTCGCTACCGATTAGCCACCTCGATCTTCGGTTCGGATCGCGACGCATCCGTGATGGCAAGGCAGCTTGCTACGGGTTCCATCACGATCAATGACGTGGTCTTTCCGACTGCGGATCCACGCGTTCCCTTTGGCGGTCGTGGCGAGAGCGGTTTTGGTGTCACCCGGGGTGTAGAGGGATTGCTGGCCATGACGGTTCCTGTCACGGTCAGCCGTCGAACGAGCCGATTTGCACCTCACTTGCGCCCCCAAGACCAATTCGACCTAGCGAGGATGACAGGACTGATGCAGTGCAGTCACGCAGGGTCGGTGAAGTCGCGAATCGCGGGACTCAAGCAGTTGATTTGGCCCCAATAGGCAAATCTTGAAGCGTCTTGCTGTTTTGGGCACCAAGCGGAATTGGCCCACAAACAAGGGATGCTGGTTTTGCTACAATAGGCGTCCTGTCACCGCATCGACAGCCTGACCCACGCAACCCGCCTGACAATCGAAATCCCCACGAGGTTCTCCGAATGATCGCCACCCGATTCATGATTTGTGCCAGTTTGGTGTGTGCAATCGCATCCGGTACTTGCGATACGACACAAGCTGCAGACCTCTTCGTCGAAGCAGAGAGCTTTGCCGATCATGGCGGGTGGAAACTCGATACGCAATTCATTCAGCAAATGGGATCGCCCTACCTGCTCGCCCATGGACTTGGCCAAAAGGTTCCCGATGCGGTGACCACCGTCGAGGTCCCCGAAAAAGGCACCTACCGCGTCTGGATCCGCTCGATCGATTGGGTGGCACGTTGGGGCGTGAATCCGTCACCGGGCACGTTTAAGCTGAGCATTGGGGAAACGACGCTCCAGCCCACCTTCGGAACCGTGGGCAGCGAGTGGAGCTGGCATGATGGTGGTACCGTTGAGTTGGCAGCCGCAGCGGTAGAACTCCGGTTGCAGGACCTGACTGGTTTTGACGGCCGATGTGATTGCATCTACCTGACCACTGATTTAGAGGCAACGCCACCACCCGCAGATCGCGTGTTGTCCGAATGGAGGCGAAAACAATTGGGCCTGCCGGATGAGCCCCAAACACGCGGCGGATACGACTTGGTCGTGATTGGCGGTGGCTACGCAGGAATGGGCGCTGCGATTTCGGCAGCCCGGATGGGATGTCGCGTTGCGCTCGTCCAAGATCGCCCTGTACTGGGCGGGAATGGATCAAGCGAGGTGCGGGTTTGGGCAAAGGGTGAGATTCGCCGCGGAAAATTCCCTCGGATTGGCGAGATCATCGAAGAATTGGCCGATTCGGCAACCAAGTCGCCCGGTACCTACGAAGAATTTGAAGATGCCAAGAAAGAACGTATCGTCCGCGCCGAACCCAACATCGACTTGATGTTGAATCATCATGCTTACTCCGTCGAAATGGATGGCGAGCGAATCGTTTCGGTCACGGCACTCGATACCACCACGGGAGCCGAAGTAAAAATCCTCGGCGACTATTTTTCCGACTGCACCGGTCACGGTTGGATCGGGACCTGGGCGAACGCTGAACGAACGATGGTTCCAACTGGACGGATGGGCATGAGCAATATGTGGGCTTGGGACGAGGTCGACGCCCCGACCACGTTTCCCGAAACTCCTTGGGCCCTCGATTTGTCGATGGCCGATTTTCCTTACCCTCGCGACCACCATGGGCAATGGTTCTGGGAGAGCGGCTTCGACAAAGACGCGATCAACGATGCCGAGGCAATTCGGGATTGGAATCTACGCGCGGTTTATGGTGCGTTCAACGCAATGAAGAATCGTGACGGTGCCGATGAGCACACCCGTGCGGTTTTGACCTGGGTCGCTTTCGTTGGTGGACCTCGCGAAAGCCAGCAATTGATCGGCGATGTCGTGCTTACCGAAGATGATATTGTGTCCAAGCGGGATTTCCCTGATGGCTGTGTTCCGAGTACGTGGTCGATCGATTTGCATTATCCCAAAAAACAATATGCGGAGAAATTTCCTGACAACCCCTTCATCTCCATCGCCGTGCACGGCAAAGGTGTCGATCGGTCCTATGGCTATCCCGTTCCGTATCGGTGCTTCTACAGCAAGAATGTCGAGAACTTGTTCATGGCTGGCCGCTGCATCAGCGTGACTCACGAGGCACTAGGGACGGTCCGCGTGATGAAGACGTGTGGCATGATGGGAGAGGTCGTCGGCAAAGCTGCATCCCTCTGTGCAATTCATGATTGCAGTCCTCGTCAGGTTTACCAGGATCACTTACCTGATCTACTCGATTTACTTCAGCTACCTGGAAAAGCCCATCGCAGCACACCCACCGCGGAGATCGTGATACCTGCTGACTCCCTTCCGTTAGCGACTTCGTTGGGTATGCCAGCGGGAATCGATCCTGCTAGCATCGAGGGGATCGTGGCAGATGATTCACAGTCAACCAAGACGGGGCGCTGGACCGCTGGTACCGGATTGAAGGATTATGTTGGGTTCCAATACTTGTATGCGTCCCCAGACAGCGGTGCGGAGATCGTATTTAAGTTAATAGTGAAAGACTCAGGCCGTTACGCGATCGACGTGTTCACGCAATCCCATGCAAATCGCTCGACCCGCAGCCCGGTATGGATTCGCTACGGCGATCAGCAACAAAAGCAAACCATCAATCAACGTAAATTGCGCGAGGAACCCTATGTCTCAGTTGCCGAGATTGAGCTGGCAGCCGGACAAGAGGTAACGGTTTCAATCGAAACGACCGATGCCGACGGGTTCGTTCATGCCGACGCGGTTCGGCTCCGAAAAACCGATCCGGCTAAGCATCAATAGTCTCGATCTCACTGGCTTGGGACCGTCGTTGCTCAACGGGCTTTCCCGCGACGGCCCAAAGTGGCGTATCGTTCCTTAGGGTCGTTTCTTCCCTCAGAAAGTGTCAACCGATGACCGCCGAGCAATCCAATTCAGCCGCTCTGCCCCCGCATGATCGGGAATTCCAACAGGCGTCTGAGGTCGTCATGGCTCGGGATGTCATGCCAGTGAGTCGACGCGAGGTGATTGCGGCGATGACTTGGACCGTGCTGGCCGACCTGCTGCTCTTTCGCGCGGTCGGTTTCTCGGGGCCTGCCGTTTTCTTTGCCCTCGTTCCGATCGTATTGTTGATGGGGCGTACTCGGTTTCTTCGGCCTCGGTACGGGATTTCCATCGCATGCTTGTCGCTGCTTGTTGCGATACGTCTCGCTTGGCAGGGTTCGGTTCTCACGTTCGTTTCCGCTGTGGCTCTCACTCTGGCGATTTCGATGGCGGCGGCAGGGTCCGTCCCGTTTGTCTTCGAAGGCATTGTGTTCGGAGTGCGTGTTCTGTTTGACGGTGCCTCGCGAATCGGACGATATCGGTGCTGGGGCAAGGTGCGCAACAGGGCAACCACCGGGCCCTCGTTAGCGAGCTGGCTTTTACCACTGGCATCCGTGTTGGTTTTCGGCGCCCTTTTCCTGTTCGCCAATCCCGACCTGTTATCCACGACACGTACGTACTTGTTCAATCTAGCCGACTATGCATGGCGATGGGTTTCAGCAGAATCCGTATGGGAGATTCCCTTTTGCATTTTCGCCTTGTTGGTTGGTGCCGGCCTCGTTTGCCCGAGGTTGCCGATGTTTCAGCTTGGCCCACAAACGGAAAAGGACGCCTCGGCCACGGCACCGGATACGGCCCAGTGGCTGCCCGCCTTCTACAATTCACTGGTGGTGCTGATTCTTCTGTTTGGTGGTTATCTTTGTTTTGAATTCGCTACCTTGTGGAAACGTGATTTTCCCACAGGCTTCTATTACGCTGGCTACGCGCATCAAGGGGCGGCATGGTTGACGGTTGCCTTGGCGCTGGCGACCTTACTACTTTCAGCGGTCTTCAATGGGACGATTCTCAATCACCCACGAATCGTTCCGCTACGATCGCTTGCCTGGGTCTGGTCCGGTTTGAACCTACTGCTCGCCATTGCGGTATACAATCGTTTGTTCATTTACGTCGGCTACAATGGGATGACGCGAATGCGCACGGTAGGCTTTTTCGGCATCACCGCCGTGGTGCTCGGGTTCCTGCTGGTGTTGTATAAAATGGCTCATCACCGATCTTTTTGGTGGCTGATCCGCCGTCAATTGATGGCACTGGCGTTAACCGTCATCGCCTACAGTCTGTTTCCCGTGGACTGGGTGGCCCATCGCTACAACACGTCTCAAGTGAATCGCGGCTACTTGCATCCTTCCGTCATGATCGCGGTGAAACCGATCGACAATGAAGGTTTTTTGGCGTTGATTCCACTGACCGACCACTCGGACGAGATCATTCGCGAAGGAGTGCTGGCAATGCTGGCGTCTCGCCAATCCGAGTTGGAAGGGGGGTTGCAAGCGAATGCCAAGCATTGGACGTCGTATCAAGCGTCCGAAGTGATCCTGTTAAAGCGGCTTCGAGCGAAACAATCGAAGTGGGCGGCGTATTTGAATGCTCCGGCCTTGCAAGCCGCAGCAAGGAATCGCTTCGAAGACTACGCCATGCAGTGGTATTAGCGTGTTTGGACACCGCCGTCTGCACCGGACCCATCGGCCTTGCTTTTCGTCATCTTGTTCAGCTTCGCGTCACTCGCAATCCGGTGGTGGAGACGGACATGTCCACAAAGCGAGCTCGGGCATTAGGGGGTTGGCTCTCCAGGTCACGGCGTAGCTTTACGGCGTCCCTTGTGGTTTTCGCGATCAGGTACAGAAAGCCGCCGCCGCCCGCCCCGGCCAGTTTCAACGCCGAAACATGCGGCTCCATACGGTTGACCAACTCCGCGACCTCAGGCGGATTGGTGCCTTGATCGAGTTGTTGATTCAATTCCCAACTGCGGCGGATCGACTTGGCAAAGCTGTCCATGTCCGATCGCTGCGCCGCGTCGAAACAACTCAAACTATTGTCACCGATTGACTTGAGCACGCTCAGCCGATTGGGATCGTTCAAGAACATCCCCCGCACGATCTCCGACAACACATCATGGGCGACTCGCGTGATCCCCGTGTAATACAACAACGTTCGTGAAGTGAACTCGGGTGAATTGAAGAAGTCCGAGGGCAGCCAGCGAACCGCAGCCTGCTGCAAAACGCCTGGTTTCGTTTGAATCAATTTCGCCCCGTGCAAAAGACCGCCGAATTGATCTTGCCATCCGCCACCGCTACCCAACATTTGTTCCACTGCGCTGACGCGAGCAGCAATTTCATGCACGTCCCAACCCAAGTGACAAAGCTCGCTCAACGCTCCGAGCACGGTCCCCGCAAGAATGCTGCTGGTTCCCATTCCCGAGCCTTTCGGGATCGCCGCCAACATCGACACATCCACTCCGCCGCCAAACCGTTCGAGTTGCTGCTGAAGCGACTTAAAGGCGTCGCCATTGAACTTGGGGTAGAAACCGGCAAGCGCCAACGCGGCCTTGGCAACCGAAAAGCCGCTGCCAAGCCCACGGTAGCTGCCGATGTCTTCATAGCAAGTCAGCGTTTCGCTTTTGCCCAAATCGATTGACCGAATGGTGATTGTTGGCGATTCACACCGACGTGCAAATACTTGCACCGGGGGTTGGCCATTCATGTCAACGGCAACGTTCACGACGCTACCCCCGATCTCCATGCAATACGGCGGCGTATCCGTCCAACCACCGGCCAAGTCAACTCGGGCCGGACTGCGCGCCCATACGATTTGATCCTCGGCTAATCGGAACTCAGGCAACACGCGTTGATGCTCGTAGGGTTGCACGAGAGACCGTTCGAGCAAGCCGAAACAGGAAGCCTCTTCCTGTCGCCAGCCGTCATCGCCGCGTTGACGCAGGACTTCCGAGCGGAACATTCGATTATGGACCGCTAAAATGACGCTTTCTTCAGCGTCCCATGCGGGTGGAATTAGGGCATCGGACGATGCGTACGTTTCTGCTGCGGCGGACAAGTCCAAGTTGTAGAAGACGCTTCGGTTGCCGTGAGCCGCCATGATCGGCAAAATCGCCTCCCGAAGTTTTGAACGCTGTGCGTACAATCGTTCCAGCGATGCTGAGTGTGCGAGTTGCCTCGCCGACATCCGACGTCGGTTCCGCCACAAAGTGCGATGAGCCGATGTGTCATCACCCGGGCTTCGATCGATCATCCATTGGACAAATTCGCCGCTCAGCTCTTTCCTCGAAAGTACAGGAAAAAGCTCGGCTTCCTGCAAATCCGTATCGGACGCGATCCCCGCCTGAGCGAGATTCAAACCGCGAGCCGTGAACCAATCCCCAAGGGGATGTTCCAGCCACCGCGTTTGTGGGTCGCTGACGCTGCCTCGGAACGAATCATGAAAGCCATACACGCGAATGGCAAATTCATCATGCCCGATTGGCACAAAATCTAAACAGCAACCTTCGCCGAGACGCAAGCACCAATCGTTTGGCGGGACGCCGGTCAACATGTGTCGACGTGACAAGGTCCATGTCGAAGGGATGTAGCTGTTCTCGACCCACAACGATTCATTCTCTTGTCGCCGTAGCGGAACGCCAAACTCGGCATCCTGAATGAATTGGCGTGGTTGGGCTAACGACGGCACGACGCCCAATTCCGTTTGGTCCCGCACGATTGTTTGCAAATCGTACATCGAATCAATCACGTCAACCGTCTTGCCAAAGTGATAGAATTCCCCGTGCGAGATGGGGGCAACGGCGACGGTCAGCTGTGAGATGGTTTTATCGATTGCTTGGGGTTGTTCGCCCAATCGAAGTGCCCAGTGGCCGTACAGATCACATGGATTCGGCTGATCGTTCGTCTCAAACATGGAACGATCACTGTCCCACCCGCACTGTGTCATCAAACAATTCACCGCTCGACTGCTGAGTAGCCAAACTCCGATATCAATCAGAAATGCGGAATCTCGCGAGCGGTCACGGATTTCGTCCGGATCTGGCTTCTGCAAAAAAGTCTTCAATCGGGAGGGTTGCGATTTGTCGACGAACATCACCCCGAAGTTCTTTGCGATCTCCGGGTTCGCCCACATCCCAAGCAACACCACGTCGGCGCGGGGCAGCGGATCGAGCAACCGGGTGCTCCGTAGCAACACGTCGCCACTTGCGATCATCACGCGAGCATTGTCCGCTGCATTTTGAAAGGCAGCTTGCAAAAACGGCTCATTGACGTCAAGCAGCGTCTGCCCAAGCCGTTGCCCTTTCGCCCAACGTAGCGTAGGAATCGGAATGAACAGCTTGCCGACCGTCGCATAGGCTGGCAATCGACGGCTTTCACCCCCGCCGTGGATCACGATACGGCCACGTTCCTCCATCCAATCTGCAAACGATTCGCAACCGCTGTGCAACCACGCTTGATGGAGGATATGAGCGGTTCCGCCTCCCGATCCCAACTGTGCCGCCGGTGGGTCTGACGTCGCGTAACAACGCTGTGCAATGTCACCGTGACAATTTTTTAACTGCTGCGCCATTTGGGGAGGTAGCGACAGCAAGAGTTCCTGGTTCAGATTCATGGACCGCATCTTCGTTTGTTCACAGTTGGATGGGGGTAAAGTCTAAACCAATGCGGACGAAATGGCATCCCTTGGTTTTGTCGAACGCTGGCCGCAGACAAGGGTACGGTTGCCCATCCATCATGCGTGATCAGGATCGAGAGCTGTTTTGACCAAAAAAGATGCGGCTCGTTCTAGATAGAACGCTCGTTCCGATTCTGCAAGACTCGCGTGATCACTCGCGCGAAAACCGACTAGGTTTTGCGGTGAAACGACGTCGCGTCAATCGTCCTGGGGCCATTGCGGCTGCTTGTCTCGCCTGAATCGGGCCAACGTGTAGACTCCGAACGGCCTTTGCGCAGCGGTTCGCTTGAGGATTTCGACTCCGCCCCATGCGGTGATCCCTCACGACTTCGCCGTTCGACTTTGACATCCGAGAACCGGACATATCGGCTCAAGACGTACCGTCGGACCAGATCTCGACCCGCTGGAACGAGTAACAGAAAACCAAGACCATCCGTCAGCAGTCCAGGGGTCAGCAGCAGAGCAGCCGCAAAAACGACCATCAATCCGTCTTGGATCTCACGGCTCGGCATTCGACCTTCGGCGAGCGCCGAACGAAACCGGTACCACGCCATCACCCCTTCTCGCTTCGCAAGCATCGAGCCAATGACACCTGTGACGATGACAACCCCAAGCGTCATCGCCACACTTGTCGCATCCGCCAACCGCAACAGCAGGGCCAATTCGACGAGCGGGATGATAATGAACGCCGCGAGTAATCGGAAAAACATCACAAATTCCGTGTTTGTTGAGTAGCCATGCCAACCGTAGGCCCACCGCCATTATGACATCGAAAACGCTATGATGGTGATTGGTTGCAGTTTCCGTGCCAACGCCTTCACTCGGAATTCTACCCACATTCGGTGCTCCCCATGAAATCCTGCGTTTTGTTGACATTGCTTGTCTTCACTCCCACCGCGATTCTGTTTGCCGTTGAGCCACCGCGGGTTCTCGACGCCGATTGGCAAATCGAGCTCGTTGCCGCTGAACCCGACCTTGTGACCCCCGTCGGCCTCTGCTTCGACGGTTCCGGCCGGCTGTTGGTGATCGAGTCCAACACCCATTTTCCGCCCGACGACTACGACGGTCCGAAAACGGATCGCGTCTTTGTTTTTGATGACACCAAGGGGGATGGGTTTCTCGACCGCCAGCGTTTGTTTTACGAGGGAGGCATCGCGACGATGGATATCACTCCGTTGGATGACAATTGGATTGCGCTATCGACGCGGCGTGAAGTGGTTCGGATTCGCGACACCAACGGTGATGACGTTGCCGACGAACGAGAGGTGTTGCTGACGCTTGAAACCGATGCGGATTACCCGCACAACGGTCTCAACGCAGTCACCGTTGGCCCCGATCGACGGCTTTACGTTGGCCAAGGCGAGAATTTTGGCGAGCCCTATTCGCTCGTCGCAGCCGATGGATCGACGCAAGTCGGTAGCGGCGAAGGGGGAAATGTTTTCTCGATCTCTTTCGACGGAAGCGATCTGCAACGCGTGGCGACCGGTTTCTGGAATCCGTTTGGCCTTTGGTTCGACAAGCAGGATCGTCTATGGGCCGTCGGTAATGATCCCGATGCAATGCCCCCGTGCCGTTTGTTGCACGTGATCCCCTGCGCGGATTACGGGTTCCAATTTCGCTTTGGGCGTGCTGGCACGCATCCACTTCAATCGTGGAATGGTGAGTTGCCAGGGACGCTCGGTAGGGTTGCAGGGACCGGCGAGGCGCCCTGTGCGGTGGTCGGCTATGGCGAACATTTATGGGTGACGGCTTGGGGCGATAACCGGATTGAGCGATACAAATTGGAGGAAAGCGGCGCCAGTTGGCAGAGCCGTACCGAAGTCGTGGTACAGGGTGATGCGAGGTTCCGACCCGTCGACATGGCGGTCGCCGCAGACGGATCAATCTACATTACCGATTGGGTTGACCGCAGCTACCCGGTGCACGGTCAAGGTCGGCTGTGGCGGATGAGCCGAAGACAAAACGCACCGCCGATCCTGGCAACGTTGCCTGAGCGGACAGCGGCTGAAAGCGAATCTCTTCGGTTGATGAATGATCCGAGTCTCCGTTCCCGTGATCGTGTCGAGGCGCTTCGCAGTCGTGATCCTTTTCTGCGGCAAGCCGCAATGGCCGGGTTGGTTCGAACGGGACAGTTGAAGGACGTTGATGGGAAGATGGCCACCCGTCCTTTGCAACGCGTCGGGTTGATGACCGCGTGGCGATGGGAATCGCTTTCGGATCCCAATCGCATTTCTACGGCGGGAAGAAATGAATGGATAGAATGGGGATTGTCCGACCCGTCCGCTCAAGTCACATTGGCTGCGGTTCGCTGGGCGACCGAGTGTCAATGCCGCGAGATGCTGCCGAAGATTCGCTCGTTGCTTGACCGAGAGGACTTGTCACCATCACTTTTCAATGCTGTGATCGCCTCGATCGCTTTCCTCGAAACGGGCTCCGCGGCGAGTGGCAAAAGAGATCCGGCGATTGAAAAGACGTTGATTGAGTTTGCGTCGGAACAAGATCGGCCTGCAAGCTTACGAGCACTTGCGATACAAAAACTAGCATCCGAGAGTGACGTGCCGTCCGATGCGGAGCTTGGTCGCTGGTTGCGTGGCGAAAACGACCGAGACTTTTCGCGGGAAGTTGTGCGACTACTGGCGGAGCGAGCCAAGCCAACATCGCTTGCGGAGTTGGCGACGATCGCGATGGATTCCTCACTGGACGAGCAGACTCGAGCCGATGCGCTGGCGAGTTTATCGAAGAACGCGGGCACCTATTCCTCTGTGTTCAACCAATTGGTCTTGCCAAAGCAATCCGAGTTGCTTCGCACCGAAGCCAAGCGAGTTTTAAAGCACTCGTGGCAATACGATGCCGATAAGCGACCGCCAAACAAACAGGTTGCAGAGTGGTTGGCCGCGCTCGGAAACGGCGGCGATCCCGATGCAGGGCGGCGTGTTTTCTATCGTTCTGCTTGCGCAAGTTGCCATGCCCACAGCGGACGTGGTGCCACGACCGGACCGGATTTGACGACGCTCTCGGGACGAATGACACGACGCCGAATACTAGAATCCATCCTCGAACCAAGCCGCGAAGTCGCGCCCCTGTACGTCCCTTGGCGAGTCCTGACGGTGGATGGTCATGTGTTGACAGGCTTGAAACTTGGCGAATCCGGAGTGCGGAAACGTCTTCGGTTTCAAGGGGCCGATGGGATCACGTTCGAAGTACCGCTCGATGAAATCGAACAGCAAGATCCGATCACTCAATCGATCATGCCGGCCGGGCTCGAGGAATTGATGTCGATCGCCGAACTACGTGACCTGTTGGCCTTTTTGGAGAGTCGCCCAGAATAGACATCACGCGAGAGTCTTCTTTCAAGTGATGACACCATCGGAGACCCTGCTCTTAGAGCACCCTTGCGGCGAGCCGTTTTCTGCTGAAATCGGTCGATGGCCTATCCCATGATCTTCAATGCCAAATACGGCGCCAGATTAAACACAAAGATTGCGAGCTTGTAGTTCGCCAGGAATTGAAAATAGATCGGTGGCAGCTGTTCCTCATCAATCGGAAACAACTGAGCGTGAATCCGCCTTACGGACTTCCCGCCTAGGACCAAGGAGAGGGTTGCCAAAACAAGAACGCTGAAGTTGATCACCAAGCACCATCCCAAGAAGCTGGCGAGTGTTTCGGTGGTCATGGATCTAGTCCTTTCGGTGAACGAGCCTCTTGAGTCTCAGCGACGATGCTGCAACTCGTGGTACGTGGCCTACGAAGCGTTGACCCTTCTAGGATAGCACGGTCTACCGCTGCCGGCGGTGGCTACGTTAAAGATCAAAATGCTCTAGCTGGACAGCGCCACTCTATCGGTAATGGTGGTATCCTGCCGCCAGTGGTTTGTCTATGGTTCAGATTGCGGCGGCAAGGATGCCACCGATACCAAAATGACGCTGTCCAGCTAGTTTCCAGAAGGGTCGAGCATTTGGTGCAGCAGTCCACGCGTTTCCGCGAAACCGCTCGCGGTCGCGATCGGCCCGAGCCCAGGATTTGCGACGACTCCGTCGTAATGTGTCAGCAATTCACGTAGTGCCAAGGCATTACCGCTTTCGACAAGAGAGTGGATTCGATCGGGTGCCAAGTAATCCATCCATGCCTCACCATGTCCCCCCTCGCTTAGCGCATGTGACAACACTTCACTGGAACGCATCAGGCGATCGGCGACGGGGCCTGCCACCGAATCGGGTACGACGAAGTCGCTTGAATAGGAGGAATCGGTTGTTGCGACGGGAGGGGAAAACGTTTGGTACGTTAAACCCGGCACTTCGGAACGCAGGACCAGCGGCGATCGCCGGCGACGTGGATCGTCTCGGCGGCCTGGGTAACGGCTGTCAAATCGATGTTGCTCGATGAAGTAGGGATCGTCGAGCAGGTCTGGTACCCGGAAACTGCCCGATTGGTACGGATCGTTCACATAGCCGAGTCCATACGGCGCGACACTGCCAAACGTTGAATAACCGTAGCCTCGGTAGGAACCGATACCGATTCCCATACGCATCCCTCCGCCTCGATAGGCAGGTCGGCTGGAGTAGGAGTGAGGATGCCCACCGCCACGATAGCGGCCTTGAGCGCTCACGTCACGAGAACTGGAGACGACCGTCAGGGTCAGGGCGAGCAGGGCGGAAAACAAGCGAACCATGATTTGCAACTCGGGTGAGACGACGAAAACGGAGCCGTTCAAGTCTACGTTGTCATTCACCCGAATCGGCAAGAACCAAAACGGCGAACGGCTGATTTTCAGCGTTACAATCCCTACAAACGCCAAATCGGCCTGTCGATCCCGGAAAGACGCTAAACCAATCTCTGCCGTGCTTCGACCACGGAGCGAACGACCCGCGAACGATCCTCTCCGACGCACGTCAAATGTCCCATTTTTCGGCCCATTTTTGCCTCCTGTTTGCCATACAAATGCAAACAAACGCCCTCCACCGCGATCGCTTGGTCCCAAGCAGGTGGTGATTCGCAATCGCTGCCCCAAACGTCGCCTAGCAAATTCGCCATCGCGGCCGCACGAGAAACAAGATTCGTCTTCCCGAGCGGTAGGCCACAAATCGCCCTGACGTGCTGCGCAAACTGACTCGTGTGACACGCTTCGATCGTTAAGTGACCGGAATTATGAGGTCGCGGTGCGACTTCGTTGATCAACACCGTATCGGATTCAACGAACATCTCCACACATAACAAGCCGACCACGTCCATGGTTTCTGCAGCCGAAACCGCGATCGATCGGGCTTGGTTTTGCACCTTTTTGGATACGGCTGCGGGAACCATGGAAATATCCAAGATATGGTTCGTGTGCTCGTTCTCGAAAATGGGAAACGATGCTGTCCGTCCGTCCGAACTGCGTGCCACGATCACCGAGACTTCTCGATCAAAGCAGATCAATTGCTCCGCCACCCATCGATCGCATGATGCCCAATCGACCTGCTTTGCGTCTTCGATTGTTTCAATTCGGTGTTGTCCCTTACCGTCATATCCGCTTCGGGCCGTTTTCAAAATCAGCGGCAACCCAACCCGCTCGGACGCGACCACAAGCGAATCAAAATCATTTACTTCCGCAAACGGCGCGACCGGCAAGCCCGCGTTTTGTAAAGTCGATTTTTCCCGAAGTCGATCTTGGGCCGTCGCCAACACGTTTGCCGATGGATACGTCGGAGCGAACCGCTGGCAAGCAGCGATCGTGGACGCTGGGATGTTCTCAAACTCTAACGTGATCACGTCACAGCGACTTGCAAACTTTTCGACAGCCTGCATGTCATCCAACTTGCCGACGACACACTCATGAGCCACCTGCGGTGCCGGCTCATCCCTTGATTCGCAGAACACGACCACGCGGTACCCCATGCTTGCCGCGGCCATGGCAAACATCCGCCCCAACTGGCCACCTCCGACCATTCCGATGGTCCCGCCCGGCAAGATGACCTTTGTAGACTCACTCATCTACAACTCCGCTGATTCGAGTACAGCGGCGGTTTGTTTGGCAACAAACTCGTCAAGACGTTTGGCGAGCGCGATGTCGGACAACGCCAAGATTCGAGCTGCCAGGATCCCCGCGTTCTTTGCACCAGATGGACCGATTGACATGGTCGCCACCGGAATGCCGCCGGGCATCTGCACGATGGACAACAACGAATCGAGCCCCTGCAGCGCGCGGCTCTGGACCGGAACGCCGATCACTGGCAAATTTGTCTCCGATGCAACCATGCCCGGCAAATGAGCCGCCCCGCCCGCCCCGGCAATGATCACTTTCAATCCGCGACCTGCCGCCGACGTCGCATAGTTCACCATTCGCGACGGTGTCCGATGCGCCGAAACAACCAACTTTTCGTTCGGTATGCCCAGCTGATCAAGGATTTCTGCTGCGGCACTCATGGTATCCCAGTCATTACGGCTTCCCATGATGACGCCGACCTGAGCCTCCGTCGCCGCAAATTCACTCGTTTTCGTCATCTCTCAATACTCCAAGTGCTCCAAAAATTCTAACCTTGACCCTACCCGCCGATCACTTCCAAATTAGCAAACGCGAGTCGAAAATTTCGTTCGCCATCGTCAAACCGGATCATTGCGGTTCGCTTGGGGCCTCGACCGGTGACCGAGACGATGGTTCCCTCGCCATACTCACCGTGCCGCACCTGAGTTCCCTCGCGATAAACGGTCAGCGGAGGTGCGGATCCGCTCGCAAGCATCTCTGCGGCGGTTTGCAAGCTCGCCAGCGGCGCTCTCGTTTTCTTCTTTCGCTTGGCAATCTCTTGTTCTCGATCCTGTTCCGTCAATTGGCAGGTTTCATCAAACAACGAGTCCGGTTTCTCATGAACCGCCGAACCTGAATCCTGGTTCGGCTCGGAATCCTGGTTCGCCTCAGAATCTTCTTCTGGTAAATCCCATGAATCCGGATAGCTGTTACCGTATGGATCGTCATCAAACCAATTTTGCTGAACTTCGCTTTCAACACGCCGTATTTCATCAAGCGGCATTTCGTTGAAGAAGGGACTCGGCACCGCTGGTCGAGAGTCTCCTCGAAACGTGCGACTTTTGCAACAACTCAACTGCAATCGTTCCTTCGCTCGCGTGATCCCCACAAACAGCAATCGGCGTTCTTCTTCCATTCCTGCATCGGTGTCTCGCGATCGCGAATGGGGCAGCAACCCATCTTCGACACCAATCACAAACACACGCGGGAACTCGAGCCCCTTTGCGGCGTGCAGGGTCATCACCGTGATCCGATCGTTCTCATCCTCGAACGCGTCGGTATCGGCCACCAGTGCCGTTTGTTCTAAAAACAATTCAAGCGATCCATCGTCTGGATGGTAACGGTCAAACTCAACGCCCGCCGTGATCAACTCGTCGACGTTTGCGACCGCACTGCTATCCTGTTCGTCGACATGCGATTTGAGCAAAAACGCTTCATACTTCGTTTCCTCAACAACGTAGCGCAGCAAGTCCTCGATCGATGCGGTCGCCTTCAAGCTGAGACGATCGAACAGTTCCACAAATCGGGTCACACAGGTTGCAGACCGTTTTGCGAGTCCTTCGATCTGGTCCACCTGACGCGCTGCATCGAGCATGGGAACGTTGTGTCGGTCGGCATAGCCTCGAAGCCGCTGGATGGTCTTGGCACCGATCCCACGCGTTGGCGTGTTGAGGATCCGCTGCAGCGCCACATCATGCCGTGGGTTGTTGATCAAATGCAGATAAGCCAATAAATCCTTGATTTCTTTACGTTGATAAAACTCTAATCCGTTTATGATTTGATAGGGCAGTCCACGACGCCGCATCGCGTGTTCAAGCGATCGCGAAAGGGCATTCATGCGATACAGAATGGCAAAATCCCGAGGCCGGAAACCCTCGACCGCCATCGCGTTGGAAATCTCGTCTGCGATCGCGTCGGCTTCTTCGTAACCATTGTGATAGATCCGCAGCACCACCGGGTCGCCCTCGTCGTTATGCGTGTACAACTCCTTTTGCTTTCGCCGGCGATTGTGCTGAATCAATTGATCCGCAACCCGTAAAATATTGGGTGTGCTACGATAGTTTTGCTCCAAGCGAACCGTTTTAACGCTCGGGTAGTCCTTTTCGAAATCGAGAATGTTGTTTAAGTCGGCACCGCGCCATCCGTAAATCGACTGGTCGGGATCACCCGTCACCGACAAGTTGGGATGGTCGATCGAAAGCGCCCGAACAATCGCGTATTGGGCCAAGTTGGTGTCTTGGTATTCGTCCACCAAAATGTATCGAAACCGGGCATCGAGTTGTGCGCGAAGTTCTGGGTTGTCTCGAAGCAATAAAGCGATGTGTAACAGCAGGTCGTCGAAATCAACGGCGTTCGCGGTCAATAGCTGCTGCTGGTATTGTGGGTAGACCTTTGACGCCATCGTCGGTCCCGATCGCTTCGAGCTTGCTAGCATCATCTCGGGCGTCACCAATCGATTCTTCGCGCGGCTGATCGTCGAGGCGATTTGTTCCGGTGACGTATGGCTGGTGGAAACGTCGGCCACCTCGATCGCCCTCTTCATCGCTTGTTTTGAATCCGAGGTGTCGTAGATCGAATAGTTTTCAGCCAATCCGACCATCGGGGCATAACGACGCAGCAATTGTGCGCAAAAACGGTGGAACGTTCCCATCCAAACCGACTGACCCGGGACCAGCTTTTCGACTCTCAATCGCATTTCATCCGCCGCCTTGTTCGTGAAGGTCAACGCGGCAATCTGAGACGGTGCGATGCCCTGCGAGATCATGTAAGCGATGCGGTGAGTGACCACGCGAGTCTTTCCCGATCCCGGGCCTGCCAACATCAGCAGCGGGCCGTCCAGATGAGTGACGGCGTCGATTTGGCTCTCGGTCAGGTCTTTCAGAATCGCATCCATGACAGCCATCAGAGCGTCTAGTGGAAAGTTGAGCTGGGAAAAGCGAGCCAGCGAGGAAGTCAGGCGAGCCGGCTGGCATCCGCGGTGCCTTCGCCTCCGGCCGGCCTTCAATGATAACGAATCGGCGAAAAATGGTTAGTCGAGGAGCCGACGGATGTTGACCCTTCATTTTCAGGGTTAGACAACCTTCCCTCGTGACTTTGCTGGCTTCCCTCGTGACTTTGCTGGCTTCCCTCGTGACTTTGCTGGCTTCCCTCGTGACTTTGCTGGCGTTACGATAAGCGGGTTACCCCACGCTAGAGCGAGCATCGAAAGACGAAAATGGCCGCAAAGAACGTACTCGGCACCGATCTTCAGTCCTGCAGCACGGACCCGATGACCGGGTTCTACCGCGACGGATGCTGTAATACGGGTGCATCCGACAGTGGGCTGCATGTCGTCTGTGCCCAAATGACCGCTAGTTTTTTGGCATTTTCAAAGGAACGGGGCAACGATTTGTCGACCCCGAACCCCGGATTTCGCTTTCCTGGTTTGAAACCAGGCGACCGTTGGTGTTTGTGTGCTGCGCGTTGGAAGGAGGCCTATGATGCCGGCGAAGCGCCGCCTGTCGTGCTGGAATCGACCCACATCAGCGCGTTAGAGTTCGCCTCACTCGAAGAATTGCAAGAATACGCAGTGGACTCCTCCGAATAGAATGAAGCATCTCGCAGAGAGGGCTTGCGAGAGCGAACCCGCGGCGCTAAAATCCGTCTCCTTCAGCGATGAGTTCGACTCATCCGCACCCCTAGCTCAATTGGATAGAGCATCGGTCTACGGAACCGAAGGTTAGAGGTTCGAATCCTCTGGGGTGTACTTCTAAAGCCAGTAGCCATAACGGTTTCTGGCTTTTTTCGTGTTAGCATTCGCGGAAGTTGTGGTGAGAGCGAGTTGATCTGGCGGTGAGTGGCGGGATTCTCTATTTGGGGGTGCATGAGTGCTTCGGTTTTAGAATCTCAGTCGGTTGATGAACGTCTAAGGTCACTGACGACCTTGGTCGAGGAGCTGATGCAGGAAGTTAGCGACCTGCGATCAGAAAACGCGGATCTGCGACAGCAGGTCCGCGAGTTGCGATGCGACGTCGGGTATTGGAAAAGCATGCATGCCCGTGCCGTGCAGCGGCACACTCTGACTCAAGCGGAACTGGATCAATCCAAAGCCGAGGTTCGGCAACTCAAAGCGGAGCGTTTCGGTAAACAGTCCGAAAAGAAATCCAGCAAGGATCGGTCCAACGATCTGAGTGATCCTGACCAGCCGCCCAAACCCAAAAACCGACGTGGGCAACAACCCGGTCGTCCCGCTCCCAATCGACGAGACTACTCTCACTTGCCCGAGCGTGAGCAACTCATTGACTTGCCCGAGGACGCAAAAGTCTGTGCATGCTGCGGCGAGCCACTGGTAGGTCTCGGGCAAAGTGATCCCTGCGAGCAGATTGAAATCGAGACGATCCTTTACCGGACAATTGACTCGCAGTGAATGACGGCAGGTTGTGTAAGCTGGGTGACAACTCACGGTCGCGCTGCAGAGGTGCCATAGAGTGGGATAACGATCAGGTTGTCAGCTCGTGCCGGGCATTGATCCCAGTTCAGACGATTTGTATTCCCAGCGGATGCGTCTTCGATAATATGGTATGGATCGTTGGGAGGAGCTTTTCGGTGATCGGTCGTGGAAGCGAAGATCGACATCTGTGAACCCGCGCCAATTCTTACGGCGGGCTCTGATCTCGGGCCATTGCGGCAGATGTTGAAAATACCTCCGAGGACTTCGGTGCGTCCACCCTCAACGGTTTGAAACGCTGTTCCGCTCTTTTCGGTTTTGAATCCAAGCACCCAAAGATCGGAGCCGATGTTTTTCACTTCGGGCGCAGCCCGCTCCGGATTCAACTGCCGTGCCCAGACCTACTGGCCCGTCAGCTCAAGGCAGTTCCTATACGGGCCAAATTGATCCGTCGTGCAGACGTTCTCGACGAACAGCTTTCCGCCCGAAACCGAGTTGCGATAGAGCGCCGCCACCTGTACTTGCAAGTCGCTCAACACAACCGTGCGCGCGATACGTGATCGACCAGATAATGGGCTCCGAAGAACAGTTCAAAGGAGAACAGATCCTCGATGAGCAGCGGTCGATCAGACTCCCCGACCACGCGGAACGCGCCAAGCCCGTCTTCGTCCTGCAAGCGGGGACCGGCCAACAGATCGACATACATGAAATTCAGACGTTCGACAGTCGGCGGAACTTCAATGGTTCCATTGATCAAATAGGTTCCTGGCTGGAAGAACACAACGGGCTTGCCAGACCGGCACGCGTCCTGGATCGCGTCGGTGTCGTCGGTCACACCGTCCCCCGTGGCGCCGCACTCGTTGACTGAAACCGTCTTCAAAAATGATCTCTGCGTTCGCTTGCGCGACGAGACTTGCCATCCAGACGCCAACCAAAATCGGCGTTGTCAATTTTTTACGTGTTCGCATTAGTAGTCCTTTGAGCTGGATGACGTTGTTGTACAAGTCAAGCGGAGGCATCATTCTCTGTTCGACGCTCACCCAAACTCGGGTGGTGTTGGGACTTGCTGAGAGCCAACGCCACTTGCGTCTTTGAGTTGCCAAGGACGGGCTCAATTTCCATCAGTCGAAGACTCATCAATTGTCGGAACGACGGTGCCCTTCCACTCCCGCCATTTTGTTCCGCCAGAAGAGTCCTCACGCAGTGACTTGTAGAAGCTGATCCATCCGCCGTTGCGTGTCCGTGACCAAATAGGGATGTCGGTCCAGAAGTAGCCGATCAACATTTCGTTGTCGGATTGCGGTTCGACAATGCTTTGGATGGCCGAATCGAGCTCGGCAAGAAACCGGGGGTCGAAAACATCCTTATAGGCAAACTGCGAATCGGGTTTCCATACGCAGACGGGAACGAGATTGATGCCTTTTGTGTAGGGATAACGCTTCCAAATCCATCGCGGTCCCTGGTAGCAACCGGCATTGAATCCCCACGACCTGATTTGTTTGACAACAGCGTCGTAGTCCTTCGATGACATGTTGTGGAAATGGTTGATTCCGAGAGCCCGGTAGCCATGTCCTTCGGGCGTGACCAGGAAGTGACGACCGTCCAAATGCTCAAGCCGAAAAAAACCAGTAGCCTCAGCCTTGATCGTTCTGATACCGCCGTACTGATCGAAAGCCGGTTCGTCACCAAATCCCAAGGTTGGAACGGAGACAAGCATGAGTGCAGTCAGGAACGTTGAAAGCTCTCGGGAAGGCTACGTCGCAAAACGGTGGCACCAACCAGAGTCCATAGACTGAAATTTCATTGGCGTTCCACAGTCAAGAAGAAGCAGAGCAGAAGGCACCGACGCATCAACATATTACTCGTTGACTCGGTCGCTGTCACGGCTCGGGTCCTTTTGCGGAGAATTCGGCACACTTGCGTTGAATCGTCCTCGCAATCGAGTGCCGTTGTGTCTTATAAAATGCGGGCTTTTTCTCAAGAAGTGAATGGCGCTGGTTGCGAAGATCCAATGGCACGCAAGCCAGTTGTTCCCGCGCGTCGAATTCATCGCGGCCAACAAGCATACGTTCTGGGCGGTTGACAAGGCCTTCGAGACGGCCGAGGAGGTCTACGCCGAGTTCAAGAACACGCCCGAGGGACGACGATTCACACCTCGGGCGACCTTTCACGATACAGGGCGAGCAGACGTCCACTGGGCCGAAAGCCGCACGATCACCACGTTCGATCGCGTCGTGTGTCGCGACGCTCGCACCGATCAACTGCTCTGGAGCCACAACGTCGGCCCCCACTGAACGGAACCGGCGTTGGAACAAGGACAGGTCTACGTGCCGACCGTCAGGTACTGGTCGTACATACGAGCCGCTGCTGTTTGCGTTTGGCATTGGTAACACAATGTCTTTGGGTATTCGGAGACAGGCCAACTGATCGCATGGTCGACGATCATGATGGGCTCTCCTGTGCTGCGATGTATTTCATCAAAATAGCTTTGATCGAACGACGATTCTTGCTTGCCCTGTCCGCTGAAGGGACCGAACTCTTGGCCATCCTGAACAGAAATCTCATCGGTGTATTTGGCCGCTGCTGCCAGTACCGCTTGCGGATGATCGTGTGATTTGAATTTTTCAGCTAACACCAACGCTCCGTGGTCTTAAGTCGGGTGAGGCCGAACGATAATTCCCTGAGCCTTGTGCCAGGTTTCGGCATCCAATCCTGGCGCGTCCCGACGTCCCCCTACCGCCCGCTGCGCGCGGCTAGGTAGGCGAAGTAGTATCCTGTCGGGCCGATCGACTGATGGACGGTGTACTCGCTCATCTCGGGCCAGCCGGCCGTATCGATGTGGAACTCGGAGGCCGGCCAGTTCTCGGCCGGTGGGACGAGGTTCTTCCCCAACACCCAGGTCTTCACCCAGTCGGGGACCTTGGTTGGGTCGTGCGGGCCATAGATCGTGATGCCGCGCGGTGCCGGGTCGCCAGTCCGCATGGTGTCGCAGTGCAGCGGGGCGCGCGGATAGTCGTGGCCCAGGCCGGTGGTCATCGTGGCATTGACCGGATTGGCGCCGACGGTGTACTGCGTGGCGGCCACGGCCCCGGCCAGGTACTTGGCGTCGCCGGTCAAGTGGTGTACACGGGTAAGCACAGGGCCAACGATCGTCTCGGGTGTGGTGAAGTAGCCGACGAATCCCATCATCGGAAGCTGCGGCACGCGGGTTGTGGTGTTGAAGCCATTGCGGCAGCCCACCTCGAGCGCCTGCTCGGCCGAGACGATCAGGGCCTCGCGAGCTTTCTGCATTAGCGCCGTGTCGCCAACATCGTCTGGAAGGTTGGCATAGGTGAACGTGGCGTCGAGCTGCTCCGCCGGATCGCCGCCGACTATCGCCGAACACTCCAGAAACGCTGCATGGAACGTGTCGTCGCCGGTCAACCGCCATAGCTCGACAGCCGCCAGGGCACGCGGCTCGGCGATCGTCTCTTCGGTGGTACCCTTCACGCGGCCGCCGCGCGAGCGGACCTGGTCAATCACGTCAAGGTTTTCATCGGCCCACTGCCATGCTCGCTGTGCGGATTCGGCGAAGGTGTCGGCCATCTTCTTATCGTAGCGACGCAACAGCCCGGCGGCCTTGGCGGCCGCGGCAGCGTGGCGGTAGCTGCTAACCGGGTCGGGCGCATAGACGCCGACCAGCAGCGATTCCTGCCAGCTCGTTTCGCCGGGCCTGGGATGTGCCGTCGACTCGACGCCACCGCCAACGCCGCCATCGTCGTCTTGCAGCCGCCGGTAGAAGTCGATGTTCCACAGCGCCTCGTCCAACAGGTCGGGCAAGTGGTTGTTGGCCTCCTTGGTCGGCAGGGCCAGGTTCGCTTTTTCGAAGAACGTCGGGAACATCTCCAGTAGTTCGAGCTGCAGGTAACTGACCCGGAGATGTAACGATCGGCGATCCCAGTCGCCAGCGTCCATATAGCCCCCCCAGGCCTGGTCGTTTCGAGCCAGCGACGACGCATCGAGCTTCGTCCCCAGCAGCCGACCAAGCGACTCTCTGACCACGTCCGATTCGCCGTCGAGCACCGTGCGATCGAGCCGGAACACCTTGCTGCCGTCCGCCGGATGGAACGGCCGCGGGCGACGATAGTCGGTCACCGGTGGTCCCAACGCGATTCCGCTACGATGGCACAGCAGGCCGTGCATCGATGTCTCGAATGCCCGCAGCCACACGTCGTCGGCGATCCGCAACGGATAGCTCACGCCGACGTTAGGAAAGAGCACGCGATAGGTGCCCGGCGTGGTGAAGTCGGAGAAGTCGAGGTGGTAGACGTTCGTGCGGTTGTGGTTTTTTTCGGGCCGCATCCGTTCGACCTGCTCGGCGGGTACAGCTAGACGAACGTCGCCCTGATAGACCGATTGGCCCGACTCGGCATCGATCAACTCGAAGCGCTGGACGTCGTAGGCCAGCTCGCCCCCCGTCCCCAGCCACACCGACAGATACGCCCGCTTCAGCGGATCGTCGGGCCGAAAACCGACATGCGAAACGTGGACCGCCTCACTGCGAACGTTGTGCGGCTGGTGTGTGTAAGTCACTTGAGGCTGACGAGTGTTGATGCCGTGCAGCTCGATCGTATAAGGAGTGCCCTCCTGGAGTGGCTCGGCAAGCTTCAAATAGACGACGTGTCGGATCGGCGCTTGACCGTTGTCGGCTCGATCGAGTGGCTTGCTCTTGCGAAACACATCGGTTGGCTGGACAGCCTTGCCGGGCTCGTCGGTGATGCCAATGCGATAGGCGGCCGGTTCGGTCAACGTCTCGCTGGTGATCGCCTGACCTTCCAGCCGCGATTCGGTGGTGATGGTCCGGCCCTGGTCGACCAGCAGGCCCAGCCGTTTCAGATTGCCGCTTTCGTCGTCCTTGCGCCACACGCTACGGGCAGACGACATTGCCGGTCGACCATCCTCCCAGGCCAAGTACGTGTGGTCCTTCTTCTCGACACGGATCTCGTCGTCCGGCTGGGCCTGGTACGGGACCTGGCCGCCGGGGATGCGTCGTTTCTCTTGGATAGTCACTGCAAGGATGTTCGGAGCCACAGCGCAAACTTGCTGCAGCTCTGGTCCGTCCGCGGGATGCTCAGCGCCCTCGCGGAGCATCCTCGCTCGGGCCTCTTCCTCGCGACGCGATTGCTCTTGCTTGCGGGCTATCTCCTGGTTGACCTTTGCCACTTTGGCCGCACGCTGCGCAAGCAACTCGGTATTGGGCTTGGCCAGCGTGATCTCACGGATCAGGATGTCCAGTGGCGAGCCGCTCCAGTCGCCGATTAGTAGTTGGCTCTGGATCATCGACGTGTCGAACGACCGATCGACCTCGTCGGTCGCGGCGGGCGAGACGGCCCAGCCATCGTTGGGCATCAACGGCGTGAATTCGCTGGTTGACGCCTTGCTCAGGTCGTAGCTGAATTCGCGTTTAACGCCGCCGGCATCCTGCAGGATCAGCTTCAGCGTTGACGCCCGGTTCTGGGTGCCTCGTTTGACGACCATCACCGGGCAGTCGGCGCCGCAGTTGGACAGATCAGCCGCCACGTTGTAGCCAGCTCCGCCACGCCCGTTTTCCGCCACAATGTGGGCTACGCCGCCAGCGACTTTGACGTGTTCCTGAAACGATCCGAACGCATAGCCGATCGGCATGGCAAACGTGTTGAGCACACCATCGATGGCCGGGTCGAGCGCCCCCTCAATCTTCAGATCAGCCAGCCAGACCTTGCCCTGACCCTCGAAGGTCAGGTTGAGAAAGATCATCCCGACGTCGGTCGGGACAGAGACCGATTGGTTGCCCGATTGCCAGTCGCCTGGTCCGTTGGCCACCAGGATGGGTTTCGAGCCGCCCTGGCCGCCGATCAGGTTGAGAGCTAGCGACGCGATCTTGACTTGCCCCGCCACCTTGACCCGGGCAGATACGGTAATCTTTCTGTTCGAGTTGGTCAGCAAGGCGCGACCCAGTGCCCCGTCGGTCGGCTCGGTTGAGAAATCCAATAGCATGGCCGCTTTGCCGCCGGATGCTTCTCCGCCGGGCAGGATTTCGGCCTTGCCCGACTTGATCTCGGGCTTGCCCCAGAACTTGCCGAAGTCGACCTGCTCGGCCCCGGTCGCCGAGCAGGCAATGGAGGCCTGGGTTGTGAACATGACCAACGCCGAAAGAAACCGTATCGCTCGCATCACTTGTCCTCGTTGGATGTTTTAAAAAACACACCACTGTAACGGGTCATTTTTTTTGGTGGAAACGCGTTCTTTGTCACAAGGTGATATGCACGGTGACGCCTCATTGTCCGTACTCGATCAGATAATACGGTGAACCGTCTCGCGCAGTATCAACTTGGAAACGGCCGTTTTCGATTGTTAACGTCTGGCCTGTTCTTGATCCACCATGATCGAGGATATGAATTGTCGGAGATCCTTCACGTTTGAGTTGAATGTCCGCGACAACGGGTTCCATAACGATTGGGCCATCGGGTTTGTTACCTCGTGTATTTCCGAGACTCATCAAGTAACAGTCATTCAAAACGACCATCCCCTCGTTACGGGCACGAGCAATCGCTGTCAATAGGATCCCTTCGTCCTTTGCGATGGTACCGTGTGGCGATTGAGCGCTTAGGTACACTGCCGCAAAGCGGCTACGAGGCGTGATCTGTGTATCCGCCATGGGAATCACCCGATCTTTTGCAAACCCAATCACTGCCTGTGTCCCTGGTGTGCTGATCGCAATATGCCCATCCTGCGCGTGCTTGCCCGGTGTCCAAAGCAATTCACGTGTCGTCGAAAGCAGGTGTCCCTTCCGCTTGTGCTCGGATAGGTCAAAGTGATCCGTAGCTTCAAACTCACCTGAAAAACGGACGGTCCCACGTGCGACGGCTAGCGACTCGGCGGAAAAGACCTCGCTATCGAAAGTCTTCTCGTCCCATTCTTGACGGACAAATTCGTCAAATCCAATCTGCTGCTGATCGAGCGAAGGAATGTGTACGTTGCGATGGTGGTTCACCATTGATTCCTTAACATCACCCCTCAGCACTTGCCGAGAAACAGCGGGGAAGACGCCAATGAACTGTGGTGCGGTTACGTCCCAGCTATGCCCTCCGATGATGCTGCTGAATGTGCCGTCGTCAGCGTTTTGGAAGGCGTAGGAAACGTCCCAGCCCTGCAAACCCATTCCATAGGCCCCAATAATTGCCGGCCCCTCGACGCCCCATTCATTCGGCAAGACGTGAATCCACTCCGACAGCATAAATGGACGGTCGGTAACCTGTTGCAGCGAAGAGGACAGACTGCCCGATCCCGGCACTGCCAGCATCGAGGCACTTCGAAACGGCCCCAACCCACGCCCTCCGCCAAAGTAATTGTGCCGATCGATCGTTCCGATGCGATAGTCCGAATGCAAGTTGTAAAAATGGCTCGTCATCCGACCAGCTTGCCAATTCGAAGCAATCAGTTCGCCTTCATAGCCTGCCTCGCGAATCGCATTCGCGTAGCGATCATAGACATTGTTTTGCAACTCGTACAAGAACGCCATCGTATCAAGCAACCGACGCTGCGCGTCTTGCTGCGAAGTGTTCAGATTCGTTGGATCAAAGAACCAAGGATTGCCAGCAGGGTAGATTCGATTCTCGCTCCAGTTCTCATCTTGCGGTAGCTTTTGATTCTTCAGCAAACCATGGTTGAGTGCTTTGTCGCCCCAAGCCTGCAGGAATGCAGCTTCCGTTTCATATTTATGTTTCAGCCATTCGGCAAACATCTCCCCACCGCGTTTTCGCAGTGTCGGGCTCTTGGCCATCACACTCGTTACGCCACCGAATAGGGCGCTGTCTTCGTTGTAAAGCTCAACATAGGCAATTGCGGTTTCTTGGGCATAGGTTTGACCTGTGTAAGGATTGGTGTGTCGCAGCAGGGTCGCGACCTGGTCGATCAGCAAATCCTGTAACTCCGTCGACAAATAGAGACTGCCATGCTTTGCGCTGACACGATTGTTTTGCAGCGGGCCGAATTCATCCATGTAAGGAACCCGTCCGCGATCGCCCGGACCAACATCAACAATGAACACCGGTGACAGCTTCGTGTAGATCCCACGCTCTTTCAATGCGGCGACATAATAGTCCATTCGATCAAGTCCCTCAGGATCGAACTCAGCAGCGCTTTCTTTTGTCAAGATTCCGGCCCATCCGGTCCCATCCGCGTACTTGTGCAAGCGAACGGTGTTGACACCCATCGCAGCATAAAAATCGGCCCGCTTGTCAGCCAGCTCTTTTTCAGGAGCGCAAGCGGAGTATGAATTATTCAGTCCCCAGAGCTTGATGGGTTTGCCGTTGTACACGAGCTTGTCACCATGACGCTTGATGCGGCCGTGTTTGCCCGCCGGTTTCTCGAGCCAGGATTGCATGTTCCACTCGCTGTCCAAAGCAATCGGGCTTGGTGGGTCAAAACGGTACCAGTGGGTCATGTCGACAAGCGATTGCGCCGCATCCATACCAGCTACAAATTGCATGGACTTGGGGAGTTGAATGCGAAATGCAAGTTTTTGGACAACGCCTTCCTTGATCCCATCTTTGGCAATCGTGATGCGAGCTTGCCGATCGGCAGCAATCGATGTGGGCTGTTCAAACATCAAGTGAGTTTTGTCGCCTGCCGCATCAATCAGCTCAAGCTTTACCACTTGTTCACCAAGGTCAACTCGGCCCAGTGGCAAGCGATGCGTTACATTGGTGCCGTCATGTTGAGTCACAACGACGCTGCCCCCATCAAACGCGACCCCGGGGTTGAGGCCGAACTGCGCAATGACTAATTCCGAATCGCCACCGGGCTTCATCACGGCTTCGAAACGTAGTTGATCTTTCGCAGGCGATGACCAAGCTCCTACGATGGTAAACGGTGTTTGCGTTTCCTCGATGACATTTTCAAATGAAAACCGAGCAACGTCGCCGTCCTCGCTAACGCTCTTCTCGCGTTTAACGCTTGACCAACCGGGCCCCCAATCATAGTAGTTGATTCCAAAATACTCGGTCGTTCGATCAAGCACAGACAGATCACCGGACTTTGGATTCACAACGCTTAGCAGTTCGGCTTGGGCCGATAGGGTGATGAGCCAAAAGACGTTGATAGAAGTCAGAAAGATAAAACGCTTGGCCAGACAAGGCTTGAGTTGATTGACAAACATGGTTTTATGGGGAGAGCGATGGATGGCTTGGGTAGGAAATCGAATTCTGAGGGAGCGCTCGCCATTTTAGCATCATTCTGATCAATTCTGTTTGCAAGGCCGATAACTTTATTTGGTCGCTTGCTACTCCAATAATGGTCGCTTCTACATGTTTGCCCAGATGATTCATGGCATTGGGGCTAGATTACGTGACGCAAGCCAAAGTCCGGCTACTTTTAAACTTTGTCAACCAAGAACGTTCTTCTCAATCGTTCTATTTGACATGCAGGGTGACGCCGAGGTTATTGTAACCGCTCGAAGGCTCCCAGATGCTTGCACCGTTCCGCTTGCTCGCTAAGCGGATGCTGTAGTCTGGGTTATTGCGGATGGAGTCGATCGGATCTGGCAGGTTCAACAGCCAGATAGAAATGGACCTCACACTGATTCCGATCAAGTCAAAGGCGGAGTTCCATCGAAGAAATTGCCCCATTTGTCCAGCCCGCGTTGGTCGCAAAACAAAATGCCAATGCGTGGGCATTAAGCTGTAAGAAAAAAATTCAACAGCATACCGCCCAAGCCCCTTGGCCAGCGTGCGCTCCAATGCTTCGTAGTCTATGGTTCGTTCTAAGATCTATCGCTCTACATTGCCACGGTATTACCACGGCTCAGAGCGTGATAAAATGCAACCGCTTCATCTGCACGGTTCGGTCGCGGCATCCGATTACCTTGTCGCAATGGCAAATTCAAACATCAACAAGCTAGTACAGCCAACATCATTCCCTACCTAGACGCCCCCCTACCCCTTTTCAGACAAAGCGTAGCATCGCCGTCTGTCGTCGTATCGGCTACGCGTGTCCCATAAGAGCCAAAGGAAAGTCGTTCGATGAAAACATGCACGCAATATTTGGCTGTTGCCAATTGCCTTCTGGTCGTTAGCCTGGTTGCCACTGCGCCAGCGGCAGCAGACGAACTCCAGAACGCTGTCAAGGACAACCAGGGGGCGAACCTCCAGGATGGCTGGCTCGCCGTTGAGTCGTTTGAAGACCTGCCGCCGATCGAGCGCAACGCCCTTCAGGCACGCCGTGCCCTGGTCCAAAGCAATCTCTACATGCGGGGTTGGCTGAAAAAGGTAGATCCGGCCTCGGGCCTGATCCCCGAGAACTTAGCGCGCGGCATCGACCGCTGGAACGGGCGGAACAACGCCGCCGACAACTATGCGTTCATGGTTCTCACCGCAGCCCTCACGGATCGCCATCGAATGCGGAACGAACTGCGTGACATGCTGATCAACGAGCAGCGACTGACCAATCGTGTCGATCGGCTTGGAGATGCCTACAAGTTCTCGACGCAGGCTTTCGAGCATGAGTTTGTCGACATGGACCGGATCATCTTCGACAACTCCGAGTATCTCAAAGACGGTCTGATGCCATGAAGCGCAGTTGCCATCAACAGGTTTGAGTTAAACGAATGCAATTCCTGCGGAAGCGGTTCAGGAGTTCCAAATTCTCGTTGGAGTGGCTCTTCCGCTGAGGCCACCGAAGCAGCAGCAACAAGAATGAGTGCAAGGCTTGTGGCGATAAGTCTCATGGGTTTCAGTTCCTGTTGTGTTTGGTGTCGTTGCCGTCGCCAGACGGTTGATATGTCGGGATTTCCAAGCTCTGGCGAGCGAACCCCTTCGGCCGCGACTCGATCGATGCTGGGTGTCTGGAGCAGATCGCTGCCGTAGGCACTGATCGCGCTGGTGGCGTGATCATCGCTCATACCGAGTAGAATGTTCGGCTTGTCACCGGCGATCGTTACCGAAACGCCAGAAATGGTGATGCCGAATATTTAAACAGCCTTGAAGAGGTTCATGGTGATTGATTTGCACTTATGAATGGATGGGAGTTGTAAACGGGACAGCGCCACTTTGGAGCCGAAACGTCGTAAATGCAAGCTCGAAGCGCAAGCGAGTGGGGGGGGGTGACGTAAGTGGCTCACTCGCTTGCGCTTCGAGCTTGTATGAAGATGAAAGCACTAACTGTCGTTTTTGATGATGCGGAACGGACGACGCGAAGTGACGGTTTCGCCGCTGGCGTCTTGATACTCCGCCACCAATTCGTATTCGCCTTGTTCGGATGGAAACTCCATCTCCAAGGACTGAATCTGTTGACCGAATGCTGCGACGACGGGGCGGAAACTCTGCTGAGTCAACACATCATTGCCGCGAACCAGTTTGACAACGATCTCGTTTGTGAATTCGCTTGGCAAATCGTTCGTGACATAGAGCTTGAATTTCTTGGTCCCACCAGCGGACATCTCGGATTGCCAGAAATCCAGCATGAGTCCTATTGGGGCGAAGGCATCCTTCACTCGCTGCTCGAATAGCGGATCCATCTTCAAAGCCTCGACATCCAAGAAGTGATCACTGGTCGCTCCGCCTTCGGGACGTGGAATATCGCCGGGACGTGAATAACCGAGCACCGTGAAATGCAGCACGCCGGCACACTTGCGTTTCGCTCGCCAAAACTCGGTCAGCGCTGCCAGGTATCGAGCGTAGATTTCACGACGTTCCGCGACAGTTGAGTTCGATCCCAGCAAATCTTTGTAGACTTTCTGTGTCAAACAAGTAGGATTGCCGTCGCGCGTCAACCAAAGCCATGCATACTCGTTGATGATAATCGCATGCTCGTTGACGTTTTGATTTTGGTAAACCTTTGGGGTGCCATCCAGTTTGGCGAGATCACTCAACTTGAACGGTTTGTTACCCCACTCGACGGCACTAAACAGATACGGATGCGATTCGAGACAGTCAGATTTTGATTGGGCTTCTCCCCAGCCGTTGTCCCAAGGGCGATTGGAAAGGTCCAACCTGCGAACCTGCATCAACGCTTTACCAGTTTGGTCCGTTTCACTCTCGTTTTGTGCATCCCAAATCACGACGCAGGGATGGTTCCAACGCTCCCGCATCCAATCGACGTACTGGGGAACAATGTGTTCCGTTTTGGGTGATTCGGGTGGTTTCGCACCTGGGTTCAATGTCCAAATCGGAAACTCATCTTGAATCAAAATCCCTTCTTCATCTGCAATGTCGTACCAAAATTCGGGTGGGAATCCGATGCAATAGCGTAGCGAATTCCAGTGCATCGTTTTGCATTTCCTATGCAGATCGCGAACCCACTGCTCTCGCCACGGTAAGTCACCTCGCGCCGAATCTTCGAAGAATCGCAGAAGCGTGATGTTGCTGCCTCGCATGTAGTAAGGCTTGCCATTTAGCATCGCTCGCTTGGTGACTGGGTCGAAATGAAACGACCGCATTCCAAAGCGTGACTTCGCTGCGTCTCCGTCTGTTTTTATTGTGACTTGATACAAGAATGGATCTTCGGGCGACCACAAATGACAATTGGGAATCGGGATGGTCATCGTGACTTTGCCGTCGTCATTCAGGCCGGACGCTGTAGCGGTTCCGACCGGTTCGTCTGCCGACGCGGTTGTCACTTCGGCTGAAACATCGACATCAGGATCGTCCGCTTCAATTTCCGCAACGATGGTGACTTGCCGAGCATCGATGTCGGGGACGACTTGGACGTTGCGAACGTAAGGTTTTCCCGTCAGAATCAGTTCGACTGAATCGTAAATTCCTGGGATGTAGCGATACTTTTCAAAATCCCAGCCGTTCGGGCGGTCCTGTGGTAATGATTCACGATCGGCACCGACTCGAATCACAATTTCATTCTCTTGTCCGCCCCCTTTCAATACGCTTTTGACGTCAAAGTAACCGGGCGTGAACGACGGCGGATGCTCCGCGATCATTTCTCCGTTAACCCAGATCTTGCTGCCGTATTTCGCTTTATGCAGTTTCAATATCGAAACCGCCGGGATGTCGCCTTTGATGGTAAAACTCTGGCGATACCAAAACGCTTCGCGTAGATCGCTTTTGATACCGACTTTGTCAAACGCAGGCTTCGCCATGTCGACCAGCCCAGGAACAGGCACGGCGTGGTCGAACGATTCCGGACGGTCACTCATCGTTCCTTGCGCAACTTCCCATTCGCCATCAAGCGAAACGTTCTGACGAGGTCCTGATGGTTTCAGTGATGCCGAAACAGGTTCAAAGATCACAAACAATAAACAGAAAATCAAAAACAGATTTAGGAATTTCATGAGGTAGGTTCCTACGCAGGTGAGGTGGGAAGGAATTCGCCGCTCTGACGCTAGCCAGCTAAGTTCCGCTTTCCGAAGCGGGGCGGCTGTAGTCGTCATCATATCGACTGATCTCGAGTACCATACTTTCGGCACCCGAGCAGTGAACCGTTCCGGCGGGGATCAAAAAGTGATCGTGCTTTTTTGCAGGGATGCAGTTAGCATAGCGGTCGGCGTCAAACGCCGCGCCGCCCGCTTGAGCAGACTCTAAATCCGCAATCATCTGGTCGGGATCAATCCCGTCTTTCAGTCCCAAATAGACACACGCATCCGGACCAGCATCGAGCATGTAATAGCTTTCGTCTTGCGTATAGTGCATCCCAAACGTGTTTTGAATGTACTCGGTAAGTGGATGGACTTGGAACGATAAATTACCGCCGCCGATTGTGTCCAAAAAGTCGAATCGAATTGGGAATGCCGCCTCAGAACGTCCATGGACGGCATCACCCAATAGAGACACCGGTTGATCGAGAACCAAATCCATTGCCGGCAACTCAATCGTCTGGTCGCCCATCGAAAGTAGTAAACTGTTCTCTTCGGGAACACAATCGAAACACCATCCAAAGTTCGATTGGTCACGATCAAGATCACAGAACTGCTTCATCCATTGGCCCCCCCGGGGTGCCGGATCGAAAAAGGGGACGACACGAAATGGACGGTGTGCCGAAACACTCAATCCGCGGCGGACGGCGTCACCGTCGGCCAGCTTTGGCTCATTGGCGATGGTTGTATCAAGCAAGAAATCCCAACTACTGATAAGCGGTTTCTTCCAACGGTCGCAGACTCGCCAATCGACAAAGAACGCTCGTTTGTACTGAACTTTAATGTCGGCGGATCGATTTTTCACTCCTAAATTATCCGCTTCGCCACGCCGATAGCGAAGCTGTCCTTCCCACCGAGGCATGTCGGCATACACCAACACGTCGTGCTCGACCATGCTGGCACCGCAACCGACGATCAACACGATTCCACTTTCGACTTTTGCAACTTGGCGTCGTAGCCGTTCGACTTTTTCAGCGTCAAAAAACTCGGCAAGCGTCAAACCCGACAGGAACCCGAACACGGGATCGTCGCCACCGAGAAAGGGGGCGACCAGCGAATCGATCGCCTCTGGCGTTTTCATTGCCTCTTCAACATTGCCCGCCATCGCGACCTTCAGCCGTGACCGCAACTCACGGCTGATTGTGCCGACATCGACGCCAGTGTAACAGTCGATTGCGACGACGGTTTTGTTGCCGTCTCGCCGCGAAATTGTATCACGCAAGCGATCTGCGATAGCGTCCCATCCCTTTACGACAGCGTCCTTTGAGTCGGGAACTGCCACAGATGGGAATTTGTTGTAGTTAGATTTCCTCGTCAATGGATTCTCTCGTTTGTTGTGTTGCACTTTTCATCGACCAACCACTCAGCAGCCGCCAAAGCGACAGTGGGCTAATTGTTCTCTTGCCGATCTTGCTATTCATCGCTTGCTTTGCCTTCTCTCTAGGGCCGCTGACGTGGATTGTGATTTCTGAGATTTTTCCCAATCGAGTGCGAGGGCGAGCGATGTCGGTGGGAACGTTTGCTGTGTGGGGCGGCTGCTTGTTAGTCGCACAAACGTTTCCATGGCTACTTGAAAAAGCGGGGCCCGCATTCACGTTTTGGCTCTACGCGGTGTTAGTATTCCCCGCAATCCCACTCACGATTTGGCTTCTACCTGAGACAAAGGGAAGAACGCTTGAAGACATTGAAAACGGTTGGCGCAAGCACGCATGAGTGTGGACCAGCAAAATACAATCCAATGCAAGCTAGAAGCTTACGCCACGTTTCCATTTCCAAATACCAAAGCAAGTACCGGCCACCCACGCTTCCCGCGTTCGGGGATGCACCCGTACCCAGACGCCTTCACACCCGCCATCGCGTGGCTGAAGATCCAAAGGAGTGCGACGTGTTAATACCTCCCAATTCTGTCCGGCATCTACCGAACGGATCACGGCCGCATTGGACAAAAAAGTGTTGCGACGGGACACCGCGTACAGGATAGCTGGGTCGATGGGATCGACCGCAACGGAACGGATACCGACCGTGCACTGTTGGTCCTTGGGAAGATTGGTGAATGTACTCCAGGACTTGCCATCCCAGACGACCAGTTGTCGCGAGGTGGCTGCGTAAACTCGGCTGCGCAGATGATCCACGGCCAAGTCCACAATCCGTCCCGGAGCCTCAGCCAAGGTCTGCCACGTGCGCCCACTGTCGGCCGAAGTCACCACAGTTCGTTCACCCTTCACGCCATGCAACGTGCCATCGGATCCAGCCGATGCGGTGAACACGGCATCGCAGTCATTCATTGCCAGCCATGACCGCCCGCCATCTTCGCTGCGCAAATTCGAAACAAAGGCCACCTCGGGCCGGCGCGGGTCGCCGCATGCTACAGCGGGGCCGACGAGTTGCTGTTGAGTGTGCAGCCAGGTTTCTCCGCCGTCACGTGACAGGGCCAAGGTTCGAGGGCCGTGCCAGCGACTGGTGCTGCCCACCGCCAGAACGTCGGGCGAGAGTGCGTAGGCTCCGTAACTGTGCCCGCCCCAGCGCTGGCCTGAAACGTTGGTGTATCGCCATGTGTCGCCGCCATCGTCGCTGACCGCGCCGTTGTAGTCCTGCGAGCCCACAAACAACAGTTCTGGGTGATGGACATTAAAATTGAAGCTATCTCCCACGAGAATCCCGGTGTAACCGTTGGCGTGCCAGGCGAATCGCTCGCCGCGATTGGTACTGCGATTGATCCAGTCTCCGCCGAAGGAGAATGCAACCGATGCATCGGTCGGGTGCCAAGCAAAGAGGGTCTTGCGCGGGTTGTAGGGCAAGAAAGCGTCACTCGAATCGAGCTGGACCTGGTGCCACGCGCGGCCTTCGTCGTGTGAAAAATAGCGAGGCCAGTCATATTTTCCCCCGTCGGCCCAAAGCAGCAGAGAGTCGGGACTCACAGGACTTGCTGTGATCTGATGCAAAGTCTTGCCCTGGGGTAATCCAGTGCTAGAGATTTTCTGAAAGCTTCGTGCGCTATCGCGTGAGACATAGACGCTATCCCCAGAGGTCATCAGTACCCGGTCGGAACGCTTGGACACGACGGTGACGGAGGTGCCGTTCGATTCAAAGGCAATGATATAGATGAATCGATTCACAGCAATTGTGGTTGCCACCTTCATTCCAGGTTGACCGGCGGTCGACACCTGTTTGTAGAAATGGTATCCCGGCAGCACTTCAAAGCTGCCGTCTTCATGCACGCGGATTGCGGCGGCGTCGTTCGCTTCGCCGTTCTTCCAATGGGCATTGCGATGAATACCAGCCCACGGTATGTAGCCGTTCACTTTGGCCGTGTAGATATTGCTCGTCCCAGCACAAATAGGGGGGCGTAACCGTAGTTTTGAAAGTAGTGCCAACAGCTGGTTTCACCAGGAGTAATGCCGACATTTCGCAATCCTTCTTTGTCGAGATAGGGACGAAGGAGTTTAACGAATTGTACAACATACTGTGGCGGCCAATACGCATTGTAGTCCCAGCCAAAATCACTCTCGTTCCATTTGTCCATGCTATAGCCGCCATGCACAGGAAAGTCGTAGGGTTTGTCGCCCTGATTGTGCAACGACACATAGCCCACTGGCAAACCGTCATTCCTTAAAAATTTGATCCAGTCTGTCATGTAGCCAGCAAGCTTTGCAAATTGGTCAGGATCAAGATCGCGGGCGCGCATTTCCTTTTTCTTGGTGGCCCAGGTTGGAACGCCATAAGCTGTCGTAACGATCTGCAGATCGCTACCGGGCTGTCGCGTCATCTTCAATCCATGGTGGACGAAATCACGCATCCATCGAGTCGTTGTGGCGTGATCGTACTTACCATTTCCAAGTGGTTCGTGAATCGGATCGAGGAACATTTTAACGAGTCCGACTTTCAGTCCATCCTCACCAAAAATGAGCTGCAAAATGGAATCGCGAATGCCTTCCAGAAAATTCGGGTGTTCCGCTGCGCCTGCCTTTTCGAGCGTGACCGTTTCGCGGTAAATGCCGGGATAGACGTGAATGACGCTTCCAGGCAGCGCGAGTTTGACAGCGGCAGAAATGGTTTTGAATGGCTTCTCGATGCTCCGCTACTGGTTCTGCTAGCGCTAGCCATTTTCCCAGCCAAAGAACTCCACAATTTATCTTGGAATTACCGACGTCGTAAGCTCAGCGTTCGAGACGTTCCGACTCGCTGAGTCTTCCTCGCTCGCGACGGACTCAAAGCTTAACTGACCGTCGTCTAGCAGGACGATCGGTGACCTCGATGCCCAGCTGTGCTGATTCAGAGTCGTTTTGCGCAGACAGACCCAGCGACTGCGCCAACGATGCCTCATAGCTGATACACGCTGTCACACCAAAGAGGACCAGATGTGCGAAACCGCCCACCGTCTTTGATCTCGACAACCTGTTTCGTTTCATTCCTCAAAACTGAATGAACGAAGATCCCAGTCCCCTAGCCCGACAGCAATCCGACAGCCCTCTGTGTCAACATCAACAGTAATACGATGGCAAACAGGAGAACCGCCATCCAAAACACACCCTCTCGATGACTTGGTGACCAGCGTTTGACGTTCATTGACATCGCCCCTTCAACCGGAATTTTACTTTCATCAAACCCACCTTCCGCGCCACCCTTGTTCCTCTGCACATGTCGTTCCACCCCCAATGCAAACGAGACGGCGTTCTATTTACTAGCGGCATACCGATCGCGTGAAGGACACCGTTGTGCCTCTCGGGACGTGCGATTCATAAGTTGCGGAACTGTTTTGCCCACACCGAGCGGGATGCCTCGATCTGCGTGTCACAATGATGCTTGCTAATGGACTGAATGGATCTTGGGCTTTACGCCAACGGCGTTGTATTCCAAAGCCTAGCTGGACAGCGGCACTTTATGAGCAGCAAGGCTTTAGCCCGGATATTGCATCCGCTGATTGCGCAGCCCCTATAGCGCGAAAGCCTTAGTTCCGGTATGTATTGGAGTTACGACACTTCATACACCACGAACCCAAGGCTTTCGGCAATGACAAAGCGTACACGAAAACGACCTGTACTGAAACGGCTCCGACGACAAGCTGTTGAGCTCGATTTCGATGGCGGAACGCTCACCTCCGACGGAGGCCTCGTGCTGCTGCGAGAGGTCGACCGTAGGCTCGATCTGATTCGCCGCATTGACGAAGCGATTCCCGAGTTGCCGCCGGACGCACTCCCGCACAAAACAATTACGAGGACGAACATCAGCCACTCGCAAGTCCCTCGACGCACAGCCGGTTTGAAAATCGAATCGACTCCAAGGCAATTTTTGAATTACACGAAGTCCTTGTCGATACTTTCCTGGACAGTTTTGAAGAACCTCCTGAAGAGATTATTCTTGACTACGACGCTACCGACGACACCATCCACGGCGAGCAAGACAAACGATACTTCAACGGGCTCTATGACAGCTATTGCTTTCTTCCGTTGTATGTTTTTTGCGGCGACCAAATCCTCGTTTCATACCTTCGTCCCAGCAGTGTAGGGGCGGCCCATCACGCTCGCGGAATTACCAAACTATTGGTTGCCAAGATCCGATCGCGATGGCCTGATGTACGGATCACCCTACGCGGCGACAGTGGATTTGCGATCGAACGATTGATGCGTTGGTGCGACAAGAACGATGTTAGCTATGTATTTGGTTTGCAGAAAAACAGCGTTTTGATCCGGCAAATCGCGTGCGAAATGACACGAGCCCGCATCAAGCAGTCTTGTTTTGGCACCAAGCAAGCGTTCTTCAAATGGCTCCGCTATCGAACGACAAAGAGTTCGGATCGCCATCGCTGGCCAATCAGTTTCGGTTGATGCTTTCGTCGTTCGCTTATGTGCTGATGGATGGTCTGCGGCGTTTGGGTTTGTCCGCCAGCGAGCACGCACGCTGGCGTGTCGACACGATTCGTCTGAAGTTGATGAAGATTGCTGCGCGGGTTCGCGTGACGGCACGACGCGTGGTGTTTCATCTATCGAGTCACAGCCCAAGCCCGCCGCCAACGTCCATCGACGCGAAGCAGCAGAACATCGCATCCGAATTGCGAATTGCGATGCTTCAAGAAGCAGCCAATCAAGAGCCGGCCGTCAATGCCGAGCGGAGTGAAGAATCCCAAGTCGATCTACTCAAACAGATCGATGTCGTTATCGCTCAACAGAAGAACACCACTTCGACACTTCAGGACATTCAGAGTAAGCAAATCGAGTTGAATACGGAACTCGGACGGTTGGCCAACAAGCAACTCGGCGAGGGGCCGCCCTATTCGATCTTGATGCTCAAGCAATTGAAACCGTTCGGGCCTCTCGCGTAATTCGATTTTGTTTTGTTCTCAAAAAGCCACCGAGACGATGGAAGAAAGATGGAAAGGGAAGGCAGCCACCCCATCCGAGTCGCATCGATCCTCTCGGTTCCCCCATCAGTCACCTTCTAATCCTAAAAGATCGACCCGCGTCACCGGTAACCCACGTGAAATTCAGTTTGTGCCACCCCTAAACGAGCCGATCGCTGTTCGTCACCCGGTTTCTTTGTTAGCTTTTGGATTGTTGGGGCGCGCCAAATTCGCTGATTTAAAACGGAACAACGGGAAGATTAAGATGAATCGACTTGCAGTCATCACCATGCTATGGACAGCACACATCGCGTGTGCTCAGGACATGCCGAAGCAGAGCGTTTTTGGTGGTCTCGAGAACATGGTGCTTTCGACGGGCTCCCGCAGAATACGGCTGATGGACCAAACTGGGGAGATCAAATGGTCCTACCCCGCCGGCAATGCGCACGACTGTTGGATGTTGCCCAACGGTAACGTCTTGTTTGCCGATGGTGAGATCAAAGAGGTCAACCCTGAAACGAACGCTATCGTGTGGCAATACAAGTCTCAAAAGACGCGGGGTGGCGGTGCTTTTTCCTGCCAACGATTGCCGGGCGGCTTGACGCTCGTAGGCGAAAACTCCACAGGCCGAATCTTGGAGATTGACCAGGACGGAAAAATTGTCTTTCAGATGCAAGTTCAGCCGTACCGCGAGGGGGATCACCATAACCTCCGAATGGTCCGCAAACTGAACAACGGCAACTACCTTGTTTGCCACTCGGGAGCGCATGTCGTCCGCGAACACACGCCCCAAGGAGAGGTCGTCTTCGAGGCCAAAGTCGATAACATCGCTTTCTCTGCGGTTCGGCTCGACAACGGAAACACCCTGACGGGACACATCGATCAGATCACCGAATTCGATCCCCACGGAAAGGAGGTCTGGAAGTTATCCAATAAAGAGATTGAGGGCGTGGTCATCGGCTCGATGTGTGATGTCCACGTCCTGCCGAACGGCCACATCGCCGTGGGTGTCTACCAAGCCTATCAAGAAGATGGGCGTGGTAATGGACTCTTTGAGATTACACGCGACAAGCATTTGGTGTGGCGTTATTCCAATCCGAACGAAGACAAAAACATGATGGGCATCCAGGTACTTGACGCGACCGGAAAGCCACTACAAGGCACTCCGTTGAGATGAGCCCCGACGCATCGGTGCAGCACCAATCGTTGACCACGCGAAAGAGGAGAGTGGATTGGCCCTAGTATTCCGCCGCAACTCAATTTTCGGGAGGGCGGTTTCCTACCGGCCACACTCTCAAGTGATTTGGCCGGTGGGAACCGGCCCTACTCCGAACGCCTGCTCGCAATTCAAGCTGAGTCGGAATACTAGTGGTGCGTCAAGATCAAGAATTGGGGTTAAGGGGTCGGGACGTCGGGTTAACTGGCCTTAACTGGACACGATGGGCTCGAACGCTAGCCGCGTTTGTGTGGCGCAACCAATCCGCTTCCGTCCGGGTTGCCGTCTCCCGAGTTCGGTGCGGGACCGAATAGTTCGCCGTCGCCGACCGAGCCGGGCAGCGTGTCGAAGCCGCTTCCGTCCGGTATGCCATCCCCGGCGTTCGGAGCGGGGCCGGGCATCGCGTCGACAGCCGGCAAAATCGGATCCTCGGAATCTTCCGCCACCATCGCGAGATCAACGGCCACCGGTTCCATGCGCTCGGCGACGGCGACATCGGCTCCACCTTTCCATCCCATTCCGGGACGTTCGTGTGCCCCCGGAGACTGACCGACTCGATCGGATTTTCTAGCGTGACACTGTGTCTCAGGTGGATTGACGATCTCCACGACGTTTGCCGACTCCGCATCGGTGGCCGGTAGTCCGGCAGCTAGATCAGCGGCCACGTCACCGGCGAGCAGACGACGCGTCTCCAGTGATTGGCAAGCCAGTTTCCGGCAGCTTCGTTTTCGATCTGATTTCATCTCAATCTCCTCCGTAATGAATAGCTTGTGACGAGAACAACAATCTAAACCCGCAGCAACAAACTGACGGGTTTGAAAAAGCGCGCAATTTCTTCACACCTCCACCGGCATCGTCGTGCAAATATTTCTCACACGAAGTCACCGTCGCACGTCGGACTCCCCAAATTCCCCGGCAACAACAATCTGACCCGGTTGGTTGATCGTTCCCCGTGCCCTTAACCAAGCAATCCCTGCACATCGCGTTCCAAATGCCCGATGGGTTCTGAAGAGAAGCATCCGACCGAACAACGCGAGCGACGCATTCGGTCCTTCTTGCCTTGCAGCCGACGGTCCGTGATTCGGATCTTGACCATCCTTCATGGACAAAACGACGCACACTCATTGCGCGAGTGGCGCATGTGAGTCGGCAACCCTACAAGCACGCGGCGCCAGGGAGTGCATCGAAACCAAAATTCATCCGCCTCAAGTTTGCGTGGGGGATTTTCCTTAGCATGACTCGGGTATTCCCGGTTCAAAACAAAGCGACCATTGGTAGTGCGCATTCTTAGCCTCGACTGGAACCTGAGACATTGATTCACGAATCAATCATCCGGCGGAGCCGAACCTACGCTCACGGCACCGAGGAGTGAACTCACGGCTGCGGTGGGAAACGTCGCCAGCGGGACACGATAGAATAGGGCAGTGCGACGAGCCGTGTTGTGCTCGCCGTGAGCGTCTAAATGTTAACCGAGAGTGTCCGAAATGAACCCGCACCGTGCATCCTCCATCCAGGATCGGCGAGATTTTCTTCGCATGTCTGCCTGGGGCGCCGCCGCGACGGCAGTCACAGGTATGGGGATATCCCGTTTAGAGTCAGCCGAAACGCCCGATCTCGTGTCGCCCGCTCAACTGCCGACCCGGCCAGCAAGCATCAAAGTGCTGATGCCGCGCGATCGAGTGCCGCTGTCGTTCATCATTGATGATTCAACGTGCTTGGTGAACATGGGGCACTTTTGCAATCCTCAGTTCGCGGCCGCCTGGCCAAACCGCGCCGAGTATCAAAAACCGTGGAGATCATGGCCGCGTGAGATCCCCGATGGCTTTGTCCGCCAATTCGGCGAGTGGTGTGCCGATCAGGGGGTGAAAGGCAAATACAGCATCGTCCCCAATCCTGCCTGTGTCGGCTGGCTTGATCGCGAATTGCCCGGTTGGTCGCGAGCCGAATTGCAGTCCAGCTTGAAACTTGTCCGCGAGTTGATGGTCCCCAACTGGGACATTCATCCCGAGATGATCACGCACACTCGCGTGATCAATCTGAAGACCGGCAAACCGATGGCGGAGATCAATGCGGCAACCATGGAGAATTCGTATCCACAGGAGCAAAAGAGTGTGGACGAATTGGCGGCCTATCTGGCCTATGCACTTCGCATCTTGAAGAACTGTGGTCTACCCTGCGAAGGAATCACCACTCCCGGGGGATTTGGTAACTCGGTGAAAAGCGAATTGCCGCTCGCGGTCGACCAGGCGGTTCGCGACGTGTATGGCATCGACCTGCCGCACTATTTCAAGTATGCGAACTCTGGTGACCAAAGTACCGAGCCCAAGCTCGAACATTTGCGCGGCGTGGGAACCGACGACGTGCGGTTAACCGTACACGTTCCGGCGGGAACGGGCGATTGGTTTGGCGGTTGGCAGGGCGATTCCCTCTCTGAACCCGATCGCTATTGCGATGCCGAGGCGACCCGCGGCCGAATGGTCGAACTGATCCAGCGGCGGCAACCAGCGGTCATGCTCTGTCATTGGCCGGGGATGTACAGTAACGGCAGCGAAGAAGGGTTCCGTTCGTTCAAGCGAGTCGTTCAATCGTTGGCATCGCGATTCGCCGACGACACGATCTGGATGAAGGTCAGCGAGATTGGCCGCTACTGGGCCGCCAAACAATTGACCGAGATTAGCCGTGACGGTAACCGGTTGACGCTCACCGCACCCTTTGCCGCGGAAAGATACACATTGCAGGTTAACGGCGCGTCGGGACCTGTGAGCATCGAGCAGGGAACCGATCGCACGATGCTGCGAGAGGCGACCCGTCGATCGACGTTGGATGCAGGGACATGGATCGCTAATGAACGAAACCTTGTCGCTTGTTTCGACTTGCCGAAGGGGACGAGCGAGGTCGTGCTGGGAGCGACTTCCTAGTATTCCGACTCAGCTTGAATTGCGAGTAGGCGTTCGGAGTAGGGCCGGTACCCACCGGCCAAATCACTTGAGAGTGTAGCCAGTAGGAAACGGCCCTTCCCGAAAACTGAGCTGCGGCGGAATACTAGCCCGTTCCACTTGCCGCCCGCAGACAACCCTTCTGCGACGACCCACCTTCGGTAGATGTAGTCGGTGCTAGGGAAAGCAAGAGCATTTTTCGGCTTTGCTTTCCGCCGAACGAATGACAAACGTTATACTCCGTGCCATCAACTTTACCAAGCTGATCAAATCAGGCACTTTGAATACACGCAAAGGCCGCACTCAGCGGCGAAGCACGATCCGACATCCAATGAAAATGAATTCAATGAAATACTCACCCGAACAAAGGCTCTGGACATCCGTCCTCATCGGTGTGATGGGTTTAGCCGGCAGCGGTTCAGCGTTCGCCCAAGTCTCTCAAGAAACCCTCGAATCGATCGCCATCCCTGATGAGGTCGAGACACCGATCGGAACGCTGGAGTTCTTCGACGGCGTGCCGAACGACGCTACCATCGACAAGCTCTACGACAATCTCTATCGGATGCGGGCTGTCGAGGTTTATCTCAACAACCAGGGCGCTGCATCGCTCAATGCCATGCGGAAAGGCAATGCAAGCATCGGTGCGGATGCGTCCAACAAGGTCACGATTTCCGAGCAACTCCTTCAACCCGCATCGCTCTACCTCACGGGCAACACTTCCACCTTGTATGCCCTGACCTATCTCGACCTGAAAACCGAAGGTCCGCTGGTCGTCGAACTTCCGCCCGGCATGCTGGGATTCCTCGATGACGCTTGGTTCCGCTTCATCGACAACCTCGGCGTGATCGGCCCGGACAAGGGCCAGGGTGGCAAGTATTTGCTGCTTCCTCCGGACTACAGCGGAGACGAGCCCGAGGGCTATTTCATCGTCAAGCTGCCCACCTACAACAACCTGATGTTCCTGCGTGGTTCGATTGCGAAGGGACTCGCGCCGGCCGTGGAGAATATTAGATCGAAGCTCCGGATCTACCCACTCGCGAAGGCGGACAACCCTCCTGCCACCGAGTTCATTAACATGTCCGGTAAGAGCTACAGCACGATCGTCACCCGTGACATTCGTTTTTTCGAGGACCTCAACGAGCTGGTGCAAGTTGAACCCCTCGATGCAACCGGACCGGAGATGCGAGGCCAATTGGCGGCGATCGGCATCGTTAAGGACAAGCCCTTTCGCCCTGATGCCCGCATGAAGGCAGTTGGAAGCCACCGGGCATCGTGAAGGCAAGATAAACAAGATCCACTACATAAGTTATCACGCGGTTTGATTTTTTGTTGTGGTGATTTTACGTGGCTGTGGCTTCCAGTCGCAGTCTCTTTTGATCTGGGGCTGGAAGCCACAGCCACGTTTGCGGGCCCGCCGCCTTAAGGTAAAACCGATGAATACCGTAATGACGTACCAACCTACCCGACCAGCGACATACCAAAATCTTCTCAATTCAATGACTATGACAACGAACACTCTCACACTAATACTGACCGTTGCGCTCACTCTCACGAGCGCCAACGCACAAAGCGATCCAGCCGTAGAATCCAAGACGCCCATCGTCGTTAACGTCGACAATTTCAACAAAGCACAGACGGATTTTGAGTTCGAAGGAATCGCGAAGCTGTCGGGTATCAACCAGGTTCACAGCAATCGGACGCCCACGCCCATCGACAAGCAAAATGTCATTCGAATGAACCGCGATACGCTTTATAGCATCGGCGTTGTTAACATTTCAAAAGGCGCGACGGTAACCATGCCCGATAGCGGCAAGCGATACATGTCCTTGATGGTGATCAACAACGACGGCTATGTGAATGACGTCTATTACGGTGCTGGTTCGCATGAATTGACGATGAAGAAGTTTGAAACTCCCTACGTCGGCGTGGTCATTCGCACGCTTGCGAATCCGGAAGATGCCGCAGATCTGGCGATCGCCCACAAGCTTCAGGACCAGATTCAGATTGACACGGGATCTGACGAACCTTTTGTTCTGCCGAACTACGACAAAGCCAGCTACAAGGCGACGCTGGATGCGATCCTTGAATTGGCCAAGGGACTGAAACGATACACCCAGACCTTCGGCTCCAAAGCCGATGTCGATCCGGTTCACTTCATGATCGGCAATGCATCCGCTTGGGGCGGCCTGCCGGACAAGGACGCTCAGTATGTGAATGTGCAACCGAACCTGCCGGTCGGCGAATACGAGATCACGGTCAAGGATGTACCGGTCAAGGGCTTTTGGTCCATCAGCCTCTACAACGAAAAGGGATATTTTCAGCAGAACAAATACAACGCCTACAGCCTCAACAGTCTGACTGCCAAACCCAACAGCGACGGGTCCTACACCATCCGCTTTGGAGGAGATCCAAATACCACAGAGAATTGTCTGCCGATCATGGAAGGATGGAACTACGCCGTTCGAATGTATGAGCCGAGTCAGGCGATCATCGACGGCAGCTGGACGTTCCCGGGCCCACCGAAGAAAAGAAGCAAGTGAACTACATCGATGTCACAAGGTAGAAACCGTTTCAAGTTCCACCGACAAAGTCACTCACGACTCATTACCCCCTAGAATCAATGAAACCAAGCATCATCACCCTAACACTTATCGGCACGCTCACCATCGCGACCGCCTACGGACAGAACGACCCAGCCAGGGAAGCCGCGAAAACGACGGCGGCTTCCATCCCAGACAAAGTTCATACGGTGGCTGGCGAACTAGAATTCTTCGATGGCGTGCCGATTGGTGACACCAACGACCTCGTCTATGACTACCTAACCCGCTCGCGTGCGCTCGGGGTCTACCTTGACAATGTCGGCGCAGTATCGATCTACAGCGTCCTTGCCGGAATGGCCGAGCAAGGAGCCGACGCACCGAACAAGATCGCTATCTGGGAACAGCTGATGGATTCCCGCACGCCGGTTATCACCTCAAATACCTCGACGATGTATGCCTACGCTCCCACGGATCTGGCAAACGACGGACCGACCGTCATCGAGATCCCACCCGGCATGCTCGGCTTCCTCGACGACGCATGGCAGCGATTCGTCGGCAACATGGGTGTCACTGGACCTGACAAGGGCAAGGGCGGTAAATACCTCGTCATCCCTCCCGGCTATCAGGGCGAGATCCCGGACGGCTACTTCCTGCTGAAGCCGCCAACCAACAAAAACTTCCTATTCCTGCGTGGCTCCATCAAGGACGGCCTCGAGGCGGCCGTTGAGAACTTCAAATCCGGGCTGAAAGTTTATCCGTTGAAGGATGCCGCCAATCCGGCACCGACAGAACTCGTCAATATGTCCGGCCGGTCGTTCAGCACGATCTTCCCGAGCACCTTGGAATACTATGAGATTTTGAACAACATCGTTCAGGCCGAGCCGATCGATGCGGTCGGTCCAGAGGTGCGTGGATACATGGCCAGCATCGGCATCGTCAAAGGACAGCCCTTCCATCCTGACGAGCGGATGAAGAAGCTGCTAACCGAGGCGGCCTTGCTTGGAAATGCCGCAGGGCGTTCCATTACTTACGACACACGAATCTCCGGGGTGAAGATCTATCCTGATACGAATAGCAATTGGGTGACCGCCTATGCGAACAAGAACACCTCCTTTCAGGAGGACGGTGCGATGAATCTCGATGCGAGGGTGCTCTTCTACTACAACGCGGGCGGCGTGACTCCCGCGATGGCGACACCTCATGTGGGACAAGGTTCCGATTACGCTTTGGGTGTGTTGGACAACAACGATCAACCCTTCGATGGCGCGAAGACCTACAAGCTGCATTTGCCGCCGAACGTGCCGGTGAATGATTTCTGGGCGGTCACGATCTACGACACCCAGACCCGTTGCCAGCTCCAGACCAGCCAGCTTTTCCCCACCGTCGGCAGTCTTACCAAGGGGATGAAGAAGAACCTAGACGGTTCCTACGACGTCTACTTTGGACCCAAAGCACCCAAGGGCAAAGAAGGCAACTGGCTTGCTACCAAACCTGGCAAAAGCTGGTTCTGCATCCTTCGCATGTACGGACCGCTCGAGCCATGGATCGAAAAAACCTGGCGTCCCGGCGAGATTGAAACGGTGAACTAGCGATTCATCCACACCAGGATTCGGGGTTGGGCCGCAGCGGTAGTCGCCCTTTGGTTTCAGTTGGCAGGGTGTACTTAAAGGCTGGGGCCATTGTCTGGCGGCATGGACTGATGCCACTCCAATAACGACTTTGTGAGTTGGTTCGCAACTTCGGCGTGGCCAACGGCTACGTTCTTTGACTCCGCGGGATCATCGCGTAGATCGTACAGTTCGACTTCGGTGCCGTCGTATTCGCATAGCAACTTCCACCTGCCCGAACGGACAGCCAGATCAGGCAGGTCTTCGTCGCCGTAGAAGGAGTCGCGATCGGGAGGACGACGAAAGAAGATCGGAGCCTTGCGAGAGCCTCCTTCGCCAAGCAGCGTGTTGACGAGCGGCTCACCATCGAACGCGGTGTCGTCTGGAAACGGCGTATGAGTTAACTCCAGCAACGTCGGTACAAGGTCGATGGCCGAGAACGCCGATCGCTTGTCCACATGGTTTTGCTTCTTCACGAACTTCGGTCCCCAAACGATCAACGGCGATCGAAGGCCGCCCTCGTAAAGGTGCGTCTTGAAGCCCCGATACGGCCCCGCTTCGCCAGCACCCTGTTCGGGCCCGTTGTCCGAGCAAACCAAGATCAACGTGTTGTTGCGAAGTCCGTCGTCGTCCCGAATTCGATCAAACAGCCTGCCCAACTGTTTGTCCATCGACTCTAGAACCGACAGATAGAGTGTTCGCTTGGAACCATCGCCCCAAGTTTCCACCGGTGGCCAGAACGGTGAATGAACATCATCGGGCCAAAGGTTGACGTAAAACGGCTTGTCAGCCTCCTCTGCTTTATCGATGAACGGGATCGCGGCGTCCACAAACCCTGATGTAATCTCACTGCGCAGCATCCATCGATAGCCTTCACCCAAGCTTTCCGCTCCGCCCCAAATCCTGCCGGGTTCGTTCTGCCCCGGTTTTAGTGTCAGAGGCAATAGCTTTGGCCCCATACCTTCAAAATTGGTTAGCGACTCGTCGAATCCGTAGTCCGTGATCGCTGGAGCCTCGTTGACGTCTCGCTGGCCGCCCATGTGCCACTTGCCAAAATGCCCAGTCGCGTAGCCTGCCTGATGAAGCGATCGTGCCAGCATGGGAGCCTTCGGATCAAGCCACTGCGCCATCCCGCGTCGATGGTTGTCCTTGCGATTATTCAAAAACGACGTGATCCGCCAACGCTGCGGATACTGTCCGGTAGAAATCGCGGTTCGCGATGGCGAGCAGATCGGCGAGTTGACGTAGAACTGCTCGAAGCGAACACCTTCGGTCGCCAGACGGTCGATATTGGGCGTTCTGGCGTCCTCATTGCCGAAGCATGAAAAATCGCCCCATCCCATATCGTCGATGAAGACGAGAACGATGTTGGGCTGATCCGCCGAGTTGGCAACAGCCGGAGCTTGCCCAAAAACGACCGCCAGCAGTGCGATGCTCGCACAACCAGTACAAGATTGCGAGGTTCGCTGCGGAAATCGAATTGTCATCTTAAATCTATTTAGGTTCATGTTTTTGTTCCGTGTAGTATCAATATCGGGATGGGGCCCCCCTCCCGACGCTCTCGCGACCAATGGATTGTTCTCGAAGTCGTAATTGTACCCGTTCCGTTCATGCTCGGTCTCGTGCAGATTGAACTGTGGAAGAACGGCAAGCAATGCGTCGCGTTCGTTTCGATGAGCGTCGCTTTATCGGGGCAAGCGGGCAGCTCGTAAATGGTGTGTCGGTTCTTGTCGTCGGTATCCTATCTTTGCCTTTGTGTCCGCAATGTGCGTACTTGTTCGATGCAGTCGTACCCGTATTATGTGCATGGACACGCCAATTATGTGCATGGACACGCCAAAAGACAATCATTTTGATTCATGTAGGACAATCAAGATGAAAGCGATGCTCATCAACGCCTATGGCGAAAACGCGACCTTTGAAGCGGCAGCCTTGAAGGGGCAAGTCGGACAAGCATAAACTCGCTTGGAGAGAAAAAAAGCGATGGGCAAAGTGGTTGTAGAGGACTAGTCCTCAATCAAGCGACTGCCTAATTTAGAAAAATGAGAAAAACTCGAAAACCCTCAGCGTTTTGCGGGTGTATTGGAGGTTACGAAGACTTCAATCCACTTACTCAACGGAGGGTTTCGAGTGAACGCTAAAGTACGTCAGCAGCTCCGAAAACGCAAACGCAAATTATTACGCCGCATCTCAATTGAGCATGGAAAATGGCAATCTCCCATGATCCGTCCGGCGACGACTAAGATCGAACTCGCTGAGAAGCAACAGGCCGTCACCTGCGGAGGACTGGCGGCGATTGTCGAACTCATCAAAACGCTTGGGATTCGAAAGGAACTGAATCGATCGGCCAGCGTGCTGAAACTCCATCTGCCCTATGACGAAGCGGATCACATTCTAAACATCGCCCTTAACTTGCTCGCCGGTGGGACATGCCTTGATCACATCGAACACCGACGCAATGACGAAGCCTATCTCGATGCACTTGGAGCCGAACGCATCCCCGACCCGACGACAGCGGGTGACTTTTGTCGACGATTCAGTCACGTACAATTGATCATGGTGATGCAGGCGATCAATCGTGTTCGACAGACGGTTTGGAAACAGCAAGAAGACCGTTTCTTTGATTGTGCGACGATCGAAGCGGACGGCACGATGGTGGAAACCGCTGGCGAAAAGAAAGAGGGAATCGGAATCAGCTACAAAGGACAATGGGGCTATCATCCGCTGGTTGTCACGCTCGCCGAAACCCAAGAATTGCTTTACATCCACAATCGCCCTGGCAACCGAGTCAGCGAAGAAGACTCGGCGTTCTTCTACGACCTGGCGATCGACCAATGCAAAAAAGCGGGCTTTCGAAAAATTGTCCTTCGTGGCGATACTGCATTCTCTTCAACCGAACACTTGGATCGCTGGGATGAGTTGGGCGTGAAGTTTGTCCTCGGCTACTCGGCCCATCGAAATCTTTGCCGAATGGCCGATTCCCTGCCAAAAACCGCATGGAAACGCCTCGATCGATCCTCAGTCGGTGCAGCAGACGAGATGAAGCGTGCGAAACGTCCGAAAGTGAAGGAGCGCATCGTGGTCGCCAATGGCTACAAGAACAAACGCCTCACCGGTGAGAGCTACGCTGAATTCGAGTATCGTCCCACGGCATGCAAGAAGTCGTACCGGATGGTTGTCGTGCGGAAAGACATCGATGTGACCAGTGGCCAGCAATTGTTGTTCTCTGAAGAAAAGTATTTCTTTTACATCAGCAATGAAGCTTCCGACGATGCGCCTGCTCGCGAAGTCATTCGTGCCAGCAACAAACGCTGCAACCAAGAAAATACGATCAGCCAACTGAACGCCAGCGGAGCGTTGACCGCGCCGCTGGACAACCTAGAGAGCAACATGGCGTACATGGTGTTTGCGTCACTGGCTTGGACGTTGAAAACATGGAGCGGAATGTTGATCCGGGTCAAAGGCAACGAAGGTCAGCGGCGAGTCCGTCGAGAAGCACGCAACCGCATCGTTCGGATGGAATTCTGGACGTACTTGAACTCGCTGATGCTCCTTCCTGCACAGGTCATTCGTTCATCGCGTCGGCGAATATTCCGATTATTAACGTATCGACCCACGGTCGACTTGCTGATGACGATGCATGACCACATTCGTCAGCCGTTACGCTGTTGAAGAACGAATCATCGAAGCCGAAGTCTGGATGCTTCGGTCCGCCGCGGCGCCCAACCAAAAAGAACACTGACTATGCGAACAACCACGACGAACAGACGACAAGCCAGGCCACCGGTCCGCCACGTTTTTCCGCCGCGATACGATCAGAATCTCAATGAACGGTCGCTTGATTGAGGCCTAGTCACGACCGAGGCAACTACAATGGAAAGGGTACGACCTTGCCTCTTTCTGTGATGCGGTAAACCGTAATGTACCGATTGGTGTGGATCATCGCTGTCCTATTGATTCTGACTTTGGTCGGGATCGGTTGGTTCACTCTGGTTGAGGGCTGGTCGTTACTCGATGCGGCCTACATGACCGTGATCACGATCAGCACCGTTGGATACAACGAGGTTCGGCCGTTGTCGGATCGGAGTCGCGTTTTCGTGATGTTCTACTTGATCGGCGGATTAGGGGTGTTTCTTTTCGCCATCGTGCAGTTGGGTGAGTTGATTGTCCGTGCGGAATTGAGAACTTGGTTGAGGAGACGTGGCATGATTTCAACGCTTCACTCGGTAAAGAACCACTTTGTGGTGTGTGGGTTTGGTCGGATGGGACGCACGATTTGTCGCCACCTTGCCGATCGCAGTTTGCCATTCGTCGTCGTCGATCGAGACGAAAGTGCGCTTGCGGACTGCGAACAGCAGGGATGGCCGTGTGTTTGTGGTGACGCCACGAGCGACCACACGTTGTTAGAAGCGGGGATTGAACGAGCTCGGGGATTCGCGGTTGTTTTGGATAGCGATGCAGACAACTTGTACGTGGTGCTGTCCGCTCGATTGCTTTCGCCCGGGCTTCAGATCATTGCAAAAGCGACGGACGAGAACGGTGCACGCAAAATGGAAAAGGCAGGTGCCAACCGTGTGGTGAGTTTGTTTGCGACCGGCGCCGCAACGATGGCTCAGCTCATGATCAATCCGCAGGTCGAGGACTTCTTTGAAATCGTTTCAGGTTCGGGAACCACGTTGGACTTGGCTGAAATTCGAGTCAGTGCTGGTTCGCCATGTGCTCACCTTGCACTCGAAGAGACCGACTTTCGGAAACAGGGCGTCATCATTGTGGCGATTCGTCGACCGGATGGTGAGATCCTGCTGCCACCCTCTGCCTCGACCCCGATTCTTCCTGACGACGTACTCATCGCCTTGGGGGAAGTCTCTGCGGTGTCGGGTCTGCTTTCACGCGAAGCGCAATAGCTGGACCACTCCAACGAATAATCCGGGCTCGTGCTCGATCGTCGAGTTTCAAAGCCGAGATTCGAGTAGGAAGACGAGCACCACTTTGTAAAATTCGAGTTCAATTTTATTGAAAACCCATGACGCGAAACTGCAAGACCTGAAAACGCCGGGAAAACGGTCTGCCCTGGGTCTTCGTCGCCCAGGGATGCTGCGGACGAGCCCACGTTTTCAGAGGCCACGGGAGTGATTTCCAGCGAGCCAGCCGACCCGTGGTTTAAGATGGAGCAACCGATTTTTAAAAAATCACCGGAAATCTTCTAAGAAACCGAGCTATGGCGAGTCTACTTCTTTGAGAGGACGCTTTTCGTGGCCATTCAGCAATACCAGGCGCAGCGAACCGAATGAATGTTGAATCCGAGTCCCCAAGTCGATCGGCCTAGCGACCACGATGAGTGTGCGCTCACCGTTGGGGCTCTGTTCGATTCCGAGGAGTCGCCCTTGCTTTGTTACGCATTTTCCCTGATTGGGGAGCGCGCGGTGGCTGAGGATATCGTCCAAGAGGTTTTTCTGCAGCTGCACATTCATTGGAACAAAGTTGACTCTCCAAGAGCGTGGCTGTTCCGAAGTGTCCGTAACCGTGCCTACAACCACCTTCGTGATTCCCGACGAGAAGTTTTCGGCAGCGATAAGGGTGACATGCAAGATCCGAATGCTTTAGAGGAAACGCCCGAAAGCGTGCTGGTGCGGATGGAAGCCGCCGCTGCCCTGCGCCAGTTGCTAGCTGAACTCGACGAGAGCGACCGACAGCTGATCACGCTCAAATATTTTGACGGCCTTCCGTATCGCGACATCAGCACAGCGACGGGTCTCAGTATGGGCAATGTGGGTTACCGTCTGCACCATATTTTGAAAGCACTGGCTGCCAAATTGGGTCCACTGGGAATCGATGAAATCTCATGAATCAAACTCCAAACCCTCCCTCGAACGATCCGGAACTCGAAGCACGCATCGTGGCGCTTGTGCTGGGTGAGGCTTCGGAAGCCCAACGGTCAGATGCCCCTCGCGATGAGCTGAAGCGGCTGATCGAAGAGCATCCCGAACAGGCCGCCTTCATGAGGGAAATTCAAAATGTGGACGGACTGCTGCGCGATGTAGCAAAGGGCGAAGCGGTGGGTGGTGAGGAGGAATGGAAGTTGCCTGCCGAAAAACGCAAGATCGTCCTTGCTGAGATACACGGCGAGCTTCCGGAGTCGTCACACGGCAAGTCTGCTGTGAGCATGCCCCTTCGGCGTCGTATGATGCAGCGAGATTTTTTGCGCAGCTTCGCGAAGGTGGCGGCCGTGTTGCTTGTTGCCGTGTTGTTTGGAAGTATCTGGTTCGGTTCGGTTGCGATGCGAACAGCCCAACGTGCGCGAAGCTCATATTCTTTGTCGCAAAGGAAGCAACTCGACGATGCCCTGCACTCTGAATTGAATGCGGTGGCAATACCGGAATTGTCGAGCTACGCATCCATGGCGGAGGGGGCGATTGCAAAGCATGGCGCGATCGTCATGACCGACGGTATCGTGAGCAAGGATGATCGTGATTCAAGCCGCGGACGGTCAGCAATGAGCACTGCAGAGTCAGACTCGAAGAGTTCCCTTTCGGGGATCCGAGAAAGTCTCGAAGCGAAGTCGCTCCCTTCACCGTATTACCTGCAAGACGATGTGCAGTACTTTCCTGCCGGCCCCGAATTTAAACTATCGCGTGAAGCGGCGGTGCTGCGGCAAACGCGAAAAGAGGAACTACAGACTCGCGCTGGACAAACCGACGTACTTCGGCGATCGATGTCATTACGCGGAGGTACAGACCTCAGTTATTCTCTTGAGGCCGCTCCGGCAGATGCGCCTGCGGCGGGGCGAAAAATGGATGTTGACATGGACATCGATGGCGTTGAGCAAGAGGGTGTTTGGCTTGACCATGAATCCGTCCGCGCGGACGGAATGTCGGCAGGGCTTGCTGGTGAAGACAAGGTCTTAGGCGAACGTCTGTTGGAGGAATCGGTCGCCGCCACGTCACGTGATGTGAAGGGGCAATACTTTTCGGCTGATTCCGCAAGCATGGGTGAGCCCCCCGCGCCCTCGGCGCCATGGGGTGGTATGGGAGGAGGCGGCATGTCGGGTGGAGCGGCGATGGATGGTTTGTCGGATCGATCCAAGAAAAATCTCGATCGTGATCAGTACGATTTCGGCTTGCAAGAGAATTCGCCGATGGATGGCGAAAGCGAGCCGATGGCGACGATCGACGAGTTGAGTATCGCGGGAAAAGTGGTGAAGGGATTGACCGAAAACAAGACGGCGGACCAGCCTGAGTGGAGGGTTCAACCTGGGCAGTCAAATCGAGGATGGTTCTTTGGCGACGATGCATCGCGCGAGCATGCTGACCCTGTACCGGCTGAGCTGGAGGAATTGGGGAAGGACTCGATCAATCTTAACCTTGGTGGCATCGCATCCGCTTGGGATGAACTTCCAACGCAGCAGAAAGCCGAACTTGGAGAATCGCGTCAGCTTGAGGACCACTTTGCGGCGATTGACGGGGGAATGCGGTATCGTTTTGTGGCTCCTGAGTTGCCCGCTTTGTATGGGCAAGACTTATTCCGAGATTATAAGAATGCGTCGCCTCAGAGATTGGCTGCTCCCGCGGGTCTCGATGAAAAGACTGCCGAGGCGGAAGCCTTTTCAACCTTCTCGCTGCACGTCAGTGACGTTTCGTTCAAGCTTGCCCAAGCAGCACTTGCCAGTGGTTCGTGGCCGGAACCTGGCAAGGTGCGTATCGAAGAGTTCGTCAACGCGATGGATTATGGCGATCCGATGCCTAGCGAAAGTGAGAAAGTCGCTTGTCGTGTCGAACAGTCCATCCATCCGTTCTTGCAGCAGCGGAACGTGTTGCGAGTTTCCATGCGAACCGCGGCCGCGGGGCGTGCAAGCAACACGCCGCTTCGTTTGACGCTCTTGTTGGACAATTCCGGATCGATGGAACGCATCGATCGCAGTCAAACCGTGCGTCGCGCTTTCGCGATGCTAGCCGAACAACTGAAACCCATCGACCAAGTCACTCTGATTAGCTTCGCGCGGCAACCGCGACTGTTGGCGGACCAAGTGAGCGGTTCTCAATCGAACGAGCTTGTTCAGCTGATTGACAATCTGCCCAGCGAAGGCGGCACCAATATCGAAGCCGCCCTGCAATTGGCGTTCGAAAAGGCGCGAGAACAACAGCTTGAGGGTGCCCAGAATCGAATTGTGTTGCTTACCGACGGAGCCGTCAATTTGGGCGATGCCAATCCCGACCGTTTATCACAGATGATCGTGACGATGCGCGGTGCGGGGATCGCATTCGATGCTGCCGGAATCAGTGCCGAAGGATTGAACGATGAAATCCTCGAAGCCCTCACTCGCAAAGGCGACGGCCGTTACTACTTGCTTGATTCGGTCGCATCGGCGGACGATGGATTTGCCCGCCAAATCGCGGGTGCACTGCGTCCGTCTGCTAAAAACGTCAAAGTGCAGGTCGAGTTCAATCCCAAACGGGTTGGACGCTACAAGTTGCTCGGTTTCGAAAAGCACCTGCTCAACAAAGAAGATTTCCGCGACGACCAAGTGGACGCGGCGGAAATGGCTGCGGCGGAAGCCGGAGTGGCGCTTTATCAATTCGAAGCAAAGCCGGATGGTGAAGGGGATGTTGGTTCGGTGTCGGTGCGATTTCGTGACTTGTCGACCGGCCAGATGATCGAAAACCACTGGCCGATCCCCTACGAACCGGGCGCCCCTCGTCTTGATCGAGCCGCTCCGTCGCTACGCATCGCAACCTCGGCCGCACTGTTAGCGGCCAAGCTCCGAGGCGAGCCGCTCGGCGAAACCGTCGACTTGAAAACCTTAGCAACTTTGATCGCAGGATTGCCCGATCAGGATCGAACAGCACCTCGAATCCTGCAGCTTGGGCAAATGATCCAGCAGGCCCGAGAAGTGAGTGGGAAATGAACCCATGGCATGCAGGCCTTTTGAATATCACGCAGGTGCAAGCCTGAACCCCAACGAGCAACCAGCTATGAAAACAACTATCTCACCCATGTTCCGTGTTGCCTCGGATCTCATCGTGCTTGGACTTGTTAGCTTGATAGGTTTTCCCTGTCACGCCGGCGACGAAATAGACGGAGCCAGGTTTAGCAGTTCCATTGGCCCCGATGGCACCGGTTCGATCGTTGTCGAAGCCCACGGCCATCTACCGGAGCCGCCGGTGTTCTACACCGCCAAGGCCAACGGAACCGCCAAAGTCAGCACCGATTACATTGAGCAATCAATTGATGTGGCAATCCGTGTCATTCAAGGTGATGCGAAGACGCTGAGCTTTGGGCTCCGGGGTGAAGGACAAGTGATCTCGGTTGAGGGTGACAACGTGCTGTCGTGGTCCGTTCGCCAAGTGGGCTCCGATCGGTTCCTTGACCTGCACCTGGAAGAAAACGCTACGGATGCGAAAGCGATCGTCGTGGTCCGTTCACCTGATTTTAAATCCAAGCTTCCCGCAGCGATCGATCTAACCCACCTCGCGCCGGGAGACTCGGTTGGTTTTGATGCGACGTTGACGATCGAGTACGTCCCCGAAATGGAGGGCACCGTGACTGACGTGACGGGGTTTGCTCCGATCGATGCCGATGGCACCGTCAAACGTTTTCAAACCTCGACCGGGGGACAAATCACACTGTCGCTCCGTCGCAGTGGTGCTGCGCCCCCGTCCGTTGAGTGGATCGATACCACATTGCGGGGCGATGTTCATGCCGATAGCGATTCGGTTGCGTTTCAGTTTCGAGGCACGGCACGGGTCAGCGAAGACAATGCTGAAATCACGATTCTGTCTGGCAATGCCGCGGTCAGCCAAGTGCCGAGCGATCCCCATTATCGCTTGCGACTCGTCATCGAGAACAAAATACCGGTCTACAAGCTTGTGTTTCCCAAAGCGGGTGAGTATCCCGTCACACTCGAATTCGTTGCGACATTGGCCACGCCCGAGGCCAACGGGCATCGCATGGACTTCACCATTGCCGCCAGCGCTGTCGTTCCCTTGACGCTCATGGGACTCGATGCGGATCTCGAGTTTCACCGCGATCAACAATCGGTGGTGCCACTACGAGACGATGACGCTTGGTTGGGTTTTTTGCCCGCCAGCGGGCGTACTCGGCTGCAGTGGAAAACCGCGCGCAAGGCAGGTGACGGAAAACTCTTCTTCACCACGACCGGCCATGTCGAAGCCAAGGTCGGTGCGGGCTTGCTGCGTCAGGACCATCAGATTGACTTCCAAGTCCTTCAGGGTGAGCTGAAGAGCATTCGGATTTCGTTACAGGGCCCCGGGGAGATCCTCGACGTTCAAGGCAGCAACCTCGTTGGATGGAAAGTAAGCGGCGAGGACCTGGATCGGCAATTGGAGGTGACGCTTAGCCAGCCGATCAAGGGCACCCGTCAAATCAACGTCCGCAGCCAAACGCCACTCGGTGCCTTTCCCGTTCGCGCCCAAGGATTGCGATTGAGTCCGATCGGTGCGATTCGACATTCTGGTTTTCTGCGAATGACCAATGTAGGATCGGTGCGTTTGGCACCCACGGGGTTGAGCGGATTGACTCAATTGGCGCCAGAGCAATTTCCTGGCGAGCCCACCGAAGCGCGGCAAATCTTCGTCTACCGCTTCCCGGCTGCTGACCATGACTTCACCATCGTTGCGGACCGGATCCAACCGGAAGTCAACGTGTCGGAATTGGTTCTCTATCAATTGGCCGAAGCGGATCGTGTGATCCAAGCGGACGTCGAATTGGATATTCGTGAAGCGCCAATTCGTGAGTGGGACTTTGGCATTCCAGCCGACTATTCGGTCGTCTCGGTTAGCGGCGCAAACGTGGCGGATTACATCGCAACGTCCGAGGTGAATGACGGTCGACGCAACTTAAAAGTCATGCTAAATCAGGATGTCATGGGACGCCAACTCGTCACGTTGCATTTAGAAAAGAGCGAGGCCGCGGCCGCCGAGGACTGGGTCTTGCCACGCATCGAATATCCTCAAGCCAAAACGGTTCGCGGGGACATCGGGATCATTGGCGCACCGGGGTTCCGGATTGCGGTGGAAGAAACCGAGCTGTTGGTTGAAAAGCCGCTTTCGTATTTTCCCAAACCCACGGCCGGACTCCAACAAGCCTTTCGTATACGTCAGCCGGAGTGGTCCGCCACGATGCGAATTGAATTGCTTGAGCGGAGTGTTCAATCGGATGTGTTCCATTTGTATTCTCTGAACCAACAAACCGTTTATGGCAGTGCGCTGATCAACTACTTCATCACCGGTGCTCCCGTCTCGGAGTGGAGAATTGCGGTACCGCCCGAGTTTGGCAATGTGATGGTCGACGGCCAAGATGTCCGCACTTGGCGTCAAGAAGACGACACGCTGATCGTTTCACTCCACCAGGGTGTCATGGGCGCTTATACCTTGTTGGTAACGTTTGAAGAAAAGCCAGATCAAAACCAAGGCTCATTCCAGGCTGGGCAGGTGGCTCCTCTCGGCGTGCAGGGCGAACGAGGTTACGTCCAAGTGGTTAGCCCGATGCAAGTGGAGATCCATACCCTCTCGGTCTCGGACGACATGCTACAACTCGATCCGCTTGAATTGCCCGCAGAGTTTCGGCTGCTCAGTACGGCCCCTTCGCTGGGGACGTGGCAATACACCGAGCGTCCCTTCCAACTTGATTTGAAAGTCAACTGGTTCGAGCCCGGCACCACGGTGACCCAGGTGGTTGAATTCTCCGAAGCGAATAGCCGTGTTTCGCAGGATGGCGAACTGGTGACCGATGTGCTGTACTACGTCAAATCTCGGGGGCAACGCACGCTCAAGGTCAAGTTGCCCGGTGAACCGGTTCGGCTTTGGGAAGTATCGGTCAACGGTCAAGTCGTCACCGCCCGGCAAGCGGACGAGGCGACGTTGATTCCGCTGCCTGGTGGAATCAATCCCAACGTGCCGATCGAGGTCCGTTTGCGATTGGGGAAACCGTCGGTTGACGAGTCCAAGCCTCTGCTCGCCTTACCGATCGTTTTTGCGCCCGTGCTAAAAACACAATGGACCGTTAGCGGAGACGAGAAACACGTGTTGGTTCCCAACGGTGGAACGGTCTCGCCAGCGGTACCCGTGACACGGCCTTCCGGCTTCGATTGGGTGGCCAAACGTGGGCTTTTTTCACTGCTGTGGATCAGTCTGTTTGCCGGCATTGGAATTTGGGCGTGTGGTCAGACGAGTGCTTGGCGCGTGTTGGGGCTGCTCGGACTGGCGATCGCAATGATTGTCTGCTTGGCAACCGCTCGTACGGCACTGTCACAGGCGGGATCGCCGAATCCGTTGCAGCTGAGCTTGCCGATTCTATCCTCAGGGGACTCCGTCGAACTTTCTGTCAAGAATATGCCGTTGTGGCGAGTTGATTTTTCGTTCTTTGGATTGCTCCTTTGTCTGGCGGGTATCGCCGCGATCATTTTGTCCTATCGAGCATCCATCCCGATGGTTGCAAAGTTCGTCCGAACATGGACATCGTCCTCTTGCGAGGGCAGCGACCGTCAACAAATTGGCATGCGCGGTGTCGGCATGCTGCTCCTTGCATTGGGTGTTTTGCTGCAAGGGGGTGGTGCTCCTTGGTTCTATGCCCTGCTTGCCCTGGCGATTCTTGTTTTGCTTTTTGTTCGTCCAGCGCGCGGTGCGATCGACAGCCTTGGTCGATGGTTTCGTCAGCTTGATCCGAGACCCACCGCAACCACGGCAGACGACGGAAGCGATTCGAGCGGGGAAAAGGGAAGCGAGGAATCATCAAGCACGCAGTCCGGTGGCACCGTGACAGCGACGACGGTACTGCTGGCCTTGATACTGTCTTCAGCGTCTTCATCACTGTGGGCGGACGTTCCCCATGGTTTTGAAGCAGCCGATTCCATCCATCAGGAGTGGCAGCTAGCGGATCAGGAATCGCGATTGCACGCCAAGGGAACGATCGCGTTGTCGGGGCAACCCGGCGATCGATTTTTGCTGCTGCGAGCGCCGGCGGTGTTGACTCGCTTCGAAGGAAGGGGGCTGCGTCTGAGCAAGTCAGAGATTCCTGGATTAGGCCTTGCCTACGTGATCAGCATTCCCGTTGCGAAAGAAAAAGCGGAGCCGACGGTGCCCGGCGAGGCTAGCGTCCTCCGCTCACTCTCCCCCGAACCCGTTTCATACGAGGCGACGTTCGAGTACCAAATGGAAGCGGTCAATCCAATCGAAGGCGTGCCTGTGCTGACGGGCACGGCGGCGGTTCGGAACATCAACGTTCGCTATGACGAAGCCGGCTGGGATGTCCTTTGCCCGACCGCTGTTCGCGTTGAACCGATCCCCAGCGACGCCTCAAGGACCGAGGCTGACGTGTTGCTCGGTCCCGGCAACGCGAGTGTCTTGCTCCGACCCAAAGCGCGTGACGTGACCACCGAGCAGACGCAGTTTTTCGTCGAAGCCTCGAACCTCTATTTGCCAGGTCCCGGTGTGGTCGACGGTCGTCATCGACTTCATCTCCGCACTTCGCAAGGTCAAGTCAGTGAACTGAGCGTGATCGTCCCCTCGGGGCTGACTGTCAGCGCGGTCAATGGTCCCGTGGGATCTTGGCAATTCGACGCTGATAGCGGTCGCTTAAAACTCGAGATCGAACCGGCTCAGTCGCAGCCATTTGATGTCATGATCGAGACGCAGCGTGGTCTCGATCCGTTGCCAGCCGAGGTCGAGTTGGCTCCGCTGAGAGTCGCCAGTGCGGATGGCGAAGTCGGACTCGTTGCGATCGCGTTTGGGCCCGATGCCCAGCCGGAAAAGTTGGAGTCACAAGGAATGTCCGCCGTCAACTTAGGTGATTTTGATGCCGGGCTGCTTGCAAATTCACAAGCCGTGTTGCATCGGGTCTATCGTTATGGTGTTGAGGGTGGTGGACTGATGCTGCGCGTGGCCGCAGTGGAGCCGGAAGTCCGCGTTGTCAGTCAACAAGTGCTTTCGCTCGGTGATGAACGCGTGGTCTTGGGCGTTAATTTCTCGGCAGAGATCTCGCGAGCGGGCTTGTTTCAATTGAGTTTCCCCTTGCCGTCAGGACTCGAAGTCGAATCATTCACAGGAGCCTCGCTGCACCATTGGACCGAACTCAGCGAAGGGGACCAGCGACAGATTCTGCTGCATCTCAATGGAAAGACGATCGGTTCGCAGAGTTTTTCGCTGACGCTCTCGGGTACCTCGCCGACGGAAGCGGGCGAGTGGGAGATTCCTCGTTTTGAAATGAATGAAGCAACTCGCCAGACTGGCGAATTGGTCGTCCGACCGACCACCGGAATTCGGCTCCGAACCGTGTCGCGTCAAAATCTGTCGGAGACCGATCCGCGTACCATCGGCGGTCAGGCGCAAGGTGCGTTGGCGTTTCGGCTGTTGCAACGTGATTGGAACCTTGTGCTCGGCATTGAAAAACTCGATCCCTGGGTGACCGGCCAGGTGCTGCACGAAGTCACTTTGCGCGAAGGTCAAACGCGATCTGCGCTGATTGCTGACTTTCAAGTTCAAAACGCTTCGGTTCGAACGCTCCAAGTCGTTCTGCCGATCACCAACGAGGACGAAATCAAAACGCTGCGAGCCAGCGGGGATACCGTCAGCGATTTTATCTCGGTGTCGCCCGAAACGAATGTATGGGAAGTTCAGTTTAAACGCCGCGTGATTGGCAAAATTCAGTTTCGAATCGAGTACGAGCGACGCGGAGATCGTGAAAACGAGCTCGAAGCCTTCGAGCCCGTCGAATTCCCTCAAGCTCGCCAGCTTTCGTATTACTTTGCGATTCGGGCCGGCGGCCGATTGGAGTTAACGCATGAGACTCTGTCACAAGGCTGGCAGCGGGCGGATTGGAACTCGGTCCCGCAAACACTCCGTGATCTCGGAAATCGAAATGCTCCCGCCGTCTCGCTGCGTGCGGTGATGCCGGAGAGCCCGCTGCAGATCATGGTCAAACGCCATTCGCTGGCCGAGGCGCTGAAGCTCCGTGTGGCCGAAGGCTCTTTGACCACCGTCTTGTCGCCCACCGGTAACCAATTGACCGCCGTCGCGATGAGTATGGAGGTTATACAACGCAGCAGTTTGAGCGTGGGTTTACCCGAGGGCGGAGAGTTATTCAGTATTTTTGTCAACGGTGAAAGTGTGAATTCCATACGACTCAATGGCAAAGCAAATGTATGGCAGTTTTACATCCTGCCCGGCATCGACGACCGCACTGCGCAAGTTCGCTTTGTCTACTCGGTCGCGGGCGAGAGTCTGAGCGGATTGAAGCTGACCAGTCCCGAACTGAATGTGCCTCTGGAAAATATTCAGTGGAACGTTGTTGCGCCGAAGGGATTTGAATTGGTCGACAACGATGGCAATCTCGAGCTCGTCCGACGGTCAAACCAAAAAGCCTATGACCGAACCTCGTACTTGTCGAAGATCAGCGGCAAGCGAGAAGTGCAGGCACAACAGGCTGCCGAGCTGTTGGAGCAGGCCAATCAATTACTCCAAGCGGGTGAGCAATCGAAGGCTCGACGCGCGCTTAGCAGCGTTGCCAATCAATATGCACTGGATGCGGCCTCGAACGAAGACGCACGCGTGCAGCTCGAGAATCTGCAAACGCAGCAAGCAATCGTGGGGCTCAACACGAGACGACAACGATTGTATCTCGACAATAAACCCAGTGACGATGGCCTCGCCGATAACCAGCAGCTCCGTGAAGCGGCGGCGGTCAATCCCATCCTACAGCAACAGGAACTCAATTTTCGTCCTCAGCAATTCAGTGAACTGTTGCGGGGCAACACCAGTGAGGACAACGCGATCCTCGGGCAGATCGCCGGTCGTTTGGTTCAGCATCAACACACCACGGAACCCGCGCCGCAGGCCATCCTGATTAGTCTCCCCGAGGAAGGGGCGGTTTACACGTTCAGTCGAAGCGTTCAGGTTGCCGAAAATGCACCACTCGAACTTGATCTCGATTTTGGCTCGCAACTCAGGCTTCACCTCTGGCAGATCGGTTCGGTACTGGCACTCCTAATCGCCATCGCGGCCACGTTGGCGTGGGTCACGACGAGACGAGAAACCGCGTAGCAAGGTCAGCCGGATGGAGCACTAGTTCGCCGGTGGCGGTGGCAGTTGGATCGCAGATCCGGGAGCGGTGAGTGCTTGATAGTAGTGCTTCAGCAATCCATCGACCGACTGAAACTCTGGACGCGATGCGAGCGATGCGAAACGGGGGTCGGCCGCGACCGTATTGAATTTCTGGATCACGGCCTGGACCTCCTGAGCCGAGGGGTGCGATACACCAAGGAACATGGACGATGGAAGCCCAAGGTACGTCTTCCATTGGTCGTCAATCAACTCGTACAGCTCGGGTGCGAGTTGGGTCAACTGAGCTCGCAACGCATCAGCCTCGGATACACTGTTTTGCTGCACGAGTTCCGGATGATGTGCAAACTCTGCGGGCTCCGGAGCGGGTACCGTGGCGTTGGGCTTGTTGCCGGCAGCGTAAGACGCGACGGTCGCCGTCAATTGCAATGCGGATGGGGGCACGACAACGGGTTGCCCCGGCGCAGGGCTGCGGTAGTAAGAGCCGGTTGCGAACTGGTCCACTTGGACAACCGACCCATCAATGGACACGCCGGCGAACAGGCCGCGGCTACGCGAGTAGGTGTAGATTTCGGCTTGCAGTTGTCCATCCGTTGCGATCGCGGTCCCACGTCCCACGGGACCGGCTGCGGCTGACGCGTCTCCGCCGATGGTCAACTTGCCAGCAAGCAACCCTTGGATACTGCGAGGTGTTTTGAAGACCAAGATGATGTCCGAGGATTGGACGCCAACCTGCCAGCCAACGTTGCCCCCGGTCAAAGTGACGAACACAGGAGCATGCCAAATTCCATCGTTTTCACGAACAAACAGAAGCCCCCGGCCGTGACGTGCCCCAATAATGAAGCTGCCCTTGATGACGTTTGGGATGATCGCAACCCCCGAAGCGTTCTCAAGCATCGCCTGGGGAATCTGGTTGCCGGGAGTCGCCATGGTCTCGGTCAACACCACCGTGGCGGCCTGGATAACCTGCTCTTCAGCAACTTGTCCCTGAGCCGCCGGGGGCGAAAACGAATAGATAGCAACGCAAACAATCAGGCAAGTCATTCTCAGCATAACGTATGGGTCCGTCGTAACGAATGGTTTGGTATTAAACGTTTGGGCGGAAGTGTAATCGATTCGAGAGCCTGCCAAAACATGGAAATTTCGGTTTTGATGCGTCTGTTTGGCGAGCCAATCTGCCGATACAGAGCGAAAGGGTCTGCGGTACGACCGCAAACGAAGTGAGCTGCCGCTCGGGCCAGGTTGGCCCGCTTACGTTGGCCCGCTCCCCCATAGGTCGCTGGAATCGCGATGTGAGAAGTTCCACTTCAGCGATTGATGGATCGAAAACGATAGCAGAGGGTTATTTGCTGCGATGCGAGAGAATATCACCAAGACCGTCAGTTTTCTGCGTGCGACTGCGATTGGGGGGGTGTTTTTCTTGTTGCCACTCGGCGTCGTCCTGGGTTTGCTGGGCTACATCTACAATCTCGTCATCGCCGTCGCCGCCCCTTTGCATGACGCATTGCCGTCCTGGTTGCCGCTCAACACTCCAGTCGGAATTGCCTTCCTGTTCTCTTTGTCGGTCACGATCTTGGTGCTGTTGTGCTTCGCATCGGGCATCGCGGCTCGCCGAGCCATTGGCAGACGGTTTTCCCAGACCCTAGAGAAACAACTCACGACCGTCTTTCCAAAGTACGCCATCTACAAAGATCTCCTGGCGGGCAATCTGAAGCACGATCGTATCGGTCCCTCGCTCAAACCGGTATTGGTTTCGAGCGTCGACGGCTATCGATTGGCGTTCGAGGCGGACCGACTTGAAAACGGTTTGGTCGTTATTTATGCACCGGGCGCTCCAGATACTTGGATTGGTGCGGTGACCTTGGTTCCACACGACCGCGTTTTTCCAACGGAAATCGATTTCAATGAGACGCTTGGGATCTTTGAGCGGCTTGGACGCGATTCTCGGGTGATACTGGCTTCGGTTAAGTTTCCGGATCCGCAGGGTGGGCCAATCGTAGGCGTTGTTCCTGAACCTCAGACAGAATGAACTGTGCGTGTCTCCGTTTCTTGGCTACCCGCTTCGAGCGTGTATTTGGTTTGGCGAAGTGCCGTTTGCGTTCGATAGGAGGAAGGTATCCCTCCAACTTTCTGCAAAGGTTACCTCAAGTGGGCACCCACCTCTCTCGCCTCCCGCTGTCATTCGCCTTCACGACCGTGCTCTTGATTGCGGGCCAAGCGGTTGCGCAGGAGGAACGCGAGATCGAGACCGACCGCGATTCGTTTACGCCAGCCCTATCGACGGTGGAACAAGGTCGGGTCATGGTCGAGGCGGCCTATACGTTTGTTGATAACTCGGGTGTCGCTGAATCGCACAGTTTTCCGGAACTCTTGCTACGCTACGGTTTAACCGAGAATATCGAGTTGCGTTTTGGATCCAACTATGAAATCGGGGGCGAACCCAATGCGACCTCTGGCAGCGGAGGATTTGATATCGGTGAAGCGTTTGAGACGGAGCCAGGTGCATTAGAAGAAGAAGCGAAAGTGACTTATGGCTTCAAGGTGCTGTTGCTTGAGCAACATGGTTGGGTACCGTTGAGCAATTTCACGTTGATGGGCGCTACCCCCACGAGCGGAAAGGAAACAGCGTCTCGAATGATCGCAAGCTACACGTTCGGATGGGATTTCAATAATGAGTGGGAGTGGGCATCGGCAATTCGATACGGGTTCATCGGTGCCAGTGAGGATTCGTTCAACAGCTGGGCTCCCTCGACGGTCATTCGGGTCCCTGTTAGCGAGCGAGTGAAGCTTCACGCGGAGTATTTTGGCATCTTCACCGATGGTGCCGAGTCGGAAACCACGAAGCATTTCTTCAGCCCAGGTGTCCACTACCTGATCACCAAGGATCTCGAAGTCGGGGTTCGCGCCGGTTGGGGACTGAACGACCAATCGGCCGATTTTTTCTCGAACGTTGGTTTCGGTTGGCAGTTCTAAAGAATCCGGCGATCCCCTCATGCGGCGAGAGCTCAATAACTCGTGCGAAATCGTTGGCGATTTTGATGGGCAGCGCTGCACACGCTTAACGAGTCGTTATAATGCCAGTCCAGTGCCGGGCCTATGACTAGCCCAATAGGCGTTTGCCACCTCAGGCACCCCTTGTCCAAATGCCGCAAGCTGCGGTGATTCCAGCCGGACGGATGCTCGGCCCCATCGACCCCTCTTCGAGACACGCTGACACAGAATAGGTTTGCAAATGCGATCAACCAGGATGCGATTTTTCGTTGCCATTTTTTCGATGGCCATTCCCCTCGCCGGGCTATCGGCCGATGATTCCAGCGGTGATTCGAGTGTGATCCGCGAGATTCAAGCCTACGTGGAGGCCTTCAATGCCGAAGATGCGGCAAAGGTCGAATCGATGTGGGCTGAGAATGCCACTCACATGGATCATGAACTCAATCAGCGAACGGACGGGCGAGCTGCGATCATGGCAGATATTGCCGCGGTGTTTGATCTTCCAGAGCCTGTGACGCTATCGGGATCCGTCGACAATGTGCGGATGGTCACCGATTCCGTGGCGAGCATCGACGGCAAAATCAACGTGACCGTCGGGGATTTTGAGCCAACAACCAACAAGTTCTCGGCGATCTTGACCAAGCAGGACGAAAAATGGGTGATTGACTCGATGGAAGAGATGTCGGTGCCTTCGCCGGTGTCTGCTGCCGCGGCCCTCTCAAAACTTGATTGGCTGATCGGGTCTTGGCAAGACGCTTCCGGTGAGATGCGTGTTCGCTGTTCGGTGAAACGAGCCATCGGCGGCTCGTTCCTGGTCCGATCGTTCGAAGCCTCGGCGGATGACGAGGCGGTTGCGCAAAGTACGCAGGTGATCGGCTGGGACCCACGACTTGGCCAGTTTCGATCGTGGACGTTTGATGCTGACGGATCCTTCGGTGAGGGGGTTTGGAGCGAGAATGGTGGGCAATGGCTGATCAAATCGGCGCAAGTGCTCGCTGATGGTCAGACCGCATCCGGCACCTTTGTGATGACTCCGCAAGATAGCGATCACTTTGCGATCGAGTTGATCGGGCGAACCATCGAGGGCGAGTTGCAGCCGTCTTCCCCCGAAGTGACGGTGTCACGCGTCGGTTCTTCGGATGAGGCGGACGATTCGACGACGACTACGGAACCATCATCGGGGCAATGAAGATGAAGAAAATACTAATTTGTGTTTGTATGGTTGCGTCGTTTTGCATGACGGACGCATCCGATTCGTGTGCGGGTGGGTTCAAAGGTGGCGGCGGACGTGGCGGTGGCGGTGGCCGCAGTTTTGGAGGCGGCGGCGGTCGCCCATCGAGCATGCCGCATATGGGAGGCGGATCCCGTCCCTCGGTTTCCCGTCCCTCGGTTTCCCGTCCCTCGATGTCTCGACCCTCGGTTTCGCGGCCGACGACATCACGGCCTAGCATGAGTCGACCCTCGACAAGCCGCCCGAGTTTTGGGGGGACGGGTTCGAGTCGTCCAAGTATTTCTGGGTCGCGCCCCAGCTTTCCCTCAAGCAGCAGTCGTCCCAGCACAAGGCCCAGTACGCGGCCAAGCCTGGGGGGCGGCGGTCTTGGCGACGGGTTGACCGGTGGCTTGAAGCCGTCCACACGCCCGTCCACCCGCCCGTCCACTTCCAACCGGCCTTCAACGTTGCCGGGCAACCTAGCGGGCGGCAATCTGGGAGCCACTCGCCCGGGCGGAAGCCGGCCGAGTGGCGGATTGGGAAGCAATCGGCCCACAACCTTGCCGGGTAACAAACCAAGCTTTCCGAGTTTAGGTGGCGGGGGCCGTCCCTCGACACGGCCTGGTGGCAGTGTGGATCGTCCGTCGAGCGGTGAACTTGGCGACTTTCTTGGCATCGGCGGTGGGATTCGCCCTGGTGGAAACCGTCCAACGACGCTGCCGGGTAACGTCAAACCCAATCGCCCCGGCCTTGCCGACCGACCCTCGACGCTGCCGGCCCGACCTGGCGATGGGATTCTGCCCGGTGGAAATCGTCCCGGTGGGGGCGATTCCCCTACGACGCTGCCTGGAAATATCCGACCCAATCGCCCGGATATTGCCGACCGACCCTCGACGCTGCCGGCCCGACCTGGCGATGGGATTCTGCCCGGTGGAAATCGTCCCGGTGGGGGCGATTCCCCGACGACGCTGCCTGGAAATATCCGACCCAATCGCCCGGATATTGCCGACCGCCCCACGACCCTGCCGGCCCGACCTGGCGACGGAAATCGTCCCGGGCGTCCAGACCGGCCCAATCTTCCTGGCATCGGTGCGGGGATTGGCGCAGGCATTGGCGCTGGCATTGGAAACAACATCGGCAGCGGAAATAACAACAACATTTCGATCGGCAACAACCGTCCCAGTATTCGCCCAGGCACGCCTGGACGCCCAGGATGGAACGATCGTCCCATCAATATCGGGAACCTCAATGTTGGGAACAATGTGATCAACAACCGCCCCTCTTGGGTCAACATCGATCGCAACCAGTTCAACAATATGCAAAACCGCTGGGGAAACCAGATTGGTGGTCTGCATGGTTGGGCCCAAACGCGCCCGGGACGGGTAGGCTATTGGAACGGCTGGGCCAACGGGGTTCGGTTCGGCTGGAATTCACACCAATACCACCACAATTGGTTCTGTGGTGATTGGTGGAATCGTCACCCGGGTGGGCTGTGCCGTTGGCATTACTACCATCAATTCAACAACTACCCTTGGGGCTATTGGTGGCGTCGCCCGACTTGGGCCGTCGCATCCAGTTGGTTCACCTGGCCGGCACCTCAGGCGGTTTGGTCGGAGCCAATTTATTATGATTATGGAACCGGTGGGAACGTCGTCTACAACGAGGACAACGTTTACATCAATGGCGAGCAGGTGGCGACGGCGGATCAGTTTGCCGAGAGTGCAGCTGCTCTGGCAACCGTACAGCCACCGGAATCCGAAGAGGCTGCGGAACAGGCCGAATGGTTGCCGCTGGGCACGTTCGCCTTGTCGATGAGCGAGTCGGACAAGGAACCCACGAACATCGTTCAATTGGCCGTCGATAAATCGGGTGTCATTTCAGGCACGTTGTACAACCGCGATACCGATGAGTCCCATGCCATTCAAGGACGTGTCGACAAGGACACGCAACGGGTTGCGTTCCGCGTCGGCGAAACCGACACGATCGCTGCGGAAACCGGACTGTATAACCTGACCCAAGATGAAGCCCCGTTGTTGGTCCATTTTGGAACAGAGAAAACAGAGAATTACCTGCTCGTCCGCTTGGACCAGCCCGAGGACGATGCCGCGGAAGCGGGGGACGATTCGGCCGACAACGCCGAGAGTTCCACCGATTAGCCGTTGTCGCTTCACGCCGTAGCGACGTTGCTTTGTCTCGTTGCTGCGGCCTTTTTTTTATTGGCAAGCTATTGGATCACGCTATGTGCCACTCTCTGAGTTCTTGTCGCCTGATGATGGCGCTTTCGGTTTTTGTTTTGGGGACCGCTCCGACCGCCTTCGCCCAAGACCCACTCCACTCGTGGAACGAGGGATCCGCAAAGGCCGCGATCCTTGATTTCGTCGACAAAACCACGGCGGAAGACTCGGACGATTTTGTCGCGGTCGAGGACCGCATCGCGGTCTTTGACAACGACGGCACGCTTTGGCCCGAGAACCCGCTACCTTTCCAACTCATCTTTGCGATTGACGAACTCAAGCGACTTGCGCCGAAGCATCCCGAATGGAAACAAGACAAGCTGCTTGCTGCCGCATTGTCGGGTGACGTCGCAACGCTAAAAGAGGACGTGATGGGGTCGCTGAAGCAGCTTCTCATCGCCACGCATAGCGGGATCACAACGGACCAGTTCAATCAGCGAGTCGAAGATTGGATGGCAACCGCCAAGCATCCACGATTCGACCGTCACTACACCGATTTGGTCTACCAGCCGATGCTTGAGGTGTTGGTTTATTTGCGTGCAAACGGGTACCGAACCTTCATTGTTTCGGGCGGGGGTGCCGACTTCATGCGAGTTTGGGCGGATCAGACCTACGGAATTCCCTCCGAACAGACGATTGGATCGATCGGCGAGGTGAAGTTTGAAATTCGCGATGGCGTTCCTGTTTTAATCAAACAAGCTGCGATCAGCTTCATTGACGACAAAGAGGGAAAGCCTGTCGCGATCCATCGTCAAGTTGGACGTCGGCCTGTTGTCGCATTTGGCAACTCCGACGGGGATAAGGCAATGTTAGAGTGGACCACGATGGCCCGTTCTCCGAGCCTTGGTGTGATCGTCCACCACACCGATGCCGAACGTGAGTACGCTTACGACAAGTCCCCCCAAAGCAGTGGCAAACTCATCGAGGCTTTGGCGGATGCTCCCAAACGAGGCTGGGTTGTGGTCGACATGGCGAAGGACTGGAATCAAGTTTTCCCTGACGAGAATGCACCCAGTGCAGGAGCTGCAGCAAGAATGGATTTGGCGGGAACGAATTGGTTGGTCGAAGACATCGCGGGTCGCGGCGTGATCGACCGAGCCCAAACCACGATCGAGTTCAGTGAAGACGGCACGGTATCGGGAAACACGGCGGTGAATCGTTATTCCGGCAAGGTGTCGATCAAGGGTGACTCGATCGATTTTGGCCCCCTGATCACGACGCGCCGTGCCGGACCGCCCGCGGTGATGGACCAAGAACAAAAATTCTTGGCCGCGATGGAGCGAGTCAAACGTGTCCGCGTTGACGAGAATGGCTTGCTGCACTTCGGCGGTGAGGATGGCGAAGCCGTGATTCGAGCATCCAAAATTCAATAGCGTGACGACGACACGCTGACAGACTGAGAATGCGTCGCAGAGCTGGTTCGGGGTGGCTCCGTGTTTCGCTTTTTTCTAGACGACCTCGTTTTGTTTCAGGAATCGACTATGAGCTATTTTTCGTGGAAAACGGTTTCCACGGCGTTTGTCGCCATCTGCGTCATCGCCTCCTCCGCGGCCAGAGCGGACGAGAAGCGTCCGAACATCGTGATCATTTGGGGAGATGACGTTGGGCGTTCCAACGTCAGTGCCTACACCCAAGGCATGATGGGCTATCGGACGCCGAACATCGATCGTGTCGCTCGCGAAGGCATGTTGTTCACGGATTACTATGCCGAACAGAGCTGTACCGCCGGACGAGCCTCGTTCATCATGGGCCAACACGGGATGCGAACCGGATTGACGAAAGTGGGTTTGCCCGGTGCCGCATTGGGAATGCGACAAGAAGACCCAACGATCGCGGGTCTCTTAAAACCACTCGGTTATGCGACGGGTCAGTTCGGTAAGAACCATCTTGGTGACCGCGATGAAATGTTGCCAACCAACAATGGTTTTGATGAATTCTATGGGAACCTGTATCACCTCAATGCCGAGGAAGAACCAGAGCATCCCGACTACCCGAAGGACCCTGAGTTCCGCAAAAAATATGGACCGCGGGGCGTCCTTCACTCATTCGCCGATGGCCGTATCGAAGACACGGGACCGTTGACCCGCAAGCGAATGGAAACGATCGATGATGACGTCGCCGATCGCGCGGCGGACTTCATGGAGCGGCAAACTAAAGCGGACAAGCCGTTCTTTGTCTGGGTGAACTTCACTCACATGCACTTCCGAACTCACGTCAAGCCGGAGAGCAAGGGCCAATCGGGCCGCTGGATGGGTGAGTACGCGGACGCCATGATTGACCACGATAAGAACGTCGGCACGGTGCTCGACAAGATCGATGAACTCGGCATTGGCGACAACACGTTTGTGATGTATAGCACCGACAATGGGCCGCACATGAACAGTTGGCCTGATGCAGCGATGACGCCGTTCCGCAACGAGAAGAACTCGAACTGGGAAGGGGCTTACCGAGTTCCCGCCATGGTCCGATACCCCGGCAAGATCAAGCCAGGCAGTGTCTCGAACGAGATCGTTTCCCACCTCGACTGGTTACCGACCCTCTTGGCAATGGCAGGCGAACCGAACATCAAAGAGAAACTTCTTGAAGGCCACAAAGCGATCGGTCGCGATTACAAGGTTCACCTTGATGGATACAACTTGCTGCCTTACTTAACAGGGGAAGAAGAAGAGTGCCCTCGAGAGTCGTTCATCTACGCGAACGATGACCAGCAAATTACGTCGCTTCGCTTCGACAATTGGAAACTCGTTTTCATGGAGCAACGTGCTGCGGGAACGCTGCAAATCTGGTCGGAACCCTTTGTTTCGCTACGATTGCCCAAGATGTTCAACCTGCGTCTTGACCCCTACGAGCGAGCGGACATCACGTCCAACACCTACTATGACTGGGTTCTCGATCACGCGTTCCTACTCGTGCCCGCTCAAGACTACGTTGGAAACTTCCTCTCAACATTCAAGGATTTCCCACCACGCCAAAAAGCGGCCAGCTTCAATCTCGATGAGGTTCTGAAGAAGTTGCAAGAAGGCGGCGGGTCGAAGTAATTTTCTTGCCAGATCCCTACGGCGTCGGTTCGCAGGAACCGACGCCGTGTCTGCTCCGCCAATCCGGCTCCATGGCATCCGTGGGACGATCCGGTTTTGTTACAATGACATGCGGAGGATGTAAATCCCTTTCCCTCTGCAGCTCTTTTGACTTAAGGAACCAAGCATGTCGGAACAACGCACCGCGGTGGAAGAACTGATCCGCACCCTGAAACGTGAACGAGACGAACTGGCGCTGAAGATGCATTTGGCGAACATGGATGCGAAGGATGAGTATGAACGGTTGTCATCCAAGCTAGGTGAACTAAGCGATCAGTATGAACCGGTCAGCGATGCGGTAGAAGAAACCGCTGGCAACGTCTTTTCGGCGCTCAAACTCGCTGCCGAAGAAATGAAGGCCGGCTTTCACCGAGTCCGCAAAGCGATTTCTGAAGAAGGATGATCGATAAGAAAATGACTTCGCGCGAACAACTACTCGAACTCCAGCGGCGGATGTCGTTGTCGATCATCGGCCAGGATCACGTGGTTGAACGCTTGCTTCTCACCTTGCTTTGCGACGGCAATGCCTTGCTTGAAGGCCTTCCGGGGCTTGCAAAGACCCGTGCGATCAAGACGTTGTCACAGAACTTGCAGTCAGACTTCAGCCGGATTCAGTTCACGCCCGATTTGCTGCCTTCGGATATCACGGGTGCCGAGATGTACCTGGGCGAAGACGCAACCGAGCGTTTTCAGTTTCAGCCTGGCCCGATCTTCGGCAACCTGATTCTTGCCGACGAGATCAATCGGTCGCCCGCGAAAGTGCAAGCTGCCTTGCTCGAAGCGATGGAAGAACGCCAAGTCACGGTGGCTGGGAAAACTCACAAGATGCCGAAACTGTTTATGGTATTGGCAACGCAAAACCCAATCGAACAAGAGGGAACCTATCCGCTGCCCGAAGCCCAGATGGACCGGTTTCTGATGCACATCACGATGACCTATCCCGATGACATATCGGAAAAGGCGATCGTACGGTTGGTTCGCAACGAATCATCGCAAGATGACGTAAAACAGCAAGCTCCGATCATCCCGCAACAAGCGGTCTTTGCGGCTCGTGGTGAGATCCAACAAATTGGCATTTCCGACGCCATGGAAGATTACTTGGTTGCCATTGTCGCAGCGACGCGCCGTCCCGCCGAATGGGATTCGGATCTTGGCCGTTGGATAAGCGTTGGGGCAAGTCCCCGTGGGTCGATTGGTCTCGACAAAGCCGCTCGTGCACATGCCTGGTTTCACGGTCGTGACCAAGTAGCACCTGATGACATCCGAGCGATTGTGCATGATTGCTTGCGGCACCGCATCATCCTCAGCTACGAAGCCAACGCGGACGGCGTCACGGCTGACGAGGCGATTACGCAAATTCTCAAACTCGTCGCCGTGGCATGAAATCAAATCTACTGATTCAGCGTCAGACGGCACAAGCAGCTCGCAAACGAGCCGCCGGCGGGTTCGATGACGAACGTGTGTATGTCAATCTGCACCAACTGAATCTGCTTCAGCATCGAGCTCGCGGACTTTCGTTTCTGCCAAAGCAACCGGTTCACAGTTTGCTCTCGGGTAGGCATGCATCGCGGATTCGTGGACGAGGACTCAATTTCGAAGAAATCCGAGTTTATCATCCTGGCGATGACGTGCGCACGATTGATTGGAAGGTGACCGCACGACTTCGCAGCCCCCATACACGAGTTTTTACCGAGGAACGCGACCGTCCGGTGTTGCTGGTGGTGGATCAACGTATCGGAATGTTTTTCGGGACGCAGTTGAACATGAAATCGGTAACCGCCGCGCAGGTCGCTGCGTTGTCGGCGTGGCGGGTGCTTGATTCAGGGGATCGGGTCGGAGGAATCGTATTCAACGATTCCGCGGTTGAGACCATCACGCCACACCGCAGCCGCCAGACGGTTGAGAAGATTCTTCAGACGGTCGTTCAATTCAATCACCAGCTTTCTGCGGATTCAGCGGCACAGCCGAACGCGGCGAAATTCAATCAAGTGCTCGAACAGGTCGTTCGGATTGCGAAACACGATTATCTGATCACCCTCGTCAGCGACTTTTTCGGTTGCGACGATCAATCGTTTCGTTATCTACAGCGGATTCGGCAACACAACGATGTGATCGCTGCGTTCGTGCACGACCCCAGTGCATCGAAGTTGCCAACCAGTCGCGATTTCGTGATCACCGACGGTGATCTGCAAGTCGAGTTGGCTTTGTCCGGAAAACGAATGCGACAACGAATCGAAGATTCGACAAGCGGCCGAATTGCCAATGTCTTGGCATTGCAAAACCGATTGCAAATGCCTGTGCTACCGATCAGTACGGCGGAACAGGTTTCGAACCAGTTACACAAGTTGTTAGGACATGCAGCCAGATCCCTACAGCCTTGATCGACTTCAAGACATTGTCACCTCGGAGCCGGTACGATGGTGGCCACCTGCGCCATTTGGGTGGTTTGTCATCGCATTGCTCTCGCTTTGGGGATTGATCTTGGTTGCCATCCGAATCCATCGATGGATCTTTAACGCCTATCGGCGTCAAGCGCTGCGGGAACTCACGAAACTCCAATGTGGCCAAGACCGGTCACTGACCAAGGTGTCGATCCTGCTCAAACGGACGGCACTTGCAGCTTACCCTCGCGGACAAGTTGCTGCATTGAGTGGAGAGGAATGGACTGAGTTTTTGAGGGACGCATGCGATCACGTCAGCTTCCACGGCGGTATCATGAAACAACTGGGGACCGCTTCGGTTCAATCGGAAAACGCTCCGATTGCGGAATCCGATTGGCTTGCGGTTGTCGATGAGGCCCGTTATTGGATCAAGCACCATCGGGGTGGCGAATTCGTGGAGGAAGCACGGTGATTCTGTTTGCATCGGCGTGGTTCTTTCTGCTCTTACCGCTACCGATCTTGCTGCATTTTTTGCTGCCCCCCTTTCAAGACGCTCGTTCGGCACTTCGCGTTCCTCTGTTTGACACTCTGGCGAAGACGAGCGGTCAAACCCCCGCCGCGGGAGCGGTGGTTCGTCGACGTGGGCGATGGCAGTTTGCCCTTGCCTTGCTGTGCTGGGTTGCCATCGTCACGGCACTTGCTCGTCCTCAATGGCTTGGTGAGCCGATTGTTCGCGAGCTTCCGACGCGTGATCTATTGCTTGCGATTGATTTGTCGGGTTCGATGCAAACGGAAGATTTTGTCAACAAGGACGGTGAGAGAGTCGACCGATTGACCGCCGTCAAAGAAGTCCTTGACGACTTCCTGACCGAACGACAAGGTGATCGGGTCGCGATGATTGTTTTTGGTAACGGTGCCTTTGTGCAAATCCCATTCACCCAAGACTTGGAGGTATGCCGTCAACTACTTCAGCAAACCGCCGTGGGCATGGCCGGCCCGAAAACGGCATTAGGTGATGCGATTGGGCTGGGGATCACGCTGTTCGAGCGCAGTGAACTCAAAGACAAGGTGATGATCGCCTTAACCGATGGAAACGATACGGGTAGCCAAGTCCCGCCTGCTGAAGCGGCAAAGATTGCGGCGGACAAAGGGATTGTGATCCACACGATCGCAGTCGGAGATCCAGCCGCTGCGGGCGAAGAAAAGATCGACGAGGCAACGCTCAAGGAGATGGCCAACGTTTCCCAGGGGCGTTTTTTTCGAGCCAATGATCGCCAGGAATTACAACAGATCTACACGGAGCTGGACAAGATGAGCGAACGAAAAGTGGAATCGATTTCGCATCGACCGAAGCGGGACTTGTACTTCGGTTTCCTAGCCGTGGCGCTGATGCTGTCGGTGGTTTATCACGTGATTTTGATCCTACGGGGCATGCTCGAACGAAGAGTAAGTGCGGGATGAACGAGCTTTGGAACCACTTTCATTTTTTACGGCCTTTGTGGCTATGGGCACTTCCGGTCGTTGTGTTCGTTTGGTGGTTACGGGTCCGTGCCAACGATCCAAAGCAAGCTGTCAAGGGTGAGATCGCGTCTCACTTACTAGAACACCTGGTGAAGTCACCGACGGTGACCTCGTCAATTCGGCCGATCACGCTGTTATTGCCGCTTTGGATCGTTGCCGTTGTCTCGCTTGCGGGCCCAGCGTTTCGTCGCCAACCGTCACCCTTTGCCGAAGACAAGGCTCAGTTGATGATTCTGGCCAAAATGACTCCATCGATGTTGACCGAGGACTTGCAACCGTCTCGGTTGGAACGTGTGCGGACCAAATTGCATGATCTGTTGGACTTGCGAAAAGGATCCGGGTCGGGACTGATTGCTTACGCGGGATCCGCCCATTTGGTGATGCCGGTAACCACGGATGCGGGTGTTATCGATCATATGCTTGAGGCCCTCGATCCGTCGATCATGCCCAGTGAAGGGGACAATCTCGTCCAGGCCTTGGATGCCGCGGTCAAGCAGCTTTCGGAGCAGAATGCCGCAGGATCGATTTTGGTGGTCACCGATGCTATCGATGCGGGTCAGCTTTCCGCTTTGCAGCGATGGCGTGCGGAGAACGCGATGTCGGTACAGATTTTGGCGGCACTTCGCAACGACGCTTCTTTGGCAGCTTCGGGCATTCCAAAGGCAGCAGACACGCTCCATGCTCGCGTTCAAATCGTATCACCCGATGATCATGATATCGAGTCGATCGCCAAGTCGGCCGATCGATCGATCGTAACCGCCAGCAACGCCGATGCGGCTCAGTGGCGCGATGACGGCTATTTCCTGGTCCCCGTTCTCGCGATCGGCGCTCTGTTTTGGAGCCGTCGCGGATGGAGTGTGAGCGTTCGATGAGAAAGAATGGGGTACCTCAAATTCTGAGGAAGTGGGCCATCCGAGCGACCATCGTGATGGTGCTTGCCGCTACCTTCTTGGCATTCAAACAAGGTCGCAGTTTTTTCTCGACTGCCGATTGGCGTGGCCAAGCTCGGATGAGAAAGCAGGACTACAAAGGTGCTGCGGAGACGTTTGTCGATCCGATGCGTCAAGCCGAAGCGTTCTACCGAGCAGGTGACTTTGAACGAGCCGCATCGGTGTTGGGTGGATTGCCTGGCGAAAAGGCTGACTACAATCGAGGCAACTCGCTGGTGATGCTCGGCAAGTACGACGACGCTGTCAAAGCCTATGACCTAGCACTCGTGACTCGACCCGATTGGGAAGCAGCGAAAACGAATCGCGAAATCGCCGCCGGCCGAGCGGAACGTTTGAGGAAAGAAGGGGGCGTGATGACGGGAGGCAAATTGGGAGCCGATGAGATCATTTTCACCAAGAACAAGAACAATAAAAGCGATGGCGATACGGTTGAACCACAAGAAATGAGCGATGAAGAAACCCGTGGGCTATGGTTACGACAGGTTCAAACGACGCCACGTGATTTTCTGAAGTCGAAGTTCGCTTATCAAAACGCCATGGCCGACGAGGGGGCGAGCGATGAGTGAACCGTATGGCATTGGGGTGACCAAGTTCGCCAGGGAAGATGGCACGCGACGAAGGGGCCGTCGCGGCATTCCACTTCGATGGCTGGTGTTCTGGCAAGTCGTTTTCTTAACACCGGCTAACCTCGTGGCGCAAGAGCCAATCGTTGTACGTACCGCGATCCAGCCGAAACAAGAAGCGATCGTTGGCCAACGCGTCCTGCTGAAGATCGACGTTCTGGCTAAGGACAGCTGGGCAAACCTTCCCTCTTTGCCCAACTTCGAAGTGCCCGGCGCGGTTGTCTATGCACCACCGACCCAAAGCGTACGGTTGAGCGAGGCGATCAAGGGGGACAGCTATACGGGGCAGCAATTCGAATGGTGGCTCTATCCACAACGAGCCGGCAAGCTCCGAATACCAAGTTTAAAACTGGCCGTCGAGCTGAAAAGCTTCGGAAGCGACCGTGAACCAGTGACCGAATCGAAAACATCCGATGCCATGACTCTTGATGTTGGGTTTGCCAAGGGCGCCGAAGGGATGCCAGGGATCATCGGAACGGAAAGGTTTTCGATCGAGCAAAGCTGGTCACAGCAGGAAACGTCGTTGAAAGTGGGCGACGGTATCAGCCGAACGATCACTCGCTCGGCTGAGGGCGTTCCCGGCTTGGTGTTTGCCCCCATCGAAACGCCAAAGATGGTTGGCGTTCGGATTTATCCCAAACAACCCGAAGTCGAGAATGCGTTCAACCGTGGCAGTCTGACAAGTAAACGCGTCGATCGTATGACCTATGTCTTTGAAGCCGAAGGTGAGGTCTTGTTGCCGGAGATCGACATCGCATGGTGGGATACGTCCGACGAAAAACTCCGTCGGGAAACGCTCGACGCACGCAGGTTGACCATCACGCCGGCGGATCGACCCACGACCTCAGGTGCGAACGGCTCGGTGGAGCCGTATGAAGACAGCAAATCCGTATCCCGATGGCTGATCTTGTCCTTTATCGTCCTCGTCGGACTTGTACTCCATTGGGCTTGGAAACCGATCGTCCATCGATGGAACGGATGGCAATCGAAGCGACGATCGTCGGAGCGATCGTACTTTCGACGATTCGAGGTCGCGGCGAAGAGTAACCACCCACGCGAGACGCTTCGAGCCTTGGTCCAGTGGTGGGATGTCGCGGATCGCCACAGTCTCGCTCCACGGCTGGACCGGTTCTTCCTCCGCTACGGTGATCGCGATGCATCGGCTGTTTTGGTCAAACTTGAGAAGGCCGTCGACCAGGATCAATCGCCATGGTCGAGTCGCGATGTTTTGGCCCAAGCCCAATCGGCTCGGACTCGATTCCTGGCAGATCAACAATCGAGGCAACCGGTGATATCACGTCGTTTGCCAGAGCTGAATCCCTAGTGCTTCATCCACACCAGGATTTGGGGTTGGGCCGTAGCAGGTGGGTTCCCTTTCCCGGGTCTGATGCGAAGCCGTATCTTTTCGCTAATCCCTACAGCCTCCCTAGCCGATACAATTGGTGAAGTCTGTGTTCCTGCGCGCATGCTCTCGGGAAACGCTAGCAACAATGCCGGCGATTCCCGAAAAATCGTTCACTCTGCGGAAATTGGGAAAACGTGTCTCAAGGTTCAAAAGCAATACTCGGATCTCGCGGCGCTGGGCCGTTGACTCAGTGGATCACCGATTGGGGATCTGCGGTTGTTGATAGCGTGACGATGGTCGGCGATATTTCGTTGTTTGCCTGGCAGATGTTCCGCTGGTTGTTCACCCGGTTGCCACGACGTGGGACGATCTTGGTGAACTTCTATCAAGTGGGTGTGTTAAGTTTGCCTGTGGTAGCCCTAACCGGGACCTTCATCGGCATGGTGTTGGCGGTCAATAGTTACTACCAGTTTCACATGCTTGGACTGGAAAGCCGGCTCGGCGTGGTGATCAACACATCGCTGGTCCGCGAACTCGGTCCTGTGCTTGCGGCAACGATGCTGGCAGGGCGGGTTGGCAGCGCGATGGCTGCGGTGCTTGGTACGATGCGGGTGACCGAGCAGATCGATGCGCTCACGACGATGGGAGCCGACCCGATTCATTATTTGGTGGTCCCTCGTTTCTTGGCCTGTATTCTGCTGATCCCCGCCTTGACGATCATGGCCGATTTTATGGGGATTGTCGGTGGGTATTTTTACAGCGTCGTGATCCTGGGCATCGATCACGCCGCCTATTTGAACCACTCTCGTGATGGTGTCGTCGGGTTCGACTTGTTCAGCGGCATCTTTAAGAGTTTCTTTTTCGGCGGCGTGATCGCGATTGTCAGCTGTTATCGTGGGTTTCACTGTGAAGCGGGTGCCGAAGGTGTTGGCAAGGCGGCAACCGCAGCGTTTGTCTACTCTTTTGTCCTGATTCTTGCCATTGACTTGTTCATGAACATCTTGCTGGATGCGGTTTATTTCAAGTTCTATTCCCAAGGGGCATCGCCACTATGAGTACCGCCATGCTTGAAAAGGAAAACGACTACGAATCACACTCGCTGGAATCCGGTCCGGACGTGTTGGTCGATTGCGAAAACGTGGGCGTCAGTTTCCATCACCAATTGATTCTGGCCGGCATTGATGTTTCGGTGCTGCGAGGCCAGACGGTTGCAGTGATCGGCGAGAGTGGTTGTGGCAAAACCGTTTTCATGAAGACCATTGTTGGCTTGGTTGCTCCCACCGTCGGGTCGGTCAGTTTTGAGGGGCAACGATTGAGCGAAATGAGTCTGATGCAATTGACGCAGACGCGGAAGCGATTTGGCTTTGTCTTTCAAAACGCAGCGTTATTCGACAGCATGTCGATTTTGGAGAACATCGCCTTCCCGCTCCGGCAAAACGAAGAAGTGTCAGATTCCGACGTGCGCGATCGCGTGATGCAGTTGTTGTCCGAAGTCGGGCTGCCCGCCGAGGTCGCGCGGAAGTACCCCGCGGAGCTATCCGGAGGGATGAGGAAACGTGTCGGACTTGCCCGAGCCTTGATCCTGAGGCCCGAGTTGGTCGTGTATGACGAACCGACGACCGGGCTCGATCCGATCATGAGTGATGTGATCAACGAACTGATCCTGGAAACGCGTCGTCGCTATCCGGTCACCAGCATTGTGGTGACGCATGACATGCACACGGCCCGAAAGGTCGCCGACCGCGTTTTGATGTTCTACCCGCGACGACGGTTGCAGCCCGACGAATCCCAGGTGCTCTTTGATGGTTCGCCGAGTGACCTCGAGCATGCGGAAGATCGTCGTGTGCGGCAATTTGTGCGTGGGGAAGCGGGAGAACGGCTACGCGAAATCTCACTGGAATCGGAAGCGTAGTGGGTTGGGGCAAGCATCCGGTTTGCGAAACGTCAGTTACGAGAAAGTGTCATGGACGACAATAAGCTTCGATTCGGTGTCGGCGTGCTGGTCATCTCAGCGATCGGCATCGGCATCATCCTCACATTCCTGTTTGGTGCGTTTCCAGACGTTTTGAGCAAGGACTATAAGTTGACGGTCAAATTCCCGTCGGCCGAGGGAGTCAGCGAAAACACTCCGGTGCTGCGCGATGGCGTTCGGATTGGACGAGTGGACGACATTTCGTTGTTGCCCGAAGGCGGCGTGTTGGTCGGTTTGTCGATGGACAGCGGGCAGGAAATCGCTCACCGTTACGTCCCCACGATCGGCAATAGCTCGCTGGTGACGGGTGATTCGACGATTGAATTCGTGCGAGCCGACGAACGAAAGCTGGCAGAAATTTTCCCCCAAGATCGAAGTATCGTTGATGCGCCCTACGGCGATGGCGACTACTTGGACTACGGCCAAAAAACAAAGAACCCCTACTCGGTCTTATTCAGCATGGAGGAGCAAATGTTGCAAACGCTTGAATCGATCCGTATCGCAGGGGATTCGATCTCGACCGCAGGGCAAAGCGTGAACACGCTGGCAACCCAGGTACAAGGCACCGTGGGCCAGGCGGATGCGAAAGTCAATCGTGTAGCGGACGAAGCCGTCGAAGCGCTGGAAGAATTCCAAGGGGCAATGCGAGACGTTCGATCGATCGTCGGGAACCCTGAATTGCGTCAGGGGCTGGAGGATTCGATTTCGCAGTTGCCACGATTGCTGACCGAAGCGCAAAAAACACTCGATAGCACACAAAGAACCTTCGAAGGATTGCAGCGGGTCAGTGACCGCTTCGAGCGAGTCGGCGTGGCCGCGGAAGAAACGGTGGCGAGTGCCAAAAGCACCGTGGACAGCGTCGATCGAACGGTCAGGAACGTCGAGAAATTCACCGAACCGTTGGCCGAACGCGGGGACGAAATTGTCTCGCAGGTGCTCACCAGTCTTGCCAATGTCGATCGCACACTCGCTCAGGTGGAAACGTTTGGCAAGGCGGTCAACAACAGCAACGGATCGTTTCGTCGGTTCCTCGAAGACGAGGACATTTACTGGGAGATCCGACGGACCATCGGCAACATCGAGCAGGCGTCGGCACGCATCCGGCCCATCCTGGATGACGTGCGGATCTTCAGTGACAAAATCGCTCGTGACCCACGCCAATTGGGTGTTCGCGGCGCGATCTCACAGCGTCCCACGGGCGCGGGGCTGAAATAGTTTTTCGGCCGTTCGGCAAATCCATGCTTGCGACGAGTGTTACCACCCTGCACTTAGGTCACCAACCCCTTGGTGACGGTCATGAAGACATCTTCAAGCGTCGGGTCGCGGTCGTTGAACGATCGCATTCGCACTCCTTCGCGAATCAATTGTTCCATCAACCCTGCGATCACTTCATCATCGGCTTCCAATTCGGCGACAACGCGGCTGGGTTCTTGTTCAAGCGAACGCAGCTCGGGGCAACTTCGTAAAATCGACAAGCCGGCTTCTTCGTTGGCGAGGAATTGAATCTCGACAAATCGGTTTCGGCGAATTTGCCGATAGACGCTGCCGATCGGTCCGCTCATCAACAGCTGACCTCGCTCGATGATTCCGATCGATGTGCAGCAATCGGCTAGCTCGGTCAAAATATGGCTGCTAATCAGGATCGTCTTCCCCATCTTTCGAAGCTCTTTCAACAACGCCTTGACCTCGATTCTCGCGCGTGGGTCGAGCCCGCTCGCCGGCTCGTCCAGGATCAAAACGGGGGGGTCATGCACTAAAGTCTTGGCCAGGCAGAGACGTTGTTTCATGCCTCGCGATAAGCCGTTAACGAAGTCATCGCGTTTATGACTGAGATCGAGAAGCTCGAGCACATTGTCGATGATCTGTTTGCGGTCGGTGCGTCCGATCCGATAAGCAACGGCAAAGAAGTCCAAAAACTCCCAAACACGCATGCCATCGTAAACTCCGAAATTATCAGGCATGTAGCCAATGGCTTGTCGCACGCCGACGGGGTCACCCATCACATCGCAGCCGGCTACTTCTCCTCGTCCGCGACTGGCCCTGAGCAAGGTTGCCAGAAATCGGATCGTCGTGCTTTTGCCAGCACCATTGGGGCCGATGAATCCGAAGGTCTCGCCCGCATCGATTTGCAAATCAATGCTGTCGACCGCCATGAAGTCGCCGTAGTCCTTGCCGAAACCGCTGAGTGAAATCATAAGAAGGCCGCGCAATCGAGTGAATGGGAAAACATGTCTTGCCGCCGCTTGCCAATCAATTCGAATCGCTCGATTCGCCATAGTCTGGCAACGAAGATCGGAAATCGCTCGGCAAATTCACGTCCGCCTGCCTCTTCCGAAAAGGGGGATGACTCAGATGGGCCAGGACGACCGTTTGCGCCGTCGCTTGATTGGCTTGGGGAACAACCGACATCGTTGGCATCGAAGCATCAATCCGGGCAACCATCCTTGCCGAAGCCTCGGGGATCGCAGCCGAGTTGAGCAATCGGCTCATCAAGCGTCGCGATTGCAGCGGCAAGTTGTTTGGGACGCTGACCTGATCAGCCGAACGAAACCGAAGTTTTGCTTTTGAATTCGGCAAGACGGAACCGAGTACCGCAACGCGCACCTGCCCTGCATCGTCTTTTGCACTCACCATGGCATCAAGCAACTCGTAGTCCGTGTCATTGAAAAGCTGATCATCGCGTTGATAGATGCCACCGCCTAAATCGAGGATTTGTTCGACGTGAATCATTTCCGTGTCGTTACTGTCTACCGCGACGCCCGCTAAATGAGGCCCTTCGTCGAAATCGGTCCGAAAGACCATCGGCCGACTTGAGGTGGAATCCCTCGAAGGACGCAGTGCATCGGCAGCCGCATCGACCGTCTTAAATCCAAAGTCGTATTGGCTCGACAAGGAGTTGTAGATTGCGACGACTCGCGACAGATGGGCACGAGGGTAGGAGGGTTGCGTTTCCAGCACGGCAATCTCCGTTTGGCTGCGGGCAAAACCAATGTCCAGCCGTGCCGCCCGTGCCACCCAAATCGCGCCAACAAGTGCGATCACCGGAGTGGCTAACCAAGCGTACTCCAATCGACCGAGCAGTCGAAAAACAAGGTAGTTCACCGGAACAAGGGCCAGCAAGTAGAAACCAAGTGATCGAATCACCAATTGTGAGCTAGGAATCTCAATCCCTGACTCACGTTTCAAGATGTCTTCGCAGAGGCTGATCGTATCACTGTCACTCGACCAACTGCTCGTTCCCGCGAACGGATCGACTCGTGTGAGCACATCGATCGATTCCGCAGGCTTGGCGATTTCTGCCCGCGGGCTTGGCGTACGGGGGCCCGCTTCTCTTTCGTCCAAGACGAGCTCGGGAAGTTGCCGTCGCAACACGTCGTCACGCGATGCGAGACGAAATTTTGTGTTCATGGTCGGATGCGTATCAGTGCGATCGAGATCAATGTAGCGCTGGACCAAGGACATTTCCTTGCTTGTCAATTGCCGTCGTGGGCGATCGAGGATCACCGCGTTGAAGAAACTGTCGTACGATTGCCAATTCGTCATCCAATCGCTCATCAAATCAAAACGCGTCTGGACGACGCGGCCACGCCCGGCACGACGGGCGAGGATCAATCCGCCCGTCCCGTCGATGGGTAGAGCATCCTCCGCCTCAAGACCTTCGACCGCAATTCGTCCTGATTGGCTCTTCAGCAGTGCGATTTGATTGTCGGTGGATCGGTCCGTAGCGACCGCCCATTTCGATAGCAGTTCGGCGCCCGCGTCGCTATCGAGCTCGACATTCCCACGAGGGCGGATGGGCAGCAAGTCCGCAGCGGCCGTATTCGCAATCGATTCACTCGCAATTGCCCCGTTGACGATCAATTGACCGCCAAAGTGAACCCAATCGCGAAGGGCTCGAAGTTGTCCAGGCGTCAATGCATCGGGTGACACGTCGTCCCAAAGCAAAACTGCTGTACTCGTCCAATCGAGCATCGTTTCGGAAAGCGGCTGTAACTCACCCGACCTCGGAATGACGATGTGATAGTTGGCCGCTTTGCTTTCGAAATCTAAGTCACTACGAAACGGACGACGCCAATCGGCCACTTGCAACTTCGCAAACCTCTCAGGACGCGCCGTCAAAATCACGAAAAAGTACTCTTCCGAAGAAAGCGTTTTAAACTCACGCGGCTGCGGACTTGTTGGGAAAGTGGACGTGCGTCCGCTGGCGACAAACGTGCTGTCAAGCAGCATGCGCTGTGTCGCTGTTTTTGCTCTCGGAGCCAACACGCGATAATCAAAACGTCGCTGTTGGCCCTTGGGTAATACAACGGGACGTACGTTCTGCAGCGGGCTGTCGATGCGATTGGCCGCTTGGGCTGTTCCTGCGGAGATCGCTACTTGAGTTTGCAGTTCTCCTCGCGAGTCTTCCTTGTTGCTTCGGATCTGTTGAGACGCGGTTAACCAATGCCCAGGTTTCACCAAACCGTCCGGCGTCACCATGCCATCGGGAAAAACGCGAGTGGGTTTTGCCGTAAACGCGGCGAGCGGGGCCTTCTTCTTCTCTTCCTCTTCTTGGGTCGGATCGCTGCGACAGCCCTCGCAGCCAGCAATCAGTAGGCTGCTGAGCAATAGAAAGAAGAGTGGCAATCGACGCATCGGCCGTCCCGCAGGTGCGCAAAGAAAAGAAAGGACCAAGGAACGAAGAAATTCCCCGAGGTAAGCCGGAGGGTCGGTTGATCAATCCTACCCATAAAGCCCTGCCGACGGATGACAGGACACGATCTGATAACACGATCCTCGCCAGGAAAGATCCTGGCTTTTCCCTAATAGCGAGCCGTGACAATGCCCTCGTTGGTCAACGCACCCAAGGAAGCTCACCAACCCATGGGAAGTCTACCAGCCCATGACCATGTTGGACTCAATCGCCTTACGTGCATGCTCCAAATCGCTGCCGGTTTCCATGCGATAGAGGCGGATGGCGTTTACCTTGTCGCCCGACGAACGGCTGAGACATTCGCGAGCAATCGCGCACGGGTCGGCCGTCGTATTGGTCAAGCCAAGTGCCCCTTTACTAATGACCCAGGTGTCTCGAGGACGTTTGGTGAGCCGAGCGATCTCGTCGCTCGGATAGGCCTCGGCGACAACAACTCGAGCGGCCTCCTCGTCCTCCGCCCAAGTGATCAGAATATGTGAGTCGGTTTCAACCTCGAACAGTGGCATCGGAAGCTCCTTCAGCAGGGTCAGCAACAAAGGTGGCGAGGCGACGAGTGCGCCACGCTCAATCACTTAATGATACCGCCATCGGATCGACATGCAAAGTTTAGGATGCCCCGATTTGCTTTTCTTCGCCAGTTTTCCTATTGCCCAGCAGGAGAAGGATGTTTTGGCGGTTTTTGCGGGACCAGATCAAGAGAGCTCGTGAAAAGGAGCGACACGCCGAATGGGGGGATTGCAGTTGCAGACGCTAACGTTTGATCGCGGTTCCCCGGAGGCACAAAAAGCCGAAGGTTACTGCACAGGCGGACATAATCCCCCACTGAGTGACCGACATTCGATTGAAGTACCGGACCAGCTCGTTGAGGGCTTCGGAGGACCAATCGCTGATCGAAAAGGCGAGCAAGAAGTCAGAAATCATAGTGAACCTAATGGGTTGGACGATGGCCATCGACGGAGCAACCATCTCGAAATGCTCCGCTGAACCCTAGGTTTCCTGGATCGCTGGGCCGCTGGAAAATGCCCGCAACTGGCCGTAAAACCTCGGCAAGGACCATCTTGATCGTCACAAGCCGAACAATCAGATCTAAGTTCGCGTCGTCGAGAAAAGTTCTTGCCAAAGGTGACTTGCGGCCGCCGACTCGGCCGATATAATTTGCCTCCTACCAAGAATAAACGCGTTCCTAAGCGAGTACGTTGTTCTTGGACCCTAAACGCATCTCTTGCCAGATTGCAAAGCGGGTTCGCCCGAAATCTGGTGAGTGTCTCGTTCGCGAGGCGCGGTAGCTCAATTGGTTAGAGCCCCGGACTGTCGATCCGGAGGTTGCGGGTTCGAGTCCCGTCCGCGTCGCTTCTCAGTTAACCAGTGATTAACGGCATTTGCCGCGACCTGCCGAACGTCGGCAGAGCACTCTTTCAAGCGTAAGTGGTTCGGGAACTTTCCCGATAACGCAGAAACGAGCTCCGGTAATGGCTAGGCCGTCGACGTTCCCTCGTACCGGAAACACTCATCCGGGTTGATCCTTCGGAATAGCGGGTTGCTGTTCACCGCTTTCGCCCAGCTTGGATTCGGTGTAACGGCGTCGAAGTTCCTTCTGAGCATCTTCCAGCTGTTGAATCGTGTTTGCCCAGGCGAGGCAGTCAGGCTCGGCCGTCAGTTCTTCAGGGTCGGCGTCCATAAAATCTCTGTCGGGTAACGTTTGCGAAAACTGGGTGGCCGCGGTTGATGTTCCATTTGTAATCGCGCTACCGGTCGCTCCGGTTCGCGACGGGGATATCTGGCCATTGATGGGATCAATCGTGCTCTTCGATCGATGGATCAATTTCGCGAGCCTTTTACCCATCAGCCTTGGCTTTTTCGAGTTCTCCGCGTGCAACCCATGGTTCGTCGCGTGTTCGTGCTTAACGCTTGTCCCGAATCATCGCAGGCAATCGTGCAACCTGAGGAGGTTTTCAACTCGCCTTGTTAGTTCGACTCGGTTTACCGGCGTACTAAGGAAATCGTCGGTGCCAGATTCAACTGCCCTCTCGATATCATCGAGGGAATTCAGTGAGGTCACCATCAAAACCATCGCGATGGAGTCCTGTTTGATACGTTCGCACGCATCGAATGCATCGAACGATTTCCTTGCGGTGTCGAGCAGAACGAGTTGCGGCTGAAAGGCGCGCAGTTGTTCGAGAGCATCAGCGTCGGCAGCGACCGATTGGATTTGGTAGTCGTATTCGGAAAGGTGCTCGCGAATTCCGTCAGCATCGGCTTCGCTCATTCCGGCAAGCAGTATCCGTCTAGGTCGAGCCATGAGATTGTCTGGGTCGGAGCTTTAGCGGCTTAACGCGAGCTCGAAGAATCGGCTCGCTTGCCGCCAGGCCGCTTGACAAGCAAGCGTAAAGCGATTTCATGGTTCGCGAACTACTTCTCGATTCTTCGATGTGAGCCAAGCCACTCGCCTAAGCATCATTTCGAATGCGAGCGACAGTACCGCTGAAAGTACCAGTACAGATATGAACATGGCGAAGGTACCTCGATAATCAGCTAGTGAGGTTGAACGCATAGCATTTGAAGCCGCCCGCTCAACGTATTTCGGCATCATCCCCATCGACACACCAGCGGCAATGCGACACGCTCGAATCGCTCTGTTGGAAAGGTCCGCGGCAAGAAAGGTCGCCGAAAACATCGAAGCCACGGCGGCAATCGCTCCAAATCCAGCTAGAATCATCATCGATCGCACGTCTATCAGTTTCTGCAATCCGTTGAAACTTCCAGTTCTCCAGGAAGCTGATACAAATTGGGCGATGACTGCTGAAGCCACGAAGTAGCTCACGCCCCTGAAACGATCAATAGGCTCAGGGTTGAGTTCTTGCTGAGCGTCACCGGGATGAAACGGATTGATTTTCATTTTTGAACCAACTATCACGATCGACCGTCTCGATAGCGAAATGGCGAGCCACCAGCAGATTTCGTATTGTACGAGATAGAGTAGCTCGCGTATTGCCACCAATCATGTTCATGATCCTCTGCTACGGGAAAGGTCTCGATCGGTTCCGTTGTCTCTGAAGAGAATCGCCACCAACGAAACTCGCGAACAATCCGGCGGCAGTTGCCGCACAAGTGACACGACTCAAGTCGCGTTTCCCGGTGATGGGGTGTTGGCGGCACCAACGCAACCAGACCGGTGAGAATCACACCGATGGCGAATCACGCTACCAAGCCCCGAAAATTGCAATGTAAATAGCTGTGCCAATCAGGCCAATCCCCCCGATGAACCTTACCAAAGAACTCAGTTTAGCCAAACCACCGGTAAGCTCGTTTCCGTATTTGTCACGAGCGGTACCAGATTTGAGTCCCGCTACGCCAAAATAGAGTAACGCGCAACCGAGCACCGTCATTCCGGCACTAAGGACGAGTGGATTCTCTCGCAGCCATTGATTGGCCGCGCTGTTTCGGTCGGCAAGAATCGCGAATTCCGATAGCATTTCTTCTCTACTTGTTTTAGGCGGGTAACGGTTGCCGTCACCTGGGACGGACGATTGATTTTCCATTGGTGAAGCCGTGCAAGCCGTCCTCAGGTGCACGGCTTGGTTCTGGCTTCCTGCCTTCACCGTACTCGTACTCAGCCTCGCGGTACTCGTACTTGTACTCGCTTCCGGACTCAGCCACGACGTCCGAACGTGCAATCAAGCGTGTCAACATCGAGACGATTCGATGGAGCAGTCGTTTCAGTTGGCGATGGCGTTCATCACTCATTCCATCGGTCGCCGCAAGACTGTCTTGGATCGCAACACATTCCAGCACTGATCCGCGTGCGATGTCGAGAAAGCGACTGCGATCCTTGAGGCTCCGTTTCCCGTTGCCTTCGGCGATGTTCAGCGGAATCGATTGGGCAGCACGTAGCCATTGGTCACGAGCGTGACGATGGCAACCGCCAAGATCCTTTGCGATGGCGAATGATGACGCGACGTAGTCAATCGAGAGACGGTAAACGTCGAGCCGATCGTGGTCGAAGATTGGTTCGCTCATCAGTGCCCCATTCGAGTAGGAGTACGAGTACCGGCTCACGCCTGAGTACGAGTACGATGTCACTGTGTGCCAGAACTTGTATATCAGCGAAAGGCCCGGCGATATTCCCTGAGGGGAGACTATTCTCGCCGGCATCACCTTCGGTGCCGTGGGTGGCACTCACGTATTCTCGTCGGTCGACCGCGTATTCTCGCCGGGGAGGTGAGATCGCCTCTTTGAGTATTCTCACGGGTTCCCGCAGTGGTGTCAATTAACATTCGGGCGTGATTAGAACTGCCAACAGAAGAGCGATTGTGTGTCGTAAAAGCGAATACCCGACACGTCGAAAGAGTGGGAGGGGCAAACTGTCGCAGCTGGCACTGTGGCAACGAACTGTTCACTCCAGTGTCCAAGCATGCACAGCCAAGCAACCTTGATAGCGGATTCTGCAAGGGGAACTGTCGCAACAAAACACCGAGCTTCAACCTGCTTTGTGCTGTAGTCGATCACGCTTGAACCGAACCGACTTCATCATGTCTTCACTCTCTCGCGGCTTGGAGCTCGTGCAGGTTTTAGGTGTTTGTTTATCGGGTCGTTGCGTCTGCGGAGAACCCCTCACCCCCGACCCCCTCTCCCCGCGAGCGCGCGGGGAGAGGGGAGCCAGAATCCATCAGCGCGTCGTGTATCAATACCGATACTCTCTGGATGGGGCACGCTAACTGGACGACCTCAACATTGCACGGAGAAGGGAGTCTGAGATGAAGGGTGCTGATGCCCATTATTGGGAAACGTCGGCGTCGGAAACGTCGGGATGGATTGATAGCCCGATTGCTAGGAACAGAAACGGGCCAATCGAAAAGGCCGCAACACCAAATCTAACAGTCCAGGCTAAGCTCCCACTAACAAGTGATGGTGAGATGGCGGGCGACGGGATTGCTATTGCTTCAAGTGGAACATCAGCAGATGTTGCCCCTTGCCGCCAACGGCCAAGCGGTCGCCGGCGGGTGAGAACTCGAGATCCCGGATCGGTTTCAGGTCCGTTCGCACCGATAATTGTGGCTCCCAGTTTTCGGTGTCCCAGAACAGCACTTCGCCGTCAAAGTACCCGACCGCCATGACGGAACCGTCCGGGCTGATTGCGATGCTGCCAGCTTGGTTGGCGTTGGGGTGGCGGCGTGCGATTTGGTCAAGTGTCGGCGTCGACCAAAGGGTGATCGATCCATCGTAAGCCCCCACAACCAGTGTCTCACCACCTGGCATGAACTCCATCGTTTTCAATTCAGCAACGTGACGTTCCGCCAAGAACTCAAGCTGATCGTTGTCCCCTATTCGCCACAACGCAATCGTCTCCTTTTCATCATACGTTGCCAGCAGCCCAGAAGGCTCATCGTAGGCTTTCGCTTCGATCGGTAGGTCCATCTCAGCGCTAGCACCAACGAGCGTCGGTCCTTCGTCGGCTGTCTCTCTGATTTCGAGCCAGACGGGCTGGTATCCTCGAGTATGGACGGGTTTTGAGGATTCGATGTTGTCGCCGGTGGCATCAGGCGTCGATTCGTCATCCATAGCAGTATCGACCGATTCGTTTTCACAAAAGCCGATTAGCAATCGATCACCTACCAGCACGACCTTGTTTGTATTGGGTTGGTTTTCTGTCATGGCATGCCGCCCCCCATCCGATGCACTTCGCAGTGATGCTTGATGTTGCCGTTCATTGGTGACAAGAAACCGATCGTTCCCAGCAAAGAATAGGTCGGTAACCCCCCTGGCACCGCTTGGGGATTGCCAGAGAATTTCACCGCTACTGACATCATGGTAACTGAGGTGGCCAGCGCCGCTCACTGCGACCAGCGCTTTGCCATCGAAAGAAAAACACAACTTCGCAACCGTCGGTTTCGCTGGAAAAATTGTGTCATAGATCGGTGAGGGTGACGCCTTGGTGAGAACAACCGTGCCACCGCGAAGCCCGATTGCAACGGCACTATCTGCCAATGCGGAATCAATGACCAGCGGATCCCACTGAGAACTTGATCCAGCATCGGGGATCTCGTCGCCCACCATTGAACTAAGGAAACTCCGGCGTTCATACAGCGCTGCCAACTCCATGTTGGTTTGCCAAAGTCCAACTCGATCTCGCCCTGAAACCAGAAATCTCGGGTGCATCGGGTTGGTTCGATACTCCACAACATCAATGTCGGGATAAAAGTCCAAATGGCTCCACCAGAGATAGGGCTGCTTGGATCGGAGATCCCAGAGCACCGCATCACCGACTTCCGTGCACAGAATGCCCCATCTTAGGTCGCGTGAAACGCGAGCCAGATCCCACCTCTGGACCGTGAATTTCGGATGAACCAAATGCTGTTCCTCCAGCATCTCTCCCGTATCGAGGTCACCATGATAGGCGTCCCCATCTTGGGTGAGAACACAAAAGCGATCTCCTTCGATCGATACGGCAATCGCAATGACAGCGGCATCACCCATTTGCCGATTCCAAAGTTGAGTGCCACCTGGACCGTTCCAGTGTTCCAGATGACCTGATTGCGTACCAATTAAGTAGCCGCCCTGATGGCCTGTGGCAGCCAATGCCATTACATGTTCAGGCGTCGAGTGAGATAGGCTTTCGGCTCGATTCGCGTCCACATCCAATCGGATCGGCCCACCGTCACGACGGACCAGCAACACCGAGCGAGTCTGGTTATCCAAAGCCAAACGTACGCTCGGCGATTCGTCAAGATTACGGTACTGAGCAATGATGGATTGCGATTTGAGATCCCAGACGCGGATGCCCTCTGCGCCACTGGTGGCCAGCCAACTTCCATCATCCGATATCGCAAGCCCCATCAGAGTCTTAGCATCAGCTTGCCAATGAACCATTGACCGCTTGGCGGATTGATGCAGAAGCCGCCAGGCAAATCCTCGCGATTCGGTGGGGAATCGCGATTCGTCTTCGAGTTGATCCAAGACGTAGTTTGGTTCTTGGTCCAACAGAGTGCCAAGCCGCAAGAGCGTTTGATTTGAGACGCTGCGACGTAGTCGAGCGGCTGTGGCTGCATATCGTTGATTGGAAGCTTGCAGGCGGGAACGACTGGTTTCAAGCTGTTGGTTTACGTCCGCTAGCTTGCGGGCTCGATCCGATGCCAAGGTCGCCCACAAACCGGCGGCGACGCCAAGCACTAAGAACAATCCAAGAACCACTACGGATACCGCGGCGACACGCCGATGCCTCTGACACCATTTCCAAAGCGAGACTGCGGCGTTTTGCCTGCGAGCACGAATGGGATGGTTGTCCAGATACCGACGCAGGTCATCGGCAAAATCGGTGATCGATGCGTATCGTTCTGTGGGGTCCTTTGCCAGAGCCGTTTCCAGGATCACCTCGATGTCGCCACGAAGTTGTCGATCGACTCGACCGATGGGTACCGAAGCAGTGTTCTGAACGATCTGGGCCGATTCCCACATCGATTTGTCTTTGAGCTGGTAAGGAAGCCGACCAGCAAGCAATTCGTAAAGGACCACTCCGAAACCATAGATGTCCGTGTGGAAATCAATTCGTTCTGGTTCGCCACTGAATTGTTCGGGGCTCATATAACAACGTGTTCCGATCCAGCCATCGGCCGTTGATGCGTTTTGTTTGGAGGTATTCGCTCTGTGCCGAATTCTGGCCAAGCCAAAGTCGATTAACTTGGGGACTCCTTCTCGCGTGACCATCAGGTTGGCTGGCTTCAAATCGCGATGGATCACTCCTGCTTGGTGGGCTTCGGACAATGCGTCCATGTATGCCAAGCAGAGCCGAATCGTATCGGCGTGCGTCCAAGCAGATGACTTCCGCTGTTGCTTGATGAAGTCGACGAGGTTCAGCCCATCAATCCATTCCATCGTGAAAAACAGTCGTTGCGAACCAAAGACCTCCGCGACACCGGCATCAAAAATCCGAGCAATGTTATGATGCTGCAAGGAAGCAAGTAGCTCTGCCTCCAGACGGAATCGAAGTTTTGATCGCTCTCGCTCAGCGACATCCTGCAACAGTTTCAGGGCAACTTTTCGCGTTGGAAATGCTTGTTCAGCGAGATACACGATCGATGTGCCACCTCGCGCGATCTCCTTTAGAATTTTGTACTCACCGATCGTTTCCGGCGTCTTCGCGACGGGGACTTTTTCGAATCGAGAAAACGCTTCCAGCATTGCGATGTGGTCGCGCAGCTGATTGGCCAGGTCAGGATCACCTTCGCAGAGTTCTTCGGGATCAATCGGCTGTCCACTTTTCTTGAGCTTTTCCCAGTGACCGATTAACTGCTGAAGCGGAATGCTGATGCCGGACGATTCATCGGGTGAGGATGAGGTTGTCGTTTCGTCGCCTGAATTCGTCAAAGGAACTTGCCCCTCGTTAGCTGGATCGCTTGCCGAATGATTGGCAACTCAACATTTCATCATCATGGTATCGCCAGACAGTGCTTTGGCGATCGTAGTTTTCGCCTCGGACCATCGTCGTTGAAGCTGTCGCCGAAGATGCACAGCGGCCAACCGCCTCAAATGGGTAGGCGATTTCACCTGCAGCGAGGAAATTCCAAAGTGCAGTCGGATCAGTGCGACCTGAACGATGTCATCGGTTTGTTCCCAACGACGAACGATCGGAAACTGACGCAGCATCCGGCCGGCATGTTTGCGGAACTGTGATTCGAATAAGCGAAGCAGCTCGGCTTCGTCGGAAAACGAATCGAGTTTGAATGACACGGTTTGAAGACACATACTTGCTCTTCATGTTTGCGCATGAGCAGTGAACAAGACGCCATCATAGTGGCAAGGTAGCGCTGGTCAAGCGAGTGTCCAAAGCATTGACTAATTGAATACGAATAGGTGATGAGGATTCTACGTGGCAAGGAGCTCTTCAAACATTCCAACGCGATGCTTGGTGATCTTGCCGGTCCCGTCGACGCGGATCACCGTTGGTATCGCAGAAACTTCGTAGTCTTCAAAAGGACCGGACCATGGGCCTTGAGGGTTGGGAGCGCCAACGAAGATCGGGCACTTCAGGTTGAACTTCGCGACCTTTGCTTCCACTTTTTCAAGATCGTCTTCAGCGGCAAAAACAACGAGGTGCTGGACCGGTGAATCTCGATCGATCGCGGCTGCAAACTGTGCCAGCATGTCTTCGCAGGGAGCACATGCGAGTGAGGTGAATCCAATTTCGAGTGGTCGGCCGCGGAAGTCGACAATCGATTTTGGTTGGCAATTCACCCACTCTCCCTCGCCAAAATCAGGTGCCTCTTTGCCGACCAGAGCCTGCTGCTTCTGTCGCATCTTGTCGTTTTGTTCTTTGTCTTTCGCGTGCTCTTTCCAAATGGCATCCCATTCCGCTTCGCTGCGGTCAGGATCGTGTGTGTAGACCATCAACGGGTCGTAGCGAGCGTCGACGACGCGGCCCCCCTTTTCGAATTCGATGACAAACTCATCGTCTGTGGGTGGTGTTTCAAAATCAAAGCGGGTGATCGATTCTCCGGTCCAAGCGAGAATGCGAGGATGATCGCGATGGGAACCACCCGGCGGAACGCGATAGTTTTTTACATCGCATCGCATGGGCCAATGGATCCCCGGCGCTACGGCCTCGAAGTCGGAAAAAAGGCGGACGCTGTTGCCGTGTCGCGTTCCGCGAAGACGCATATCGGTTGTCCCGATGATATACCGCGTTCCTGGCGCGTCGGTGAACATGAAACATTCCTCTCCCTGGTGGACCAGCCAGCCATCTGAAAAACAATTCCGGTTCTCGTCGAGCCGCAGCTCGTAGTCGAACTTCGGGCCACATTGCTGCAACCACCATGGCACCACATTGCAAGGCCCCGAAAAGGCGAATCCAATGACATCACAGCTCGTTGGCTTGATCATATAAGCGTCGGGTTCGCCCTGTCGTCGGTAGACCTGTTTCGCCATTTCGCCGTCCCAGACAATGCGGAGGTGGTCTGTCGGGGAAATCTGGTCGAGGGCAACGCGATTCTGATCAAACACCCATCGATAGGTGGATTTCGAGATGGGTTTGAGCGAGGGGAAATCCTTTTCGTTGATGTCGATTCCAGGCCACTGCTGCTGAAGTTCCGCTCGAATTTGATCGATCTCGAAGGGTTCCTTGTGCTGCGTCCACTCCTTTTCGATCACACCGTATGGCTGCGACTCGAACCATGCTTTCGCACGTTGCAGTCGCTGAATCCCCGGACGCATTTCGTCGGCTGAGATCAGCGCTCGTTCGAAATGGGTGAATTCGGGGGTCACCTTGGGGTAGCCCGCAAGCCGTTTCCAAACCGCCGTCCCACAAAACAGCACCAGTCCCATGGCGACAGCGACCCCAAGCAAGTTTCGTCGCATACCCTACTTCTCACTTCCAAAAAAATGAAACCTTTGCTCCGCTGTCCCGCCTTGCACACAATGGTTCGCGTGAGACGTGGCATCGTTGGCTGAACGCGGCCGCCGCAGTCGACGCTACCTGATCTTGCGGACAAATTCTTCATCATCGCCGCATCTCCAGAAATGGACCGATGCTATCTTGATCCCCAATGACCTTCATTTTACAGCGACCAGGGGAGAACGGCAATCATTTGCGGACGTTCTCGTCTCCATTCAACGTCGAAACAAGGGTCGGCTGTTATCCCGATTCGACCAACGAATCGGTGCGCCACAGGTGTTCGACAAAGACACGCTTGCCAACGGGCAGGGTGATGGAACATCGATGCGGTCGTTTGTAAAACCCTTTCAGGGTACAGGGTATTTGGTGTGACGTGGTCGACAACCCAGGGTGCGCATTGCGGCTACGCCGCGGCGCGACCCTGGGCTATGGAATGTAACGCCGTTGGCGTAAAGGTCGGCAAAAGGGGACGGGGGTATTAAAGGACTGCACCCGAGTTTCCGAGGTAGGATAGGAATTGAGTCGCGAAAACGACCCCCGTCCCCTTTTGTCTTGCGTTCGACACTCGGGCAAACAACTCGGCAACGAACTCATTTCGATTGACTGCCATCGCGGAATGACTACACTTCGCTCTGCCGAAACCTAATAGATTCAAATTGGGGATTTCACTGTGAAGCTGGCTGTCTTGAACCTCTGCTGTCTCCTTGTCGTTCCATCGATGCTCAGCGCCGCACCGCCAAACGCCGCGGGGATGGTTGAAAAGCAAAGTGTGATGGGGCCTCTTGTCGTGCATGCTGGTAACGGACGCTACTTTGCAACGCCTGACGGAAAGCCTGTTTGGCTGACCGGTTCGCATACCTGGGCTACTTTGCAAGAACGGGGCATTGAAGGTGAAACGCCAGCCTTCGATTACGAACAATATCTCGGCTTCATGCAGCACCATGATCACAATTTCCTGCGACTGTGGGCTTGGGAACATAGCCAGTGGATGCAGTTTGTGGATTCGGACGTCCATGTGCGATACAAGCCAACGATCTTCCAACGCACCGGGCCTGGGGTCGCGCTCGATGGTGCACCAAAGTTCGATCTTACGAAATTCAATCCCGAGTTCTTCCAGCGGCTGCGAGAGCGGGTTGAGGAGGCACGGAAACGGAATATCTATGTCAGCGTGATGTTCTTTCAGGGCTTTAGCGTGAAGAAGCCGCCAGCATCACCTCGTAGCGGTAACAATTGGCATGGCAATCCGTTTAACAAATTGAACAATATCAATGGAATCGACGGCGATCCATCAGGCCGAGATGCGGGGCACGAATTGCATACTCTCCTAACGCCCGACGTTACGCGAGTTCAAGAAGCCTATGTCCGTCGCGTGATCGACACGCTTAATGATCTCGAAAATGTGTTGTGGGAGATTGGTAATGAATTGCCGGCAAGCTCGGTTGAGTTTCAATATCACATGGTTGATTCTGTCCGCGAGTATGAATCGAGCAAGGCAAAGCAGCATTTGATTGGGATGACGGGCGCGCCTGTGAAAACAGCGGAATTAATGGCTAGCGGCGCCGATTGGATCAGTCCGCCCGGTTCCGTCTGGACCGACAATCCTCCGCCCTGCGATGGCAACAAGATCATTGTCGTCGATACCGATCATTGCCGAGCGATGAAGTACGACCCCGATTGGGTTTGGATCAACTTCACACGTGGCAACCACTTTATACTGATGGACTCGTACATGGACTTCCGCGTGGGTTCGCCGAAGCAGCCAGATCCGAAATGGAATCCGACTCGTGATGCGATGGGGGCCGCTCGGCGGTTGTCTGAGCAATTGGACCTGAGCCACATGAAACCCTTGCCCGAACTGGCATCATCGGGTTTCTGCCTGGCTGACCCAGGCACGAGCTGGGTTGTATTTCATCCGGGCGGGGATTCGTTGAGCGTCCAGACGGGACGGGGACGGTGGCGGGCAACCTGGCTCGATCCGATCACCGGAAAGGCGGTTTCGCACCGTGACGTGGATTCGGCCGAAGTGTGGGTTTCCTTCAAGCCACCTCGGCCTGGTCGTTGGGTTATGCTGGTTACAAAGTCACTGCAACAAAGATGAGAAACAATCATGCAATGTCACTCTTTGCCATCCTTCCTTATCGCCTTGGCCATCACCTGTTCCTCCGTGCAAGCGGTTGAGCAGTGGGGTGTCTTTGAGCTAGATGCCGTATCCAACGAAGCGCCGCACACGATCGATTCTGCTTTCTCGGCGACATTCTCTCAAGGATCACAGAGTATTTCTGTTCCGGGTTTTTGGTACAAAGATGACGTTTTCAAAGTGCGTTTCAGTCCGCCGACGTTCGGCTCGTGGAGTTACAAAACGCACAGCAAGTATGTCTCACTTGATGGCAAGTCAGGGTCAATCCAAGTTGGAAAGCCCTCGGGCGACAATCATGGCCCCGTGCAAACGTTCGACACATTCTATTTGCGGTATGCAGATGGGAAGACGTACCATCAATTTGGTACCACTTGTTACGCCTGGGTGCATCAACCGGAATCATTGCAACAACAGACGCTCAAGACGTTGGCGGCTTCTCCGTTCAACAAGATTCGTTTTTGCGTATTCCCCAAGAACTACACGTACAACAAGAACGAACCTTCCTTTTTTGCGTTTCCCAAGAAGGCTGATGGGACATTCGATTTTGATCGGCCGGATCCAGCGTTCTGGGAGCATTTTGAACAGTGTGTTCTCGATCTGCAAAAGCTGGGGATTGAGGCCGACTTGATCCTGTGGCACCCCTACGACCGTTGGGGCTTCGCCGACATGAGCGACGCGCAAGATGATCGATACTTGCGTTACTGTATCGCACGCTTATCGGCGTATCGCAACGTTTGGTGGTCACTTGCCAATGAGTTCGATTTCATGACCAATCAACCGGCTGGCCATCGCGGCAACAAACAACTGGGGGACTGGGACCGCTTCTACGAGATTCTTGAGAAAGAAGATCCGCATCATCGGTTGCGCGGAATTCATAACGGGCGATTGTGGTATGACCACACGAAACCTTGGGTGACGCACGCGAGTTTGCAGACGTCGGATATGAAGGGGGGAGTCCGATATCGTCAACAGTATCAAAAGCCAGTGATCTATGACGAGTGCAAGTATGAAGGCAACGTCCCGCAGGGCTGGGGAAACTTGTCCGGCCGTGAAATGACGCAGCGGTTTTGGTTGGGCACGATGAGCGGTTGCTATGTCGGGCACGGTGAAACGTATTTACATGATGACGACATCCTTTGGTGGTCCAAAGGAGGAGTTCTGCACGGCAGCAGTCCGCAGCGAATTCAATGGCTCAAAGACTTTATGGCCCGTTCCCCGGAATTCGACTCGCTCAAGCCGCTTGGCAATGACCAGGGCGACTTCTTGCTGGCGAATCCAGGTGAGTATTACTTGCTGTATGCATTGGCCGGTACGACACCTTCGGTCACGCTATCGGGTGATCGTCCCTACAAGGTCGATGCGATCGGCCCGTGGGAGATGCAGGAGTGGCCGGTAGGCACGGCGGATCCGGGCAAGTACCAAGTTGAACCGTCCGGCAATGACATGGTCTATCGATTCGTGCCGTATGCAGCGGGGGAAAAACTTCGTCCGTTGGCAAAGCCGACTGCCGACGTGTCCGAAGGCGTACCACCGTTGGCCGTGAAGTTTACCAGCGGCATCGCTGCGAAAGTGGAATGGGATTTCGGCGACGGATCGGCTAGCCATCAGAAGAACCCGGCGCACACGTTTGATCAACCTGGCATCTACACGGTGACGCTCAAAGTAACGGACCGTGATGGTGGTAGCGCCCGCAGTCAAATGAGAATTGTCGTCGATCTCGACTCGAAAGCACCGATCGTGCGCGCGGGTTTTCGAGGCGATGAAAAACCCTTGCTCCAATTCAACGGAACCGCAAAGCGGTCAGCCGATGGAGCATTGTTCTTGCCCGACGGTGAGCCTTGGGGCTGGGTGAAAGCAGGTGACCGGCCCGTTGAAGACCTCGCTGGATTGCGATCGTTTACTATCAGTGGTTGGCTCAAGCCAGAGAGCTTGGTCGCGGGTCAGGGCGGCAATCGAATTCTATTCTGTCTGCAGCATGATCACTCGGGGATCGATTTGGTTTGTCACCGCGACGGCAGATTGCGATTGGCGGTCAACGAGTGGCCTGATGGAGTTCAAAACGACAGTTCGCCTGGGAAACTCGTCGTTGGAAAGTGGACGTACTTTCGCGTCACGTACGACAGCACGGCTACGAAAAACAATGTTGCTTGGTCTTTCTCGTCACCGCTTGATCTGCCAGCGAGTGTGGCGTCGGTGAAGCTCGACCGGCACACCGATTACAACGCGGGACCCGTCGGTTCCAACGTTGGCCCACTGGCCCTTGGGAATTTCAACATCACACTGCAAGGTGCCGGACTTGACCGCCAGTTTCGAGGCGAAATGCGTGAGCTCGAAATTTTTGGCAGCCGGATCAGTGGGATTGGTGCTTTGCCTGGGATACGAAAAGGTGACGGGCGTCGTAAATGACGGTGACGTTAGGTGTTCCGCAATGTTGTAAAACCCTTTCAGGGTTTGGCGTGTGAGGTGTTCGATCTCCCAGGGTGCGCATTACGGCTTCGCCGCTGCGCGACCCTGGGCTGTGGAATGTAACGCCGTTGGCGTATGGAGTTGCACGTTGCGTTACCGCGACGCGGTTTGATTCCACAGGCCAGGGTCGATGCGAAGCAGCGCACCCTGGGTTCACTTGCGCCGAATCACGATTCGAGCTCATCAAGTCTTTTCTCTAACGCTTCAATCCGCTCGTTTACTGTGTCCATCCGCGCGATCAACGCATCGACAGCGTTGTTGCTGGCCTTCGCTGGCGAAGGTGCTGCTGCGGCTTGCTTCTCGATCTTGGCCTCGAGGTATTGTCGTTCTTCGGGTGGGTAAAGTTTATGAGCGAAGGTTTGTCCTCGCCCGGGTGGGGTCAGCGGTTCGATCAAGTCTTTTTCGATCAGCTGATCGACAATTTGTTGCGTGGTGCTTAAATCGTCTAACGCGTACATCCGCGAAGCTCTGGTGCGAATTTCACCTAAGGTCTGGGGGCCTCGTAACAACAATTCCGTCATCACCGCGGCACCGGGACTGTCGACGTCAAGCCACTCGTACGCCGCGTGCCGATACTTGGTCACCCGCCCACTGCCTTGAATCTCTCGCGCGGCACCCACCTGTTTGAGTTCGTCGATCGCGGTGAGTACATCGTCTTCATCGAGTTGGAGCTGTGGCGATCGATTCGATTTTTGATTCGAGCCGCTGATGATACCGGATACCGACAACGGGTAACTGTCGGGCGTGGTCTTTGCTTTTTCGACCAAGACACCGAGCACGCGCCGAGCGTCTCGCGATAGAGGGACCGGTTTCGATTTTTCTAGCGATGCGTCTTCGTTCATCGTTGCGAGCCAATCAAGAGTGGGATGAGGTGATGCTTGAACACCATCTTTGCGTGTTCGCATGCCCTGCTCAACTCCCCTTTCGCACGAACGGGTTAAAATGGGTTAAATTGGAGCCCTGCCCTGTGTATCGTCGTGCGGCACGGCCGCAGGCGAAGCGAGCTACCGCTCGTAGTGGCTTTGGCCCGCTCCCGTTGGTCGCTGGAATTGTGCTCAACTAACATCAAATTCAGCGATCACGGATAGGTTCTTAAAGCAGAGGGTTTTTAACGCAAAGGGAGATGATTTGATGCGTAGGGTAACTGCTTGCTTGATGGTTCTCATGATGACTTCCGCCGCAACCGCAGCGGAACGGCCCAATGTCGTTTTTGCTTTCGCAGATGATTGGGGTTTTCACAGCAGTGCGTATGGGAAATTGGATCCTGGTGGCGTGAACGATGTCGCAACGACGCCCCATTTTGATTCGGTTGCCGAGCAAGGGGTGTTGTTCACTCACGCCTACGTCAGCGCTCCGTCCTGTACGCCTTGCCGAAGTTCGCTGATGTCGGGTCAACACTTCTGGCGCTGCGGTCGCGGCGCGATCCTGCAGGGAGCGATCTGGGATTTTTCCAGCCCCAGCTACCCGCTAATGCTCGAAGCGTCTGGATATCGGATCGGCCATACCTACAAGGTTTGGAGTCCGGGGACGCCGGCCGATGCACCTCATGGCGGTGCCGCGAGGGCGTTCAACTCGGCGGGGCGTCGCTTCAATGGGTTTTCACAAAACGCGATGAAGGCGACGGATCCCAACGAGGCCAAGCAGAAGTTGTTCGACGAAGTACGCCAGAACTTGTTGTCCTTTCTGGATCGCAATCAAGACGACCAAGTGGATGGCGATCAACCGTTTTGCTATTTTTTTGGGCCGACCAATTGTCATCGCAAATGGATCGCCGGCAGTGGCAAGCAGTTATGGGGGATCGACCCCGATGCGTTTACCGGAAAGATCCCACCCTACTTACCGGATGTCCCGATCGTGCGTGAGGACTTTGCCGACTACTTTGGTGAGATCCTGGCTTTCGACTCCGCGGTCGGCGTCCTCACCGAGGAACTCGACCGGCTTGGCGTTGCCGACAATACAATCCTTGTCATCAGTGGGGACCACGGTTTTCCTGGGGTGTCGCGAGGCAAATGCAACCTGTACGACTTGGGGACTCGAGTCCCTTTGGCGATTCGTTGGCCCGACGGTATCGAAGTGGAAAACCGTGTGATCAATGATTTTGTTTCGCTACCCGATCTCGCTCCCACCTTTTTGGACGCAGCCGGAGTGGCTATCCCCGGATCGATGACGGCGCGGTCTTTGATCCCGTTGCTCAAGAGTAAGCAATCGGGAACCGTTGATCCGAGCCGTGATGCGGTGTTCACCGGTCGTGAACGACATGTTGCCAAGGCTCGCACCGGAAACAAGCCCTATCCTCAACGGGCCATCCGTACGGATCGCTACCTGTTGATCATCAACTTTGAACCGGATCGATGGCCGATGGGAACGGCAACGGGGTATGGCCAACCGGAGGGGGAACTACCCGATTTTGCAAAGCTTCGTGAGAACACTTTCGCTGGCTTTGGTGACATGGATGCGAGTCCCACAAAAGCTTGGATCGTAACGCATCGCGAGGATCAGCCCGGGATGTTCGAGTTTGCCATGGGGCGCCGGCCGAGGTTCGAGCTTTTTGATCTTCAGAACGACCCGCACTGCATGAACAACTTGGCGGACCATCCAGAGCATCGGGCGACACGCGACCAGTTGGACGAGAGATTGATGGAAGAGCTGCGTCGAACGGGTGACCCGCGTGTCCGTGACGAAGTGGTTTTCGAATCGTCACCCTTTACCGACTGAGCGTGTCGTTAGGGGTCGATGGCACTGCGATTGACCTGTCGAAACTGCCCCAAGGGAAGGTAAGGGGTGGGTCCCAGGTTTGATGCGAGGCAATGCAGTGATCCACCTTTCGTCGCGAGCTGCGTGCAGTCGATGAATTTGATTTCCCAATCGGGAAGCAGTGCTTCGTAGACGGATTTGACCTCTTGCTCGATCGCCGGTGCAACCCCTTGGTAGGACGGGACTAATAGAACACCGTTGGCAAAGATCACGTTGGTGTAGCTTCGCGCGAGTCCGTCCTTGATTGCGGGCATCGGAACGCGAGCTAATTTCAGCGGGTGCCCATTGGCTTCCAAAGAGGAAATCTGTGTGGCGAGAGCGTTGAGCATTTGACCATTGGGATCGCTGTCGTCTCGTAGGTCGGAAAGCACAAGTGTGGTGGGGTCCGTGAAGGTCATGAACAGGTCGATGTGTCCGGTCAACTCGCCCATCAAGGGTTCCACGGGCATGATCGCTGTCGCCCCCGTCACGTATTTGAGCCCACTCTGGATCGCCGCCAGGTCAAAACCATATCCAAGGTTGTCTTCGATCAAACTCGTCGAGCAAATCGTAAAACCTTGGCCGTTGGACAGCATCGCACCGCCTTCAATATGTAGTGGCGTCTTGATCATCCTCGCGTTCCACCGCGTGGACAGCAGTCGTGGAAGCGAGTCGTTCACCGAACGCTGGAAGTTGTCGAATCGCACTTGATGTGAGTCGAACCAAACTGAGTTTCCGGCTGCCGACTTGGCGACGATCGGTCCAAAGTCACGAAACCAAGGTACTTCAAATTCACAAACCCCAAACCGAATTCGCTCCGTTGGGATTTTGGCGATTCGGAACGCCTCGATCGCTTCTTCAAGTGATTCGTCATTGTCGGTCAGAAGGTCGATTCTCCATCTCTGATGCGTTGCGCGGGCAATCTCGAGGACCGTTTCATGAGCCCATTGATAACTTCCCCACGCGAGTACAACCGCTGATTGCGAATCAAATTCTGCTACTGCCTTGATCTTCAGATCAGGTTCTGGCTGAATCATTTCGGTTGCCATATCGATCAATGGAATCCAACGCCAAACGTCAGCATTCTGAGCCTCGATTGCCAAGAGGTTGTGATCCACGTACTCCATCGCATTTCGATAGCGAATGGTACTGGATGCGGTATCGTCGCTGACGTTGTAGTTTTCTGCGTCAGTTAGCATCCTGTCGAGCTGTCTGCGTGACTCCTCACAAACGGCTTTTGCCTCATCAAAATTTCGCTGCAAATATAACCCCTCGGCCAAGAGGGTCAGCGTGTCGATCATGAGTTCATGGGTGATACTCAGAGGGCCGCTACTCGTCTCCTTTTTTAATATTTTGACCGATTCGCGAAGTTCCGAGATTCCACCCTCGCCCATTCGTTGTTGCAGCACGCCGAGGTTTCGCATCGTCAGTGCCAAGGCAATCTGCTCTGGCGATTCGCGATAAAACGATGCGTTCTCCAAAAGCAGGTCGAGAGCTTGTTTATCAGCGTCAATCAGCGTGAGGACACTTGCGAGTGTGTTTTTCGCGAAGGCGGCTAATCGCTTGTCATCGTTTTGGGACGCAATCGACACGGCCTGTGTCAAGCAGCGGACGGCCTCCCGGTTGTTGCCTTCCAAGCCATGCAATTGGCCGAGCCGGAAATTTGCGGTCGCTTGTTGGATCGGAAAATGGTTTTGGTTGCGTCTGTTATGCAGCCAACGCAGCAGCAACTGTTTCAGGTCGTTTCTTACGAGTGAATAGTCATCGCTCGGCTGAATCCGCCTCGCTGTTTTAGTCAAAAACTCTCTCTGCAGCGAGTCGAGCTCGTCAAGAGACATGCTCAAGAAAAGATCCGCTTCGCCCAAGTCCGTTTGTGACTGGCTCAGATCGAGTTGCGACTGAGCGTAATTGTGATTCGCTTCCGCCAGCAGGACGGCCGTGTATCCGGCAGCAAGCATGCACAGCACCGCGATCGCTACGAGGCCTATCGGGAGGAGACGCCGGCGTTGATATGAGCGAAGTGTCAAGCGAAAGATACTTCAAGGAGGGTGGGAATGGTTGGAATGGTTGGAATCGCCGCAGGCGTAGCGGGAGTGCCGGAATGGGCCGCAACTTGCTAAACCGCGAATCGACCGATAAGTAGCGGGGGGTAGGGTGAAAAAGAGAGAATTCGCTGGCCGCGATTTCAATCTCTCTTGTGCGCGGATCTTGTGCGCCACCGTTTCACCGCCCCCCAGAGTGATGCCACTCGACTAGCGCGGGGGGAAATTGATTAAGTCGGGGTGGGGGTGAGGCGGTGTTTTTTGAAGCGACAACCGCAATCGTGTGGCTTCGGCGGTCAGGCCGCCCGCTTCGAACCGTTCCATTAGGGTGATCGTGGGGCCGACCTGCATCACCAGCGGCAAGGCATCAAGCTTCTCTTGCCATCGAGTCGCTTGACGGGCAATGTCTGGCGGTGCGGTGGTTCGCCAACGCAGCACCTCGGCCAACTTGGCAATTTCGGGTCGAGCGTTATCGCGGCTGAGGCCGGCGAGCGTCTGAGCGGCAGCGTCTCGACGATCGGACGACAACAACCAACTGGCAGCGATCAATCGGACGGCAGGTGACGGGTTGTCGAGTTGGTCGTCCGCCACCTTGCGTGTCTCGGATTCAACACGACTGCTGCTCCACGCGACGGGCAGCCAGGCCAGGACCAGTGGGGGCAGAGGGCGACGATCAAGTTGTTCCACCAGCTTGATTGCAATGGCAGCCCGCCCGCTCCGCCATGCGGCTTGAGCGGCCATCATCGACAGCCATTGTTGCTGCCAAATCGGTGGACGCTGTTTCAGTGTTTCCAGCAGACTTCGTAGCGATTCGTTGAAGCCACCCTTCATGAATTGTTCGATGGCCAACGATTGCTGTTTATCCTTGGCGCCCACTTCAACCCAAAGCACCCGAGCGGCCGCGACGACACGCTGTTGTTTGGTTTGACGGTTCTGAAGCACCATCCGCTTGGCATCAAACTCAGCGATCTCGCCGCTGACGGTTTCGATCGCTTGCGGGTACCACGTGCTTTGGGTCGCGGTGGGTCGGGGCGGCTCGAGCCATACTTGATCGGGTTGGGTTTCTTGGGCGTTACCACGCATCCCGTGTGTCAACGAATAGAGCAACATCAGGATGAAAACAACACGAGCCAGGATTGCATTGGCAACCTTCATGCGAGCAACCTTCCTTGTTGTGGATGTCGGGTGGCAGTCGCTACGTTTGTCGAGCACACGGCAACTCGGTTGAATTCGACGATGGCCGAGATTGCTGGCACTCATGGTACCGTTATCGGTTGAGGGTTTCCCAGCGAACGGAGGTCAACGTAGTGATACTGCCCATTGTTTTGAGCGGCCAGCTGTTGCAAGAAGCTATCGTTCGTCGCGCTCGGTTCCGAGCCAAATTCAATTGCGTGGATGGTGGTGCCTGCTCGTTCGGCTTGCCGACGAATTTCGTTTAGTTGCGAACCGGAGAGCCTTGGAATCCGGGCATCGGTCAGAAAGAAGATGACATCCGGTCCCATTCGAAGTGCCATCCTTAGCGCACTTTCGTGTTCCGTCGCTCCATAGGCCGTGATCGACTCGACGAAGTGAATGGCTCGGCGGAGCGTCGCTTCTTCGGCAAACATCAAACCGGTCGTCATGCCTTCGGTCTGAAACGGCTTGGGCTGTTGGTTGTAGAAGATGATTTGAAACTGCTGCCGCTCGGTCAGCGTTCTCAAACTATTGACCAGTTCACGTTTTGCGGCTCGAAGCGGTAAGCCGCCGTTGCCGTTCATGCTGTCGGATCGATCAAAGACATAAACGAACCGGGAACCGCTGCCCGAAACCCCGAACACGCTGGTTGTCGTTCGGTTTGAATCCCCATTCCCGCCGGGTGGTTGTTTTGAATCGAAGGCATCGGCATCCAGCGTGGTTTCCCCGGCGATGCCGGTCCCAGAAAGGGGCGAAGGGGATCGTTGTAGCTCGCTTAAAATCCCATCCAAATCGATGGGGGGCGACAAACCGGCGGGCGGTGCTGCCGCAGACACCGAATCGGCCGTGGAGGACACGGCGTTTTCGCTGCTCACGTCGCCTTGGGACGTCTCGGCTGAATCCACATAAAGGTCACGCTCGGGCATGCGATGGACCATCGCGATTCCGACCGTCCGGTCAACTTCCGAGCCGCTCCCCGATGGGGGGCTCGAGAGCAGAAATCCCAACGTCGTCAACAGCAGGACATGAAAGACCAGCGAAAACATCAAAGCTGGAAGCGGCCGCTCGGGCAGTTCCATCTCCAAGGTGTCGGTCGGGTCGGGTGAGGCAGGATGGTCTAAAACAGCCATTCCGGAGGATGGGCTTATGGAAAAGGTGGAATAATGTCTGGATTTCACCGGGAACCGCGGTTCCGTCGCGAAGCGACGCTTTTCAGAATCGGTCTCGGCAATTACTTTAGTGGACCAACCTATTCTAACTCCATCACGCCCCTTTGGGGGGCAGCACTGCTGGGCGGAAATCGTCCGGTGGTGATTTTTGGATGATCAGTGAGTCGAATTACCCTGCGGAGAAAAACCTCGTGAGCAATGCTCGATACCTATTTACCAGTGAATCCGTCAGCATGGGCCACCCCGACAAGCTGGCCGACCGTATTTCCGACGGAATCTTAGACGCGTTGCTCGCCCAAGACCCCAATAGCCGCGTTGCATGTGAGACGATGGTCACAACGGGAATCGCCATTGTTGCCGGCGAGATTTCGACCAAAGCGGTGGTTCAATATTCCGACGTGATTCGCGAAGTGATCAATGAAGTCGGCTACACCGACGACCAAATGGGTATTTGTGGCGACACCTGTGCCGTGATGGTTTCGCTCGATACGCAAAGCCCCGATATCGCTCAAGGGGTGAATGAAGACGGGGCGGCCGGAAAAGACGTCGGAGCGGGCGACCAAGGCTTGATGTTTGGCTATGCATGCAAAGATACGCCGGAACTGATGCCGCTGCCGATCGCTCTTTCGCACCGCATTATCAATCGGATCACGGAAGCGAGATTTGCTAAGGAAGTCGATTGGCTCCGTCCCGATAACAAGTCGCAAGTCACCGTGGAATACGAAGGCTCGAAGCCCGTTCGAATTGACACGGTGGTGGTCAGTGCACAGCATGGTCCGGATGTGACCAATGACGAAATCCGAAAATTCATCATCGAAAAGGTCATCAAGCCTTCGATCCCTGCGGAGTTGGACAAAGGTGATATCAAATACCACATCAATCCAACCGGCCGATTCGTCGTCGGTGGACCCCATGGTGATTGTGGTCTGACCGGACGCAAGATCATCGTCGATACCTATGGCGGTTGGGGACGTCACGGTGGGGGTGCGTTCAGTGGCAAGGACTCGACGAAGGTGGACCGAAGTGCGGCCTACATGGCTCGCTATGTCGCCAAGAACATCGTCGCAGCGGGCTTGGCGGAACGTTGTGAAGTACAACTTGCCTATGCCATCGGAGTGACCGAACCGGTCAGCGTCCATGTTGACACCGAGGGCACGGGCAAGGTTGATGATGCGAAGCTTTGCGAACTCGTTCGCGAGCATTTTCCCCTGACGCCATCGGGCATCATCAATCATCTGCAACTTCGTCGTCCGATCTTCCGCCAAACCAGTGCCGGTGGGCACTTTGGTCGCGAAGGGGACGCGTTCACGTGGGAAAAGACCGACAAGGCGGAAGCTTTGTCCGAAGCGGCAGGCGCCGCGGCAACCGCGTAGTTGACTTTCGATCGTTACCGCACCCAATCGAGACGACCGTGCAATTGGCTTGGACGACCGATCCCCATTTCGACCACGTCAACGTGGACTCGATGGATCGGTGGTTCGAGCACGTTGCGTCGCAGCGTCCATGTGGCTTGATCGTCACCGGTGATCTTTCCGAGGGAAGCGACGTCGTCGTGCAATTGCGACGATTGGCGTTGACGCTCGGCATCCCGATCTATTTTGTTCTGGGCAATCATGATTTCTACCAAAGTTCCATTGCCCGAACGCGTCAACAAGTTGTGTCGTTCGCTCGCGACCAAGATCAACTCTTCTACTTGACCGATGTGGGGCCGATTCAACTTGCCGAAGGTGTCTATTTGACCGGTGATGATGGATGGGGCGATGCGACGATTGGCAACTATGAAGCATCGCCCATTCGGCTGCGCGATTTTGAACAGATCGAAGATTTCCGCGACGCGGATCCCACGGAGCGCAAAGCGATGTTGCAACGCGAAGGGGCCGATTCTGCGGCGCGATTGAGAGCCAAGCTTGAATCGATTCCCATGGATGCAGCGAAAGTTTTGATCGCGACGCATCTCCCTCCCTTTGCCGAAAGCTGCTGGTACCAAGGCCGAACGACGGATGAGTTTTGGGCTCCGTTCTTCGTTTGTGGCAGCATTGGAAAAATGCTTCTCGATGTTTGCTCCGCTCGAAGCCACTGCGACTGGATCGTGTTATGCGGACACACGCATCACGACGGCGTCGCGACGCTGGCCGACAACTTAACGGTTTACACCGGAGCCGCCTGCTACGGAGATCCAGGGATCGAAGCGATGATCCAGGTTGAGGCGAACGGGGTTCGTCTTGCACCTTTTCGGGGCGGCAAGAGCACGCACACCATTTGATCGTGGGCACTGGTGCGCTTTTGTCGGACGAACCCTAAGACGCCCCCAGGCGTAGGTTGATCACCCTCGCCATCTTCTGCAGGTCTTCGGGCTGTCGAACGCGAAGCATCGCTCCAAATTCCGAGAGCGTCGCTTCGTGGCAGGTTGCGAGCTGCGAGCATGCTGCGATTTGGACCACTTGCGGTAGCGATCGAGTGAGCGCCATCATGAAGCGAGTGGATTCCGCAAACGAATCGGGCGTGATCTCCCAAACGACCACGATGTGTGGTTGGCCTTGCCGCAATTGGCGCCCTGCCAAAGCGACGACTTCATCGTCATCCGCAGCGCGGACCACGGGGGTTACCGAATCGGCAAGCTGCTCGGTACAGAAACAGCGGACCGCTTCGATCCATCGATTCCCGTGTTCACAGACGATCCAAGGCCGTTCAGGCGACGCATCGAATAGGCCATCGGCAAACGCATTCATTCGTCGTCACTCGTCCCGCCTTTGGCGGCTACATCCAATCGCCGAATCAAACGCGATCGCGTGATGCCAAGGACGCGTGCAGCGGCCGCTCGATTCCCGCCCGTCGATTCGAGGGCCCTCTCAATCAGTTTGATCTCGTACGCCTCGAGCAAGTGATCGAGTGCCAGATCGATGCAGGGCTTGGTTTTCGGCTTTGCGGCCGGATGGTACGAGCGGATCGCAAGTGGCAAGTGTTCCGCACCGATATGGTCCCCCGGAGCACTGCGGATTGCATGACGGAGGGCGGCATCAAGCTCAGCGAAATTATTGGGCCAAGGGTAGCTCACCAAAGAATCAATCGCGGCACGGCTGACACGTTCGGCACGCCCCTCGCCCGCAGCGTACCGCGAATCGACGATTCCAGTTGCTATAAGTGGGATGTCTTCGACACGCGACGCCAACGGTACGAGCGAGATCGTCAGACCACCGATCTTTTCGATCAAGTCGGCAATGATCATGCGTCTCGGTTCAGGCAATTCCGTCGTCAAGGTGGGCGCAAGGTCGTATTCTCCCATCGCCGAATCCTGCAAAACCACGCCGTCGCTCGAGCATAAACCGATGATGCGAAAGCGATGGGTGAATCTCTCGACGAGATTGGCAAGATGCCGCTGAGCCTCAACCGGCATTTCGTCCAGGTCTCTCACGATCGCAGTCGCCAGAGCGTCGGGCGATTCGGTGAGTCGGTTGACTGCGGGGATGATCGAGGCATCCAAGAGTTCGGGGTCCATTAACGGCCCATCGACCATGACCAGCGGCTCGCGGGGACATGCCGTGTGGTGAATTTGTCGTGCAATCGACTCCGCCGCCGATCCAGGCGGACCAAAAAAGCCAAGGTGAGTGCGCAGTGACGCAGCGACGTGTAACCGAGATCGGATACGGCGTGCTGCCAAGGAGGTGCCAGCGGTTGCTAAGGTGGCAATCGAAGCATGCTCTTTTCGCCAAGCATCAAGTTGTGCACGAACAATTGCTGCGTTTGCTATCTCTTCATGGATCGTCCGATCGTCGAATTGTCCTGCAATGGCGAAGACAAACGATGATTCCTGAGAACCAATTCGCACAAAACGAACATCGAGCGGTTCGATCCGCTGGGGGGGAAACGAACTCGGTTTCGCCTGGCCCGCCGCCAGCGGGCGGTGCGTCTGGCCCGCCGCCAGCGGGCGGTGCGGCTGCACACGTAACGAAGCCGTCCCACGAGAACGAAGCCCGGGAGGGGCTGACAGCGTAGCAGCAAGCTGGTCCAGCGGGTCATCCGAAACGGGACTGCCTGCTACCGCGCGGCGGTTCAGCAAGGCCTCACCCTCGAGACCAAGCCAGCGTGCCGTGGCGGCCGACAAGTAGACCAGCTTGCCGTCGGGGCCTATCGCCCAAACGGGAGCATCGGATGCGTCCAGCAGACGCATCAAGTTTCGGATTTTGGTGCCAGCGGTCATGGACCCTATCTTCGGAGGTCCCGGCGGACTCCGCTAGAACACGTCCAAGATGAAATGATGTCCTTGGTGAAAGCGGCGGCTGCTGGGGTAATAGTTGTGCCACTTCTTATTGTAAACCGGGATTCGCATTTCTGGCGGATAGCGGTAGTACATGCTATCACTGCTCTGGAAATACTCTTGGCTGTAGAAGTTCTGCGGATAGTAAACGTACGGATAGTGGTAAAAGCGATTCCAATCGCGGGAGCCGGCTTGGCCACCCCAGTTTTGGCCGTAGGCATGCTGTTCGGCCGAGGCGGAATCCGCGAGGGCGAAACAACTGCACGAGACCACAGCAGCAATCAGTAAATGGCGGAGCATCCGGTATTTCTCCCACTCGGGGCTTCCTGTCGAGTGCGCGATGAAGGCACACTCGGGCGTTGGTCGTAAAGGAACGTACCAGGACTATCGGCACATTCAGTATCACCGGTTGAGTCGTTCATGAGCCGAATGAGCAGCAAAATTCTGCGCATCCGACGAAACGGACCGTTGATTCGACTTCTCAGACCCCACCCCAGCGACCTATGATGGAAGGGCCGAGATGATTGAAGAATCGGCAGAAGCCTTTCTTACCCAATAATTCCATCTTTCCGTTGGTCAACCGTATGTCGATTCGCCAAATTACCGCGATCGTTTTGGTCGCGTTCGCAGTCGTGACATCGCCGGTCGTTACCGTAGCCTGTCCGTTCTGTAGTGCGGTAGGCCAAACGCTTCGGCAGGAGATGGCTTTGATGGATGCGGTCGTGATCGCCACCTCGATCGAAGGCGATTCGGCACGAAATTTGGAGACCGGTGAGGTCCGAATGCGGATCGAGCGGGTGTTGAAGGGGGGCGATTTGGTCAAGCAGGGCCAAGAAGTCAATGCGATCTACTATGGCGAAGTGGCGGTCGGTCGGCGGTTCATGCTTTCTGGGGTGGATCCGCCCGACATGCAGTGGTCTTGCCTGCCACTGAGTGAACGAGCCGAGGCTTATGTGGTGAAGATTCCAACGCTCGGCGAGGACGACTCCGAACGACTCAAGTTCTATTACGACTACCTGCAAGATGACGAAGCGATGTTGTCGCGCGACGCCTACGACGAGTTCGCGATCGCCCCTTATGCATCGTTAAAAGCGCTGAAGCCGCAAATCGATCATCCGAAGTTGGTGGAATGGATTGGCAATCCTGAAACGAGTGTCGATCGCAAGCGATTGTATTTGACGATGCTTGGCGTGGTGGGCGATCAGCAGGATTTGCCGTTTTTGGAGCAAATGCTGCGAAGTTCTCAAAAAAGCACTCGCAGCGGTTTGGACGCGCTGATCGGCTGCTATTTGACCCTTGCGGGTGAAAAGGGGCTGGCGGACGTTGACGAGCTGTTTTTGGAGAACAAGAAAGCATCCTATGCCGACACCTACGCCGCGATCATGGCGATCCGATTTCATGGAACCGAAGGGGATGTGATTCCTCGCAGCGCGTTGGTCGAATCGCTTCATCATGTGCTCGATCGTAAGGACCTCGCCGATTTGGTGATCCCTGACCTTTCACGGTGGTCCGATTGGAGCCAAATCGAGAAGATGAGAGAGCTGTTTTTACAAGCGGATCCTGACAACAACTGGGTCCGAGTGCCGGTGGTGAATTATCTGCGGGCCTGTCCACGGCCCGAGGCAGCAAAGCTGCTTGAGGAGCTTGAGAAAGTCGATCCTGACAGCATCAAACGGGCGAACAGCTTTTTCTCGATTCCCGTGCCAGCGCAAGACACGAGCGAGTCGGAGACGTCGATACAGCGAAAAACGGATCGAAAGACGGTCCAAAGGAGCGAGAACGAGTCGAAGAAGCCGGCTGCCATGCTCACTCGGGTAGGCCCGCCCGCTCAGAAAGGCCCGCTTGCACCGAACGGAACGGTCGGGACGGGCATCGCCGCCCCCGATCCGGTTGGCTTTGGCGAACGCAAAGCCGCCGGTTTAGGGCCGATGGCCGCGACACCGAACCCTTGGCGATTGGCTTACGTAGTTTCGCTAGCTCTGTCCACGATCATGATTGGGCAATTCTTGCTGCTCTCGGGCGGTCCCCAAGCGAGCGGCTTGTAAGCCCATTCGGCTGCGAACTCCGGTCATCGGGTGGCATGGGGCTACGTCAGGTCAGGATTTGGTAGTTGACACCCCTTTTCGCACTAGGTGCTCAAGAAAAAAATGTCTGCGGAACTTCAGATGTCGACAGCCGATGATGCGGTCGATTTTCCTTATCGAGCGGTTAACCGACCAGCCATTGCGTCGGTGTTTTTTTTCATTCTCGCTTTGCCGGGTCTGATTCCAACGTTTGCCCCGATGTTGGTTCTTGCCTTCGTTGGCTTGGGAACGGCTTTGGTCGGGGCGCGTGCGATCCGCCGCTACCCCAACGAGTACAGCGGTGGTGGATTAGCGATGTTTGGCATGATTGCGAATTTGTCGCTCCTGATCGGCGGCAGCTCGTTGCATGCGTACATTTTCATGACCGAGGTCCCCGAGGGTTACCAGCGCGTTCCGTTTTACCAGCTTCAGCAACCCGACGAGGGTCCCGACTTCCCCACCGAATTTGCTACCGGTATTGACGGTGAAGACGTTTTCATTAAGGGTTACATCCACCCGTCGTCTGGGAGCGGATTGTTGCGCCAATTCATTCTTGTCCCCGACCTTGGCACTTGTTGCTTTGGAGGCCAACCCAAGAGCACTGCGATGATCGAAGTCACGCTGGCGGGTGGAAAAAGCGTGGAGGGTGGGATGATCAAGCGGAAATTGGCGGGCAAATTCACCGTCAATCGCGTGCCTCACAAGAAGACGGATTTCGACAACATCGTCTTCTATCGGCTGAAAGCCGACCAAGTTCGCTAAGGCTCTACCCTTTCCCTTTAGAAACGACTGCGCATGGTTTTCCTTCAAACCTCTCGATCGATGCTGTCTCTGCTGGTGGCGTTTTTTTTTGCGGCGTCGAGTTCGGTGATTTCGGCTCAAGGCCCTCAGCGGAGCCAGATGCCCGAGACTCGTAAACCGGTCGAAGTGCGAAAGAGCAGTGAAGCGTCGCTGGCAAAAGGCGATATCACGTTTGACGATTTAAAGTTTGACATCGAGAAAGATGGTGTCTTCGATAAGTCGCGTTTGACCAAAGAGGTGAAGGGGCTGGAAGGTGTGAAGGTCAAGCTTCGCGGCTACATTCTACCGAGCACGCTATTCAAGGAAACCGACATCGACCAGTTTGTCTTGGTGCGAGACAACCAAGAGTGTTGTTTCGGGCCGGGGGCAGCGCTTTTCGATTGCGTCATTATCGAGATGGTTCCCGGTAAAACCACTGATTTTGTCACCCGCCCCGTGACCGTCGAGGGCAAGTTCAAGATCGACACCGAGAAATACAAATACCCGGGTGGCCAGGGTCCGGGTGGCGCCAGTCACTTTGCCATCTTCAAAATTGCCGGTGAAGCGGTCAAATAGTCGATCATTGGAAAATTGCTCTTGCTGCGTCCTGCGGTATCTTTTTAGTGTGGCGATCGTTTTAGGTGTACGAACCTGGTTTCGTTTCAAACGCCTTCTTCCCCTTGGAAACGATCAATGCACTCCCGAGCGAGCGAACCGAACACCGCGATGCCCCGCAGACTGTGTCTGTTGGTGACCGCTCTGTTTGGCGGTGTTCTTCTCGGATGTAGTCAGAATCCCTACTTGGCCAGCTCACCCGGCGGGGCGTGGCAGGTCCCGCAAAGTGTCGCGGTTCAGCCCTCGGAGGCCCAAATCGCCGAGTTGAACCGACGCGTTCAGTTGCTCGACGACAATAACCGACAATTGCACACCCAATTGGCTCAGAGTGAGCAACAGTCGCAGGTCTATCGCGACGAGTTGAATCTCGTCCGTACCCAGCTTGCCGATACGACTCAGAGGCTCGAGTCGACGGCGATCGCAGCCAAAGAGGCCGAGAACCGCGTCCGTGGCTTCCAAGCTTCGACCCAAATGCGCGGCGGAACCAGTATTCAAGCCAACACGGATTTGACGCAAGCAGCGAGTCGATTGAATCTGGGAGGCGTTCCGGTCGAGAGAAACGGGGACGTGATTCGTGTCATCGTCTCATCCGATCATCTGTTCCAACCGGGGACGATTCAGTTGTTGCCCCAGGCAGCCACCACGCTGGATCCCATCGCGGCTCAACTGCGAAGTGTCTTTCCGCGACAACGAATTGGAATCGAAGGCTATACCGATGATGCACCCTTGTATGGAGGCCAGGTCGCGACCAGTCACCAATTGACAGCCGGTCAAGCGGCTTCGGTCCTCGACTTGTTGACGCGTCGTGCGGGCATGCCATCGCAACAATTGTTCACGGTGGCTCAAGGTGCCAACAACCCGCGTCAACCCAACACCTCGGCTGCCGGTCGCGCAGCCAACCGTCGCATCGAGTTAGTCGTCTATCCTGAGACGTTCTAGTGCCTTTGGGTCCATGGCCACGCGCGCTTGACGAAGACGCTATGATTGAGGGAATTCCGGGCCACGCCGGAACTCCTTTCCTGTTTGTCTAGCTCCTCGTTGAGTTTCGCTGATGTTGAAAGTGCACTCGCTTGTCAAGTCCTTTTCGGTCGATGCGGGAGAGGTGCGCGCGGTGGATGAGCTTTCGTTTCTGGTGCCGAAACAAGAAGTCTACGGGCTGCTTGGGCCGAATGGGGCAGGCAAGACGACCACGCTGCGGATGATTCTCGGCCTACTCGATCCTGACCAGGGGTATGCGGAAGTGGAGGGGATCCGAACGGCTCAGGATCCGATCGCGGTGAAGTCGCGATTGGGTTTTGTTTCGGCAAGCGACGGAGTCTATCCGTGGCTGAGCGTTCGTGAGATGTTGCTCTATTTTGCCGATCTTTACGCGGTCGATCCGGATGTGGCCCACCGCCGTGCCGAAGAGCTCTCTGGGATGATGGGGATCGAAAAGTTGCTTGATCGGCGTGCCGGCACGCTCAGCACCGGACAGCGGCAGCGAGTGACGCTTGTGCGCGGCTTGATTCATGATCCTCCCGTCATGTTGCTCGATGAACCGACGCGAGGACTGGATGTGGTCGGAGTGCAAACGATTTTCGAGTACATTGATCATTTGAGGGATGTGGGAAAAGCGGTCGTCGTCTGCACTCACCGTCTCGATGAGGCCGAGCGGTTATGTGATCGCTTCGGATTGCTTCACCAAGGACGATTACAATACGAAGGTACCATGGGCGAACTACGAGCGGCGACTCATCGCGAGCACTTGGTGGATATGTTCGTTGATCTGATGAGTACAGCCACGGCATGAGCGGAAACACCACCCAAAGTCGAATTCTTCGGCTCTGCCAAAAAGAGCTTCGCGAGACGATTCGTGACCGACGTACCGTCGCAACGCTGCTGCTGATGCCACTGCTGCTGTATCCGCTATTAAGCATGGCACTGAACCGATTTTTGCTGACATCGGATGTCGGTGCGGCAAATGTCTTTCTTGTTGGTTTGGCGTCGGAGCAGGAAGGTGAGCTGTTAACCGCTTACTTGAATGATCCCAACAGCCAGCCACCCGATTCGATCCTGCAATCGAGTTCTGGCGATTTAGCTAACTTTGACATGCGGTTGATTGAGAATCAGGATCCCGTCGACGCCTTGAAAGAGAACGTGGTGGACGTTGCGGTCAGCATCAAGCTTGGCGATACGCCCGAATTCACGATCACGGCTTATCAGGGTGATGGGGCGAGTGAAACGGCCCGTCGGATCCTTGTCGAACGGTTGCAATGGGTGCGCTCGAATATCGCGCAGCGATTCGCCACCGAACACTCAGACAACTACCGCCCCCCCGCCGAAGTTTTCGTTCGCACGGTGGGTGATTCGGAACGCATGCCGCTGCTGGCGACGATCGTGCCGTTGGTGTTGGTGCTGATGACGATTACCGGAGCGGTTTATCCCGCAATTGACCTGACCGCCGGCGAACGCGAACGGGGGACGATGGAATCCTTGATGGCGTCTCCGGTACCGAGATTTTACGTTCTGTTTGCCAAGTATGTCGCGGTGGTGATCGTGGCGCTGCTGACCGCGATGATTAATTTGCTGGCCATGTTCACGACGCTGTGGGCTTCTGGCATGCTTCGTTTTCTGACCGGCAACGATGCCTTTCCCTGGACGACGGTGCTACAGATTCTGGGGCTGTTGGTTTTGTTCAGCGGATTCTTTTCGGCGTTGCTGCTGTCCTTAACCAGTTTTGCAAAATCCTTCAAAGAGGCCCAGGCGTACTTGATTCCGGTGATGTTGCTGGCCCTTGCACCGGCGATGTTGTCGTTGATGCCAGGTGTCAAGTTATCGGGTCCGTTGGCGATTGCTCCGTTGATCAGCATTGTGCTGCTTGCGCGAGATCTGTTAGCCGGCACGTTTCAACCGGTCGGCGCCTTGGCGGCGGTGATCAGCACCGTTGCTTACGCAGCTGCGGCCTTAGCGATCGCGGCTCGGCTGTTTGGAAACGATGCCGTGATGCGGACAAGCGAGCAATCGATTGGTTCCTTTTTCAAACGCCCACAGAAAATAACCGCGGTACCGAGCGTCCAATCGGCGGCGCTAATGTTAGCCCTGCTCGTGCCAATCTATTTTGTCGGATCCAACGGTCTGATGCGTTTCTTGCAAGCGGCTCGTGACGAAATCACGATGTCGACTCAGTTTGTGCTCAACGCGCTAACGCTCGCTTTGACGTTCGGACTGGTTCCATTGGCTGCCGCCTACCTTGGCCGAAACCGCTTGCGAACCACATTTCGCTTGAGCATGCCTAGCGTGATCAGTTTGATCGGTGCGTTCCTCGTTGGCCTTGGAGCCTGGGCGATCGCTCACGAATCCTATGTGCTTGCCCAATCGCTTGGGATTGGGGGGCTGAGCGAACAGCGGATCAAGGATGCACTCGGGCAGCTGGAAGCCTGGAAACAGGTGTCGCCATGGTTGCTGCTCTTTACGTTCGCGTTCGCCCCGGCGGTGATCGAGGAACTCTGCTTTCGCGGCTTCTTGTTTTCGTCGCTTTCTACCGCGTTATCTCCGCCACGCGTGATTCTGTTGACGGCCGTTTTGTTCGGATTGTTTCATGTGTTGACCGGCAATGCCTTGTTGATTGAACGGTTCATTCCCACGACGTTGCTGGGAGCCATTCTTGGCTGGGTCGCCTATCGAACCGGCAGCGTGATACCGGGGATGTTGATGCATTTTGTTCACAATGGCCTGCTGGAACTGGTCGGTCGCTACCATGAGCGAATTGATTTCTTTGGTAGCGACCTGAATGACCAAGCCCATTTGCCCACGGCGTGGCTGCTTGGGACCGCAGCCATTGCCATGCTCGGTGCGTGCTTGATTGTATGGAGCACGCGGAACCGTTTCGCTGAGCAAGCCGGTTAGTGCGACGAGCTTTGGTAATCGGCCAATGCGCTCATCGAACCTTTCAGCTGTTGGTAAAGATCTCGGTAGATCGGGAACAGCTGGTTGTAATTGGCAACCGCCTTGCGATCCGGCTTGGTTTCTTCGGCGACCTTGATCGTCGCGGTGCAAGCCGACTCGATCGATTTGTACGCTCCGTCGCCGACGGCTGCGAGCAGTGCAACGCCAAACGCCGCCCCTTGTTCGACTTCCAAGCGGGTGATCTTCTTTCCGAAAACATCCGCTTGCATCTGTCGCCAAAAGGGATTCTTGCTGCCACCACCCGATGCTCGGATCTGTTTGACGGGGACCTCGAGTGATTCGATGATGTCCAAGCTGTCGCGCAAGGCCAACGTGATCCCTTCCATCACGCTGCGAGTCATATGACCACGTGTGTGAGTCAGGTTCATACCGACAAAGCTGCCACGGGCGTTGGGGTCGGCGTGGGGTGTGCGTTCTCCGTTCAAGTAGGGCAGGAACAACAAGCCATTACTCCCGGCGGCAACCGCTTCGGCTTCCGCTGTCGCCGCTTCGTAGCGTTTGGCCTTATCGATTCCGGCAAGACCTTGCAGCACGGAATCGACCCACCACTGTAGCGACCCTCCGCTGGTCAAATTCACTCCCATCATGTGCCATTTGCCGTTGACGGCATGACAAAACGTGTGCAAACGCCCGGCGGCATCGTACTGCGGCTGGTCACTATGAACGAACATCACGCCGCTGGTTCCGATCGACGTGCTCAGGACACCCTTTTTCACGACGCCATTGCCGACCGCGCCGGCAGCACAGTCGCCCGCACCGCCGACCACTTTGCAATCGGTGGTCAATCCGAGCAGCTTCGCGGCTTCGGACGTCAGCGTTCCGGTGACTTGATCGCTTTCGACCACTTCGGGAAGCAAATCCATGTCGAGTTTCAACTTACCCATCAATTTTTTCGACCAGGTCCGTTTCACGACATTTAGCAGCAGCGTCCCGCTGGCGTCGCTGACTTCGCTGACGTAGTTGCCGGTCATCCGCCGCCGGATGTCGTCCTTGGGCAGCAGTACTTTGGCAAGTTTGTCGAAGTTCCTCTTTTCCTTATTGCGAAGCCAGAGGATTTTGGGAGCCTGAAACCCGGTCAGCGCTGGGTTGGCCACCATTTTGATCAGTGCTTTTCGTCCCCCTGCTGCTTGGGTGATCTCGTCGCATTCGGCCGTTGTCCGTTGATCGTTCCAGAGCAGCGCAGGGCGAATCACCTTACCGGCTTTGTCGACAAAGACCGAACCGTGCATTTGGCCGCTGAGTCCGATCGCCTTCACGTCGGCCGGTTTCAGCCCGCTGCTGCGCATCACGTTACCCACGGTTTTGATGGTTGCTTGCCACCAATCTTCGGGGTCCTGTTCGGTCCATCCTGGCCGCGGTTGATGCATTGGGTATTCGGCGTTGGCTTCGGCGACGACCGTCCCGTCCGCCTTGATGAGCAGCGTTTTTGTACCGCTCGTTCCAATGTCAATTCCAAGATAATGGCTCATAGGTAGGTTCCAACGTGGGAGGAAATAAAAAGGAGAAAATGGATGACGAACAGCTCCACACTATAGTGCGTACAAGGCCGTAGCCAAACATGCCGTCCCAAAAACCCAAAAGCGAAATCGTGGCCGATTCTCCCAACGCCGTTTTTCTTAACCGACGAGAGCTCCTCGCCACCGCGGGGGCTGCCTGGTTGGTTTCAGGATGCAGCCGTGACCCCGAACCCCTTTCGTCGCCAACGGTCCCCCGCAGCGACGTGCCGATTCAAATCACGTGGGTTGGGTCCGAACAGGACGCCGAATCGATCCGTCGAGCTTGGGCGGCGGTGGATCCCCAGCCATTGAAAATCAAGTCGCTGCCCTTTTCGCGAGCCAACGAGCCCAATTGGATCAGCGATCTCGTTGCCGAGGCACAACGAAGCGACTTGGTGATCTATCCGTTGCTGGCAACCGCTGAGTTGGTTGGAGCGGAGGCCTTGGTCCCGATCAGCGACGAACAGTTTGATGAAATGGAGCAGGAGCTTGGGCCATTCCTGTCCGCCCCCCGAAATGGAGCGGCCCGCTATGCGGACGAGTATGTTGCAATGCCTCTCGGAGCTCGACTGCCGGCGCTGCTGAGCATACTCGAGGTCCCCGATTTGGTTTCTTGGGCCGACTATGATTCATGGGTGGCGACGGAGCTCGAGGGTCAAGCGGCCGAGCCACTTGCGGATGGCTGGGCTGCGGTGATGTTTTTGTGGAGAGCGGTGTCGTCGATTTCAAGTGGTTGGCTGTTTACTCGAGACGACTTCGTGCCGACGATTCAGTCACCGCCCTACGTGGAAGTGCTGACCCAGATGGCCGAAACCGCGACTCGCTACAAATCTGGTCGCTTGACACCCGATCAAATCTGGGAGTCGTTGCAGAAGGGTGAGATTGCTGGCGGCATCGGATTTCCAACCACGCCGATGACCAGCGAGACCGAAATCACGATCAGCGATCTGCCTGGTGGTGGCGAAAGCATCCGCATGTTGCTGGATCCCTTTTCCCCGGTCGTTTCGGTGTCGAGCCATTGCCGCCAAAGTTCCGCCTCGAAGCGTTTGATGAATTGGTTGTCAGGGGGCGAAGGAAGCCAATTGCTTCGCCGGGAGGTACGTATGATCACTCCAACGCGATCGGCCAAGCCGTCCGTGTTGGCTACCGAGTCGCAAGCCGGCAATCCTTATGAAAAATGGTTGGTGGAGCGATTGACGTTGCCGGTGACGGTACCCTCGCTGCAATTGCATTCGGCGGACGCGTACTACCGATCGCTCGATGAGGCCGTTGGGCGATGCGTCGACGGTCAAACGTCGGCGGAGGATGCGCTCCGCGAAGTTGCCGAGCAATGGCAGACGCTGACGCAGCGAATCGGCAAGGAAAAGCAGCTATCGGCATGGCGGCGAGCCCAAGGGTTGCGGGCTTAGCGGAGCGGGTTGGAGTTCAGGCTTCCGCCGTACGAGCGCAACCCGCAGTCGCCTGAAGGCTAAACTCCAGCGCACACCCCCTCATCCCCAGCCCTTCTCCCCCAGAAAAACGGGGGAGAAGGGAGCCAGGATATCGGGCGAAGTGATCGCTGCACGTTCATCCCAACCTCCCTTGCAGGTGGGATTTTCATCAGGCCTCCCGCATGCAGGGTGAAGTCCGTAAACGCCTATTGTTCAGGTACTTTAAGACTGCACGACCTTCTCAGTGTAGAATCGGCTTGTACTTTGTCACTGCTTGATTTCTTGGGGCAGAGGAACTCGCAGCGAGTTCCCTCGGTACACCGGGAATTGCGGAATGTCTCTACGGCGTCACCTACGCCTGCTCTCCGCATTCTTAGCGGTGACAAAGTATTGGCGGTCTTTTCACTTGTCTCGGAGAACTCAGATGCCCTCTGCTCGTCACTCTCTTTTCGCTTTCGTTGCTATCTGTGGCTTCGTCTCCTTGATTGGGTATGAGCCCGTGTTGGGCGCAGATGCTTTACCCGCGGGTGGCAACGACGCAGCCAGCACCTGCATTTCTTCGCTACCCCCGACGACGCCTGCGATTCAGGACGCCATGCAGTCGCGTGCCTTTGACCAAGCCTGTGAGTTGATCGAAGCGGAACTGGCAAAGGAAGCCGTCACCGATGCCGACCACCTGCGCTACCTACAAGGGGTCGCATTGACCGAAGCGAAGAAATACGACGAAGCCATCGCGGCATTTGAGCGGCTTGAAAAAGACTTTCCCGAAAGCGATTGGATTAGCCGGTCGCGGTTCGGACGTGCGAATGTCATGGTACGGCAGCGACAATACATCGACGCGGGTGTGATCTACGAAGCGGAAGCCGAGCGGCTACTTTCCCGCGATCGAAAAGATGAACTCGCAAAGATCTACTTGGAGTTCGCCGATCGCTACTTCGAGGGTTTGCCTGCCGAGGATCCAAGTCAAGCCAAACAACCAGACTATGCACAAGCGCTGACGTATTACTCCGAGGCCGTCAAGCTAGGTCCGACGCTGGCGGTTCGACAACAGATCGAGTTTCGTATTGCGCGTTGCCAAGAAGAATTGAAGCAAAATGCAGAAGCGGACAAGTCGTATCAGCGGTTTCTTGATCAATACGCTGAGGGCGAATCGGCGGGAACCGAGGAAATGCTGGTCGAAGTGCAATTCCGACTTGGCAGCGTCCAATTGGGACAAGGGCTGAATGCTGCGGCGAGACGAACCTGGCAGGACTTGTTATTGGAGGGGAAACACAAAACAACGGAATCCGCGACCGATGCGATCCAAGAGTTCGTGGCCCGAGCCGAGTACGAAATCGCGCATACCTACGGATTGCCCAAAACCCCAACGGTTGGCGATCTCGAATTGGCAGTCGCGGCAGCTGCGAAATTCTTACAGAACCATCCCACGCATGAACTCGCACCGAAAGCGGAGTACGAAATCGCAGGTGGCTATTTTCATCATGGCCGCCATCAGCAAGCGATCGAGTGGCTCAAAAAGCTGATTGACAACCCTGCGTACCAATCGTCGGACCAAGTCCCGATCGCTCGGCAAGCGCTCGGGAACCAATTCCTGGCTCAAGAAAAGTTCGATCAAGCGATATCGGCCTGGAAAGCGTTTCTCGACAAACATCCGACCGATCCGAAATGGCCAGAGGTGCAGAAGCGGATTGTCGATGCCGAGTACGCGAAAGGAGAGTATGCGGCGAAACAAAAGCAATACGACGCCGCGCGAGAAACTTGGCAAACGTTCCTGAACAAATACCCGCTCGATCCTCGCGCCGCTTCGATCCTGCTTCAATTTGGCAAGATGAAGTACGACGCGGGCGATGCCGAACACACCGAGAAGGTGTCCGCTGCTGTGGAAGCGGGACAGTCCGCTCAATCGGTCGAACTCAGCGAGGTGTCGGCTTCGTTGTTCGAAACCGCGATCGTCGATTGGCGGCGAGTGGTCAGCAAGTACCCCAAGACGTCCGAAGCATCCGAAGCGTCTTGGTTGATTGGCACGACCTTAGAAGACCAACTTGGAAAACTCCCCGAAGCGCTAAAGGCCTACAAAGAGACAGAAGGTGCCTTTGCCGCCCAAGCCCATTCACGCATTACAAGATTGACCACGCCTCAATTGCAATTGGTCACCGAGCGTAAATTCCGTTCCGATGAAAAGCCTCGCATCAAGCTCACGACACGGAACCTCGAGAAGGTGAGCGTTAAGGCCTATCGCGTCGACATGACCGACTACTTTCGGAAAATGCACTTAGCCACTGGTCTCGAAAAGCTGGACATCGCACTGATCGATCCCGACCAACAATTCGAGCATTCGATTGATGGTTTTGCCGAGTACAAACAAATCGACGGTGATGTCGAGATCGCGATCGACGGACCTGGCGTGACCGCCGTGACGGTTTCGAGCGAGAAATTGGAAGCGACCACGATGGTGGTCGTCAGCGATATCGACATGATCGTCAAATCGTCAAGAAATGAATTGTTTCTGTTTGCCGAAAACATGTTGGAAGGCAAACCGGCCGCCGGCGTCAGCGTGTTAATCAGCGACGGATCGAAAGTGTTTGCCGAGGAAATCACCGGCGACGATGGCGTGCTGCAGAAGAACTACGACGAACTGAAAACGGTCCAGGATTTACGAGTCTTTGCGGTGCATCAAGGTCATGTCGCCTCGACGGTGAACAATCTGAACGGCCTCGATTTTGCCGTCGGGCTGACGCCACGCGGCTACCTCTACACCGACCGACCTGCCTATCGTGCTGGTCAGTTGGTGAACATCAAAGGGATCGTACGTTGGGTCGATCAAGATCGGTTCACGTTTGCGGTGGGCGAGACATTTAAATTGGATCTCTACGATTCTCGCGGGTTGCTGCTGCAAAGCGAAGACGTGGCTCTGAATGCGTTTGGCGCGATCACCAGCAATTTACTGCTGCCCGAGACGACGGCCGAAGGCGATTGCCGCGTTCACCTACACCGGGTGTCAGCCGGCGAAGACGATGCGGTTGGCGCGTTGTCGTTTAGCACCTCCTTTAAGGTCACCGAGTACAAGCTGGAACCGATCGAAATATCGGTTGACCTCGAAAAGAGCGTCTATTTCCGAGGCGAAACGGTCAAGGGCGTGATCGAGCTGAAGTATTACTACGGCACTCCTTTGGTGGGTGAAAGCGTTCATTATCGCCTCGGCAATGATGGCGAGTTGTTGACGGCCAAGACCGATTCAAACGGAAAAATAGAGATCGAGTTTGAGACGCAGCGGCTGAGTGAATCGCAGGTCTTGCCCCTAACGGTCGAATATCGCGACCGCAGCTTGTCAGCCACGCAGATGGTTTACATCGCAACGCGCGGATTCGCCGTGACTGCTTCGTCACGAAGAGATGTCTACCTGGTCGGCGAATCGTTTGAGACCCAATTCCAAGTTGCCGATCCTGCGGGAGACCCCGTGGAAACGAAGTTGGAGGTCGAAGTCTTCAAGCAAACGACCACGCCCACCGGTCAAGGGGAAAAATGGGTCGAATCGCATCAAGTGACAACCGATTCTGCGGAGGGCTTTGCGAGACAAACCCTTGCGCTCGATGACAATGGAATCTACAAAATTCGGGCGACGGGAACCGATCAATTCGGAAATCAAGTCAGTGGCGAGCATCAAGTACGCATTTCTGGCGACAAAGATGCGATCCGGCTGCGGATTCTCGCCGAGCGTCATTCGTTCAAGGTGGGTGAATTGGCAGAACTGAACTTGCATTGGCGTGAACAACCCGCCCTGGCACTGGTGACGTTTGAGGGAGCATCGATCCTGTCGCACCAATTGGTGGACTTGGCACAAGGCAACAACACTTTGAAAGTTCCGATGAGCGTGGATTTTGCCCCCAATGTTTATTTGAGTGTCGCGGTCATGCAGCGAAATCAATTCCATGCCGCAGAGAGCGAATTTCAAGTTGCCCAGTCGCTGCAGGTCACGCTGACCCCGGATCAAAACGAATTGACACCTGGCGGCGAAGTGTCGGTCGAGATCGAAGTTGCCGATCCACAGGGCAAGCCGGTTTCCGCCGAGCTTTCACTGGCGTTGGTGCAAACGAACTTGTTGCAATCGTTTCAGGAATCGCAAACCGCGATCGATGAGTTCTTCCGTTCGGGCCGGCGAACGCGGGCGGTGCGTCAAGCAACCAGTTGCACGTTCGATGATCGTCCCACGACAAGGAAGATCAGCCAATTCTTGCTCGCGGAATCGGAGCGGCGCGAAACGCTCGAGCGTGAAACGCAAGAATTGGCAATTGTTGGCGACTTTGCCGTCTCGCAGTATTCGCGAGCTCCACAGGCTCAAATGGGCGGCTATGGGATGGGCGGAGGCGGTTTTGGCGGCGGTTTCGGTGGGATGGCTCCGCCGGTGCCCAATGCACCCGCTTCGATGGAGCCGCAATCGGCTGTCACTTCGGGCCGGATCGTGTACGGTGGCGCCGTCAATGCTGACGCCGGGCAGGCAGGGCAAATGCAGATGGGGCGGCAGAGCGGCAGCAATCGAGCGATGCCTTCGTCTAGCAAGACGTGGGCCGCCAACCTTTCATCGGAGCTGAACGAATCGCCCCAAGACCAAACCAGTTTGGTCCTTTCCACGACCTCTTTGGGGCTCCCACAACAAAGCCAGGTATCGATCAACGGGATCACGTCCGCAGGGAAATTCGTGACCGTGAACGGACGAGGCCAAGCAGAAGCGGAACAATTGGCTCGCAGCCAAGGGTTGCAAGTTTTGCCCGCGACCGCTTATGGCGAAACCGCATTTTGGGACCCTGTCGTTGTCACCGACGAGCAAGGCAAAGCGACCGTGACGATCACGCTGCCCGAGCGATCGACCGCGTGGCGACTTCGTGCCAAAGGCATCAATCATGGCACCTTGGCGGGTGAAGCGAGTGCGGATGTTGTGACCAAGAAGGATTTGTTCGGTGAATTGAAATTGCCGTTGGCCTTCACCGCTGGTGACTCCGTGCAGGTTCCTGTCGAGATTCATCATTCGCTCGACGATGCGCGAAAGGTAACGGTGAAACTCAAGGCGACGTTGGGTGACAAATCGACCGAACAGACCCAAGCAGTCGACGTTGAGGGCCCCGCGATTCAAAAACTGGTTTTTCCTGTCGAAATCGAAGCAGCCGATCAAGCCGTGTTTGAATTGTCGGTCTCGGCCGACGATGGTCGTTCGGATCAAACGACAGCCGTCGTAGCGATTCGACCGTACGGTTTTCCTGTCTACGCGACCGCCAGTGGGACGTCGAGTCAAAGTACTTTGGCGATGTTGGCCTTCAACGAAAAACTGAAAGCCGAAGAATCATCCCTAGAGATCTTGATTGGCGCCAACGTCAACCGTTCGCTGGTCCGCAGTGTGCTCGGCAGCGGCGACGTGGTCTTTCCCTGTGGACTGATTTCGACCAGTCCGATGGAACGAGCTGTATCCGACGTGCTCGGTGGAGTCAGCTTGCAGAAAATGATGGGTGAGGTGATGCAAGGCAACTCGCCCGATTCACAAACGCTGAGCAACCGAATCACATCGGCCGTGACGGTGTTGATCTCGGCGCAGCGTCAAGACGGCGGCTGGGCGTGGTCGGGAAAACCGAATCAAGGTGACGCGGATTCCTACCTATCGGCGCGAGTGATGTGGGCGCTCAGCGAAGCGCGTGCGGGCGGATTTTTGGTTCCCTCCCCTTCGTTCGACAAAGGCAAGTCCTTCCTGCAATCCTCCTTCACCTCCACACCGCAAAGCAACCTCGAACGACAAACGGTCTTGCTGCATGCGATGGCGGTTTCGGGGTGTGGTGACTTTGCGTTTGCGAATCGTTTGTACCGTGAACGCAATCGGCTTAGTTCCGCAGGGCTAACGCATTTGGCCCTCACGCTCGCGGCGATGAACCGCAAAGAAATGGCCGCCGGATTGATCGATCTGATCAAGATTCCGTTCGACAGCCAACCGATTGCCCCAGCCGATCGTAGCCGCATGTTGCCATGGACGCGAAATCGAGTGGAACTGCAAGCGATGGTGTTGTTGGCGATCGAAGAGATCGTTCCGAATCATCCGCAGGGTGCCAAAGGGGTCGAGGCCTTGATGGCGGCACGCATCGGTGACCGTTGGCCGGTCGAAAAATCCAATGGTCCAGCGATCGCAGCCTTGGCCCGTTGGTATTCGATCAAGCGACCTGGATTGGAAACGTATCGGTTGACGGTTTCGGTGAACGATCAAGAAATCGAAACGCTCGAGATGGATCCGGCACAAGACCCAGGTCGTCGCATCCGTGTTTCCGGTCGTTTGCTACGCAGTGACAAACCCAATCGGATCGAGTTTTCCTTGCAGGGGCGAGCGACTTTCTGCTACTCAGCCGTTCTGACCGGCTTCGTGGCGGCGGGCGAGATCGAGAGCACGACCAAGGAGTGGTCCGTCAGCCGCAGCTACGAACCCGCCAAACGCATGTTCGACGGTCACGAAGTACCGCGAGGCTTCGATGTCGTCAACGGAAGTTACAAATCGTTCACGAACCCGTTGACTCAATTGCCCGTCGGGCAGCTTGCCGAAGTGACCTTGAAGCCGCGTCGTTATGTCGCTTCAAGTCAGCGTGATCAGCCGGCGGATTATCTGGTCTTAACCGAACCGATTCCGGCTGGTTGCGTGGTGCTGAGCGAATCGGTCTCGGGAACCTTCGAGCGATTTGAGATCGGGCCGGGGCAAATCACGTTTTACCTCGGCGATCGACAATACCCGGGCGACATTCACTACACCGTCGTCGGCTATGTCCCCGGCCGTTACCGAACACCGCAATCGGTGCTGAGAAGTTTTTATGAGCCAGCTCACTTTGCCGTTTCCACCGAAAAGGAATTGCAGGTTCTCGGTTCCGAAGGCATCTCAGCCGACGAATACCGCTGGACACCCGACGAATTGTATTCCTTGGGCCAGCAAGCCTTCGAGAAGCAGCACTATGCCTTAGCTCACCAACACTTGACGACGCTGTTTTCGAGTTGGCAACTCGATGCCGACAAATACAAACACTGTGTCGAGTGGCTGTTTGCCGCTTCGTTGGCCGAGAACATGCATAACGACATCGTGGCGTACTTTGAAGTGTTGAAAGAGAAGTATCCCGAGGTGGAGATCTCGTTTGAAGACATCCTGCGGGTCGCCAAGAGCTACCAAACACTCGGTGAATATGAACGGAGCTATTTGGTGTACCGGGCGACGATCGAAGGGAGCTTTGAACGCGAATCACAAGTCGCTGGATTCCTGAACGCGCGGGGCGAATTCGTTCGCAGTGTTCAGGCCATGGAAAAGCTGCTGCGTGATTATCCCCGCGAATCCTACATTGCGTCCGCTGCCTATGCCTTGGCGCAAGAAACCTTCCGCCGTGCTGGCTCCGCGAACCAGGATCAGAAAATGAAAGCAACCGGTTTGACTCGGGTGCATTTAATTCGTTCGTCCATCAAGATGCTTGACCATTTTGTCACCACCTGGCCACTTGACCCTGAGGCAGACCAAGCCAGCTTTGCCTTGGCGACGGCATTGGTCGATTTGGAACAGTTTCCCGCAGTGATCCAGCGTTGCAAGGCGTATGCCGATCGCTATCCAAGCAGCCGATTATTGGATTCGTTTTGGTACATGATTGGGTACGCGCACTTCGAACTCGAACAGGCTGAGCAGGCCCTCGAAATGTGTCGCAAAGTCGCCGCGGCGACCTTCCCGGTTCCCGCGACAGGGGCCACCCGGCGAGCCGACAACCGCTGGGAAGCGATCTACATCATGGGCCAAATCTACCACAGTCTGGGCGATGCTGCGAAAGCCATTGCGGAGTACACGCAGGTCGAAGAACGGTTTGCGGACGCCGCCGAGGCGATTGACTTCTTTAATCGAAAACAGGTTGAATTTGATGAAGTCACGACCATCAAAACCGACAATCCGAAAACGGTGGAATTGCGATTTCGCAACATCGACGAAGTCGCATTGAAAGTGTACCGAATCGACTTGATGAAGTTTGGTTTGATGCAGCGAAACTTGAACCGGATCACAGCCATCAATCTGGCAGGCATCAAACCGCATCATGAAGAAACGGTGCAACTTGGCGATGGCAAAGACTATCGGGATCGGACGAAAACGCTATCGCTGCCGCTCGAGAAGGAAGGGGCTTACTTGATTGTCGGTCGTGGAGGCAATTTGTATGCATCCGGCTTGGTGCTCGTCAGTCCCCTGACGCTGATGGTCCAAGAAGATGTGCGATCCGGTAGAGTACGGGTGAGCATCAAGGACGCAAGTGATGACCGGTTTGTCAGCGACGTGCACGTCAAGGTGATCGGCTCGGCGAATGATCAATTCGTTTCTGGTGATACCGATTTGCGAGGGTTAATGATCGCGGACGACATTCAAGGAACCTCGACGGTGATCGCTCAACGAGGTGCGGACCACTATGCGTTTTACCGAGGCAAGTTGCCGATGCAACGGGTCCAGGCCGAAGACGACCCGCCGATGGGGGAACCGTTCGGTGGGGGAGAGGATCCGTTCGACGATCTATTTGGTGGCGAGCCCGCAGCGCAGCAAGCTGCACCACGTGGAGCGAAAGGGAAGGGAACGCTGCGAGATAACCTGTTGCGGCAAAACTGGATTTTTCAAAACGAAAAGCAACAGCTCTACGAAGGCTTGCTCAATAACGAGCGTAGCGGCATCAAGTCGAAAGAGGCCTATTAGCATTGGGAACATCGTGGCGGCTTGGATCGGATGCTTGTTTCGGCTGCGGTTTCTCAGCCCACCTTCGCAGGGTCTGGATCAAGCGCCGTCGGGAGTGCTTCGGATGGTTCCTCGCGTCAGCACGTTGCCGGAGATGGCGGTCAGGTGGTAAGCTGCGGGAAATCGAAAACGTCACTTTTTTCCCGTTCGGATCGGTCCATGCCTCGCATTGAATTCGTCTACTTTGACCTCGGCAACGTGTTGCTGTCGTTTGATCCCGAGCGTGCTTTGACGAACATGGCCAGCGGGTTGGGGACCACCGCGCGGGAAGTGGAACAAAGCCTCTACCTGAGCGGGCTGCAAGATCGCTACGAGCATGGCGAAGTCACGGGTGAGCAGGTGGCGACGATCTTGCGGAATCAGTTTGGCCGCAGTGAGGCGGACTTGACGACTGCGGCTTTCCTTGAAGCCGGCAGCGATATGTTCACGCCGATCGAGTCGATGATTGAAACCGTGACCCAGGTTCAGCGATCAGGCATTCGCTGTGGCTTGTTATCGAACACCTGCCAGTCTCACTGGGATTGGGTCAATCGTCCGACCTGGCCCGTCGCAGCCATTTCATGGGCGACTCAGATCTTGAGCTGCGAAGTCGGTGCGATGAAACCCAATCCGGTGATCTACGAAGCCGCCGAAAAGGCAGCGGGCACACGGCCCGATCAAATTCTATTCCTGGACGACCGAGAGGAGAATGTCATCGCAGCGATGGATCGCGGGTGGAATGCAGTACAATGTTTTGGTGGCGAACAAGCCGAAGCCGCATTGAAGGAATTTGCGGTGATTTGATCAACGCTTCATATCAAGGGCCACGCAGCCATCGGCGGTGGTCGGAACGCCACGGATTCTGAACGCCACGGATGATGTCAACCCGCAGGACGTTGGTCTCCGACTTCTATTAAAAACACAAACATGACCTCCACCGCTCAAATTCCATCGACTCCTCTTCTTCCCATTTCGCCTCGACCGGTGGCGGTCATCGATATTGGGGCGACGAGCATTCGGATGGCCATCGCGGAAATTCATCCCGATGGCGAAGTCCGCACCCTTGACACGCTGGTTCAACCGGTCGATCTCGGCCGCGAAGCGTTCGCAATACGGCGGCTCAGCCGCAAGAGCATCGAACGAGCGGCAGCGATCCTGAAACAATACCAACGTGTGCTGCGTGAGTACGGCATCACGTCGAATGAGAACGTTCGCGTGGTTGCGACGACAGCCGTTCGGGAAGCACTCAACCGTTTGGCATTTACCGACCGCGCGTACATCGTCACGGGATTGACGGTCGAGACGATCGATGAAGCCGAGGTGAGCCGTATCACGTACATGGGGATCGCACCTCAGCTGCGCAGCGATCCCGAACTGGCCGATGGCCGCTCGATCGTCGCGGAGGTCGGTGGTGGCAACACCGAGGTGTTGGTGATCCGCAGCGGCAACGTTCTCCACAGTCAATCGTATCGACTTGGATCGCTGCGGCTATTGCAATTGCTTGATCAGGCTCGCGTCCTGCCGTCGCGACGTCGCGGCTTTTTGGAAAGCCATATTCGGAGGACGCTTGACAATATGGTTGACGACGTCCAACCCGATCCGACCAACCGCATGGTGGCATTTGGCGGCGACATTCGATTCGCCGCGCATCGTTTGCTCGACGATTGGGACGGCGTTTCACTGGCTCCCCTGGCGACCGACCGCTTGGCCGAATTCACCGATGAGGTGCTCAAGCTGGATGAAGACACCATCGTGAGACGTTACGGCGCGAGTTTCATTGAAGCGGAAACACTCGGCCCGGCACTGTTGGGGTACACCATGTTGGCTCAGGCCTTTCAACAGCCTTCGCTGTTTGTGTGTGACACCAATTTGCGAGATGGGCTGCTGCATGACATGGCGGTCGGTGGCAGTTGGACCGCCGAATTTCGCAATCAAATTGTCCGTTCGGCGTTGGGTTTGGGGCGTCGTTTTGATTTTGACGAAGCCCACGCACGGAATGTTGCCGAATTATCGAGAAAACTGTTCGACCAGCTCAAGCCAGAACACAAGCTTGATTATCGTCATGAGGTGATCCTGCATGTCGCTGCATTGCTGCATGAGATTGGGTTGATGATCAATGTACGGAGCAATCACAAGCACGCCTTGTATGTCATCCGCAACAGTGAGATTTTTGGATTGTCGAAGAGCGAGTTGTTGCAAGTCGGTTTGCTCGCCCGCTATCACCGCCGTGCCTACCCCCAACCGTCGCACGAAGGTTATGGGGCGCTGGGCCGAGAAGAGCGAGTGGTGGTGGCCAAATTGGCGTCGATTTTGCGTTTAGCCATTGCGCTGGATGATACGCGCAGCGGCCGTATCCGAGAAATCGAATGCACGCGAGAATCGAGGCAATTGGTCATCAATGTCCCTGGTGTCGATGATGTGTCGCTTGAACAGGTTGCGATGCGACAGAATGCTGGGCTGTTTCGAGACGTGTTTGGCATGCCGGTCTTGCTACGCGCGGGACGCTGATAAGTAAACAGAAAGGATAAGTGATCCATGTCCCATCGCTGTGTTTTCCGTGTAACGCCAGTGGCTTGTTTCTTGGGGAGTCTTTGTTTGGCATTTTTGATTCGGTCCGAGCAGACTCAAGCGGACGACCTCTATGCGATCGCTCGAGAACAGTTGGTGCGAGATCGCATCGCAACCGCTGGGGTGACGGACGAGCGCGTTCTTGACGCGATCCGTGCCACGGAGCGGCATGAGTTTGTGCCGCGAAGCCAACGGGAACGCGCTTATTTGGACATGTCCCTACCGATTGGCGAGTCGCAAACGATCAGTAGCCCGTTCATCGTTGCGATGATGACGCAAGCGATTGAGCCGAAATCGACCGACATCGTATTGGAAATTGGGACCGGCAGCGGCTACCAAGCGGCCGTGCTCAGCCCGCTCGTCAAGCAGGTGTACTCGATCGAAATCGTCAAAGAGCTTGGCGATCGCGCCGCCGAGACGCTGAAGCGGTTGGATTACAAAAACATTTCGACTCGTGTCGGCGATGGCTTCCTTGGCTGGGAAGAAGCAGCACCGTTTGACAAGATCATCGTCACCTGTAGCCCCGAATCGGTCCCACTGCCGCTGGTCGAGCAGCTCCGTGAAGGGGGTGTCATGATCATTCCGGTTGGCGAACGCTATCAACAAACGCTCTATTTGATGACCAAGCAAGAGGGGAAACTTGTTCGCAAGGCGCTCCGTCCTACCTTGTTCGTTCCGATGACCGGCGAAGCAGAGCAAGGAAGGCAAGTCCATCCCGATGCAGCCAATCCCGTCGTCGTGAACGGCGATTTCGAAACCCTGCCAGGCGATGAAGAGGTCGCGGTCAACGATTTCGTGCCAGGCTGGTATTACGGTCGCCAAGTCAAACACGTCCGCGCGGACAGCAACGATTCGAAGGATACCGCGAGCGGCAAGGCGTTTGTTCGCTTCGAAAACGAGACCCCTGGACTCAGTTCGCATCTGTTGCAAGGCATCCCGATCGACGGAAAGCAAGTGTCCATGATCCGGTTGAGCGGGCGCGTGCGAACCGACGGGGTTCAAATCGGCCCCGATCCCGAATCGCTACCGATGATCGCGATCAGCCTTTACGACGAGCAGCGCCGCGACCTCGGGACCTACTGGCTCGGGCCCTTCCGAGGTACGCGATCTTGGAAAGAAGTCAGCCGATTGGTGCGAATTCCTGGGCAGACTCGTGAAGCGATCCTCCGGTTGGGCCTGTTCGGAGCCACTGGGTTGGCGGAATTTGACGAAATTGTGATCAAAAAAGTCGACTGAATTTGGGTGATTCCGCCTGCCGATTCCCTCGATCACGCCGCAAGGTTGACGCAGACGCCCTTGTCTTCCTGGGCTATAATTCCTTCCTAAACTGCTTGTTTCTCCGCGAGCAGCCGCTATCCTACCGCTAGCGACGTCTCCACCTTCTGGAGTGCGAAATCGCTCTTTTCAATCGAATCATCGAGCTTGACGGAGGGTTTTTCTGCAGTGATCCATTACTTAAGGGTTCTCACCATTGCCTCAGCAATGGTCGCAGCGAGCAGCTTGCCGAACATCGTGTCGGCAGCTGGCAGTTACGGTTCTTACGGCGGCAGCTACGGTTCTTCTGGCGGCAGCTACGGTTCCTCTGGTGGCTACACCTCTCACGGAGGGGGATCCAGCGGCGGCTACGTGGCCTACAACCTTGGCAGCTCGGGCGGTCGCGTTGGACCGCTTGCAAGTCTGTTTGAAAAACTCCATGCGAAACATGCCGCTCGCAAGGCAGCTCGTTACCAAGGTGGCTGTAGCGGTGGCAGCACGGGATACGCTGTGTATCGCAGTCGTGGCGGATCGAGCGGTGGATCCTATGGGGGCTACTCGGGTTACAGCGCAGGATGCTGTGGTGGAAGCGTCAGTCCGGTCAGCTTCGTCATCGGCAGCTACGGCAGCAGCGGAGGAATCAGTCGATACGAAGCTCCGACGGTTCCGGCGGTCGATTTCTACTCGGCCCCGATCGAATCGGAAATGGGCTACGAGTCACCGATGATCGAATCGTCCTATGAAACGTATTCGTCGCCGATTGAGGAGACAATTCTTGAGGGCGGTCAAGGCTCGGATGCGATCATGGAAAGCGGTCCGAGCGTGATTGCCGATCCAGAACCGCCCCTTGAAGACGGTTCGGTCAGTAACGAAACGATCGAAAATTCGACTCGCTATGAATCAGCCAAACCACGGCTCGACCAAGATGCCGCATTGCTAACGGTCGCCGTCCCTGACGATGCCAAGGTAACGGTCAACGGGCACGTTACGACGAGTGAAGGCAACGTTCGTCAATTCATGTCGCGTGGATTGAAAGAAGGATACGTCTACACGTACGTGGTGCATGTCGACTATACGTCCGATGGCGAGACGATGTCGGATTCACAGTCGATTCAACTTCGCCCTGGTGACGTCGAACGGGTGATATTTGACGTTCCTGTGAAAGAGCCGCAACCGGAAACGAAAGCCGCGCCAGCAAACAGCGATGTCGTCACGGTTGTGAAGTTGCATGTGCCCGAAGGCGCTGCCGTCACTTTGGCGGGTAACGTGACCAACGGCAAAGGTAGTTTGCGGACCTTCCGTACCTCGCAGTTGAAGCCGGGCGAGCAATGGACCGGGTACACCATTCACGTCACCGCAACGGTAAACGGCCAATCGGTTAGCAAGGAACGAACCGTTGATGTGGCCGCCGGCAGCACGACGGAGTTGACCTTCGATTTCGACAGCAACGCAATCGCTCGACGATAGTCGATGGTTCGTGTTACCGTATGATGGCAACGCCATTTCGAATCAGCCGCACTCTTTACAGAAGGGTGCGGCTTTTTTTTGGGCCGTTCACGAGATCCGTTAGCCCGGATTATTCGTTGGAGTGGTAGGCTTTAGCCGATTGCGTGCTGGATCCTTACTGAATCGGCTAAAGCCTACGACTCCAACATACGCGTCTGTTTTGATCCTGTAAGGATCTCAGAAGGTAGCCCAGGGGTCGCTGCGTAGCGGCGCACCCCGGGAGAGGGGAGAGGGGAGTCAGAATCCATTAGCGCGACTTGTGTCGATCATTTTAGTCTCTCTGGATGGGGGACGCTAAACGGCACAACCTCCAAGCGGGAGAGTGAAATCCGAAATTTGTTTATAGAAGGTCCCAAGCGGTTCGATACAACGCCAGCGGGCGTAAAGGCACTCCTTCGAGGCAAAGGTGCTTTCGGAATCATCCCTTTCGGTGCTAACGCCCCAACCGTGAAGTTGAATAGGGCCAGCACACTAACTTGCCCGAGGGTGAGCCTTTTCATAAACCGACAACAGGTTTGCGGCGCTGACGTGAGTGTAGATTTGGGTTGTCGCCAAACTCTTGTGCCCCAGCAATTCTTGCACACTACGAATGTCGGCCCCGCGATCGAGCAAATGCGTCGCAAAACTGTGACGAAGCGTATGTGGGCTGGTGCGGGTATCAAGCCCCACCACTGCAATGTACTTGTCTAACATCCGGCCCACGCTGCGGGTCGTCAGGATACGACCGAAACGGTTGACAAACACCGGAGCATCGCGTCCGAGACTTTCCGCCTTCGGATCTCGAACGCGGCGTTTTGCATAGGCACGAATTGCCTTGATGGCGTACGATCCCAACGGGCTGATCCGTTCTTTGCGTCCCTTTCCGCGAACGCGAAGGATCTGTTCTTCGAAATCCATGTCACCGTCGCGAAGCGCAACCAATTCGCTGACCCGCAGACCGGCCGAGTACATGGTTTCCAAAATCGCCCGATCTCGCAGCCCTGCGGTTTCACCCGCAGGCGGAGCCAACAACAATTGGCCGACCTCTTCGTTGTTGAGCACATGCGGCAGTTTCCGTTGACGCCTTGGGTTGCGCAACGGTTTGGCGGGATTACTTGTCGCGATCCCTTGTCGCATTGCGAATCGATAGAAGCTTCTTAGGGACGCCAGTTTTCGGGCGATCGTGGTGCGTGCATATCCGGCCGCTTGCAGTGCGGCCTGAAATGCGCGGAGATCTTGCGGCGTCAATACATGGGGCGCCGGCGTTTTACCACGCGTTGCATTCAACCATTCCACTAAACCAAAAAGATCTTCCCGGTACGCTTTGACCGTCAATTCGGAGGCGTTGCGCTCGGTCGCGAGGTATTGTAGAAATTGGGCGATTGAACGATGCATGAACCGCAGCCATCGATGGGAAAACCGGAATGAGCCTTGGCGAACGGGCGCAGCAGATCAATAGAAATCATCAATCGACAAACTATCAAACTCTTCGCTGGCGATCATGTCGTCATCCGTCGGCACAGCATCGCGGATCTTTCGGCTCAGCATCGCGGCGTCATACCATGAAAAATCGAGCTCCGGGTCGGCTGCAAAGCGAGCCAATTGGCGAAGCGTGCTGTCGCGGTTCTCGTCGTCAAACAAAAAGATAAACCGCTCTTCACCTTTTACGAGCGCAAGAACGTTGATTTCCTTATCCATGGATGCGACTATCCGTTTGCTGTCTTATCGATACTTGCCATTCAGCCGAGACCACCCGGCCTGCCCGGCTTTCAGTATCGGCTAAGGGGCCAGCGGAGGATGAGGTCGGTCTGCTCACTTCCCCCCCTGGATTCCAGCATTTCGGCAATGTGCAAGTGACAACAGAAACGAACGAAATCTTCGCTACGTTTCAAATAACCCTGCCATCCTCCCGGGCGTGCATCATCCCCCAACTCGACGTAGTCGGACAGCCGGTCGGTAAAGTAGGAATCGTCACCCCGATAGATCCGAGTGTGTGACAAAACCGGTTCGTGATTGACAAGCGGTACCGGTCGCACCGGTGAGGGAGGGTCGGGGATCAGATCGGTTGGGTCTGGCCAATCTTGAGGCAGGGGCGCTTCGGGCGCCGGATTGCCACCGAGTCCGAAAAACACTTCGGTGGACGCAGGGTCGTCTGTACTAGCAAATGCGTCCCCCCCTTGTGACGAATAGGCTTCATCGGGGCTGCCCAAATCGAAGGAAGCGTCGGTTGAGGGGGAAACCGGCAATTCGGCTGAGACGCGGTGCAGTTCCCGCTGGGCGATCTCTTGCCCATCGTTGGATGCCAGGGGTGTTTGTGTGGCCAATTGGCTGCGCGCCAGTTCGAATTCGGCCTCGCGAGTGATCCTACGAGGGATCTGCTTCTCGTTTTCGGTACCCCACGGCAAACCGTAACCAGCGGGAATGGGATGGAAGCCTTCGTTCGCGGCGTACCAATGAACGGTCATCGCCATGCGTGGTGGATAGTAGGCTTGGTAATCCGTGACCGATCCAACAACCAGCGCCTCGACGCCCATCTGCTTGGCGAGTCGCTGAAAATCTTCTCCGGTGGTCGGCTCACCGTACGTGGCAGCGTATTGCATCCACTGAGCTTTGGTGACACCAATCGGCAGGACTTCAAATCCAGCAATCGATTGCAGTGCCGCGTAGTAGCCTTCGGCGACCATTTCGGTGTCGAGCGTCGGTTCGCTGCTCTGATTGAAGAATGGCAGCACGGCGACCCGTTTCATCTGCGGAAACGGGTTGTGAAGCGTCTCGCGATGACGCGTTTCGGGCACCAAGGAGCAGCCCGTCGCGAAAAGCGAAGTTGCGATCAGGAACAGCGGTGCAAATGATGGACGGAGTTTCACGACATGCCTCGGCGCAGCGAACCGCGCAATGTCTCTCCACCCCCGCTGATAAGAATCGACGCTCTCCGACCGCAAGCTGAACAGAATCCGAGTATTTTTACAAAGAACGACGACTCGCTGCGGTCGTAGGGGCTGCTGACGGGGCACTCGTGTTCCGCCGCAGCTCAATTTTCGGGAAGGGCCGTTTCCTACCGGCCACACTCTCAGATGATTTGGCCGGTGGGAACCGGCCCTACTTCGAACGCCGACTCGCAATGCAAGCTGATTCGGAATACTAGTTACGAATGTAAACAGGAATGTAAATCGTCCGATGGGATCGATAGCGGCTGCTTGTCATCGGGGTCGCGGTCCAGGTTGGCCGTAACGGCTCATATCCCATCCATAGATTCCGCTCAAGGCGTGCGATGCGCTGTTGCGTTCGGTACATTGCCCGTGCTTGGAGCAGTTCTGCCGTTGTCCGCGCCGAGCTGTGCAGATCGGCTGAAGGACTTGGCTCCGCTGCCAGAGTCGGCGGGGCAATCGAGTCGAACAGGTTGGCTCGCTCCTCGGGCCCGATAGGTTGCGAATCCTGTGCAAAAGAACGCCCGACACAAGCAAGCGAGATGAAGGCGAATGCAATCGCGATCGCAAATGGAAAACGGACGTTCATAGTGGCTCACTAAAAAAACAGAGGGTGCGTCGGTAGGTCGCAGCCACAGGGGATGCTTGGTCAAAAGATCGGTGGAACGCGTCGAACCACATCACGGAACCGTCAAAAGCGCGACCACTTCCTTTGATTTCGGTGGCGAAACTGAGGATTATTTGGATCCTCCCCTTCAAATTTTGCGAAAACCGATTCCACTGTTAGAGTGAAGTCGCGGTCGAAAGTCATGCGGTTTCTGCCTAAAATGGTTAAGAGTGGACTTCCGCATCATCTGGTCCACGCTCATTTCTACACAACTCTCCGAAACAGAGGTTTTTGACTGTGAAAAACATGAAAACGGTTTTGACGACCCTCACGGCTGCTGGCATGCTCGTCGTAGCGGCTGGCTGTCAGCCACCAGCAAAGCCCGATGTCTCTACTGACATCACGGTTGAAGAAACCACCACCACCAGCGACTCGAACACGACGATGGCCGTCGAAACTCCGAGCAGCAACACGACCGCTGCTGCCGAAACCCCAGCCGGCGAAACCCCGTAGGCTTTTGGCCAAATCGTTGGAACCGGATCGGTTCGAGCTTCAGCAGCGTAGGCGTATCGGTGTTGCCGAAAGACGTCTACGCTTTTTTTGTGGCGAACGGCTTCAATCGGCTCTCCCACGGCGCGGGATCCGACAGCAAACGCAACTCGATCAGCAGGGCGGCGACGGGGACGCCACCGAGATTGTCCGTGCACAGTTTCACCAAATCCTTGTGCGTGCAAACGATCATCGACACCGCGTCGCCGAGGGAACGCGCCCACTGGCGAATCGCTTGGACCGTGTCGGGCGAGTAAGCGTCATGATCAGGCAGGGTTCTCGAATCGACAAGGTTGGCGCCGCAGCCGCGAAGCGTTTCGGCAAATGCGGCAGGGTTGCCGATGGCCGAAACGACGGCAATGTTGCGACCGCGGAGCGAGTCGATCGGCATTTCACGGTTGGGATACTCGAGCAACCTCGTCGGGGTGTGGCTCGAATGAACGATGGGAACCCGAGCGTTTGCCTGTTGGACTCGTTGCTCGATGCGCTGAATGGCTTGATCGCTGACCGAGTCACAGCGTGAGAGGATCACGATGTCCGCTCGACGGAGACTCACGATCGGTTCGCGCAACAGTCCGCGCGGCAGCAGGTGCCCAAACCCAAACGGCTCGGTCGCATCGATGACAACGACGTCGAGATCGCGATGCAAACGCCGATGTTGGAACCCATCATCCATCAAGATCAGTTCCGTTTCCAATTCTTCGACCGCGATTCGGGCAGCCTCCACACGATCTGCATCTTGCACGTGGGGCACGTCGGGCAACCGCGCATGCAGTTCGAGTGCTTCGTCGTTCGCATCGTTTTCGCCGCGACCGTAACCACGGCTCACGATCGCGACGCGAATGCCTTGGGCGCGAAACCATTTCGCCAAGAAGCACACCACAGGCGTTTTGCCAGTGCCGCCGGTCGTGAGATTCCCGACGCTGATCACTGGGACGCCACAACGATGAATTTCACTTCGCCCGGTATCGTAACTTCGGTTGCGTCTCGCGATGGCGATGCGGTACGGAACACTGCCGATCGACAACCCGGTTCGCATCAACGAGGCGAGCAATCCTTTTCGTTCTCCGCTCATGATCGCTCGAAAATCGATCGACATTGCTAGGGGTTCCTTCGGCCGAGGCCTACCAAATCATCCACCGGCCCTTTCGGATCGGCCAGAATCTCGTCAGTGCTTTGCGGATCAATTTTACGACACGTTTCGGTCAGCAGATCCGCCAACTCATCGAGCGGATCTTCCCACGTTTCCACCGTCGATTCGATGGGTGGCACATTGGCCATCTCGTCGAGCAGCAGGATCATCCGCAAGCAATGACGAAACAAGATCCCTTCTTCCTTCTGCAGCTTTCTGGCTGTCACATACTTGTTGAAGTCGCCACCGAACTCCAACAGCTCACCGACAATCCAGACCGGCCGCACGTTCACGTTGTGCACGCGAGGAAACGCATCACGGAAGAGTCGGAGGATCTTTTCACCGATCGTCAGCGGCCACACCTTCGGTTCCTCAAACATCACGCGACCGAACCCACGATCGCGAATCTCTTCCTCCTCTTCATCGCTCTTGCCGCCAAGTTCTTCGGCCGTTGCGAGACCGAGCTTCAATAGTTGTGGATCGAGTCTTGTCGTGGCTAAGGTTCCCGCCGGCATGTCTTCATACGAGGGCATCCGCGTAAAGCGAGCCACCGTTCCGGGGACTTCCAAAACGCTTTCAAGTGCTGCAATCCGTTCGTTTGGATCGGCAATCGCCAATTGGTCCGCCAAGTAGACACCAAACAGCGGGTTGATGCTGCGGAGGTGAACAAGCCTTTCCAATCGCTCGGTGGGAAGCGCGTGATCGGGCCGATATTCGTCGACTTCGTAACCACGGCTTTCGATCAAGTTCGGGTCTTGATTCGCCTCGGCTTCCTTCTCTTTTTTCTTGGGATCCTCCTCTCGCATTTGGTCCAAAATCTCGCCGAACAAGCCTTCCGTTTTCGGAACCCCCGTCGCATCCTCTTTCGGCTTCACCGGTTTTGGCTGGGCTGCACGCGGTTTTGGATCGAGTTCGATGTAGCCGGCGGTCCACAGCGTGATCAGCATCCGATTCAAATCTCGCTGTGCCTCTTCGATCCCTTTGGGCGGCAGCAAACGGCGATTGACCAGATCGCGTATCGGCTGGACCGCCGAGTCTTGCCCGAGCAAGTAGGCCAATAATCGCCACGGCAACCGTCCCCGGCTCGACAAGTTCGCAGACGTCGCTTGTCGCAACTGCTCGAACTGACCTGCCGTCCAATAGGATTCGCCAGCCCGTCGCTTTGGCATTTTCTTTTTAAGCTGTTTTCTGGCCTTCAGCAGTCCCGGGTCTTTGGTGTCTTCGGGAATCTGATCAAACTTTTCACGCCACTTATTGATCTTTACGTCATCTTCATGAGCGAGCGAGAAGACGTACCCGCGATCATCAAATTGTGGACGTCCCGCTCGACCGAAAATCTGCTGGGCCGATGCCGGATCGACCAGCTTCATCTTGTCTCGCGGCCCTTTCAACAAACTCGGCAACACGACGCTACGTGCTGGCAAGTTGATTCCGGCCGCCAACGTTTCCGTGCAAACACAAAAGCTGAGCAGCTTCCGCTGGAACAATTCTTCCACCATCCGACGGTACCGAGGCAAGACACCCGCATGATGGACACCGACACCACGCATCAAAATCGCCTTCAACTTCGGTCCAGCCCCCTCGCTCATGTCCGCTGCATTCAAATAGTCGGCCAATTCGGCTTGGCGATGTTTATCGATCAGCTTTTTGCCTTTCAGTAACTCGGCCGTGGTCCAGCACTGTGATCGGCTAAAGCAAAACAACAACGCTGGCGTACGGCGCGACGCTTCATCACCCGCTGCGATTTTTTCGGAAAAATCCGCCAAAATCTCATCCTCAATCCATTCATATTGCAGCGGTACTTTGCGCTCGGTTCCTACGACCAATTGCAAGCGTCGGTTGTGGGCCCGGTACAACCACGATGTGAAATCCATCGCATTCCCCACCGTGGCGCTCAGCAACAACGTACGAATGTGGGCCGGCAGCATGCCCAGGGTCAATTCCCAAACAATGCCGCGTTCGGGATCGTTGAAACAATGAAACTCGTCCATGACCACCGATGCGACTTCGGCAAAGTCGAACGATTCCGGATTCAAGAGTCGATTCAGTAGAATTTCGGCGACGACCACCAACACGGGCGCGTCCGGATTCACGCGGCGATTTCCCGTGACCAAGCCGACTTGATCCGCCGAAAATCCCCAGCGAACGGCCGATTGGCGAAGTTCGTCGAGTTTCTGGTCGGTCAGCGCGATCAGCGGCGTGGTGTAGTACATCCGCTTGCCGGTTCGAAGCGCCTCATAGACGGCCGCTTCGGCGATTAACGTCTTGCCGGTTCCGGTCGGCGCACACACCAGCACGCCTTGGTCGTTCGTAAAATACGCCAGCAGCGATTCTTCTTGGACCGGGTAGGGCTCGAACGGGATCTGCTCAAAATATTCCGAAGCGAGCACGTCGCGATCGGGAATGTCGTTAGTTTGCGTCATAGTCGCTATGTTGTAACAACCGAGTGCCATTCGGTCGACTTGCGTTATCGGATGCAATGGCATCCTGAGCAGCGACTTCCGATCTTCCCGTTCCGAACGCTCGGCGCGCTCCGCTAGGATTGGTCAACCATGAAAAACCTCCGCCAAGACGCACTTACCATCTTTAACGCTGGCGTGGCCGCGGTTCGCGGCCGGCAACTCGTGGACTCTCACGTGACCATCGAAGACGGATCGCTGATCGTTGCCGATCATGCCTTCTCCGCTGCCGATTATGACCGCGTCGTCGTTGTCGGCGCCGGGAAAGCAACTGCCGCCATGGCAGCGGGATTGGTCGCGACCCTCGGCGGTTGGTTGCCCGTTCACGGTTGGATCAACGTGCCCGCCGGTACCGAGATCGCCATGGATGGTGTCCACGTCCATACGGCTCGTCCCGCCGGTGTCAACGAACCTCGCAGCGAAGGCGTCTACGGCACTGAGCAAATCTTGCGGATCGCAGAGCAAGCGGGGCCACGCGACCTCTGCATCGCGCTGATTTCTGGCGGTGGCAGCGCGCTGCTGCCCGCACCGCGAAAAGGAATGACCCTCGAAGACAAGATCACCGTCATCCGTTTTCTCAGCGGATCCGGCGCCGACATTACCGAACTGAACACCGTTCGCAAACACCTCAGTGAAGTCAAAGGGGGGGGACTGCTCCGCGCATGTCGAGCCGGTCACTTGCTCACGCTCGTGTTGTCCGACGTGCTCGGTGACCCCGTCGACTTGATTGCGTCGGGGCCGACCGTGGAAGATCGATCCAAACAGCACGAAGCACTCGAGATTGTTCAACGCTTTGATCCTGACAAGACGTTGCCATCAAGCGTCTACTCGCTACTGCAGAGCCAACCGCCGGCACGACCTGCTGTGACGACGCAGACCACCGTGATCGTGTTGGGTAACAACGCATTGGCCGTCGATGAAGCTGGCATTTGCGCCGAACGACTCGGATTCAATCACGTGATGCACTCGGCAAGTCGGGCCGAAGGCTCGGCGGAAGAGGTCGGACGTCATCACGCCGAAATGATCGTCAACATGTTACGAGACCACACGGGCCATCGATCGAATTGTTTGATCACCGGGGGGGAACCGGTCGTGACCCTGGCCCCGGAAAACATCCGGGGCCTCGGTGGACGCAATCAGCAGTTGGTCTTAGCGGCTTATCAGCATCTACGCGATGGTGATCTGACCGATGCCGAGTGGAGTCGCTTCGCATTTCTCTCCGCAGGAACCGACGGCGAAGACGGCCCGACCGACGCCGCCGGCGCGATTCTTGACGGAGCGGTTCACCAAGCTGCGATCGCACGATCCCTCGACCTCGCCGACCAGCTCCGTCGCAACGATGCGTATCGTTTTTTTGAGAAGTGTGGTGGCTTGATTCGAACCGGCCCCACCGGAACGAACGTCTGCGACCTTCGCGTCGCGGTCGTCGCCTCAGGCTAACGCCTGTCGCCAACGGTCGGTTCCACCGGATCCTTCCTGCTTGGGAGCATAAAATCTGACTATTTTGTGTTGCGCGATGCCTCGCTTCGCATCTTTCTTATCTGAAGCGTTATTTTCCCACCCAAACGCCCCGAGGCAAAAGCGTGAACCTTTCGAACACCGAAGAGCTTCCTGACCCTGGTGATAAGAACCCAGTGGATCTTGACGAGCGGATAGGGATCGTTTTGCAGGCTTGGCTCGAACGCCGCGAAGAGCGGGTGGCCGAAGACGCTGAGCAACTCATTATGGATCATCCGGAACTCGCGCCACGACTGCGTGCGTGTGTTGAATCGATCGATCTGCTCAGCGGTGTCGCCACTTCGATCGATGCGGAACAGCAAGCTTGCTATCCGAAGATTCCCGATTTCGAGATTCTTGGCACGCTCGGCCGTGGCGGGATGGGCGTGGTTTACGAAGCAAAGCAACTATCGCTCGATCGTGTCGTTGCGCTAAAGGTCTTGCCGCTTGGGACGGTGAATCCGCTGACTGCGAAACGATTTCAGCGCGAAGCCGAAACCGCGGCGTCCTTGCACCATACGCATATCGTTCCAATCTATGCCGTGGGTCAACACAAGGGTGTTCATTGGTACGCGATGCAGCGGATTGTCGGTTTGCCTTTGAACCAAGCGTTTCGAGAGCATACCGATGGCGTTGAAATCGACGAAGTGGTACGGATCGGTGTCGAAGCGGCCGAAGCATTGGAGCACGCGCATCATCATGGGGTGCTGCATCGCGATATCAAGCCCGGTAATCTGCTGATCGAGCCGGAGGGTCACGTCTGGTTGACGGATTTCGGACTCGCTCGTCGCGACGCCGATGTGACGGCGACCGTTTCGGGGGCAATCCTCGGGACGCCTCGCTACATGAGTCCCGAGCAGGTATTTGCACCTGCGGGTCAGTCGCTTGATTTTCGATCTGATATTTACAGTTTGGGCGCGACGTTGTTTGAATTGGCAACTGGCACACCGCTGTTCGATGGCCCCACACCGCTGGATGTGCTGCAACAAATTCGCACGTTCCAAGCCCCAAGCCCACGATCGATTCAAGCCAGGATTCCGCGTGATTTGGACGTGGTTCTCAAAAAATGTCTCGAGAAGGATCCAAACAACCGTTATCAATCGGCTGGCGATTTAGCCGACGATTTGTGCGCCATTCGCGATGGTCGCCCAATCAAAGCTCGCGGCGTGCCGTTATGGGAAGTCGCCCGACGTAAATTGATCCGTCACCGCGAACGCGTGAAGTTCGCCGTGGGGATGGTGATGGCCACTGCAATCTTGCTGCTTGGTTCGGCTATCGTGTGGCGCGGCCGACAAGAAGCTCGCAAGGGCATGGTCCGCATTGTCTCACCGGGCGGTCCGTTCATTGCGTCGGTTTATCGAATGGGCGACGCGGTCGATCCGATCGCTACCGTTACGGTGCCAATGCAAGATCCCTTGGTGCTCGACGAAGCTTCGTATCAAGTTCGTTTAGCTGGCGAGGATCAGCACAGCAGTTTGTCACGGTTTGATGTTTCCGCTGGCCAGTTGACGCGAGGGCTGCTGGTCAATCGATCCGAACCGTTCGATGCGTTCGATGCGATTGAAATCGAGGGCAAAGAACTTTGGCTGCTGCGAGGCGATTCGCCTGGGGAAGAGTTGTTGGCAACGATCGATGCGGCCAACGCCCGTTGGGCGGTTGACCTTGGCGGACGCGAGTTGACACACTTGCACGAGTCACCGCACCATCCACCATTGGCAGAACTGCGCAGCGATAAGGATGTTGTTTGCTTGGTGGATCTGTTTGACGGTCGCGAGGTTTGGCGATCCGTGGCGGAGATCGATCGGCTAAACCAGCGGAGTTTGTTTGAGGAACCGACACCAAGGGTTCAGGGGAATGCGGATGGCTACAGTATCGTTCATCAAGCTCGCGATGGCATTCGGTCAACAACGATTCGCGATCCGTCCCCAAGTTCGGAGCTTAGGAACGCTCTCGCCCGACTGCCGCCCCAGGCACGTGACCGCCGTTTCGAAAGACTTTCTCCGATGTCACCGTTTTGGGGTGGCAATACAGTCCGTTCGACATTGTCATCAATCGTGATCGGCATCGCGCAGACTTGTCTTGCGATTCTATTGCCGCTTGGTTATCTGGTTCATGCAGTGCGCAAGCGCTCTTTCAGTTTGTTGTATCTCCTGCTCGCTCCGGTGGTTGTCGTCTTTGCAATGTTGACCTGGCAATCGTTGCTTGACCCGTCTAAATCGCTCTCGAGCGACCCAAATGTGCGCCAAGGTTGGCCGATTACACTGATCGCTGGCTTGTTTCTAACGGCCGCGTTGTATGCGTTGACTCATCTAATTGTTCGAAAAAACTACATCGCACTGGGGGGCATCTTCTTAGTGGCTTGCTGTCTGACCTCCGCATCGGCAGTGATTCCGATTCTGTTTCAGCGAATGTCCCGTGAGGGTCAGTGGTATACAATCACCGTGGCAGACATCGCGTTTTTGTTTGTGATGATGTTGCTTTATACAACACTTTTCGGTTTTCCGATCGTCAAGCTGGTCCAATGGATTCGCAAGATCACCGGGCGGGTATCGCATGGGTAATTTCGACGCTACAAACGGCGATCCCGAGAGCAGTTTGCGTCACAGTTGGTCGATTGGCCCGCTGCGCCCGTGGTTGTTACGAATTGCAGTGAAGGAGATTCCGGATCATTTGCGAGGCAAGATTGATCCGTCGGACGTTGTCCAGCAAACGCTGCTTGATGCCTGGCGAGGCGACGCTGGTTTTCGTGGATCGTCTCACGCCCAGCGATTGGCATGGTTACGAGTCATTCTGCGTCGCGTGGTTTTGCAAAACCAGCGAGGGTTGCGGGCCGCCAAGCGAGGCGACGGTATCGAGCGAGTAATCAACGACGCGATCAACCGAACAAGTGTTCGCATCGAGGATATCGCAGTTGGCAAGGAGCCCAAGCCGGATGAAGCGGTAGAGGACGCCGAGCAAAATCTGCTCGTTTCCTCTGCAATCGAACGCTTACCCGAAGAGTACCAACGCGTGATCGAACTGCGACATTTCGAGCATTTCACTCACGCTGAGATCGCGTCGAAAATGGAGCGTTCACCTGCCGCAATTCGCATGCTGTGGATCCGCGCATTGATTGCGCTTCGGCAAATGGTTGACAAGGCTGAGTGATCGATCAGCCCATCCGGCCAACGGATGCTGGAATGGGTTCGGTCGATTCCCGCCCATTTCTGCGTTTTTGTTACCGCAAGTTGCTGTCACAAACGGTGACCGTTTCCCAGTTGTCCTTTTGCTCGGCGATGAATTGCAGATGCGGCTCGACTGTTTGGTAGGCGTCGTGCGACGGGCGGTCTCTGAAAATCACGTGCAGGGAAACGTCAAAGTCGAGGTTGACGGGCCGATTGAGTTCCGCTTCGCGTGTGCCGACCGAAAAGTCGACGACACCCTCGTGACCGTCGAGATACTTCTCACAAGCACTGGCGAGCGACTCGATCGATTCGGGGCTGCGGTCCTTGAGAACGAAGAAAACGTGGTGGGCCAAGCGAGCCATGGATTGCACTTCCGAGCGGTAAAAGAGGATAGGGTGTGGGCAAGCGAACGTTTCTCGCCCTCCACCAAACCTTACTCGTTCAAATCGCGATTGGAATAGGGGCTCTTTGGGTCCCGTTTCTTCAGGCCCGCTCGGTCCATCAGCGAGCTCTTCATCAAGTCTTCTAGGTAATCATCGTCTGCGGGCGGTGGTCCGTAGGCCCCGAGGAGCTGCGGCTCATATTCAATCGTGAAATGGTGTTTGGCGATGGACACTTTGCAATGGGGATCGAGCCGTTTGCGGATCACTGGCCGGCCGTCGACCTTGATCCCGTTGCGACTGTTCAAGTCACGAATGAACCAATACCCGTGCTCTAACGTCAAGCGGCAATGCTGCCCCGACACGTTGGCGAATTTCAACTGGATGTCACACTCCCCACGACGGCCGATCAACAAGCGATCCTTCACCAGAGGGATAATGTCCCCGCCGCCGGTGGGGGTTAGCTGGCCATAGGGACCGGCGAAGTCAGGTTTTGATTCAGTATCCACGTTGCGCTCTCGATCGACTTGCTTGTTCACAGACTAGAACCTATTTTGACCGGTTTCCTTGAAATGGCAACGGTTCGACATGGCATCTGAGCAACGATTCGATCAGCGATTGGCCTGGCGATCCGAAAATTTGCGTTTTAACGCCTTTGGGGCTGCATTGAAGCGAAAGTTTGGCGGTCGAATTCAGCGGGTCAGTATCGACGCCGGTTTTACCTGTCCAAATGTTGATGGCGCCGTCGCTCGCGGAGGGTGCAACTTTTGTGACAACCGTTCGTTCAGCCCCTCTCGCCGGGTGCGGCTGAAACAGGTGAACGAGCAGTTGACGCGGGGGATTGCCTCGGTGACAGAGCGATACTCGAAAGTTGCCGGGTTTATCGCCTATTTTCAACCTGCCACCAACACTTACGCTCCGGTTGATCAGTTGGAGGAGCTTTTCGAATTAGCCCTTTCGCTCGACGACCGAGTCGTTGGGTTGGCGGTCGGGACACGGCCTGATTGTGTTCCCGATTCCGTGCTCGATCTGCTCGAGCATTTTGCGAAGACCGCCAACGTCTCGCTCGAATTTGGCATGCAAACGATCCACCAGGCGGGGCTCGATTGGATGAATCGGGCTCATGATCACGCCAGCATGGTCAACGCGATCGACCGCAGCCGAGGTCGTGGATTCGAGTGCTGCGGGCATGTGATTTTGGGCATTCCGGGGGAGACGCACACGATGATGATGCAGACGGCCCAGGAGGTCGGACGGTTAGGATTGGACGCAATCAAGTTGCACAACTTGTATGCGGTTGAGGGCACGCCGCTTGGGGATCAAGTGATCGCAGGGGAAATCGAATGGATGGGAAAAGACGAGTACATTCACACCGTCGTCGATTTTCTCGAGCGGATTCCCCCCGAAACGATTGTCGAGCGGATCAGCGGGGAGGCGCCACCGAGTTACTTGATCGAGCCACGGTGGTGCCTGGAGAAATCATCGATTCGATTAGGGATTGAGCAAGAATTCGCTGCTCGCGGTACACGGCAAGGGGACCGTTTCGTTCCGCCCGAGGTTGCCCCCGCCGATCGGCCTCGCCCCAGCGACACGACGCCCGAGTCGATTCGTCACCAAATCGATCAGCGTCGCCGATTGCCCGTGCTCAAAATGGAAGGCTAGTTGCGGGACTACATGCGGGTTGATTTGTTGCTATTCTACTTGCGTAGCGCGGTGCGACCGCAAACGAAGCGAGCAAACGCTCGGATCCCGTTGGCCCGCATCCGTGGGTCGCTGGAATCGTGTCACGAGGACATCCATTTCGGCGACAACTGATTTCGAGGGATTTCTTTGCTTTTCCCTCCATGATTGACTCTTCTACCGAAGGAAGTTGCATGTCCGCAGACCCCGCGGCGAACCCAGACGCCATCAGCTCCGATGCCCTTAGCGAGGCAGATACGGGCCGGCTGCATGAAGCGCGCAGACGCATCATCGAACAACTTGGCAAAATCATTGTTGGCCAAGAACGGGTCATCGATGAAATCATGATCTGTCTGTTCAGTCGCGGTCACTGCATGCTCGAGGGGGTCCCGGGGCTAGCCAAAACCCTGATGATCAGCACGCTCGCTCAAACCTTGGACCTGTCGTTTAGCCGAATCCAGTTCACGCCCGACTTGATGCCGGCCGACGTCACGGGAACGGAAATCATGGAAGAAGACCGGGCGACCGGTCACCGTGATTTCCGCTTCATGCAGGGACCCTTGTTTGCCAATGTCGTGTTGGCCGACGAAATCAACCGCACTCCGCCGAAGACCCAGGCCGCACTGCTCGAAGCGATGCAGGAACGACAGGTCACGGTGGGCCGTAATCGCCACCCGCTTGCCGATCCGTTTTTCGTCTTGGCCACGCAAAACCCGATCGAACAGGAGGGCACTTATCCGTTGCCCGAAGCCCAGCAAGACCGCTTCATGTTCAAGGTCTATGTGAAGTATCCGAGCTTTGATGAGGAGTTCGAGGTGGCGCGGCGTACAACCGGCACGGCCATCGAAAAAGTCGAAGCGGTGCTTGGAGCCGAAGAGATTTTGCGATTGCAGCACTTGGTGCGGCAAGTGCCCGTCAGCGACCATGTCGTTCGCTATGCCTTGTCGCTGGTTCGGCAAACGCGCGTCGGCGGTGATGGCGTGCCCGATTTTGTCGATGAGCTTGTCGGTTGGGGGGCCGGTCCCCGGGCGGTCCAGTTCATGATTCTCGGTGGCAAGGCTCGGGCTCTGTTGCAAGGGCGTTTCCATGTGCAAATCGAGGATATTCAATACTTAGCCAAACCGGTCCTTCGTCACCGCATGGTGGTTAACTTTGCCGCGGAAAGTGACGGGGTGACCAGCGACGATGTGATCGACCGCATTATCGCGGCAACGCCAACGACCGAGGATGAACTTTCACGCGATGCCCGATTCCAAAAGATATTTGCGTCCTGAGGTCACCGCGCGAATCCGTCGGTTGGAGTTGACGGCGCGACGTGTGGTCGAAGGGTTCCTGTCAGGAATGCACCGAAGTCCTTACTTTGGACAGTCGATCGAGTTCCTGCAGCACCGCCAATACACTCGAGGTGACGAGATCCGTCATATCGATTGGAAGGTCTACGCGCGTCAAGATCGATTGCACATCAAGCAGTACGAAGAAGAAACCAACATGCGGTTGACCTTGTTGGTCGACCGCTCGGCCAGCATGGCGTACGGCGACGGGGAATCGAATAAGTTCGACTATTCGTCTTCGATTGCCGCTTCGTTGGCCTACCTTGCACTTCGTCAAAAAGATGCCACGGGGCTATTCACCTTTGACACTCAAGTCCGAGCGACCGTTCCGGCCAAAAGCAACCAACAGCAACTGACGCGTATCCTATCGATGCTCGACTCGGTGGGTGCCGACGGCCGAACTGATTTGGTGGCCGTCGCGAAGGAAATTGCTCAAGGCATTCCACGCCGCGGTTTAGTGGTGATCCTTTCCGATCTGCTCGGAGTGGATTCGCTGGTCGAAGGGTTGAGGTTCCTGAGAAGTCGAGGCCACGATGTCGCAATGTTTCACGTCTTGCACGGCGATGAATTGGATTTCGAGTTCAATGGAGCGACTCGCTTCGAAGGTTTGGAAACCGATGACATGCTCAATTGCAATCCAAGAGCCTTGCGGGAAGGATACCTTGAGGCCTTGAATGAGTTTTTGACCAAGACCAAGCAAGCGTGCGGCCGATTATCGATCGATTACCTACAAGTCCGGACGAACGAGCCGCTGGACGCGGTGTTAGCCAAGTTTTTAGCGGCACGGCAATCGTTGCCGAAGTTGAAGAAATGAGAGACAGCGTGGGCTGGGGATGAGGGGGCCTCGTGGACGCAACTCAGGGCCAACGGATGGCCAGGAGGCAGCAAGACAGATGACAGCAAGAATACACCTTACACCGGGACCCTGGACTGATGAAAAGATTGTGGACACGTTCTCGCAGTTAACCGAACTAGACCTGGCTCCCTTCTCCCCCGATTTTTCGGGGGAGAAGGGCTGGGGATGAGGGGGGATCAGCACACGCAAATGGCCAGTAACTCTGGCTCGGCGAAAGCCCCTCACCTCCAGCCCCTCTCCCCACAAGGAGGTCGTGCAGTTTTTAAGTTGTTGATTGAAAAAGACTTACAAGATTTACCTCTCCCTCTGGGAGAGGTCGAGCCTAAGCGAGGGAGAGGGAAAACGGGCTGCGATTACAACATGAAATTCCAGCACTGTTTCTATACCGGCCCTCCCCCTCGCTGCGCTCGACCCCTCCCGCTGCGCGGGCAGGGGTGGTTGGATACCTAAACACTTCAGCAGTCACAACTTAAAAACTGCACGACCTCCAAGTGGGGCGAGGGGAGCCAAAATGGATCGGGTCGGTGTGAACGTGAAAAATGGCTTCGTTTGTCTAGTCGAATTCCTTTCATCAGGCCACCCTGACCCCTGACCGCTGACCGCTGACCGCTGACATCTGACATCTGACATCTGACATCTGACATCTGACATCTGACCCTCAACTCCCCACTCGACCTTGTTCCTTTACCCTGCTTTAACGATTGGCTTTCTTTTCGTCGCGGTGCCGTTGTTGGTCCATTTGATCAACATGCTTCGGCATCGGCGGCAGAAATGGGCCGCCATGGATTTTCTGCTGGCCAGTTATCGGAAGCAGAAGAAATGGATTCGTTTACGGCAGATTTTGCTGCTGCTTTCTCGGTTAGCGGTCGCTGCGGTCCTGATTGCGATGCTTTGTGGTTGGACGGGCGGTGGACCGATCTTGGGGGTCCTGGGGGGCAGTACGACGCACCATGTCGTGGTTTTGGACGACAGCTATTCGATGGGAGACAGCAGCGGCGGCGTGTCGGCCTATGTTCGTTCGCTACAGACGCTCCAGGATCTGACGCGTCGTTTGGCCAGTGACGATGGCATTCATGAGTTAACGGTGATGCGATCGAGCCGCGCGGCGATGACCGTGCGTGGTGGTAGCGACTCGGGTGACTCCGCTGCTGATTTGTCTGCCCAAACGATCACTTCCGACGCTCGGTTGATTAACCGCGTGATGTCAACCGAAGTTTCGCCGATTCAAACCGACTTGGTTGCCGCGCTCGATCTTGCAGGAGAGTTGATTCGCACCGCGCCGGCCGACCAGAAGGTCCTGTACATCGCCAGTGATTTTCGGCAGCGTGATTGGGCTTCCCCTCAACGAATCGCGGAATCGATGCGTGCAATCTCCAGTGATGACGTCTCGATTCGGATGATCGATTGTGCGATCCAGCCCGTATCCAATTTGGCCGTGACGGACATTGCTCCGGTTCGGGATGTTTGGGTCGCGGGAGTGCCGGTCGTCGTCAATGCGACCCTCCGCAATTATGGGCCCAACAATGTAAGCAACGTTCCGCTTGAAGTGAAGGTCTACCATTACTCGGCGGAACTCGGTCAGCCCGACCCGACGTTGGCCGTCAGCGGCCGAGTCGAATCGTTGCCTGCCTTGGTGATCGAATCGCTGGAAGCGGGAGCCGAAATCACCAAGACGTTTCAGGTATTCATCGCCGAACAGGGGACTCACGCGATCGAAGTCTCGCTTCCCGAGGATTCGCTGGCCATCGACAATTCGCGAACGTGTACGTTACCGCTATCGGATGCCGAGAAGGTTCTGATCGTCGATGGCAGCACGGATGGGCGTGGCGCTTATCACGTGGCCTCGGTACTCGATCCCGGCAGCCAAGTGCGTATCGGTGCGATTCCCGACATCCAGCCGCTCTCGTTCTTGCGATCGGCAACGGCTGAGACTTTGGCCACCTATCGCGCCATCTACCTTATCGATGTGCCGGAGATCAGCGAGAATGTCGCGGATGCGCTCGATCGGTATGTACGACTTGGGGGCGGATTGGCTTGGTTTCTTGGCAACGAGATCAACAAGGATTCTTACAACGAACAGCTTCTTGCCGGTGACCGGCGCCTCTTGCCGCTTCCGCTAGAGACGCAAACCGATGTTCCGCCGCCCTCGGAAGCATCGTCTGCGGATGTGATCTTTGGTGACGCACCAGAGCTTCTTGCACCTCTGCGAGCCGGTGGTGATGCCGCCCTTTCGTTGATCGGTTTGTCTCGTTCATGGACGCTCGAAACGCCAAGCCTTGAGCAACCGGATGATACCGATCGACCGCGAGTCCGCGTCGCGATTCAACGCCGTGACGGTGCGCCGCTCGTCACCCAGCATGACGTTGACCGGGGGCGAATCATCACGGTGCTAACCGGATTGGATGGGAGCTGGACGAATTGGCCGGGTGACCCCACGTTTGTTGTCTTCCTGCTGCAAGCGAATGCAGATTTGTGGAGTGGTGCGGCTCCGCCAACCCAGCGGTTTATCGATGAGGCCGTGAATCGTCAGGTAGCACTTTCTGCCTACGCGCCCGAAGCGACCTACGTGCCCGCCGCGATGGAACCACCACGCGTGCCGATTGAAGTGGCGGCGAATGTGATCGAAGATGCTGCGGAGCCTTTTGCTTCGATCGCTCAATTCGCGTGGGATCCTACCGAATTGGTCATTGACGGCGAAGCGAACCTGAATGATCTGTTGCGGCCTGGCATCGCCGAATGGGTCTTGACCCGTAGCGACGGACGTGGCCAAGTCATCCCCGTCGCCTCGGTCCTTCGTACCGGCGAAGGGGATTTGCGGCGTGCGGATTCCGCAGCGATTCAGCAGGACTTGTTGCCCATCGAGGTCAAGTTTTTGTCCAGCGATGATTGGACCGCGCAGTACCAAACGGCTGGCAGTTCGACGTTGGCCTTGCTGTTGCTCGGTTTGCTCGGCACACTGCTTGCCGCCGAGCAGACGCTTGCGTACTGGGCAAGTTATCACGCGCCTGCAAGCGGAACACAAAAATCAAAACGGTCCTTTTTAAATCACCAAGGACCGTTTTCTGTCCGAGGTGGACGATGAATGAAATGATCAACGAATCGATTGGCCACGGCACGCAACAAGTGGTCTACGAATTCGCGCGGGCGTCGACGCTTGAAGGTTGGTGGTCTTGGGCCCTGCTGATCGGTTCGCTGGCTGCGCTGTTGTTCGTTTCCGTACGGCTCTATCGTCGCGATGTCGCCGAATTGCCAAAGCTGACACGGTGGACCTTGATCTGGCTCAGACTACTGACGATCGCCTCGCTGATCTTTTTCTTCTTCGATTTGCATCGGCGAACCGAGCGGCGGGTAACGCGACCGAGTGAGGTGGTGATCCTGGTCGACACCAGCCAGAGTATGTCGCTGCCCGTTGGCGCGATCGCCAGTACCGAGACGCGAGCGGAACGAGCGGCTCGGGTCTTAGCCGAATCGGATCTCTTGTCGCGGCTTGAGCAGGAGCACCGGGTCAGCGTCTATGCGTTTGACCAAGCCAGCGCCCCCCAATTGCTTGAAACCCGTGGCGGATTTTTTGAGACCCGCGAGGATGACGAGGCCGATTCCTCGTCGTCATCGTTTTCGACCTTGGCGGTCGTCGGCTCGTTGCTTGTGGCCCTCGGGGTGTTGCTGTCCGCGCTGTCGTTGTTGGTCGGAGCGGCGGGTCGGACTCAGGCGGTGCCTTGGCTGCTGGCCGCGACAGCCACCTCGTTGGTGCTCGGTGTGATCGTGCTCGGCAGTGTCTACGCGGTGCATACGGACCAATCGCTGACGCAAATTCTCGGGGTCAGCGAAGAAGCTGCTGCGACACAACAGGAAAAGGCTCCAGCGGAACCGAGCACGACTCCGGCGCCTGTTCGCGTTGCCGATTGGTCTCAAGCCATCGCGGCCACCGGCTCGCAAAGCCGAATCGGTGATGCGTTGCGAAGTATCTTGTCGGATTTTGACCCCTCGACGCTATCCGGCATCGTCGTCATGACCGACGGCCAAAATAACGGAGGCGTTGGGACCGGAGCCGCGATCGCAGCCGCACGACGAAGCGAAGTTGCCATCTTCCCGGTTGGCCTAGGCAGCAGCAGTGCCCCAGTGAACGTACGGGTCGTCGATCTTGACGCTCCGCGACGCGTCTACCCCGGTGATAAATTCGCGGTTACTGCGATGCTACAAGCCAGCGGGCCAAACAACCTGGAAGTCGATGTTCAATTGCTGGACCAACTTGATCCTTCGGCTACCAGTGGCATGAATGCAGCGGACGAATCCTCAACGAGTTTTGGGGAAGTGGTGGATAGTCAAAAAGTGAAAGTCGCCAGCGACGGAACGTTGACCTCCGTCCGCTTCGAGATCGAACCCGAGACCGTGGGCCGTCGCCGCTTGGCGATTCGTGTTGTTGCACCCGAGGAAGACCAGAACCAACGTGACGATGCCCGATCCGCTCGATACGAAGTGGTGGCGAAGAAGTTGCGCGTCCTCGCCATCGCCGGGGGGCCAACTCGCGAATACCGTTTCGTGCGAAACTTGTTGTTTCGTGATAAGTCGATCGAGCTTCATGTTTGGTTGCAAACGGGAAGACCCGGCATGAGTCAAGATGCCGATCGCGTGCTCGATCAGTTCCCCGCGAAGCCAGAGGAATTGTTCGAGTACGATACGATCATCGCGTTCGATCCCGATTGGACAGCGATCAATGCCGATTCGCTTGACCTGCTCGATCGATGGCTTAGCCAGCAAGCCGGTGGACTGATCCTGATCGCGGGGCCGGTCTACCATCCCCAATGGACAAGGCTGAGGACCGATCCGCGGGTGAGCCGCATTTCGGGGTTCTTCCCGGTCAATTTGTCGACGCGTGGAGCTCTACTCGCAGGCGGTCGGCAAGGTGGCGAGAATTCGTGGCCTTTCCAATTTACCCCCGAAGCGCGGCGAGCTGAGTTTTTATGGATTGCGGAAGATCCGGCCGACAGTTTTGATGCTTGGGAACAATTTGGCGGTGTCTACGATTTCGTTGGCGTGAAAACGGCAAAACCCGGTGCCAAGGTTTATGCCTACTTTTCCGATCCCACCACCGAGGTTGGCGGATCGCTGCCTGTTTATTTGGCATCGCATTTCTACGGTGCGGGTCGCGTCTACTTTCAGGGCAGCGGTGAGATCTGGCGACTGCGCGGGGAAAGTGATGCTTATTTCGATAGCTACTACACCAAGTTGGTCCGCTGGGTGAGTGAAGGCCGTTTGATGCGTGACAGTACCCGAGGTGTGTTGCTGGTCGATACATCGCGAGCGATGGTCGGGGAAACGGTCACGGTGCGTGCCATTCTGAGCGACGACCAATTCGAACCCCTCGACGTCCCCCAAGTCGCAGCCAAGTTGTTGTCCCCGAGTGGCCGTATCGAAGATATCTCGCTGTTGCCGCTGAAAGGCGAGCCCCGACCGGGTACCTACGGCGGTCGTTTTGTCGTTCGCGAAGCGGGAAGCTATGAATTGTTGCTAACGCTCGGTGATGCATTAGAGGAACAAGTCCTTCGTCAAAGCGTGCAGGTGCGGCTGCCGACCGTAGAACTCGAGCGACCGCGACGGAACGATGGGGAACTCAAACAACTCGCCGAGATGACCGCGGGTGTTTACACCGCCGTCGATCCCGATACGACCAACGATCAGGTCAGAAAAACATTGACGGCAGAGCTAAAACCGCAACCGCAAACCACGATCTTGCCTGGCACCCCTGACATCGATTTCAATCGTCGCCGCAACGTCGTGCTGATGTGGCTGATTGCGATGATGCTGACCATGGAATGGGTGACAAGGCGACTCCACCGGTTGGCATAGGGCTTTCGTCGTTGGTGAGCACGCCGCGGCTGCTTTGCTATAGCTAAGAAGGTGGGTTCACGATGGTGAGCCGTGTTCGCAATTCGACACTATGCTAAACTACGTTATCTTGGCGCCCTTTTCATTGCCTTTCCTTTCGATTGTTTTTCTCGATGGCCAAACCGTCTTCGCTTGATCCGAAACTTCGCGAATTGATCGATTTGCTGCGGCAACAGATTCGCCGCTATGTCGTCATTGATTCTTTGTTAGCAATCGCCGCGGTCATTTTGACCGCATTTTGGATTGGATTGGCGTTGGATTATGGCCCCGTGTTACTTGGCGGGACAGAGATGCCGCCGCTGGCGAGAGCCATTTTGTTGATGTTGGTTGCGGGCACGGTCATCGCGATCACCGCTCGAATGTTGATGGGTCGGTTACGTCGGCCGCTTCCGGACGACAGTTTGGCGCTGTTGGTCGAACGTCAACATCCTAACCTTGGCGGCCGGCTGATCACGACGGTCCAGTTAAGTGAAGCGACACGGGAAGGGGATTCGCATTCGCCCGAGTTGCTTCAACGCGTCCACCGACAGACAGCCGCAGCCATCGACGAAGTCGAGACGCATCGAGTCTTTTCGTGGCAACCGATCCTGCGCAAATCGATGCTGGTCGCGCCATTGGCGTTGGCAGCAATCGGGCTGCTCTTGATCAGCCCCCAAGCATTCGGCCGAGCGGCGGGCCGTTTGACGCTGCTTTCGAATGAACCCTGGCCAAGACGCGCTCATCTTGAGATGGTCGGGATCGAGTTACCGGTGATCTCTGCTGCGGAAGAAGATGCCTTGCCCCCTGAATTGATTCCGTTCGTGGACAACAAGCTCCGACTGCCTAAGGGTAGCAGCGGAACACTTCGAATTCGTGCCAAGGCCGACGACGCCGAAGTCCCGGTGGTTTGCACCGTCTATTATCGCAGCGAGGATGGCACGCGGGGACAATCCAACATGCGGCGAATCGGTCGCGTGGTTGACGGTTATCAATCGTTTGTGCTTGACGGTCCGCCACTGGCGGGGTTAAGCGAATCGCTCTCGATCAGCGTTCGTGGGCTTGATGATCGATTAGCGGAATACCAGATCGACGCGGTCACCCCACCTGCTATCACGAACATGGAGGTCTCGGTCCGCTATCCCGATTACCTGCGCAGTGAGGGTTCCTCTTCCTATGACTTGCAAACCCGTTATCAAGCAGGACTTCGGCTTCGCGAAGGTAGCGACGTTGTCCTGACGGCCACAAGCAATGTTCCGCTGAGTGAGTCCGATGTTGTGCTGCGGACCGATTCCGGCGCGACCGAAGCGATTGAGTTGACACCCAACAAGGATCACCGTCAAAACCAAGTTATGATCGAGAATTTTAGCCGTGCGACGGCGATTCGGATCGTGCCACGAGATTGGGAGGGCATTTCGGCTCAGGCCCCTTATCGCTACTACCTTGGCGTGATCACCGACGAGGCCCCCGAAGTACGATTGCGGCTGAAGGGGATCGGGACTGCGGTGACTCCGATCGCCAAGATCCCGTTTGAGGTTGTGGCAACCGACGACTACGGGGTCGAGTCGTTGCAAGTGACCGCTGCGACGATGGTCAAGGCAGAGCCAGGGAAGAGCGACGCCGCCCCCACCGAGTCTGCCGACGCAGCGTGGACGAACGAGTCCGCCTCGGTCAGCGTGCCATTGAGGTGGGATCGCGCAGGAAATGCGAATTCCGAAATCGACTTGCGAGACGATGCTGCATCGGGGCGTTTGCCTGAGCTCCGTCCGGACGAAGCCATCAGCGTGTTTGCCGAAGCTGACGATGCTTACGACCTCGGACAGCCGCATTTGACGCGTAGCGAGCTCTTCCGTTTGCAGATCGTCACACCTGAGAAGTTGCTGGCACTTTTGGAGCGGCGCGAACTCGGCCTACGAACGCGGTTGGAACAAACCATCGATGAGACCCGTCATTTACGAGACACGCTCGATCTATTGCGTTCGCAAGGATTCGAAGACGTCGTGGAGGGTGAATTGGGCGAGGATGCTGCGGGGGCTCTCGGCGACCAAAACGACGCGACGCATGCCAAGCAAGTGAGACGGCTTCGGGTGCAACAATCAGGGCTTCAGGCGAACAAGACGTCCGAGGAACTCACTGGGATCGCTGCATCGCTTGACGATTTGCTTGAAGAAATGATCAACAATCGTGTGGATTCGGCGGATCGCCGGGAACGGATCGGATCCGGCGTGCGTGATCCGCTGAAGAACATCGTTGGAGGACCGCTGGAAACGCTGAAACGCCAAATTCGGGAACTCGAAACGCTGCGAGATCAGCCCGTTGAAGCGAGCGCGAAAGCGACGGATTCGGTTCAAACCGCGGAAGAGGTCCTGCTGCAATTGACCGCGGTGTTGGAAAAGATGCTTGACCTGGAAAGCTACAACGAAATCCTTGATATGGTTCGTCAGTTGATCGAGGACGAAACGACGCTGCTTGAGGAAACGAAAAAAGAGCAGAAGAAGCGAGTCATGGATTTGTTTAAATAGTCTTCGGATCCCCTAAAAGAATGCTCATGAAACTGCCCAAGCACTTGCCGCGAATCGCCATTGTGGTCGTTACCCTGTTGGTTTCGATGGCTAACACGCTGGCCCAAGAAACGAATTTACCGCAACGTCAATCGGGAGTCGCCGGTCGCTACGAACGACTCGAAGAGTTGCTGCTGCGATTGGCGGAAATGGAATCCACCGAGAATCCCGAACGCGCGGCGCTGCTGCGCCGTGCAGCGCGTCAATCACGCGACCAGTTTGTGCTGAATAAACTTCAAACCGCCTCTGCGGCTTTGCTGAACCAGCGGTTCCAAGAAGCGGTCGATAACCAAACCGATGCGAAAGAGGGGCTGGAAAGCTTGTTGCAGTTGTTGATGAGTGAAGATCGTTCAAAGCGCATTCGTGATGAAAAAGAACGTATCGCAAACTTGATCAAGAACTTGAAACGGGTCGAGCGTGCCGAGCGTAGCACGCGTTCGAGGACGGAGAACGGCGCCGACATGAAAGAGGTCGAAGCCGAACAGAAATCCATCACCGAGCGGAGCGAAGCACTCAAAGCCGAGCTGTCGCAAAATGACGACGCCGAACAGGAACCGAAGGAGTCCTCCGAAGACGAGAGTTCCGACCAAGCCACTCCCGACGAAAAGGAAACCAACCCAGACAAGCCATCCGATCCGGCTGGCGAAAAGCCGGAATCCGATTCCGCTCAAAAGCCGAACGATTCGAAGCCAAACAAACCCTCTTCCTCGAAGCCGTCACCACCGCAATCGAAGCCGTCGGACCAGCAGGCTGATCCCGAGAGCGAATCCGAGCCAAATCCAGATCAGCCAAGGGAAACGCCGCAGGCCAATCCCTCGGAACCATCACCCCCCCAGCAAGCTCAATCGCCCGAACAACTCGCCCAACAGCAGCTGCAAAAGGCGATTGAGAAAATGCAGGAAGCGGAAAAGGAGCTCGAAACCAGCCAGCGCGACAAAGCGTCGGAGCGTCAGCGGGAAGCGGAAGAAAATTTGCGGGCGGCCATCGACCGATTGGAACGCATTTTGCGTCAGCTTCGTGAGGAAGAAATGCAGCGAGAGCTGGCGAAGTTGGAAGCTCGACTGCGCCGAATGGCGGCGATGCAGTCCAAGGTGCTTGACGATACCGTGGCGCTGGCTGCGACTCCAAAAGCACAACGAAACCGGCAAACCGACCTGAAAGCGGGCGATTTGGCCTTTGAAGAAAAAAAAATCACCCTCGAAGCGGATCGGGCGATGCTACTATTGCGAGAAGAAGGATCCAGTGTCGCGTTTCCGGAGGTCGTTTCGCAAATTCGCTTGGACACCACGCATGTAGCCGAGCGATTGGGCGAAACCAAGATTGATGCGGTCACGCAGGGGATCCAGACGGATATTTTGGCCGCTCTCGAAGAAATGATTGAGGCCTTGCAAAAGGCGCAGCGGGATTTAGAGAAGAAACGACAGGAGCAGCAGGGCGAACCCCAACAGGGGGGGCAGGAGGAACAGCCGCTGGTCGAAGCGTTGGCGGAATTGAAGTTGCTGCGTACGATGGAAAAGCGAGTGAAAACGACGACCTCACGCTACTCGGCACTTCTCGAAACGGGCGAATCGTCGATCGCCGAAACGCTGCCGCTGCTACAAGACTTGTCGCTGCGGCAAAATCGTCTGTACCAGATCGCTCGAGATTTGGTATTGAAGCGAAACCAGTAACAAAACCCGAGGATGCCCGTGGCTGTTTTTAACGCATCTCGATCGACGGATCTGCCCAAAACTTGGGCAGCCGCTCAGCCCTCGGCCACCGTTTGGGTCTGTCCGACCCCCTGTTCAATCAAGTTTTCGGTTGCCGCATGCGTCTACTTCGCGGCGGCCATTGTTGCGACTTCGGTAGCGTTTGGCGACGATGCCTTCGAGCGACGATCGAGCTGGCAGCGGTACGATGTTGCCCAAATGTCTCAGATGCTGCGGTCGTCACTTGATGAAATTGGCGTTTTGCCCCTTGCCATGGATCAAGCGTCCGAACAGTTCATCGCGGCGATTGAAAAGCGGGATATGGATCCACTCGATGCGTATGTCGCCAGCGTGCGACGGATCGTGCCGTCGGTCGACGCCTTGGTGATCTCAACCGAGATGAGTTTGGCGCAGGCGGGGGCCAGCATCGACCCCAATGCTCCCACCTATGGCGAGATTGAATCTTTATCCAAAACGCTTCGGATGACCCTACGAACGTGGCTTGGCCGCGAGCTCGTCCGCAGTCGTTTGTATGACGAAGCGCTTCCAGTGATTGCGGAAGTCGATGCAACCGAATCGATTGACCCCGCTGCGGTGTTGTTCTATCGCGGTGCGTGTTATCACGCCTTGTTGATGAAGACGGAAGCCTTGGCGGATCTCCGGCGCCTTCTTGAAAACGAGGACGAATCTCCCATTCGCTTTACTCGAACCGCTCAGATGATGATTGCGGACATCAAACCACTCAAAGAGGATTCGCTTGACGAAATCTCGCGGATCATGACCGATGTTTCGCGGCGTTTGGATCTGGGACGCACCGATGAAGAGGTGGAAAAGCGGGAGCAACAGATCATCGACAAGCTGACGAAACTGATTGACAAGATCGAGCAGCAACAGCAACAACAGCAACAGAACCAATCCGCGGGCGGTCAGAACGGCCAAGGCCAGCAACAGGGAACGCCGATGGAAGACAGTCGAATCGCGGGAGCCAATGGCAACGGCGACGTTGACCCCAAGCAAAGAAAAGATGGCGAGGGATGGGGCAATTTGCCTCCCGCACAGCGACAAGAAGCACTGCAACAGATCAGCCGCGATTTGCCAACCCACTACCGCGAAGCCATCGAAGCCTATTTCCGAAAGCTGGCAACCGAAGGGAAATAGAGCGAGGGAGCGTCGCCACCCCCGTCTTTCGCATTTCTTAACACAATCTTCACGGATTCATAACACAACTCTGCCTCGTGTGTTGGGACGTCGACTGCTAGCCTACATGGCAAGTGTCAAGTCGAAGTCGCTCGAGTGACCTTTCCCAACTCAAAATGCAGAGTACTCAGATGAAACGTGAGTCTATTTTTCACTTGATGATCGCCCTGGTGGCAATCACCCTCGGATCCCGGTCGGTTTCGGCCCAAAATTCCGGCCTGCTGGGCAGGGTGGAGATCGATGGTAGTAGTACCGTCTATCCGATCAGCGAAGCAGCAGCAAGCGGATTCACGAGAGCTTTCCCAAAGGTGAAAGTTAATGTCGGTGTTTCTGGAACTGGGGGCGGTTTCAAGCGGTTTACGGTTGGCCAAACCGACATCTCCGACGCATCTCGCCCGATTAAGGCCACGGAATTCGAAGCAGCGAAGGACGCAGGAGTTGACTTCTTTGAACTTCCCGTAGCCTATGACGGTTTGACGCTGGTGGTTCACAAAGGCAACAACTGGGTGGATCATCTAACGATTGACGAGATCAAGAAAATCTTCACGAGTTCTGGGGCCGCAAAGACATGGGCCGAAGTTCGTCAAGGTTGGCCCAATAATCCCATACAAATTTTTGCACCGGGGACAGATTCGGGAACGTTTGATTACTTCAAAGAGGTCGTTGCAGGCGATGACGGTTCATTGCGCTCGGACATGAGCACCAGTGAAGACGACAACGTTCTGGTCACGGGCGTTTCCGGTTCACCAAATGCCATCGGTTTCTTTGGCGTCGCCTATTACGAAGAAAACAAGGACAAGTTGAAATCGGTCGCCATCGTGAATCCTGAATTGAAGGAACCCGTATTGCCGACTGCTGCCACGATCGAGAAGGGAACTTACGCACCATTCAGCCGTCCGCTTTTCATCTACATCAACGCTCGCTCGTTTCGGCGTCCCGAAGTCAGACAGTTTGTTGCCTACTACTTGAAGAACGCCGCTGACTTGGCGACCCAAACGGGCTATGTTCCCCTACCCAAATCCGTGTACGCCGAAGCCATGAATCATTGCCGGCAAGGGAAAACAGGGACGCATTACTTGACCAAGGACATGGAAAAACGATCGGGTGCGGTGACCGAGATTTACACGACTGAAACGCTTGTCAATTAGATGTCCACCGTCATGGAAACGCACGTGCCGGCCGAGGAGCGGATTCGCAGCTTCTTTGTTCGCCCTCGCCGAAGTCTGGCGACGGTCCGTTTGAAAGAGAAGGCGATCTTCTTTGTGCTGATTTGTTGTGGCATCTTCTCGGTGCTCATTACCATCGCAATCATTGGCGTGTTGCTGAGCGAAACGATCACGTTCTTTGGATTTGAAGAAGTCAGCCTAAAGAACTTCCTTGGATCGGCTCAATGGACGCCGCTGCTGGGTGCGACCAAGAGTTTCGGGATTTGGGGGCTGATCAGTGGCACGTTGTTGATCACTGCGATCGCAATGTGTTTTGCATTGCCGCTCGGTTTGATCACCGCGGTGTATTTAAGCGAGTATGCTCCGCGTCGCGTACGAAGCGTCCTCAAACCAGTGCTCGAGGTGTTGGCGGGGATCCCAACGGTCGTGTATGGCTTTTTCGCTTTGACCACGATCACACCGATTTTGCAGTGGCTGCATGGTGGCTTCAACGTTTACAACGCGATGAGTGCCGGGATCGCGGTTGGGATTCTCTGTTTCCCGACGGTCTGCTCTCTCGCCGAAGACGCGCTACAAGCGGTGCCTAGCTCGCTCCGAGACGCCGCCTATGGTTTGGGGGGGACTCGCTTCGATACGTCGGTGAAGGTCATTGTGCCAGCGGCGCTGAGCGGGATTATCAGTGCGTTCTTGCTGGCGATCGCTCGAGCGATTGGTGAAACGATGATTGTCGCCCTCGCCGCTGGAAGTCGCCCACAAATGACCCTTGATCCGCGCGACGAAATTCAAACGATGACCGGCTTCATGGTCCAAATGGCAGGTGGTGATGTGTCGAATTTTGGCACCGAATACTATTCCATGTATGCGGTCGCCTTCACACTCTTCGTCATGACGCTTTCGTTGACGCTGATTGGAAATGTAATCCGCAAACGTTTCCGGGAGACATACGAATGAGCCGCTCACCAACAACGAACGAAGAGGACATTGAAGCGAGACTGAAGAATGCCGAACCGGCCAGCAATCGATCGAGGATGCAAAAGGATCGTGCGTTTCGTTGGCTCTGTATCGCCATCGCAACCGTTTCGGTTCTTGTCTTGGTCGCCTTGTTGACTTCGATTGTGGTGCAAGGCGTCCCGGTGATTTCATGGACCTTGCTCTCGGGCACTCCGGAGCCTGAACCAAGCGAAGCCGGTATGTTTCCTGCGTTGATGGGGACGATTTGGATTTGCAGCTTGTGTGCACTGATCACGTTGCCGATTGGTGTTGCAACCGCGGTATTGCTTGAAGAATTCAAGCCGCGAACCAAAGTCGCTGCATGGTCCTATAGCCTCATTCAGCTGAACATCAGCAACCTTGCAGGGGTACCGAGCGTGGTCTATGGCATCTTGGGCTTGACTGCGTTCGTGTCGATGTTCTCGCTTTTCGGGAATGCAACGCAACCGGGCGCAGCCGTTTGGGAGTGGGGAGCAACCTATTATGACCAATTCTCGAACCTGGGCAGCGATCCTTTTTTGATGATGAGTGATGAGGTGGATGAACGGTACTTTCTTGTGCCGGTTGAAAACCGTACCAATCCACCGACCGTGCCGACCGAAGGGATGATGGCGTACGAAAACAGCGTGGCGGGTTTGGTTCCCGTCGAGGTGCATGTGGCCGATGCCATGGGAGATTTGCCGACCGATCCCGAAGTGTTGGCAACCAGCATCGATTCGGCGGCGGTCCCGGGACGCATTAGCGAAAAGGCATGGTACTATTTCCAATTACCGCTTGGGCGTGGCGTGTTGGCCGGAGCACTGACGCTGATGCTGGTGATCCTGCCCGTGATCATCATCAGCACTCAGGAAGCGCTCCGCGCGGTTCCGTCGTCGTTGCGAGATGGGGCGCTCGGGATCGGAGCGACGCCTTGGCAGGTCGTTTGGAATGTGACCTTGCCCTCGGCGATTCCGGGGATCATGACCGGTTCGATCTTGGCCATGAGTCGTGCGATTGGTGAAACGGCACCGATTTTGATCATTGCGGGGATCGTGTACATTCGAACCTCGCCTCAACATCTGATGGACAGTTATACGGTCATGCCGCTTCAAATCTACAACTGGACCAGCCGACCTCAAGATGAGTTCCACTCGCTTGCAGCCGGCGGGATTGTTATCTTGCTGGGCATTCTGCTTTCGTTCAACGCTGTGGCGGTACTGATTCGTCACCGAATGCAAAAGCCATTGAGCTGAGTACTTATTCACAACGGGCGGCAAGGCCGCAAGAAACGAGTTACCGCTCGCGGATCCTTTTGTCGCACCAAGACAAGCATTCACCTGTTCAACGAAAGAGGAGTGAATTGACCCGTCATGTTATCGCCAGACACTGAATCGATCGGTTTGATGAACGAAATTCCTGCGACCAAGCCAACGGCAAAACCAACCGCCCCGACGGCTTCCGAACCACTTGAAGCGGCTATTTGCACCCAAGACTTGTCGGCCTGGTACGGCGACTTTCAGGCCCTGCATTCGATCACGATCGACATTCCCAAGAACCATGTCACCGCGTTCATTGGCCCCAGTGGTTGTGGAAAGAGCACGCTGCTGCGGTGGTTCAACCGTATGAACGATACTGTGCTGTCGGCGCGGGCGACCGGAACCGTGCGGCTTGGCGATTTGGATTTGCTCAGCCAAGAAACGGACACCGTGGATCTGCGCAGACGCGTGGGGATCGTTTTTCAAAAAGCGAATCCGTTTCCCAAGAGCATCTATGACAACGTCGCTTTTGGTCCACGCTTGCATATGAAATTGAGCAAGAGTGAGTTGGATGAATTGGTGGAATGGTCCTTGCGAAAAGCGGCCGTCTGGGAAGAAGTGAAGGACCGTTTGCATGGTTCCGCACTGGGTTTATCGGGCGGTCAACAACAACGACTTTGCATCGCGCGTGCGATTGCGGTTGGCCCCGAAGTGTTGTTGATGGATGAACCCTGCAGCGCGCTTGACCCCGCCAGCACCTTGGCGATCGAAAACTTGATCTTCGAACTGCGCAAACAATACTCCATCATCATCGTGACTCACAACATGCAACAAGCGTCGCGATCGAGTGATAAGACCGCTTTTTTCTTTGAAGGTCGTTTGATTGAGTTTGCCGATACCGAACGTATTTTTACTCAGCCCGCGGACAAACAAACGGAAGACTACGTGAGCGGTAAGTTTGGCTAGTGGTGCGTCACAACGAAGAATTAGGGTTGCTGGTAGTGGATCTTGTCAAAGATCCCCGTGTCATAGGATCTTTAACAAGATCCACGACCCTGAAATTTGATGCTGACGGTCCGCTAGGAACGTATTTCAAAGTCGAAGCTTGAACCTCCCCTACCCATCGCGCTGAAGCGCAAACTCCAACACTTCCTCTGCAATGTCAAAACACCTTCAACGTGGCCTCGATGCGTTACGGCAATCACTGGTCGATCAATTCGGAAAAGTCGAGCAAATGATCCAATTGGCGGTTCGTGCGCTGGTGGAACGTCGTACGGACTTGGCTGATCGCGTGATCGCCAGCGACGAGGAGGTCGACCATACGGAAATCCTTATTGAAGAAGAATGCCTCAAGCTGCTGGCTCTCTACCAACCGGTCGCCAGCGATCTGAGGCGTGTGATCACGGTGATTAAAGTTAACAGCGACTTGGAACGGATGGCCGATTTGGCGTGCAATATTGCGGAACGCGCACGAGCCATCGATCTGCATCCGTTGTTTAAGGCACCCGAAGAGTTGACCGAGATGGTCGCGATTGCCAACGAGATGGTCCGAAATGCACTTGACGCCTTTGTGGAAGACGATCCGGCGAAGGCAGCCGACGTCATTCGTACCGATGCCATGGTGGACACACTTAACCGAATCGTCATTGACCAACTGCACGAGACGATGGTTCATGATCCTGAGAGCATTGAACCCGCGGTGAATTGTTTTAGTGCTTCACGGCATATTGAACGGATTGCCGATTTAGCCGAGAGCATTTCCGAGGATGTCATCTATCTGGTCGAAGGCGAAATCATCCGCCACAAGCACGGCGTCTTTTTCGATTCCCATCAACGTCGTTCTTGATGCTCTCGCCGACGTCCCCTGCGACGGCTTGGCTGTCAGAGGGTCTTCAAGTACTTCAACACCCTTGCGGGTGACAGTTTCGTGTTGTACTCGATTCGTGGCATCCCCAGCTCGGGAATCGATTCTGCTACCGAATGGGAAATCGCCAGCAGGATGCGACCGGAATCACGAAACCGATTCAGCGTCCTGCCCTTCTCCTGCAAATATTCAGGAGTCCAAAACCCCACGATTTCCAACAAGACATCGCCATGAATCGGATGGCGCAGCGTAAAGTCGGGCATAAAGACGGATTGGCCCTGATGCAGAATCGTTGCCTCACGCAGCAGCACCCATCCAGCGGTCTCAGCCTGCTGCCATGCTTCGTAGAACGACTTTTCTAAATCGCTGTCGAAATCGTCGTTTCGGACCTCGCTTCGCAACCCATCGCGAGGGGATAAACGCAGGGCATAGCGTTGCTGCATCGGCCCCAGCACGGTCGCTTGCATTCTCCAACCTTCGGCTGACAACAAGCCAGGCAGGAATTTGGCCAATGCAACTCCATAGCGACGCGTGCTTCGTACCACCGATGCAGGTCCATCGAAACGGAGTCGATAGCCGGTGCCATGCGGTTCGATGCTGTGCATCAAACGAGCAAGTTTGGCGTATCGCATGATTTGCTTGAAGTCTCGCTCAGCCCAAACGGTCATGGACAACGCTCCGTACAACGCTGCCTGCGTCTGTGCGACGTTGTAGCAGCGAAGGAGTCCGCCGGCGTCCAATTCCTTTGGCGGTTGGATCAGCGGGTGGAATTCGATCACATCGTTGAACAACACCGATTCGATCTCGTCCCATTCCCTATTGAGTTCTTTGGCAATTTGTTGCTTGACTTCCGATTCGGCATGATCGAAAAGCTGATCCGTCGCTTGCACCAATGGATGCTTTGTAGCGGCCAGCAAGAAGACTCGTTCCCTTAACTTGGCTGCTTTGGATGCCGTGTCCTTGCGGTACTCGCTTGCGTCGTCAAGCAGTTTGCAGAACGCCGCAATACGACGAGTTGAACAATCGTCGGTGTTTTGCAAAATCAGCCGAATACTTTTGTGCAATGTTCTACGTGGCTGCCCAACGCCTTGGCGATAGGCTGCCAACATCTGTTGAGCGAGCGGCAGGTAATGTGCGTGCGTCTTTCGAGTCAGCCGATCGGGATGGACTCGTTGGTTTTGAAAGTCGAAATGGAGAATCGATTGTTCTTTCGTCAACATCATTTTTTCCGGAAAGCGTCACTGCGTCGTCGGTCCCGCGAACGGATTTCGTCGCGAGTCCCCGAGGTGACGATCTCGTAGAAACAGGCACGGCCGAAACGATTCTTCCTCAGGACACGACCGAGTCGTTGCAAAGCTTGTCGTGTTCCGCTTCCCCCGCCCACGACGATGGCTACATTCACTTCGGGCAAGTCGACGCCTTCATCGAGCACACGGTTCGCTACGATCACAGGGTAACGACCTTCACGAAAACCCGCCAGGATTTCTTTCCGTTCGCGTTTGCGACAATGGCTTAGCAGGCAGGGAACCAAGAACCGTAGCGAAACATCACGCGCCATGGCGTTGGAACCGCAAAACACGATCACCGGTTCTCCGGCATGTAGCCGAAACAAATCTTCAATCAGACGAAGCTTGTCGGTTGCCCGGTCTTCGATCGATCGCTTGGCATGGAACGCCAACATGGCCGCCCGAGCCTTGGGGTCACTGCCGCTGTCACGGCACAGCGTTTGCCAATCGTAGCCAGGGTCGTCGACCCGCCGTTCAGCGATAAAGTTTGCTACCGTTCTCCCAAGCATCTTGTAACGCTCGCGTTCTTCCTCCGACAGGTGCACCGACATTCGCACGATGTCGTAGTGAGCCAATGTCTTGCCCCGCGCCGACTCGATCGCTTGAGTGTAAACTCGCGGTCCGATCAATTCGTCCAAAAGCACTTCCATTCCGTCACGTCGCTGTGGTGTCGCCGTCAATCCAAGCCGAAAGGGGGCGGCACTCATTCGGGCAGCATCTTGCCGGACCGAACCGGGCAAATGGTGGCATTCGTCAAACACAACAAGTTGGAATCGGTTGCCGATTCTCGGCATATGGATCGACGCGCTGTCGTACGTGGTCACGCTGATCGGGCTGACGCGATGAACTCCGTCGCCAATGATTCCGGCGTCAATCCCGGTGGCGGCCAAAATCCGATCATGCCATTGGTACATCAAATCACGCACGGGCGACACCACCAAGACACTGCCGCCGAGTCGAGCGATCACGTGGAGTGCAACCTCGGTTTTCCCCGTCCCCGTGGGCATCACGACGACGCCGCGACGAGTGGCGAACCAAGCGTTGACGGCGTCGGCTTGATCGCGACGAAGCGAGTGCAGGTTCTGCCTCGGAAATACGACCGGCTTCCAATCTGCAACGTCGTCGATCCAAGATGCCGCTAAATGCAAAGAAAACCGCTTGGCGACCTCACCGTAGTGAATCGCGTCGGTCCGCCAACCCTTTGACCGTGGGTCGCTCACCCAGATATTCGGTTCCCACAATCGCTTGAGTAACGACTCGGAAACGCCGGAAAGGGTCAGCGTTCCCTGATCAAATGCCAATCGCACCGAGTTGGCGAAAGCAGAATGGGACATCGTGCCTTGGCGACGAGCCTAAATGGAGGGGATTGGTGTACCGGAGCGATGCCGTATCATAGACGGCACGCTCACGCGATCCAAGCTTTGTCACAAATACAGAAGTCCACTTTTTACGGAAATAGAAGAGATGTCACACCTTACCAACACCGAATCGGTAGTCGCCTCGCGGTATTCGGCGGCCGCCGAGGCGGTGGAACCGGCGCTTTGCTGTCCGGTCGATTATGATGCCCAGTACTTGAAAGTGATCCCGCAAGAAGTCATCGACCGAGATTACGGTTGTGGCGACCCGTCGAAGTACGTTCGTAAGGGTGAAACTGTCTTGGATTTGGGGAGTGGCGGGGGCAAAATCTGCTTCATTGCGGCTCAAGTCGTTGGCGAATCTGGGCGTGTGATCGGCGTGGACATGAACGACAACATGCTCGCACTCGCTCGCGCTAGCCAAGGGTCCGTTGCCAAGCAGATTGGCTATGACAATGTCACGTTCCTTAAAGGCCGTATTCAGGACATGACGATTGACCGCGACCGAGTCGATGCCTACCTCAAGCAGCATCCGGTCAGCGATGAAGCCTCGCTTCGAACCCTCGAAGCGTTCCTCGCAAGCTTGCGCCACGAAGCACCGATGATTCCAGAGGAATCGGTCGATGTGGTTGTCAGCAACTGCGTTCTAAACTTGGTCGATCCGGCTGAAAAAGCAGTGCTATTTGAAGAGATTCACCGCGTCCTGCGGGTCGGAGGGCGAGCCGTGATCAGTGACATCGTTTGCGACCAAGAAGTTCCAATGCATTTGCAACAAGACCCACAGATGTGGAGCGGCTGTATTTCAGGCGCGTTCCGTGATACCGATTTCGTCAACGCGTTTGTCGAAGCCGGTTTCTATGGTGTGGAAATGGTGGCGTTGCAACAAGAGCCCTGGCAAGTTGTCGAAGAGATCGAGTTCCGTTCGGCAACCGTGATTGCCTACAAGGGGGAAGTGCCCTTGGAAACGGACGAAGCTAAGAATCACACGGTGATCTATCGTGGCCCGTTCGCGGCGGTGCGAGATGAGTTTGGTGAAGAATTCTGGCGAGCGGATCCAACGGCGGTCAACGAAGCGACTTTTCGCAGGATCAACGAAGATCCTTACCGCGATCAATTCATTCGGATCGAAGCCGATGGTAAGAAACGCATCACGCGGACGCCGGTACTGCCCGTCGCCGATGCGTGCTGTTCCTCCGGTGAATGCTGCTGAAAAAACGGACTTGCCGAAGGGGCACCGTTTTAGGCAAAGTTTTCTATGACGCCAACGCCTTGAATGCCGGATTGCATCAAGCGGGTCGCCAAGCGTTTGACTTCGTCCGCGTCGGTGTGTTCCACATCGCGGACAATCATTGCGCTTTCAACCGACGTTGCATACGATGTCGCGTCGTCGGATTCACCGATGGGGCCATCCACAATCACTAAGTCGAAGTGCTGTTTAAGCGTTTTGAGGAGTTGCTGGATTTCATAGGGCTTTGCTTGATCCGCCATGTCGGTTCCGAACAATGGCAAGAAGGTCACGCCGTCTTCGAGCCCCGCAACGGCAACGCTGCTGAGGGGTTGTCCATCGCGAATCGCATCCAACCACCCCGCTTCCACATCAAGACATAGATCATCCACGAGCGTCGGCGCAATCGTATCCCCATCGACTAACGCGACTCGAATTCCGGCTGCGGCCGCCGCCATCGCGACGCCCATCGCAACGGTGCTTCGCCCCTCTTCCCCATGGACACTGGTGATCAAAACGCTGCTCAAGCCGGTGTCGACAGCCTCCAACATCTGTTCCGCAATCTGCTGAAAAATTTCACCGTTGAAGAACAGTTTCGCCACATTGGCAGGCAAGTCGAATTGGTCCACTTCCCAGGCTGGCCGAAACACGGTGGTGGCTGCCGCAGATGCCATCGCATCTTCGATCGCCTGCTGTGCGTCGGCGTGAGTCAGCGCGGCAGGCTGTTGGATCAGGGTGGGGCTTGGCTGCGACGACTCGACCGTCACATCGGTTTGCGATGGCGGATCGGATGGCTCCGCTGCAAAGTTTTGCTTTTTCGTTCTCGGCTTCAGCTGTTTGATCGAGAAACGAACATGTGCTTGATCTGCACGCGTCGCTTGATTGCTTTGTGAAATCGACGCATCGCTCCCCGCCGGAGACGCCGATTCGGTGGGGGGCAATCCGGTCTGTTTCGATTCGCTCGGCAACGTCTCGAGTGGCAATGTCTCCCGCGGCAACGTCTCGAGTGGCAACGTCTCGAGTGGCAACGTCTGATCCGGCGATGTCTCAAGCGGCGACGTCTCAAGTGGCTGGGGCATCGTGATGGTTTCAGAGTGGCCGTAGAGCGATGCCAACTGGTCACTTTCGGCTGTCCCGATCGTGAAAGACTCGGTGATCATCTGATCGTTCTCATCCGCCAGTTGAATGTCGTCATCCAAGTGCGGTTTCGGAACGACCTGCTGAGGGTCGCTATCTGCGCGATACTGATTGTCATCCGCTTCATCGATCCACCACGTCGCTGCCGCTTCGGCGGAAACCTGTTTGGTGGTTTGCTCGCGAACAGGCGTTTCCGACATCGAAACCCCCGAGTCAGGTTCCTGGGATGCAACGTTGGTGGTGGCCGCTTGACGATTTCGTCGGGAAAATGCCTTGACGAATCCTTGGTTGTTTGAATTCATGGTCGCTACCAAGCTGTGAACGGTTGATCGAAGGGAGGAGTAAATGTCATGCGGTCGGGGGCGAGTCGAGCTTGGGCACGCAGTTGGTGCCCAGACTTATTGTCCGGGGAAACCGGTTGGGAAATAGTTTTCCCAATTGGAAATGCCGTCCGGAGTGGCGGTCGCCGGGTAATCATCATCCTGGGGATTCGAGCTCTGAATCGCTGCGGGCTGAGCAGTCACCTCGGGGGCCACGATCTCGTCCGTTGCCGTTGGATACCGATTGCTGAAGTGCGCCGTTGTCGCAAGTTCACTGACTTGAGCTTCGCGGGCGTCCGGGGTCATCTCGCTGACCGTCGTTGCCATTGCGGAACCCGATCGATTCGCGGCTCGCGACGTAGGCAACGGCGAGTCGGTAGCACTCGGCGTCGAACCTGCGGTGGCTTCAGGGATTGGCGCCGACAGTGTGGCGACCAAGGGAACCTCATCGGACATCTCACTCGGCGTCGTTTCTGCGGTGGCAAACGAAATCAAATCGGTGGGAGGCACCAATTCAAAGGACTCACCTTCCGATGAATTAGCTTGATTCGCTCGGTTTTGAGACCGTCGACCCACCACCAAGGCGGCGACCACAACCGCGAACAGCAGCACCAAGACCAAGCTGTGTGAACCCATCGACTCGACCCAGCCGCGGCCCGATGGCGCGTCGGGGGCAGCCGCCCTTTCGCCCACTGACGCCTCTTGGATCGGCCCAGAACTGTGAGGATTCGAACCGTGAGGATTCGAACCGTGAGGACTCGAACCGTGAGGACTCGAAGCGTGGGGAATCGAAGCAATCGGATCCACGATTAACGGGGCCGACGGATGCCGATTTGGCTCGGCCGGTGCCTGAACCTTGGCTTGTCGATCTTGGTCTAGGGAAACAGCCGGTTCTGGCTGCTTGGTGCTCGCTGATTGTGGAACGTTGTCGGTTTGCGAACAAATGGGCTCGTGGGCCATCCCACACCCTTGTGCCGTAGGCGCGGTGGAGGACCGATACAGATTCTGCAGCTGGAATAGTGTCGGCGGCAAGGAGGCGTCCGATTCGGGGCCACCGGTCGCAGGGGCTGCTGGATGCGGTAGCTGCCCGCGTCTGCCGTCTTGGGCTGGATTGGGCGAGACGGTCATGTGATCTTCCTGAAACACGAGTGCGAGGCGCCCCGATGGGAGCGTTCTATTGCTTTCGAACCGATATTCACCACAAGGGGACCCATACCGGACTCCGGGTAATTAGATCGGCCTGCAACGGTCTTGATCTTTAGGATGCCATTACCGATCCTTCGGAATGTGCGGAATAGTCAAAGTTGGCCGACTGAGCAATATTGAATGCCCCGTTTCTTGGCAGTTCACCTTGTTAATCTGCGAACAGACGAAGAAGATACTGGGGTTAGAGCCCACGTTTTTGCATTCAAACGACGAAATCACACGGAAATATGCTTCAATCGACGCCAACTGATACGCTGATCGCTGAACTGGTTCGCCAACGAATCCTGCTGCTCGATGGTGCAATGGGGACCATGATCCAGCGGCTGAAGTACGACGAAACGGCTGTGCGTGGTGAGCGTTTCGCGAATCATCACAAGGATTTGAAGAATTTCTCCGATATCCTCTGCCTGACCCACCCTGCGGAAATCACCAAGATCCACCACGCCTATTTAAAGGCGGGTAGTGATATCATTGAAACCAATTCCTTCGGGGCCTCGCCCGTTGGAATGGTTGAATTTGACCTACCGCTCGAATTGGTCGACGAAATCAACCACGCCGCGGTGGCTTGTGCTCGCAGCGCTGTTGATTTCTGGAACCAGCAGACCCCTGAAAAGCCACGTTTTGTCGCCGGATCGATTGGACCGACCACCAAGCAGACCGCGATCAGCACCAACGTCGAAGACCCCGCTCACCGCGACACGACTTTCAACGAGATGAAAGACAGTTACCGGGCTCAGGTCGATTCGCTGGTCGAAGCGGGCGTAGACCTGCTGATGCCGGAAACGGCGATTGACACGCTGAATCTCAAAGCGTGTCTGTTCGCGATCGAGGAGTTCTTCGCCTCGGGCGGTCGGCGTGTACCGGTCATGGTCAGCGGTACGTTTGACAAAGGGGGCCGAACGTTTGTCAGCGGCCAAAGTGTCGAGGCCTTCGTCACGTCGTTGGCTCACTTTCCCCTGCTATCGATTGGGATGAATTGCGCTTTGGGACCCGATGTGATGCGCGGCCACATTGAAGAGATGTCACAATCCACGGGGATCCCCATCAGCTGCCACCCCAACGCGGGATTGCCCAATGACATGGGCCAATTCGACCTCGGCCCTCGGGCGATGGCGGAAATCGTGGGCGAGTACGCCGACAACGGCTGGGTCAACATCCTTGGCGGTTGCTGCGGGACCACCCCAGAACACATTCAAGCGATTGCGGAACGTGTCCAGGGCAAGCAACCCAAGCAAGAATCAAGCGGCCCCGTCTACACCCGTTTGTCGGGCCAATTGCCGATGGTGATGCGACCCGAGATTCCGTTCACCATGATCGGTGAAAGAACGAACGTCGCCGGTAGCCGTAAATTCGCTCGATTGATTCGTGACGAACAATACGATGAAGCCGTCGAGATTGCTCGCGAGCAGGTCCTCAACGGGGCGATGGTGATCGACATCAACTTTGACGACGCCTTGCTCGATGGCGTGGAGGCGATGACTCGTTATCTGCGTTTGATCTCGGGGGATGACGTGGTTGCTGCGGTGCCCGTGATGATTGATAGCAGCAAATGGGAGGTTCTCGAGGCCGGTTTGCAAAACGTTCAGGGCAAAGCGATTGTCAACTCGATCTCATTGAAAGATGGCGAACCAGAGTTTCTACGACGAGCACGCTTGGTGCGCCAATATGGTGCGGCTGCGGTCGTGATGGCCTTTGACGAACAAGGGCAAGCCGCGGACGAAGAGAATAAGGTGCGAATCTGCAAGCGAGCCTATGATCTGCTGGTCAACGAAATCGGCTTCCCGCCGGAAGACATCATCTTTGATCCGAACATTTTGACGGTCGCAACGGGGATTGAGGAACACGACAACTATGCGGTCGATTTCATCAATGCCGTTCGTCGCATCAAAAAGGTATGTCCAGGTGCAAAGACAAGCGGCGGAGTGAGCAACATCAGCTTCAGCTTTCGTGGTAACGATCCGGTCCGCGAAGCGATGCACAGTGCGTTCTTGTATCATGCCGTGCGCGCGGGATTGGATATGGGGATTGTCAACGCCGGCCAATTGGAAGTCTATGAAGAGATCCCCAAGGACTTGCTCGAACGTGTCGAGGATGTGCTACTAAACCGTCGCAGCGACGCGACCGACCGGATGCTCGAGTTTGCCGAGTCGGTGAAAAGCAAGGGCAAGAGAAAGTCCGGCGAAGACTTGGCTTGGCGAGACGCGGCGGTAGCCGATCGCATGAAGCATGCCCTGATTAAAGGGATCGACAAGTACATTGTTGAAGATGCCGAAGAAGCTCGCCAGCACTACGACCGCTGTTTGCAAGTGATCGAAGGTCCGCTGATGGACGGCATGAGCGTCGTGGGCGATCTGTTCGGCGCCGGGAAAATGTTCCTGCCACAAGTCGTGAAGTCGGCGCGGGTCATGAAAAAGGCAGTCGCCTACCTCGAACCGTTCATGGAACAAGAGAAGATCGAGGCAGGGGTTGAAAACGATGATGCGCGAGGAAAATTCCTGATTGCAACCGTCAAAGGCGACGTGCATGATATCGGCAAGAATATCGTCGGTGTGGTGCTGCAGTGCAACAACTACGAAGTCATCGATCTGGGCGTGATGGTCTCGAGCGATACGATTCTCGAAGAGGCAGAGAAACATAATGTCGATGTCATCGGGCTCAGCGGGTTGATTACCCCCAGTTTGGACGAAATGGTGCATGTCGCTCGCGAGATGAAACGCAAGAAGATGGATATCCCGCTACTGATTGGTGGCGCGACTACCAGCGCGAAACACACCGCAGTCAAAATTGCCCCTGCTTACGACGGTGGCGTGGTGCATGTGTTGGACGCCAGCCGTAGTGTGAATGTCGTCGAAAAGCTGATCAGTCAAGAAAACAAGAAAACCTTCATGGCCGAAAACGAGAAGCTGCAGCAGCAGTTGGCGGCCAGCTATCGAGATCGCAAGCAGACGCTTGTCACCTATGCCGAAGCATTGGAAGAGCGGTTTGCAACCGATTGGGACACCGTGCAAATCGAGAAACCCTCATTTACCGGTGTGAAGGTATTGAGCGACTTCCCCCTTGAAGAGATTCGTCCTTACATCGATTGGTCTCCCTTTTTTATGACCTGGGAATTGAAAGGAAAGTACCCAAAGATCTTTGATGACAAGGTGGTGGGAACCCAGGCAAAAGAGCTTTTCGATGATGCAAATCAGCTGCTGGATCAAATCATTGCCGACAAGACGCTTCAAGCCAATGCCGTTTATGGATTCTGGCCAGCCGCCAGTGATGATGATGACATTGTGCTTTACAGCGACGCGGCCCATTCGCATGAATTGACGAGGCTTTACTGTCTTCGTCAGCAATGGGAGCGCAAGGGGCAAAAGGATTATCGTTCCCTTGCCGATTATGTCGCTCCGGTCGATAGTGGACGCAGCGACTACCTTGGTGGATTCGTTGTCACTGCGGGCATCGGTGCAGAGGCCTTGGCCACAAAGTTCAAAGCGGAGCTGGACGACTACAAAGCGATCATGGTGCAAGCCGTGGCGGATCGGTTAGCGGAAGCCTTTGCAGAGTTGATGCACGAACGAGCACGAAAAGACTGGGGCTTTGGAACGGCGGAAGGCTTAACCAAGGAAGAAATGATCGCCGAGAAGTATCGCGGAATTCGGCCGGCGGCCGGTTATCCCGCCTGCCCCGATCATACCGAAAAGAAAACGCTGTTCGAACTGCTCGATGCCGAAAAGAACACGGGGGTTGAATTGACGAGCAGCTATGCGATGACACCTGGTGCAAGCGTCAGCGGTCTGTACTTTGGTCATCCCGAATCTCGTTACTTTGCCGTGGACCGAGTCACCAAAGACCAGATCGAATCCTACGCCAAACGGAAAGGCCAATCGATCAAAGAAGTCGAACGATGGCTCAGCCCCAACTTGGCTTACGACCCTGAATGACCGTGCCGCTGCGGGTCAGCAGAAGCTACAATTCGGTGATGCGACGCATCATCTACCTATCGCTGGCAAGCTGGGTCTGCTTTGCTTTTTGGGCCTTGCTTTTCTATTGTTTTTGGCGACTCCAATGGTTGCGGCCTCATGGCGTGTGGGCCGTTGCGAGTTTGTCGACGATGTTCGGGCTGTCGCTGTGGTTGGACCTTATCGGGCTTCGGTCTTTGTGGCGAGGCAACAGACGCGTTGCGGTCGTGGGTTGGATGCTGATCGGAATCGTCCCGCTTGCCTCGTTTGGCGTACATCGCTTGAGCAGCGTCGAGACGTTCCAAAATCGATTGCCAAATCGCGTAACGACCCTCGACCGAGTGTCGGCGTGTTGGCTTTCTTCGTTTTTCCACGCTGCTTCGTTGGCTAAGCTTGATCGATCGGTCACGGGACGCCACGTGGTCCTGCTTGATCAGGGGCAATCAAAGAATCCGAGGGATCTCGTCGCTCAAATGGACGCGCATCTCGAGCAGATGGCAGCTCGGATTGGGCAAGCTCCGCCCCAACAAATGATTTATTGGGTACGAGGATCGATCCTGGGCATTGATGGCTTTGCCGTGGGGCCATGGGCCTTTTGCAGCCGCAACGAAGATGCTGCGACGTTGACCCCCCTCGATCGTCACGAGGTCGCACACTCGCTGGTCTTTACCCTCAGCGGTCCGGATCAAAATCCGCCGCATTTGTTGGTCGAAGGTTGGGCGGAATCGCAGAGCAATGATGACAAGGCGATGATCGAATCGCTACAGCGAGATCGCAGCGTTCATCGCCATCACCGGATCGATGATTTGGTCCAGCATCCATACTATGGGGCATCACGCGGACCCACCTATTCACACGGAGGGCCGTTCTGTCTCTTCCTGATGCAGCGATACACTCCCGAAACGTTTTTTAAGCTATATCGCGGAGTGCGGCGAGACTCGTTTCGAAGCGACGCCGAGCGCGTGCTTGGGGATCCTTGGTTGGAGGTGGAATCCCAGTTTTGGATGTGGTTGAAAAGCGAAGCGGAGCAGATCAGCAAAGAACGCTTCGTCCAGGACGGGCGATTCGAGAACGTCATCGAGTTCGACGAAGGTGTCGATCGCGAGCAGTGGGAAACGCTCGTAGAAAAGTGTAGCTTGGCCGAGTGGACGGATCACTCAATACCTCATGATGTGTCGTATGCCGTTGACCTTTCGTTCAAGGATAAACGCCAACATCGAACTCCATTGATCGACCGACACCTGAAGGCGGTTTTTGATCGCCAACAGTGCTGGATCACCGAAAGCCAGACGCCGCCAACATCGGAACGGTTCCTCATGATCACAGGCGAAAAGATCGCAGATCTGATCCGCCATCAAGATGGTTTGGTGACCGGTTCGTCGGCGGGGACTCAGATCCGTGCAGAAGTTAACCACGAGATCTACTCCCTCCTCGAAAGGACGCACCAACCACTCGACTGCAATCCGTGGGGCTATCTTCCACGACAACGAAACGATCTCACCTACAACGAGAACATTCGAATCCACTCCGTTGTAGCACCGTCGCCAACCACAACGCAATGGACCATCCGTTTTTCGAAGCGGATGGAATATGGGAAGACGGAGCGTCCATCGCATGAAGGACAAGAAGTGGAAAGGGAAGTGGAAGAGGAAGAAGTGGAATTGAGGTTGGGCGAAGCAAATGGCATGGCGTTGTCGAAATTGATTCTGATGATCCAATCGACCGGAGAACGCTACACCTATGAAGCCCGTTGCGAAAACGTGGGCGGCAGAATCATGCCGGTCAAGGGAGTCCTGACAGTACTCGACGATCAATCGCAAGTGCTGGCGGAAGGCCGGGTCTCAACACGACGGATGACGTCGCAGGAATCGCTCGCAGTCAAGCAAGCCGTCGCTGCGATGGCAGCGAACGTGGATACCGACTTCAAGTCGATTTGGGCGGATGATCTGCGCTGGTTCGTTTTCGCGGTGCTGGTCGGGGGATTGGTTTGTGTTGCCATCGGCCGCGAGCCCCCTCTTCCTGAACGGCATATCGGTGAAGTTTCGAGCCGATGAAGCCTCAAAAGAGCGTCTCACTTAGGAAATGGGTAAACCAAGGATAACGACCACGGAGTGGTCACTGCTACCGGGCACTCCCTAAGTTGGGTCTTCTTTAGAGGCGGTACACCAACCTGCGACACGAATAATCCTAGCTAGACGCAGTGCAGTCCTTAGGATCGTTACAAGCGTCTCTGTTCGCCAATCGTTAAAGCTTTTCTGGCCAGAAAAGTTGCCTTAGAAGGGCAAGTTCCCGCAACCGGCGTGCTATGTTTTTTTGGCCCAACACCTACCACTGATTCCTTGAGAACGTTTACCGCAGCTTGCCACTTGCGGTCTCGCCAGCGTTCTTCCAACCGATAGGGACACCATCATGCCAAAAGCGAACGAAGCCGATCAAATCGAAGACCAGAACATCATCACGATGGATCGCCGCAGCCTGGACCGCCGATCGGGCAACCCCGAGGCCGTCGATACGGGCATGATGGAAAAACCTCGTCGCAAAAAGCAACGCCGTCGTCACATCGACCCCACGACCTGCGAACGAGATTACAACGAACAAGAAATCGAGTTCATGCGGGCGATGGACGACTACAAACGAGCCGCCGGACGAATGTTCCCAACCTGCAGCGAAGTGCTCGAAGTCATCCGTTCGCTCGGTTATGTGCAATTGACTCGCGAGCAATTCGAGGTCCTTGAGCTCGACAGCGAAGCGGATGAGGCCTACGAAGCAGAGACAGACATCGAAGCGGACCTGGAAGAAGAACTCGCCGACGCATAAAGGCGGTAGCTGGGGTTGGAGTTCAGGCTTTAGCCGCACGAGCGCATCCCGCAGTCGCCTGAAGGCCAAACTCCATCGCACAAACCCAAATCCAAGCTGGCGTAGCGGAATTCGCCATTTTACGCCCACTTGCCTTGCAGGCAGGCTTCCCATCAGGCCGGGTTTTTCGAGTAGCCAAAACCTGCACGACCTCTGCGCGGGAGTGGTGACGTGAATGGCACGGTCCATGGTACACTTCCTCTGACGCCATTCGGGCTGTTCTCCGCTTTGGATCTATCTTGTGCACAGACTTGTTCGATGGTTGTCCTACCTTTGGGCTTCCCCCTACACGTTGACCGGAATCTCGATCGGCCTGCTATTGGGTGGCCGTTTTCAGTGTGTTCATGGAGTGGTCGAAATCAGCGGCCCGCGTATCGCTTTGATTTTGAGACGCATGGTCGTCCCTGCCTTCGCGCTGACGTTCGGTCACGTCGTGTTTGGCCAATCTTGCGAAGCACTGGACATCACGCGAAACCATGAACGGGTGCATGTTCGCCAATACGAGCGCTGGGGACCTCTGTTCGTGCCGCTGTACTTGCTCTTTTCTGCGGTGCTTTACCTGCGCGGCCGCGACGGGTATCGCGAGAATCCGTTCGAGGTCGAAGCGTATGCCGTGGACGATTTTTGAAGAGGCCTGCGTGTCGAGGGGCATCGTTTCCCAGCTTTACGGCTGTTGTGGAAAATCTTAAGGTGAGAGGCTCCGCCACGTTCGCTTCGCACTTCGTCCCCCTGCAAAGCCGCGACAAGACACGAGCCGTATGCCGACAAGCCCCCAATCTCCGTCCCATCAAGCCATCATCCGTCCCAACGGATCGCTCGGAATCGTTCCAGTCGATCCACTCGATGCAAAGTTCGGCCAAGGGGGAAGCGTTCCCGCGGCATTGATCAAACGGTTTGCGAAATCGACGGTGGAGGGATTGGCCTATTTGGTTTCGACGCGGTGTGACGGAAAAATGCCGCCGTCGATTCAGTTCTGGCGGGACTTTACCAATCGCTACTTTCGATCACTCTGTCGCCAGCAGACGCCGGCAGCCAATTGCTGGGAAAGCCCCCAATGTCCCGACGAACCCTCCCTTCGTGAGATCCTCGACGCAGCACCTCCGATGCGCGGACTCGAATATGCCTCCGTCGCCTTGCTGCAGTCGCTTTGGCAGCTGCTTGACGATCATACTCAACATCATGCCACAGCTAAGCCAGGGGGACTCGCAAATTATTTGCATTCGCTAAGGCCGGATTGGAATCTTATTGGACGCGTCACGTTTCATCTTGCCGAGAACAAGAAGAACCCTCAACTGCCCTTTGCGTTTCTCGCCACCTTTACCGAAAGCCAATCAGGCGGCGTGATCAAACATGTTGCACTCGCCGAAGCGCTCAAACGATCGATCGCGGAAAACGACACCACGCAACTGGATGCTTTGCTCGCTCCGGTTTCTCGTGCAGCCGAAACGTGCGAGTTGATTGACAAAATGCTTGATTCGCGAACGCTGTTTTCACCCCAAGCATGGGGCATCCAACAAGCGTACCGTTTTCTATCCAGTGTGCCGCAAATGGAAGACGCTGGCGTGATTGTCCGCGTCCCCAATTGGTGGAATGCGTCGAAACCCCCGCGACCACAAGTCCAGGTCAAGATTGGCTCCAGGAATCAATCGATGTTGAGTGGGCCGAAATCGCTTGATCTCGATGTGAACGTATCGATCGATGGAATTCCGCTCAGCGAACAGGAGTTAGCGGAATTGATGGCGGCACGCGAAGGCATGACGCTGTTGCGAGGCAAATGGGTTCAAGTCAATCAAGAACAATTGCAAACAGCTCTGGACCAGTGGAAGCAGTTGCAAGCTCAGCACGTCACTGGCGTGGGCTTTCTGGAAGGTTTGCGGATGCTCTCAGGTGCCTCACTCGGTGATGAATCCTTTGATGATCAACTTCGAAGCTGGACACGTCTCGAACCGGGGCCTTGGTTAAAACAAACCCTCGATGAACTTCGTGAACCGAGCGGTAGGATCAACATCGATCCGCAGCGTCGATTGAAGGGTACACTCCGGCCCTACCAACAAGACGGTGTTCGTTGGCTCTGGTTTGCCACACAACTCGGGCTAGGCGTCTGTTTGGCGGATGACATGGGGCTCGGGAAAACCATTCAAGTGATTTCATGGTTACTGCAACGGAAACAGTCGTCCGGAAAAAAAAGCAAGCCGAGTTTGCTGATCTTACCGACGTCACTGCTTGGCAATTGGCATCGCGAAGTCCAACGATTTGGCCCCGATTTGAAAATGTGGATCTCTCACCGGTCGATGACCGATGCTGCGGAGTTGAAGAGGATCGCAGCGGCACCTGCGCAGGAACTGGCGGGCTATGATCTGGTCGCAACCACCTATGGATTGGCCCGCCGTGAAAAATGGCTTGCCGAAATGGAATGGGCAATGGTGATCCTGGATGAAGCTCAGGCAATCAAGAATGCCGGTGCCGCTCAAACCAAAGCGATCAAGGCAATCCCCAGCGAAGGCCGACTCATTCTGACAGGCACCCCCGTCGAAAATCATTTAGGTGACCTTTGGTCGCTCTTTGATTTTTGCTCTCCAGGTCTGCTAGGTTCCGCCGCCGAATTCAAGAAGTTTGCCAAATCCGACGATCCGAGAATCCTCTCCCAACGCCTCGCCTCGATCCGCCAATTGATTCGTCCGTACGTCCTGCGTCGGATGAAAACCGATCCCAATGTCGTGCCTGACTTGCCAGACAAAACGGAAATGCGGGTGGATTGCGGGCTTTCGACCAAGCAGGCGGCACTCTACAAGCAAGTCGTCCACGAGCTTGAACAATCGCTTGACCTTGCAACCGGAATGCAGCGCCGCGGTAGGGTGCTGTCGGTGTTGATGCAACTGAAACAGATTTGCAATCATCCCGCGCTGTATCTGAAACAGCCAGAATTCGCAGGGGATGCATCCGGAAAATTGACGGAGTTAAAACAGATCTGCGAAACGCTGATTGAAAAACAAGAGAAAGTACTGGTCTTCACCCAGTTTCAATCCATGTGTCAACCGCTGGCCGGGTTCTTGCAGCAGGTCTTCGGCAAGAGTGGCTTGATCTTGACAGGAAAGACGCCAGCAAAAGCACGCAACAAGATGGTCGAAACGTTCCAACAGGATTCAGGACCACCTTTCTTTGTGATCTCCGTCAAAGCGGGCGGTACAGGGTTGAATCTGACTCAGGCCAGTCATGTGGTCCATTTTGATCGGTGGTGGAATCCCGCCGTGGAGGACCAAGCAACCGACCGTGCGTTTCGGATTGGACAGAAGAAGAATGTCGTCGTTCACAAATTTGTCTGTCGCGGTACCTTGGAAGAAAAGATCGATGATATGATTGCTGCCAAGAAGGAGATCAGTCGCGAGCTGTTTGGCAGTGACGGTGAAATCGAATTGACCGAAATGTCAAACGAACAGCTCATGAGTTTTGTTGCGTTGGACCTTCAAAAAGCAACCACCTCTTAGAAATCGGAATTCAGTATGGGATGGAGGGACTACGGCCACTGGAAGCCTTACGTTCCAGTTCGGCAGCGGATCGCAAACGGAAAAAGACAGGCAAAGAAACAACTGAAGAAAGACGAATCACTCGACCCGGTCGAGAATGTCGGCCGCGTGATTGCAAGCACATTCTGGGGGAAAGGATGGTGCGACCACTTGGAAAAGTACAGCGACTTTTCCAATCGATTGCCCCGAGGCCGAACCTATGCTCGCAACGGGTCGATCGCGCACCTGCGAATCACCAAGGGGCGAGTCGATGCGATGGTGTGCGGGTCCGAATTGTACAAGATCACGATCAAAATCGAACCAATGGATGCGTTGCGTTGGAAGGCAATTTGTCGTGACAGTGCCGCATCGATCCATTCGGTCATTGACTTGATGCGAGGAGCATTGAGTGATTCGGTGATGCAACGGTTGACCGATCCGAAAACGGGACTGTTCCCGGCCAGCGATGAAATCAAGATGAATTGTGATTGCCCCGATTGGGCCGGGCTGTGCAAGCATCTGGCTGCGGTACTGTATGGAATCGGACATCGGCTCGATCACTCACCCGAACTGTTGTTTGTTCTGCGCGGCGTTGACCAAGCCGACTTGGTTTCCGAGTCGTTATCGACCGTCAATGTCAACGAGGCCATGGGACTCGATCAGCAGTCGAGTATCGATGCGAACGACTTAGAATCAATCTTTGGCATTGATCTAGCCAATTCGGCTCAACCGGTTCCCCAGCCAAAAGTGGCAAAGAAGAAAGTCACCCGCAAAAAGGTCGTTGGCAGAAAGAGTACGAAGAAAAGGGCGACGGAAAAGAAGGAGATAGCGAAGAAGGAAGAGCCAAGCAAGAAGGTCACAAAGAAGAAGGTCACAAAGAAGAAGGTCACAAAGAAGAAGGTCACAAAGAAGAAGGTGGCAAAGAAGAAGGTTGCAAAGAAGAAGGTTGCGAAGAAGAAGGTTGCGAAGACAACCAAGGTTCAACGCAAGCGAAAGAAGGCCGCGAAGAAGTCGAAGTGAGAAGACGCCTCTCACAGAACGCCCCCTTTCTTACCGCTTGGGATGCCAAGCAAATGACTGACGGATTTGTCTTGTCTTTCATGCCGCAGGCATGTCAGCAATTAGCCGTGGGCCGAGCGCAGCGATGCCCACGGATAACGAGGAAAAATCTCTCTTCCGACCCTGGAAGGGTCGCAGCGATCCGTGATCTTCGACCCTTCCAGGGTCGGGCCTGTTGGTTGTTACGTGTACCGGGGGTGCGCCGCTTCGCAGCGACCCCCGTCTACCTTCTGAGATCCTTTTCAGGATCAAAACAGGCGCGCAGGTGTCGCTTAGGGACACAAGGGTCCAGTGCGACGGGGGGATGAGCCGTCGGCTCACAAACAAGACGGAACTTACGGTTTCTCGCACTAACCCGACCACCGGCTAATGGCTAAGAACACCTTCGATAGGTCTCACCTCCACAAATCCCGCTATCGCCGATTCAGGATTGGGGAATCTCCAACGCCGTCGGCGCTCCTTGACATCCATGAGCCACAAAACCAACGAGGCCCGCGGACAATCACTCTTGAGGATCAAACTCAGTTAGGATTGCGATCCGCTAAACAACGATTGGATCACGGTGCCGTTACGGACCAGCGTGATCGGGCGGCCGGTGCCGGATTCGTACTCCATCGTTGGGTCGATCCCGAGATTATGGTAAAAGCTGGCGGCAACGTCGTCGGGTGAGATCCCTTCGTGACGCGGCCCCGATCCGGTGTCGTCACTTTCGCCAATCACCTGGCCACCTCGTACCGCTCCACCTGCCATCAGCATGAACATGCATCGCGGATAGTGATCGCGGCCTCCCTCGGCACTTCGGCTGTTGATTTTTGGGGTTCGCCCAAACTCGCCCGTAACAAACACGGCTGTCGATTCAAGTAGCCCGCGTTGCTCGAGTCCCACCAGCAACCCGCCCAATCCTTCATCTAGTTTCGGTAGATTGACCGTCTTCAACTTGGTGAAGTTATCTTGGTGCGTGTCCCAGCCTCCCAGTTGGACGCTCACCAAACGCACGCCAGACTCGACAAGACGCAGCGCTAACAAGCAGCTTTGCCCGAACGCGTCTTCGCCAAACTGTTTCGCAAAGCTCTCGGGTTCCTTGCTGATGTCAAAGGCCTCACGGGCACGTGAGGAGGTGATCATCGAATAGGCTTGCTCGCCGAATTGATCAAGGCCTTCCAGCAACTGGTCATCTTTTTCAAGGGTTGCGAAGCGACGATCGAGTTTCTTGAGCAACCCCTGCCGTCGCTTAACTTCATCAATGCCAATCCCACCAGAAAGTGAAATCCCTCGAACGCTGTAGGGCTGTCCAAACTGAGGGGACGAATTGGTTTCGAGCGCCGCGTAGCGAATCCCCAAAAAGCCGGGGCCCTGACTGCTGCGTGGCACGGCCACTTGGCTGGGAATCTCTGCGTCCGAGGGTCGCTCTTTGCTAAGCACCGCTCCGTAACTGGGGTACTCCAACGACGGCAAGGGTTTGCTTCCCGTATTGACGTACTCACGCCCAAGTTGGTGGGCCGCCAACGTGTGACTGACACCGCGCAGAATGGCATACTTGTCGGCACAAGCCGCAAGCTTCGGAAGATGTTCGGAAATCTGAATGCCAGGGACATTGGTCGCGATGGGTTTGAAGGTTCCTCGAATCTCCTCCGCTGCGTTCGGCTTCATGTCGAACATGTCCAAATGAGACGGACCGCCGCTGAGCTCGACAAAAATAGCCCGTTCCGCTCGGCCCGACGCAATCTGTCCCGCCTCGGCCAACCGCAAGTAGTTGGAAAGCGTCAAGCCACCCACCGTCAAGGCGCTCGCCTTAAGCATGTCGCGACGTCGAACTCCATCACAAGTCCTGTGTGTATTCATCACTTCGTTCTCTCCCAAAAGACTGAGGTTCACGCTTTTGCGTGCATCCCCCAAAAACGGATCCAATGTCGTCCTCGAACCACTCAGTGCGTGATAATAAACTCTTTCGTATTCACCAAAGCCCAAAGTAGTGACTCGACACCCTCGGCTTTCGACTCCGATTGCTCAATGTACTCGGATGCAATCGACTGCTCTTGATCATCGGGATACCGGCTCAAGGTTCTCAGGTAAGCATCCTGAACCAGCTCATCGATTGCCTTGATTTGGATGCCCTTGGCCAAATCATCCGAAGGCTCGACTTGCTTCCATGCATTGGGGTTGTCAAGGAGTCGCGCAAGCGGAGGCATCTCGAACCCAAACTGATTAAACTTGCTCTTGACGCGGCGATACTCCTGCTCGACTCTGGGCTTCATCTTTGCCCTTCGCGCGAGCGGCGTGTCATTGAACTGACGTACCTTCGCGAGGATCTGTTTTCGGTAGCCTTCCGCCGCTCGAGCTGCTGCCATCTTTCGCGGGTCGATTCGCTGATCGGGCCCGTCGACGCCCAACGAACGACACGCCTGAGCGACCCAGCCGTCTTTATCGGCCAATCGGCGATGCATGTCCGAATCGTTCCGCAAATAGATCGACTGCAGCAAACTGGGTGCATTACTGCGGTCACAGTCGCAATTCGATTCCCGAATCGATTGTCCAAAGACCTGTAAAGCAAAATCACTGCGATTTCTCGCTCGCGGAAGTCCCTCTGCGATCGCCATGGCGTCGAGTTCGGTGCGAAGTTCGCTCACCTTCTCATCCGATCCGGTCGCCAACACAACCGCATCGTAGACGACCTCGGCTGGCAAACGCCGGGGAAGGTGATGGGAAAAATTAGTACGATCGGCGACATTCGTCTGATTCGTCTCGGCACTTCGTTGGTACGTGTCGCTCGCTACGATTTCTCGGTGAAGCCATTTCAAGTCAAAACCGCTCGCGATGAACTCCGTCGCCAAGTGATCCAACAACGGCTCATTGCTTGGCGGGTTCGCCATATTCATGTCATCGGTCGGATCGACGATCCCAATGCCGAAATAGTTGCTCCAGACGCGATTCACAATCGCCTTGGCAAAGTAGGGATTCTCATCTGATCGTAACCACCGCATCAGTGCGGGACGCGGGTCGGTGGTCAGCATCACCGGAGCGGTTTGGCCAAGGATGTTGCCGCTCAAATTCGGAAGATCGTCCACTTTGCGACCCTGCTTCTTAGCCAATGCTCGAGCCTTCTTCACCTTTTCCGAAACAAACCGATCGGCAACATACAATTCGCCAAACGGAACCGTTTTTCCCTTTACGGCCGCTTGATAAACCGCTTTTCGCAAATCGCCACCACTCAGTTTCTTGCCACCGGTCACTTCAGCGAGCAATTCGTTTCGCTCGGCTTTTGCCTGTGGGGATACTTGATTCGGATTCGTGCGAATCGTTGAAAACAGCTGTGCAAAGTGATCGAAATCATCTTTTGACCATTGATCAAAAGGATGCTTATGGCACTGCGCGCACTCAATCCGCAGCCCTAAGAACGTGTAAGCGAAACCGATGGCGCGGTCCTCGGGTTTCTGGAAATTCCGACGAGCCCAATACAACGGCAATCCCTCTCGCTGGGCATAGACATTCTCGTTGCCAGCCTTGCATGCCTCGGTCATGTTCTCACAGTACTGAACGTAACTCTCATCCTCTTCGCGACTCTGCGCTTCGACGATCCCCGCAACGATCTCGTCGTAGGGGATATTCTGTTCAAGTCGAACGCGAAGCCAATGGTGCCACAATCGTGATGCGGCACCTCGAACGGGCAAGGCATTGTTCAATTGCTCTTCACTGTTTCCGGTCCAGTCCGACAACCGGGTCGCCCACCATGCGGCATAGGCGGGCGACTCGAGAAGTTCGTCGACGAGTGCCAAGCGTTTTCCGGGTGAATCGTCAGCCAAGAATTCTCGGACGGTATCGCCAGCGGGTAGGACACCGGTCATGTCCAGTGATACACGACGAATGAACTCCGCGTCGGTACAACTGGGTGAAGAGACGATTCCGAGCTGATCCAGCTTCCGTAGTACAAGCTGATCGATAGGCTGTTTCGCAGTCGCGGCTGCATGTTGCCTTGTACCGATTGGCCGCAACACAGGAATCGCCGCAACGGCATTGTCGTAGTAGATCACAACATGGGTGTCCCCTTTCATGCCGGACGTGACCGTGCCGTATTCATCGATGAACGCAATCGAATCATCATTGGTACTGAAACGACACAGCGGCGTGACCTCTTCACGTGTCCCGTCTTGCCAAGTTGCAATCACCGATAACGAGACCGATTCATCGGGGTTCGTAAAGTGAATTTCGCTGGGCGTGACTTCCAAGCGGCTAAGCGTATGCATTTTGTTGGCATCGAACGACGCCCCGGCGTCAATCCACCGTCGCAGCACGTGATGCTGCCAACTTCCCGCGTCAAATCGTTTCCCGCCTTCGTGCATCTCTGCATCCGTCGGCTTGGCCAGGATCAAACTCTCATCGACATCGTCGACGTCCACACGGCCACTGTGTTCGGCCAACAACGCTTCATGGTCCGCCCGAAAGTCGTAGCCGAACAGCGAGAGTTGAAATCCACCTCGCCCTTGAAACGAACCATGGCAGGCGCGACCGTTACAGCCAAGCCGACCGATCAACGGAACAATATGTTTCTGAAAATCAGGAACCTCGTCGCTGTCCAACGATTCAAACCGTTGGTTCAGCGGAGCAATCGATCGCAAATCGTCTCGCTCCACGGTGCCCCCGACGGTCGCAGCCGTGTTTGCCGCAAGCGCGACAAACGTCCATGATGTTGATTGCAGCAGCAAGGACGCCGCAACAAAAACAACGCTCCTCGATTGAACGAAAGCCATCGATCGACCCCACCTAATAGACGTCATTTCCACTTGAATGCGTCGCCGACGAGCATCGCATGCTCCTCGACCCGCCGCTCCAGTATACCAGCGACATACCCTGTGTGGGGGCCTGACGAATCGGTGGGGGTTTGGAGACCGATGGAAAGTATCAACGATTCGAAAGTGGTCGTATGCAGCAAAGTCAATTGGGTGCCAAGGAACCCTCTCCCTCGCTGCGCTCGACCTCTCCCAAAGGGAGAAGTACACCACCGCTCCCGCTTGGAGGTCGTGCAGTTTTTAAGTTGTGACTGCTGAAGTGTTTAGGTATCCAACCACCCCTGCCCGCGCAGCGGGAGGGGTCGAGCGCAGCGAGGGGGAGGGTCCAGGACGCGCGGCCAACTTTTCGATACGTCTTAATATCGATTCGTTAGGCCGCCCCGTGGGGGATGTTTTTCCTTCCAAACCGACGTTTTTCAGCTCGTTGCTTTCTTCGCTTCCGCTTGACGCAGGGCTTCCACCAACTGTTGCAGCTCAGTGACCGTCAATTGCTCGGTCCGACTCGTCTCACCGTGTCCGAGCGATGCGAGCACCTGATCGACCTCGGCTTTATCCAATCTCCCCTTCATCGCACTGATGACAACGCTGCGCAAGAATTTGCGACGGTGAAAGAACAGGGCTCGGACCGTGTCATGGAAATACTTCAAATCGGGAATCGCGGCCCGTTTTTCCGGCTCGGCGTCGAGGCGAATGATGGCGGAATCGACCTTCGGCCGTGGCCAAAACACCTTCGGAGAAAGCACGCGCACGATGCTTGCCCGGCAAACCGATTGCACCCAAACGCTTAGCGCCCCGTAATCCTTCGTCCCCGGTTGGGCGACCATGCGGTCGGCGAGCTCCTTTTGGATGGTGACGACGATCACGTCCGGGTAGGGCGTCTCGTGAAGCAAGTTGCTGATCAGCGGGGTCGCAATGTTGTAGGGCAGATTGGCAACGAGTGCGAATCGAGCATCGTCTCCGATTCTCGCGATCGCATCACGAATGTGCCCCATCAAATCATCACGGAGCGCATTCTTGTTTCTCAGCGCATCGCCTTTGAGCAATAGCACGTTGGGCCGGCCAGAGAGTTCCTCGCTGGCCAATTGGTGCAGATTCGCGTCAATCTCGATGGACAACACCGCCCCCGCGGCATCCGCTAGCTTTGCAGTCAACGATCCGACCCCCGTACCGACCTCGAACACGACATCGTTTGGCTTCAACTCGGCCGATCGAGCGATCAAGTCGATGAGATTCAAATCAATCAGAAAGTTCTGACCGAACCGAGTGACCGGGCGCAAACCAGCCTGGGCCAGCCGCTTGGACAAGTACGTTGCCGTTTGCCGCGTTTCGTTGGGCTCACGTTCGTTGGGATACGGCTGATTCAAGTGTCTGTGTCGCTGTGAGTGGGTGCAAGCGGCGCTTCGCCATCGCCAAGCATTTCCAAAGATCGCTGGACGTATTTGGCCAACACATCGGTTTCGATATTCACTTGGTCACCGTTGGAGAGCTGCCCAAGCGTGGTGACGTCGAGGGTATGAGGAATCAAGGCAACGCTGAAAGAATCCTGATCCGCGTCCACAATCGTCAAACTGACGCCATCCACCGCGATGCTCCCCTTGCTGGCGATTTGTGGAGCCAGTCGCTTGGGCACTTCGAAGCAGAGCGTGGCCCAGGGCGGATCGTTCTTCCGTTCACGCAGCATTCCCTGGCCATCAATGTGGCCTGTGACATAATGCCCCCCCAACCGATCGCCAATCGCAAGCGAACGTTCCAAATTGACGCCTGAGCCGATTTTTAGCGTGCCTAAATTGGTCCGCGAGAGCGTTTCTTCGCCAGCTTCGAACTCGAGGATTTTTCCGGCAGCTGCCACAACGGTCAGGCAGCAGCCATTAATGGCAACACTGTCGCCAACTTTCACACCTTCAGCCACTCGACCTGCGTCGATGGCGAATCGCTTCCCCGGCGGCTCATCACGGATCTCCGACAATTGGCCCATCGCTTCGATAAGTCCGGTAAACATGGCTCATCACTAACAGTTAAAGGAAAACAGGTGTTTGAGACGAAGGAAAACGCTCGCCGCCGTCCATGACGGGTAGCGGCAATGCAGCTCATTGGACAAAATGCCGGCGGTTTGCACAACGCAGTGGTCAGAAAAACCGACTCGCGGCTTGGCTGCCCGGACATTTCGTCACGATCCCAACACACTTTCTGTTCCCACTTTACGAGGCCTCTCAATGACTTTAATCGAAGCAATTCACGCACGCCAAATCCTCGACAGCCGCGGCAATCCTACCGTCGAATGCGAAGTGCTGCTCAGCGATGGAGCACACGGACGAGCAGCCGTCCCCAGCGGTGCCAGCACCGGCGTTCACGAAGCCTGGGAACTGCGAGATGGCGATAAATCCAAGTTCCTGGGTAAGGGCGTGATGACGGCCGTCGACAACGTCAACAACAAGATCGCCGATGCGTTGGCCGGCATGGACGCGACCGACCAAGCCGCCGTCGATGCCGCGATGCTCGAACTCGACGGATCTCCCAATAAAAAGAACCTGGGTGCCAACGCCATCCTCGGTGTCTCGCTTGCCACCGCACACGCCGCGGCCGCCTCTACCGGACAACCCCTGTATCGCTACCTCGGTGGTGTCGGTGCTCGATTGCTGCCCGCCCCGATGATGAACATCATCAATGGTGGCGAACACGCGGACAACGATGTCGACGTCCAAGAGTTCATGGTCATGCCGCTCGGTGTCGATTGCTTCAGCGACGCACTTCGTTGTGGTGCAGAAATCTTCCACAACCTCAAGAAGGTCCTTTCCGACAAAGGCTACAACACGGCCGTCGGTGACGAAGGCGGTTTCGCACCCGATCTGAAAAGCAACCAAGAAGCGCTTGACGTGATCATGCAAGCGATTGAAAAAGCCGGCTACAAAGCGGGCGAACAAGTTTGGATCGCCTTGGATCCCGCGTCGACCGAGTTCTATGACTCCAAGACCAAGAAGTACAAGATCGATGGCAAAGAAATCAGTGGCGACGAAATGGTCGACTTCTGGGCCGATTGGTGTAGCAAGTATCCGATCTGCAGCATCGAAGACGGTTGTGCCGAAGACGATTGGGACACCTGGAAGAAGCTGACAGACAAGCTTGGCGACAAGATCCAACTCGTTGGCGACGACCTGTTCGTGACCAACGTCGAACGCTTGCAACGTGGTATCGACGAAGGGATCGGGAACAGCATTCTGATCAAGGTCAACCAAATTGGAACGTTGACCGAAACGATCGACTCGATCCAATTGGCGAACCGCAATGGCTACACGGCTGTGACCAGCCACCGCAGCGGTGAAACCGAAGACTCGACGATCGCCGACTTGGCGGTTGCTCTTTCGACCGGCCAAATCAAGACCGGTTCGGCAAGCCGCAGCGACCGGATGGCCAAGTACAACCAATTGCTACGGATCGAAGAGATGCTTGGCGACGCTGCACTTTACGGCGGTCCCGTCCTCGCCAAGAAACTGCTGGCAAAGAGCTAGTTCCCTCTGCAACGGGTTGAACCATTCGCCGGCAATGCCCGGCGGATGCAAGATTGAAAAACAAAGCCATACGCATCCTCGTGCGTATGGCTTTTTCGTTTTCGTGCTTTCAAGTTTGTCTCTTCCGGCGGATCATCCCGTGATCAGATTCAGCAAGTCACCGATCGTTCGGTGCCAATTTATGGTCGACTCGGATGGTTTGGATGATCTGATCCAAATCCGGAGAGCCAGCGGCAAGTTGGTGCGAACGAATCCATTGCTCCTCGGTCGCCGAGGGGCCGCAATCGGGCAACGGGATCAAGTTTTCGTTGTCCGCTTCCGATTCACAGGTGATCGCCGTGATTCGAGGAATCGGGGCATGATCGGGACTGGCCACCAAGCGGATCTTCTCGATCCGGTCCCCTCGAGGGGCGACCACCAAATAGGGCTGGTAAGGGTCAGCCGACGGATGCAGATACGACGCCTTTGAGGAACTGAGGCGTTTGTAGCGCCCATCCAGCGTGAAACCGATGATCAGGGGAAAGACGTCGGGTGAACCGGTCGCGTAATGGACTTCGATGGCACCGCAGGACTGCAGCGGTTGTCCACCGCTCACGGTACCGCCAAGGAAAAAGAGTCGTCGAGCGCTGAAGCCACATGGTAATTCGATTTGCCCGCTGTTTGGAATCAGCGTGAATGTCGAGACGCTCCGTTTGAACGGTACACCGGGCGCAATGGTTTCATAACGAACGTCCACGGACCGTTCGGGTCGCTCCCAACCATCCGGCATACCTTGACGAAAGTCGATCGTCAGTGACGAGCCGGCATCAATCTTCCCAATCCCCATCCACCCATAGGCACTACCGCTGTTACCGTCATGGATTTCGATTCGCACCTCTTTGCCTTGATGCGGACGGACGTTCCACGATCGCTGCTGCATGCCGTCATGACCCGGTGCAGCCGTTTGCATCAGCATTTCGCCTTTACGAGCATCGACCAGAGCGATGTAGTTTTTCCCCTCTCCGCCCCCCGCGCCGTCGTGGCCACAGATCGTGAAGGAGATTTCATCGTCGGCGATCACAAACGGAGGCGAGGAGGCGACCCCGGTACCCGCTTCCCCTTGCCCTAACGACGAGAAGTAGGGTTCGATCGCACGGTTTGCTCCATCCCGATCAAGCAGGGCCCAGGTGGTGCCCGCAGTCGTGGGAGGACTTTTCAGGGCCTGGTATTTCTTCGAAATGGACGTGGGCTCTTCGGTGAAGCCTGCGCCAGTAAACAGAATGCAGAGCAGAACCATTGCTCGTGAAGTACAGGGAATCATCGCTACTATCCTACCTTCCAATATCGTGTGAATGCTTGTTGAGGGTGCGACGCCTCGTCTCGTAGCCAACCCGTGTAAAGCATCGTGCAAAAAACAACGCTCAAATTTCCAATGCTGAGCGGTATTGGGCGCTAGCCGCCGGATGATTCGTTGGAGTGCTAGGCTTTAGCCGATTGCGTGCTGGATCCGTGCTGAATCGGCTAAAGCCTACGACTCCAACGTGCGCAGTTTATTTTTGACTCAATCGATGTATGCTGATTGTATACAAAGGGTTACGGGGAATAGGTTTGGACGGGCTCGCCGCGAGAAACCTCAGGTTTCGTCCAGTCGCAAGCTAGCCTATCTACACGGTATTGCTAGCCCGGTAGGTGATTGATCCTGAAAGGATCGCAGAAGGTAGCCGGGGGTCGCTGCGAGAGCAGCGCACCCCCGGTATTGAACGAACAACTCGGACCGACCCTGGAAGGGTCGAAGATCACGGATTCCCGCGACCCTCTCAGGGTCGGTTTAGAAATCCGCATATCGATCCGGTGGTATCGCTGGCGCTCAACCACCGGCTAACTTCTGCGATCCTTTCAGGATCAAAACAGGATGGAACTAACGATTCCTAACGCTAGCCGCCGGGTTTAGGCTAGAAAACTCTATTCGCATTTAACGGTGGCTAACGCCATTCCGCTCACCTATTGTCCGACCGTCACTAACTGGATAGCGCCGCTCAGTCCGAGATTGATCTGGCAAATGACGGTAAATCGCCCACAAAGTGGCGCTGTCCAGCTACGCGAGATCGGGAAGTTCCCATCCTTGACGTCGCGGTCGATCCAAGTACGCATTCGCTTCTTCGTCCCCGGGAAATTGCTCTTCGTTTGGATCCCAACGAAGCTTGCGGCCCACTTGCCGAGCAATGTTGACCAAGTGACAAACGCTGATCGATCGGTGACCGATTTCGACGTCGGCGTTAGGCGTTTTGCGCGTGCGGATGCAATCGAGCCAGTTCTGGATATGGGGTCGGGCAACCCAACCCGCTCCTTCCCAGGAGAGCGCCTCTTCGAGGGCCGGTGGATTGCGAACGAAATCAGGCGGATTGGTGGTGAACTTGTTGCGGTTGATCTCAATCTTTGCATCACTGCCAGTGAAGATGCCGCCTCCCATCGGTCCCTTGTCGAGTTCGTAATCGACTTGAATGCCATCGGCATAGCGCATCGACACCTTGCCGTTGGGTCCCGGCGTCACGGGCCAGATTTCTTCAGGCCCTGTCAGACTCTTGCCCAACGCCCATTGAATTTGGTCAACTCCGTGTGCGCCCCAATTGGTCATTTCGCCACCCGAATAGGCTCGCCATCCCATCCATCCAAACTGCAACGCATGATTAAACGGTCTCGCCTCGGTTTGTGCTTGCCAAACGTCCCAGTTATCACCCTCGGGGATTGGCTGCTCCGGCAGCCCCTGATAGTCTCGCGGCCCCGTATAGCAAATCCCCTGAACTCGCTTGATTTTGCCGATCCCGCCTGACCGAACCAACTCACAGGCAAATCGATTCAACTCCATCGTTCGCTGTTGCGAGCCCACTTGGAAAACGCGGTTGTACTTCCGTACTGCGTTGACCAAAACGCGGCCCTCATGGATCGTCAACGTCAAAGGTTTTTCGGCATAGATGTCCAACTCTGCCTGGCAGGCATGGATGCAAGGCAGTACGCGTGCGTGGTCGGGAGTCGCCACCACGACGGCATCCAGGTTCTCCGATTCAAACATCTGCTCGTGGGAGGAGTAGGTCTTCCAGTTCTGTTGTTTTTCCTTCAGCGTATCGATCATGCGCTGCTGGTAGACGTCACAGATCGACACGATACGACCGTCCGCGGGGACGTGATCCATCAATTGGCGAGCTCGCCCGCCGGTACCAACAAAACCGATGATCACGCGATCATTGGCCCCGGGTCTACCCGCTGCAGCCAAGACACCCTGAGGAATGAAGTAGGGCAAAGCAATGGCACTCGCAGCAGCGCTGCGTTTCAAGAAACGACGCCGAGAGGACTGAGGTGAACGAGGCATGTTGTCGGAGCTCGGGGTGGGTGGGAAGACTCGCTGCGGAGAGGGAAGCCGATCGGAGGAATTGGGGGAAATCAATCCGCCACTATACCATGCCGCGATCCGGGCAGTGCAGCGGCCCCAGCCCAACGGTATCGATTCACTCTGAGCAAGAGTCACCACGGGATCGCGACAAAAAAGGCATTGGTATCGGCACCCTACCACTCAGGCTCCCTTCTCCACCCGATTTTTCGGGGGGAGAAGGGCTGGGGATGAGGGGGGCGATCATGCAGAAATGTCACAAGGCGCAGAGCCGACTTGTACACTCGCGTTGCCGCTCCCTACGCGGGCGTGCGCGTGGCGAGCAGATCCAGTCGATTCGGGCACCGTCTCAACACACCATGCCGCCGTCTTCAGCAGCCCAGCCCCCCCCAGCCCAATACCTTGGGCGAACGACAACTGCAAGCGATAACGCGTTTGGTTTCCGCAACGAAGTCGATGCTGCCAGCATCGGAAAGCATGATCCAAACCATCGATCGTCTTAAACGCGTGAAAATTTTGCACACCAGGATTTCGGCAGATGAGCATTCGCTTCACACCTGCTACCGAGAAAAAACGAATCACAGTATCCAGAAATGCCATAACTCCTTTCGGTATATCGACTTGGAAGTGTTTTGCGAGATTCGTAGCTGTGCACGCCATGTTTGGCACTCAACGTGCAAATACGAAATGCTCATCAGCGTTCGCTCTGGCTGCAAATGTCTGGAAGCGGCAAGTCCCCATAACAACCTTTTAGGAGAAGTTCAGTGAACAGTCAGTTTTCAATCGGCTTTGTAATCGCGCTAGTGATCGGTCTTGCTGCCGGTGCTTTGTGGCCAAAATATAGCGATTCACTATGGAGCGATTCATCCTCGCTGTCTAACAATGCTCAACAAATCCGTTTCACCGATTCCGGAAGAGGTTACGGAGGACAGGGATTTGACCAAGGTAGAGGCCGGTTCCAATCCGGTTCGGCAGGGCAATGTGCCGGGAATCGAGGTATGGGATCACAGCAAGGGAACCGAGGATGTAGCTCTAGCGGGTGCAGCGATTCCAATCATGCGTCCGCGGGTGGTTGTTCGGGCAATCAAGGATCCGGCCGAGGCCAAGGAAATCACGGAGGTAACAATGGTGGATGTTCAGGAAGTGACCATTCGGGACATGGCCAGCAAGGTGGCGGGTGCAGTGGTGGCTGCGAAGAAGCTCATGGCGGCGCTGGTTCACCTGGAAACGGTCAGGGGCGCGGAGACGGCCGAGCCCAAGGGAGATTTGGAAGAAACCGGAGTGTAGCCCTCATCTCGACGCCAAATGGTCTCGGAAAACAGAGGCACCAAGGCGGAAACGCTCATGCGGGAGGTTGCCAGGAAGCTAACGGGCAATGCGATTCACAATCGGTTTGCTCGGAGGGCAACACATCGTCTTATTGCCAAGCCAACTCTTCCGGCCAGCGCCAAAGCTGCAGTGACTCCGGTGATGCTCATGGATCATGCCAATCGACTGAAAATCGTGACGCAGTCAATCACGAACAAAAAGCTAAGGAACGGCACGGCGAACCTTCCGCCGAACATCACAGCCCTGGCATGGGCATGGGCATGGGCATGGGCATGGGACGCGGTTGGGGACGAGGTCTTTCTGAATTCTCTGAAGACTCCACAGAGGATTCTGTGGAGCAAGAGAATGCTGATGAGGCTCAAACAAGGGACTAAGCCCATAAAAACCACAGAGTGCGGCGTGGATCAATGACGTAGAGATTTCTCGCCGCACTTCCCGAACGGGTTCTCGTCAAACGCACTGATCAAGTAAGGAATCATGCCATGTCTTCCGCCGATTTCGCAAATCCCGATACGAGCGTCCCCAGTCGCAAGCGGCGTGCTCGTGCAGAAATCACCAAGCCAAGTGTTGCTGCATCGGTCGAACGTCCATTTAGCCTCCGTGGCTTTATTTCCATTCTGCTGGTGTTCTGCTTGTTCATGATGTTGATTTCTGGTTTCCTTCTCTACATTGCCCCGCGAGGACGGGTTGCCAACTGGACATCATGGACCGCCCTCGCTCTTCGACGCGACCAATGGGTGGCGGTACACATCAATTCAAGCTTGATCTTTATCGTTGCGGCCCTTTTTCATTTGATCAAAAACTGGTCGCGTATGGTTGGCTACCTCAAACAGAGATCCAGCATGCGAGTCAATATGAAACGGGAACTCGCCGCAGCGTTCGTTTTGACCAGTCTAATCCTTGCCGCAACGATCTTCGAGCTACCGCCCATTAGCATACCGATTGAGCTCAAGTACAAACTGAGAGATAGCTGGGAGCAAACGAGCGACCAACCAACTTCATCCAAAGTGATTACGATCAACAATTCGTTGCCTGGGGATCGTGTTTTGTCGTCGCTATCTTGAACGAGCGTTGGAATTGTTGAAAAACTACGGACAATGGACTACGACCGAAGTCATCAGACGCTTGATCCGGCTCTCGTGACGAGCCTGGCATTCCAGCTCCGTCAGTTCGGCTAGGTCTTGAATATGGCTGAGATCCTCCGCTGCCGCGCGATCGGCCGACGATTGAAACTGGTCGCGAAACATCGATGAACGCGGAGTGGCCGAGATCGCGTTTACAAATGGAAGATCATCAGCGACCACCAGGTCACGGCGACCACTGTGAAGTTTGCGGTCGAAGTTTACGATTTTGCTTGCCTCGAACGATTGCCAGATCTCCAAGTACTGGTGCCGGGCCAACCGGGGGTGGCGGGTAAAAAAACAGATCGACGTTAGCCAGTGGCCAACGGACGATTCGACTGGCCAACCAGTGCGTTCGAGTCTGCCACTTCCCGGCTCGCTGCATTCACCTCAGTGGGTGTGTTGAGCAATACCAACGGGGACGCCTGAGGCACGGTGCTCAAACGGGCCACCGTTGTAACCGCACGGTCACGCTCATGGCGCTAACGTGGCCGCCTATTCCAATGTGGACGAGGGTTGCATGTTGGCCTTCTTGTACTCCCAATCGTGGGCCAGGAAGTGCTTCAATGCGCCGAGCAGATAGGATCGAAACCGGCCACGCTCTGGCTCGGCAGAAGCGAATCCGCGGGTCTCGATGAGGCGGGCGAAGAAGGACTGCGTCAGGTCCTCGGCATCGGTTGGAGAATATCCGCGATTGCGCACGAAGGTATAGAGAGGATACCAGTATGCCTTGCAGAGCTCCTCTAAAGCCTCTTGAGCCTGCGTCTGGCTCGCCCCGTCTGGTTTCGCTGCAACCACCAGACTCCAATGCGTGGTAGCGAATTCGCGGGCGCCTTGCGGATCATTATCCATTCATCATAGCGGCGGGGAGCTCGGTTGGTGCTGGGGGACACCGGAGCCGGATCGGATCGCGGGAATCAAACCTTCGACAACCGCGATTTGCCAGACTACGGCGGACATCGCGACCGATGCGAGTTCCGCAGTCTGCTTCGTGCACGAGGATGCATCGACCTCGCGGCGTTCACTCAGACTCTTCGACGCACAGTTCGTGAAGAATCCGACACCGTTTGTCGGAACTGTGCAGCGAAGTGGCGTTATGAAGCGGTGTCGACTTCGGCGCGGCTGAGTTTCTAGCTGCTTTCCTCGCAGCTCGCCCGATCGCCTTCGTTACAATATGACTAATCACGCCATGAACCGGAAATCGCGAGGCGCGGTCGTGACTGCTCGCCGGATTTGGCGATCCTGGTTACGTTGAGATGCTCCGTGGCGGTAGTAATACGACAAAAAAATGGGGCGAGGATTGGCTGAGACGCCACAACTGCTAATTGTCGGTGGTCCGAACGGGGCTGGCAAAACGACCGTCGCATTGCAATACGCGTCGTCGGAGGCAATTGCGTACATTGGCGCTGATGCAATTGCTGCACTGATTGCTCCTGACGATCCGACCTCTGCTCGGGTTGATGCAGCGAGACAGTTTATTCGATCCGTCGATGATATTATTGCGGACAAGGGTTCTTGTGTGGTGGAATCGACGTTGTCCGGGCGATCGTTTCGAACCCGCATTCTTGAAGCGCGAAACCTTGGATACGAAATCACGATTGTCTTTGTCTTCGTTGATTCGGTCGATGTTTGTATTGCACGCGTCGCAGAACGCGTCCGCAAGGGTGGACATGACGTGCCGGAATCAGACATACGGCGCCGTTATGTTCGTAGCATCAAGAACTTCTGGTTGCGCTATCGCGAATTGGCCGACAATTGGGTTGTGCTTTACAATGGAGGAAGTCGGATACAAGATGTATCAACTGGATCGCGTCGCGAATTGACCGTTCGGGATGCGACTCTCCACAAGGCCTTTTTGAAACTGGTTGAATCGCTGAATGATTAAGAAATCGATTTTGACCGCTGAGCAATACGCCAAGATTGATGAACTCGTGCGACAGGGAAGCATCGCGGTTGACAAGGCTCAAGACGAAAGCAGGCGTCTGGGTGTGCCTAATGTCTATTCCATCAACGGCCGACTTTACTATGAAACTCGAACTGGCGAACTCTCCGTTTCGGACCCTGGCGTTAACGCCCCAGAAACAGGTGATGAACGGAAGTCGCAGTAGCCGGTCAATTTCGTAATAGTCGATCAAATCCCGCGACTTGCTAGTCGCATGTTCCGCTGTATTCACAAGGGCTTGGGATCAGCCCTTATCGCCCTCGGCTCTCACTTCCGCAACTCGCGTAGGTTGCATCGACCGAACAGAGTTCGGTCGAGTGCTTCGCCACTACGTTGAAGTCGATGGCGGCGACGCTCACCGGGTGTACTTTCAGGGCACGCCGCATCTGGGTAGCAACCTTGCGGCGCTGCGAAGTTTGCTGGAAGTCGGACAATTCATCGGTGACTTGAACTTTGGCTTCGATGCTGCGTTGGCCTCTGCCATTCGCGACGGGCACGGACAGATCTCGCATGACCTACTGCCAGATAGCATGTTCCTAACTTACTTGAATCGTCCGTCGCGGCCTCGACATCTGGAACGCTACGCAATCTACCGCGGGAAAGCGTTCTCGCGAACGCGGTCGTTTTTTGTGCGAGCCGCTTTGTCATCGACAATCAAATCGCTTGCACGGCGACTGGACGAGGACGGCAGCGACGACATCAGTGTCGAATTCGCCCGCGCAGCCCTCGATACACTGGTGTTGCCCGACGAGATCTTCGAGGGCGATCTGTGTGTGACGTCCCTTAGTGCCCAGTTTGAAGGGGTGGAAAAAATCTACGACTATCGGCTCAACCATACGGCATTGCCGCGTGATCCAGACGTGGTTGAGCACTTGGCCCAACAACTGGTTTCGGACAACCAGTGAGTGACACGCAGATCAACGATTCCCGACTCAGCCGCATTCAATGTCGATTAGAAGTCGATAAGCACGATTTCTCGCCGGGCTCAGGCTGGTTGTTCGGTTTTCAACTCCTCTGGTTTCGCATCTGGCGATCAGAGCGCAATTATTTAAGGGCGAGGAGGGGGCAATAGCGGACTCTGGTATTGCGTTACAAAGACGCTTCGGTCGAAGTGAAAATCGCGTCGGTGTCTTCAGAATCCGGACAACGACACGCCGAAACGGCCTCAACCGAAGACGCACCGGTTTCATCGACCGACGCGAGTCCGCGGGATTGCTTCGATGCACACTTCCCGAAATCGAGGACTACCCGACAAAAAACGGCTCATCCGACGGAAGCGCGCGGAACCCAGACTCGAGGTTTTTTTGGAGGTATGGCTCCGGTGTCCAATGATGTCTTAGAAAAGAGTCCCCGACGGACGGTCGTTCGCCGGGAACCGGTAGCACCCTTGGCGCACCGTCGACCGGGATATCCCTTGTCAAGTTGCACCTCTGCAGAGCTCGACTCCGTTTCTCCCGGAAACTGCACGATAACCAGTGAAAATAGCTCCTGCCAGCAATGATGGGACACCGGAGAGATGCCTCGAAAACCTCCTGCGCACGCTTCCGCCGGATGAGCCAAAAAAACTGCGCTGAATCTGCTAACTTACGGCGCTGATCACACTGAAGCGGCGAAGCGGCGAAGCGGATTGCTTCAAGAGCTTTTCGCAAATGGGGTCAACGGTTCATGTTCGACGACGTGTTGACAATGGTTGCATCGGCCTCAGCGAGTTGCGTTGAGCTCGCACTCGCATCGGTGAACTCACCGATGCGAGCAAGCAAGGAGCGTTTCGTCGGATCTCAACGCGTCTTCCCTGCGAGCGTGGTTCACATCGACCCGTTGGAGTTAAGCAGCCAGGGCGAGCCTGACCGAAGCAGTCTTGCGGTCGCTCCAACTTGGGCGGGCGGCTGTCGACGCCGGGGTAAGGAACGCCGTTGGCCGTTCATCAACCTCCAATTCTAGGGTCCAGAAGTAAAGGTCGACACAATCGTTCGCAGTGTGCGAGTGTGCCCGGATTGTGCGAATACTCTCGCACAAAGCCGTTAACTCATCGTCACCGCGATTTGTTTGCTGATCGGCACAGCGATTGCTGTACTTGCCAACTGAGTGACACGCCAGCACTATTGGAGATTCAGATGGTGGCAATCCAATGGAAGAACGTATCCGACTGTTGTTTAAAAGTGTTTGTTTGTGCGATCATTTTGGCGTCCAGCAATGCGTTTGCTGATGAACCCACATCGTCTGGAAAGGTTCAGTTGCGGTGGAAATTTGGAAATGGGCAAACATTCTACTACGCGCAGCGAGATGAGTACGCTGCCCGCGAAACCGTCGACGGTGCCGTCCACGAAACCACCAATCGACGCACCACTCTGTACAGCTGGGAGGTCATTTTAGAGGGTGAAGCGTCGGCAATTGGTGTTAGTTTCGAGCGTGTCAAACGCGAATCGATCACACCGGAACGAACGATCACGACGGACACATACATGCCTTTGGGGGCGAACGACTTGGATCCCGAGGAGAAATTCTTTCAAGACGAGGTTTTTCGCTTCGTGCAGTCGCACTTTTTGTTTTACGCGACACCAGACGGCGGCACGGTTTTGCCAGAAGAAGTTCCAGGAATCGAGATAGAACCGTGGATGAGAGTTCCTGAAGCGATCAGCGACCCGCGAACCTTCACTCCGGGGGATACGGTCGGATTGCCAAAGAATGCGGTGTCGATCGGTGATTCCTGGACGGTCCCGCTTTACGACGGCAAGGGGACGAGTCGGTTTCAACTTGTCGGTCAGGAAATTCGGCTCGGACACCGTTGCTGGCTGATCGAAGGTCAAACGACCTACCATCAGATGCCTGAATTTTTGAGTCAACATCCGGACCTCGAAAGCATCCGTTCCGGCCCAAGAATAAGCACGTATTGTTTCGATTCGGAACTTGGCCGACTCGTTCAAGGTGAGGAAAAGACCCCACTACAGATGAAGTTTCGCGACGGCAGAGTTGCTGAAACTACCGTGCGGGTGATGCGGCGATTGATGGAATCGCCACTCGAGCCGGTGACGATGAAAGTGACTCGCAAAATCGCAGGCGGCCAAACCATCACGCTAGCGTATCGTGGCGGTTCGCCCACAAACTCGCAGTGTGCTTGGGCGGACGTCGCGAGCGCGGGCGTCGGCTTTGGCGCAACTCAGCTTCCTGACGGAAAAGTTGACGTGTCAGAATTAGCGTGGTCGATCGTCTTGACTCCGAAAGTAGCCGATATTCAATCGGTTCGAGTGTATGACGTCACTTTCGCTTCAGCGGTGCTAATGTTGGATGATAACCCCCCCAAGGTTACCGATAAGTCGATGGTCCTGCTACTTAAAAAGTTGCCTATCAGCGATCCGCTGGCGCGATGGTTTCACGAAGACGTTGCGACGGAACGGATCTTTCGAATTGAACTGAACAACAGCCGCGGTGAAACCAAGGTGCTCCACCAAGCAATTCTGATCCAAACGGAACAAATCAGAGCATCAACTCAGCTCGCTGCTCACGACAGCTGAACGGTCACGCGTCGATCATTTGTGGAACGCGATTGTGCGTTTCAATTCCGCCAGCCGCCCCCGGACCGCCCTCGTTGATCTCAATCAGAAACCGCAGCAGCTCCAAAAGCTCCTCGCGATGTCTCAAATTTCAACGGTCATGAAATCGATCGCGGCCATTGTGTCCTAGCGAGCTTTTAAGAACTTACTCGACGAGCCCATTGTCTTTCGACTCGGCGCAGGTTCGATGCCCTGCGACTTAAGAATGTTTCCAACGGCCCGAGCTGTTTCAGTTGCGTGCGGAGGCGGCGCCAGCGACCCCAGGAGCGATCATCGATCGGCGAGGCCGGAAGATGTCAAGGGAGCGAAACAGGCCTTTTGCCGTCTCGGCAATTCGTTGCGCAACTCGCAGCGGTTGCATCGCCCGCTAGCTCGAAGCGAAATCGCTTCCACGCACACCTCGTGAAATCTCGGACCAGATCGAATGGAAATTGCGCTCAAGTCGCTACCTGCATCGGTGTGCCGACCGTGGATAAAGCCATCAACAGGAATGCCATAATTTGACCGCCGCCAGGCGTCTGTCTATAAATACGGATCCGCGTTCTTGGTTCGGATCTGCATGAATTGGTGATGCCAACATGGCTCAAAGTACGTCGGAACCCCCTGAGTCGGCGCGGGTGAACAAGAAAGCAAGGGCAGTGGTTTTTGCCGCATGGGCTGTGGCAATCGTAATTGTCTGCTTGATGCAGCAATCTGACATCCGGCGTGCTTGGCGAGTATCCCGTCTTCCACGCGTACCGGGAGAAATCGTTTCCAAGCATGTCATAGATGTAAATTATCGATACTCAGTAGACGGGTCCGAGTATACGAGCTTATGGATAGGACCCGAGCGACAGGTCAAACGCTTCGCTATCGGCCAGCCAATCGAGGTTGCCTTTTTCCCAAGTCATCCGAAACGCTCATACATCTATCCGGAAAACCAGTTCATGCGATCATCCGCCTTTCAAGACTTGGTGGGTTCGCTGTTGGCCTTCATTTTGATTCCCATTGTTGTTTTCTTCTTACTGTCAAGGACTCAGGGGCTTCAGATCTGGGAAAGATGACCCGTCCCCACCGGCCGTTTGCATGGTGGGAAGTATTCATTGGCTCCGGCTTAAGACGTCTCCCCGACCCGCCCGAGAGACCGCGCCGTTCTTTCGACCCACAGCGAGAAAAAGTCCGCCGAGGAGCTGGAGATCGAAAGGTAAGCCAGCAGTGGGACGGTCTACAACCAGATTTCCTTGATGGCACCAACGGCTGTAGAAGCACCCTTGTTTGCCGTGCAACGTCGATGCGCAACTCGCGGCGGTTGCATCGACCTCCGCGCTTTAGCTAAATCAATTCGACGCAGTTTCCCTGGAATGTCGGACTATTTTGGGGTGAATGTGCAGCGAATCGGCTGCGGTAACTAATACGCCCGCTCGAGAGCATCTTGGACGCGGCAGTGGCTTCTCTAACCGTTCTGCCCTAACGCTGAGAGTCGCCGAGACTCGAAGACGGTGTTGGGACTGTCAGTTGACTGGCGTTTGAGTAGGTCAGACCGAAGAGCAAGGTTCCGATCAGGAGAACGCACGCCGCACCGGTGATCCGCAATCCGGAAGTGAAGCGAGCCCGCCGAGGATCGTCAGCCTTCATCTGGCGGAAAGCGACGCGCCTGCCGAGGATGGCGAGCACGCCGATGCCGGACATGGCGAGTGCCATTCCCGCGGAGATGGCAGCGACCATCAGGATGGCAGGAAAGAGGAGGTCGTTGGCCACGCCGAAGAGCAGCACCAAGAGCGCGCCGGTGCAGGGGACGACTCCCACCGCGAGGGCGAGCCACGTGCCCGCACCCCCATTTTTTTTCTCAAGCGCGGAGCAGGCGAGGCAGTCGTGATGAGCATGATCGTCGTGGTGGTTACCATGACTTTCGTGATGGTGATCATAGCTGGCGTGGGCGTGATCACCCGTTTCAGCTTCCAGGCTTTTCCGCGATTGTCTCGAGGCTTGGATGGCACTGCGCAACATCACGGCTCCGATGGCCATGATCAGGACGTAGCTGCCGAGGCGGATGGCGCGGTAGTCCGACGGAGCCTGGCCGGTGGCCTGCCTGACGGCAAAATCCATCACCAACACGACGATGATCGAAGACAGGACATGAAAGATCGCGATCAACACTCCTATCGTGAAGCCTTTGCGCAAGCTGCCTCCATCGCCAACAAAGTAGGAGATCACCACGGCCTTGCCATGGCCGGGACCAAGCGTGTGCACAAGACCGTAGCCGAAGGCCACCAGGATAGCGAACCAGAACGCCTTCGAGCTCCCATCGTCGCGAAGGCCGCTCATGGCCTGAGTGAAAATCAGGGAAACCTTCGCCTGCGCTATTTGAAACCAGCTGTGCCCTGCGAAGGCACTCTCGGGAATCTCCACCTTGGCGAGGTCGTCCGAATCCGCAGCCGAATAATCGCTGATTACATCGGTCACCATCGTATAGGCGACCTTCACCTGCATGCTGCCATCGACGAGGAACAGGTCGTAGCTCGCCGGTTTCACTTCAATCGTTCCTTCGATCCACACCGGGGAGAATTGCCCTCGCGGTTCCATCCCGCCCGGAACCGAGACGTGGATCATTTGATTCGGAGGCGGCGGAGGCGTGTGAATGCAGGCACCCACCCAGGGAACGAGCAGGAATTCCGTGATCTTCTGCCCACCCGTCCCGAGTGGCAGGACATAACCGGCGAGTCGCACCTGCTTGCCGTTCAGAGTGCCGTTGACCGCGGCCAGCGCGTGTGTTCGCTGGGCGACGATCTCTCCACGCAAAGCGATCAATCCATCGATATCGATATCGTCCTCTTCAAGCCGCTTTACAGCGCCAGTGAGCTTCTCCAGTTGCTCTGGCGTAATTTCCACGCCTTCCGACTGTAGCTCCCGTATTCTGGAGGCTATCACGAGGTCGAGTTTCTGATCAGAGGTCAACTCGAGAAAGGGATCGTTATCAATCTCAACTTGCGGGACAAGATTTCTCCACGTGATTGGCTGCACCTTGTCAGTGGAGGCCGCCAAGTCGATGCCGTTAGTGAACGTTTGATGGAACGCATTCACAGCGCTATCATCGCGCAAATCTTCCCTTTGAACGAAGGTGTTGGCATCCAGGGTCCAGCCGCTGAACATACGCGACTCTCCATCGAGGATGAATATGGTGGCATCGCTTGCTTCGACACGCAGCAGGCCCGAGACTTGAACCGGCACATAGAGAGACTGGCCCTGCGGATCTTCTTTCAACTTTACCCGCACGAGTTCGTTCGGCGGAGGCGGCGGAAGATGGCTGCACATCCCCACCTGCGAGACCAGATAGCCGTAGTAGGTGCCATCTGGGGCCTGCGGCGCAGGGATCAGATAGCCCGACAGCGTCACCTCGACCTTGTCCAACGCGGGGTTCGTGGCCATGAGTGCGGCCCTCCGCTTCTTGGCGACCTCCCAGCGTTGGGCGATCAGCTCATCGACGTCGTAACCGTTGATCTCAAGCATGTCCTTCGCCGCGGTGCGTCGGTCTTCGAGCCGGGCACGCTCATCTTCAGCGAAATCGTTTTGCGCGAGTCTCTCATCCACCTGAAGAATGAGCTTCAACTCATTCAGCAGTTGGAACCCCATGTCTCTGTAGGGATCGTCAAAGACAACGGCCAGAGGATCCGCAAGGTCTGAAAACTCGATCTCTTCAGGGGCAGCAGAAACCTTGGTAGCGGCCAACATGGCCGCCACTGCAAAAACGAATCCTAAGAACCGCATATTACACATTCCGGTTTAACACGGTGTTAGGCATGAAAAAGGTCATTTGTCTTTTGCCGTTAAGTAATAAAAGTCGTAGAGAGTCCGGCCAACTTCCGCAATGGCGCGATCCCGGTCCGCCACGGGTGTCTTGCTGCTGTTCGTGAACACGGCGATCGCAAACCGCCGACCGTCGGGGAGCGTGACATAACCGACGTCGTTGGCAATTCCGCCTGCGGTTCCGGTCTTGTGCGCTACGGACGTTCCCTTCGGCAACAGCCCCTTGATACGGTCAGCGCCGGTGCGCGTGCGCGACATGACTCCCAGCAGGAACTTGCTGCTCTCGGCGCTCATCGCCGTGCCACCGTCGATGGCAAGCAGCAGTTGCAGCATCGCAAGGGGCGTTGCGTGGTCGCGGGGATCCGCCTCGAAGTCCGGATTGGGATCAACCTGGGCAATCACCAGTTCCGGGTTGTTTTTGATGGCCTCAGCGACAATCTCTGGCGTGGCCCCCGACAAGCCGTAGAAATCCATGAGAATCTGGCGGGTAGTCCGATCGACCCTGAAATCGGTGATCCCGAGCCTGTGCAGGTTCTTGGTCACCGCCGCTGCTCCGCCTGCCAGCTCCATGCAGACGTCGGTCGCCGTGTTGTCGCTTTCCGTGATCATCACCTCGATCAGGTTCGCCACCGAGAGCTTGATCCCGGGGTGCGGGAATGTCTCGGCAAGCGCAATTACGCCGGTGACGTACATGTCGGGCGGGACTTCGACCAGTTGGTCGAGCCTGAGCTCTCCTTTGTCTACGCGATCCAGCACGGTCGTGGCGATCGCCACCTTGTAGGTGCTGGCCATGGCGAAGGTCTCATCCCCATTGACCGCGATGACCTGGTCGCCGCCAATTTCCTGCGCAGCCACACCAATGCGGCCAACCAGTCCCTGCGAAAGTTTCTCGATCTTCTGAGAAACATCTTTAATATTTTTTTCTTGAGCTAATGCCGATTGAACTGCAAGTAATAACGAAGCCATTACCATTAAATACAGTGCTATGTTTTGTTTCATCGTTCTTTTCTTATTGTTATTAAGTCAATTTAATTTGAGTGAAGACGGCGTTGCCAACAGCAAGTGCTATTGCCCGATAAAAGTGGCGTAGCGCAGCGAACTGATTCACTCGCTGTTAATCGTTTTCCTCGGTGGAGCGACGGAAGATCCGGTGCTGCATGCTAAGGAACGCCGGCTTTCCAGACTTGTCACGCAGCAACTCACCAACCGTTCCTTGAAAGGCACCATCTGTCATGATAACCATGTCTTCACCCACGCTACTCATCGAAATCGGTGGAGGGTTCTCATAAAATTGGACTCCTCCCAATGGTTTGTATAAGCGATCAGCCATGAGCTGGTCGTTGTCAAAAAAGATTTTGTAGTCTTCATTATCCCCTAACCAAAGTCCTACGAAAGGTTCAAGGGAACTACGATCTGCAGTGACTGTAACCAAGGGTATTTTCTCAATATCCAAATACTTTTTGAGAGCCAGTGCGATTACCGCATCGTACACCTCAATACCACGGTCGCTGTTGGTAAGAACAATGATCCCAAATTTCTTCTCCGGTGCAAACAGCATCTTGGCGGTAGCACCTGCCGACCGACCGGCATGAAAAACGGTTCGCACACCGCCGATATCCTCAACGAACCACGTAACGCCGGTGTGTTCACTCAGCTCGCCTTCGACCAAGGGACTGTGCGACATGTCCAGCAACTTTGGAGACAACAGTTGACTTCCGTCCTTGTCCTTACCGTCAAACTGAAATTGCATCCACTTCAACATATCACTGGCGTTACTGAGTATGGCTCCGGCGGGATAGACGCTGCGAGGAAAAGGCATAAAGCTGACCTGAGGTTCGGACGTCCCGTCATAGACTCCGGCATGGCCAACAGCAAAGCGCTCTGCCATTAGTTCCGCCATGAAGAATGAGGTGTGCGTCATGCCCAGGGGCAGAAACAACTCGTCCTTAACTCTTTGTTCATAAGATTTTGCACGGCTTACGACTTGAATGAGGCGTCCTGCAATGATGAAGTTGTTATTGTTGTAAGCCCAGACTTCGCCATAAGGTGTGCGTTGCGGTAGGAATCGAAAAGCCCGCACGGCCTTCTCCAAGGCATCTTCCCCTGAACTGGGATCCTCAAAGTAGTCGCCTTGCCAGCCAGTCCGGTGCTGGAAAAGGTCGATGACCTTCGCCTTTTCTGAAGCCTCGCTATCGAGGACCGAAAACTCCGGGAGATACTTTCGAACCGGGGCTTCGAGGTCGAGCTCTCCGCGTTCTGACATTTTAAGAGCTACGGTGGTCGTAAAAGTCTTCGATATGGAGCCGATATAAAACACGGTGGCTTCAGTGACAGCCTGAGGATCGTCAACATTGGTAATGCCCAGGCCGGCCATTTGGACCTTACCATCGTGAAGGATCCCGATGGCTAACCCTGGGACTTTGATTTCGTCCATGAGTCGCTGAGCTTCGCTCTTAATTTCCTCAAACCGCGTGTCCATGTTTTTCTCCTGGGCAAAGGCCGACGAAACGGTCAAAAGACCTGTCGTCAGGAGTATGCGGATGCTGGTAGAAACATTCATGGTCTGGATGGCAGCTTTTGGGGGGTTGTGGATTTCATCGCTGCTCTCAGGCGAGGGATTGAGGACGAGGAAATCACGGGCGTGACGTGATCACTTTTCGACCTTCTGGGGGAAGGCACCCGTGAAGGTATCCGGCATACCCGTCGAGAAGGTAGCATTCCACGACTCGACCGAGATCGGCTCGAAGCGCGGTTTGTCTTCGGGTTCAAACCGGATCGGCTGACCAGGAAAAACCGGAAGCTGCACATCGTCGCGCACAACCACCTGACCGTTGACGATCACGGCTTTCATGCCCGTCGAAGGGATAGCGCCATTTTCGTAGGTTGAATTGTCCGTGAAGAGTTCGGGGTCAAACACCACGATATCGGCAACCATGCCAGTCTGGATGCGGCCGCGTTCTTGCATGAACTTCAGACCGGTATCGCCCAGATGCTTGGCAGCGTTGTAGCTGAGGATCGACATCAACTGCATCATGGGGATGTTGTTTTCCCGACCGAGGCGAATCGTAGCGCCTCGGGCGCCCGCCGTGCGGGGATGAGTGCCGCCCAGCTTCTCCATCGGGTAATCCCACGGGGCGTCGTACGGCGTGGCACCAACCGCATCGCTGGCCATGGTCACGCCCTTCAGCGTCAGCCACTTCGCCTGGTCTTCTTCGGGCATCTTGAAGAGGACGATCGGCCTGCTCGGTTCGGATTTGACGGTGGCCTTGTAGGTCTCCAAGGTATAGTACTCACCCGTGACCGGATCCAGCATGGTATCTTCATAGCGATGACCCAGGTCGTCGACCCAGCTCTTAGGCTCCAGGAACGAAGCATTGATCGTGGTGGAACCGGCAGCGTAGGGATAGACTTCACCCCAGATGTTGTGGCCCTGTTCCTGAAGCCCGATGATCATTTCGTGTGCAAGCCGCCAGCCTGGGTTGTTGAAATGCAGGACGATCGCCGGGGCGCCAAGCGCCAGAGCGTTGGCGACGAGTTCCTGCGCGCCGTTGTTCTCCGTGGTGTCGGTGCCGAGCGTGTAGCGGGTATGTGCGCCGGTTGGGCGGCCATAACGTGCCCCGACTTTCTGCACCTCGAACATCTCGCGTGAAGAGACGCCTTCTCTCATGTAGCCCACGGTGCTGCCGACGCCCACGGCGCCAGCCTGCAGGCCCTTGTCAAGCTCTTCGAGAATCGCGTTGCCCTGTTCCAGGGTCGGGCGAGTCTGGCTCCAGCCAGTTTTCTTCCGGGTTTCTAAAGCGGCTATGGGGCCGTCTTTCAGGTAATCGCCGTCTGACCCGTCGATGAACATCGCACGGGCAAATTCGTGGCTGACCGCAATGCCATAGTTGGCCTGGGTCTTACCGGCGCGTGCTTTATACCAGCCGTCGATATAGGATCCTGCACAGCCCATCTCGAAATCCATGCTGCTGGTCAGGCCGTCGCGCAACCCGAGGGAATAGCCGATCGGCATTTGAAAGTGAAAATGGGTGTCGATGAAGCCCGGTGCCACGATATGGCCGGTGGCATCCACCGTCTCGGCACCTTTGAGTGGTTCTTTGCTGATCGTGACGATGCGGCCGTCCTTAACACCGACATTGGCGATGTCGTTGAACAACGTTTCAGGGTCGATGACCCGGCCGTTGTTGATCACGAGGTCGTAGTCCTGGGCAAAGACCGACGAAACGGTGAGAAGGCTTGATGTCAAAGCCGCAACAAGGGTGAACACATTAAACTGCTTGCGCCCTTGTTTAAGAACTCTTCTTATTTGATTCATTTTGTTTTTCATATTGGTTGTTGGTTGTTTAGGTGCTCGCTCTTCAATAGACCAAACACTGATTGCAGAACTCACTGGTTCGGTTCAAAAATCCTTGGTTCGATATTAATCTGGTCAAGGCGGCCCTTTTCCTGAACCGGAAAACGGATCGGTTTACCCGGAAAGACCTTTTGCACTTCGGAATCTTTCACCACCACGACGCCGTTCACCAACACGTAGGGAATACCGGTAGAGGGCAGCGCTCCTTCGCCCGGCTTGTAAGTGCTGTTGTCAGTGACCGTGTCCGGGTTGAAGACGACGATGTCGGCGTCAGCACCCACCTGCACCCGTCCCTTGGTCCTGAATGGGCTGATTCCGCCCAACTCGTCGAAGTACTTGGCGTGCAGGTAGCTCATCTTGGAAATGGCCTCCATCAGGGGCATGATCTTGTCTTCGCGCACCATGCGCAGCACCTTGGCGCGTGTCCCTGCGCTGCGCGGGTGGACTGACTTGCCTTCATAAGGCGAATCCCACGGGTAATACTCGAGGTTCTCATCCTGGATCGCCATACCGTCGGAGACGATGACCACACCTGGCTGAGCCATCCATTTAACGATGTCCTCTTCCGGGTTGATGTAAATCAAAACGGCTCTGCCGGGGTCATTCTTGCGAACGTCCTCATACATCGCCTTGTCCCAACGGGTGCCATCAAGGTTTGCGACGTCTGAATAGGTGATTCCCATTTGAGCCATACCTGCCTCTGTAATAACATCGGTAGAGGCAATGGTAGAACCTGCTACGTAGGGGTAAACCTCGCCCCACACCTTGGCCCCTCTCTTCTCCCTGGCATCGTTGATCAGAGGAATGGTGTACTCCCAGTCCATGTTGCTGTTCAGGTGCGAGGCCATGAATGGCGCATCCAGAACCAAGGCGTTGGCAAGCATTTCCTGAATACCAAGCTGCCCTCCAGTTGGGGGGCGAACGCCGGCAAAACGGACGTGTCCATTGGTAACGCGACCGTATTTTGCAGCCAACTCCTGGTACTTGTATAATTCGTACTGGGTCACACCCGTGGTCATGTAACCGACTGGAACCCCTACGCCTAAAGCTCCTTGGCGAAGGCCTTCGTCGACTAGGCGCATGATCTCGGTCATCTCCTCCTTATTGGGCAAGGTGGCCGTCCAGCCTGGCTTGCGCCCCTCTTTCTCAGCCTTTACGGCGGCGGCTTTCACCGTATGAGCGAACAGGCCACCCATGTCATTACCCAGAGCCGCGATTTCAGGGCCATCCAACACTGATATCCGGGCAATGAGCGCGAGCATTACCATACCGTAGTTGCTCTGGGTTTTCCCCTCGGCCTCTGCATACCACTTGGCGATATCGCCGGCGCCTGCTTCGAAATCCATCTGTGTGGTCAAGCCATCACGCAAATTCACCTTGCGACTGAACGGGTCGGTCGCGTGCTGGTGCCCCTCGATGAAGCCCGGAGCTACCACGTGACCCGTGGCGTCGATGGTCTCCTTGCCGGTGATGGCGTCCTCGGTGATCGCAACGATCTTGCCATCCTTCACCCCGACATTGCGCACGCCATCGAAGTTGGTCTCGGGGTCCATGACCCTGCCGTTGTTGATCACGACATCGTGGTCCTGGGCCGAAAGCGTAGCGCCGCCAAAGAGGGCAGCAGCCAGAATTAAGGAGTAAGCGATCAGCTTCATGACGTGGGCCCTTTGAGATTGACAGGTTTGCGGGAATGATCGTGTCCCAATCGGTGGTTTTTCACAGTACGAAGTCGAATGATGACCATCGCTCTATACGCGATGATCGGATTAGTGTGCGATTAGCGTTTATGAGTGTTCCACAATTTGCCTCTCATCGATTCTTTGGAACGTGAAGATCGTCGATCAGAAAGCGTTTCCATTCCAACTCACCTTTCTTCCCAAAGTTGATGAGATTGCCCACCCGCTGGAAGACATCTTCTGCCATGCCATAGCCAAGCTCGTTATAGACCTCGAAAGCGGCCCCCATCAGATCGTAACCTTCTTGCTTCAACATTTCGGTGAATCCAAATTACGGGATGATTCGGGGGAACACTAATCAACGCTGATCAAACACTAATTTCTGGTTGCCAAATCGTTTGATGCGTCTGCGATTGGTCTCATGAGGGATCCTATGAATTTGGGTGATGAATGGAGCGCGTTTCAAACAGTTTGGAAATGTCGCTGCTGTTCACTCCGCCGCGACTGCCAATGAACACAGTCCGGGACCTCGGGGGTTCCTCTTCCCGAAGCTGTCCGACGGTGATCGCGGCACGGCCTGACGTTGCTTGCAGGATGCCGACAAGATCGACTTCATTGAGCACCGCGACATCCGACGTTTCAATCACGATGTACTCCGGTGGTTCGTAAGACCCCGGTTCGTTCTCGGGCAATCTCACCGCAGCCTCTTCTGCAATGGTAGCGGACGCCGCGGAAAGAGCAGAAGCAACCGAATTCCCGGCCGCGGCCATTTTGATGAAATTACGACGGGAATTGGAGAATATTTCTGCGGCTTGATCGGACCCCATCTTTTATTCTCAAGTGATAAGTAGTGCATGATGGACTGGCAAACTGCTTGATTGCGAACTCGAACGCTGAAAATTCGTTGATACTGTTCCTAGTGAACATTCAACAGTCAACTTCGACCTCGTCGCCTTTTCCAACGCGCAGGCTTACCCCCCGCCTATTCTATCAGCAGGGGCCGTGTGAATGTAAAATTCGAGTGTCTTGTCTCAACGAAATCGATATGCAAAAAGCGCAACCGATGGCTCGTGCGGCTCAAAATCAGTCCGACCGATTCGCCACCGAAACGCGGCAGTTTACCGACGTCAGCGAAATGACCGAGGCTTACCAGGGCCGTGCTGACGTTCGATTCATCCAAACGGCACGTGGCAGCGTCACGGCGAAGTCCCGGCTGACGTCAATCGGCCCGCTGCAAATTCAACAGTTTAGCTGGACCGGCAAGCTGATCACCGAGGCTGCAAACGCATCGAATCGGACCACCCTGTTCATTCCCGAACCGCAGGCACGTCCCGCGTTCATATCTGGCGAACATCTCAACGACGCACAAGTCATGCTGTACGGCCCGCACAGCGAGCATTTCGGCGATATGTCAGGTCGTAGTCGAGCCACGCAATTGTTTTTGCCCGAGGGAATGCTTGAGCAAGCGATCGGGGCGCGTCTGCAAAACGATCCGATGAACCTGGCATCAAAACGCCGACTTCTGACTCCCGGGCGTGTCGCGATGCATTCCCTGCGACAACTGATCGTCGAGCTGACTCAAATCATTGATAACGACGAGGATGCAGGAGTCGAACCAGTCTGCACTTCGTCGCTGATAAACAATCTAGTCGATCGCATTGCCGAGACTCTCTGTCGCGATTCATCGCTGGCTTCGATGGCGAATGATCAGCTTCACGCAAGCGGTTGTCTCTTGTCTAGAGTGAGGGACATTTTCGAAGAGTCTGGACGAGAGTCGATTCACCTCTACGAGTTGTGCAAAGAGTTTGGCGTCAGTGCACGTACGCTGCAAATCACTTTCAAGCAGGCCTACGGCATTTCCCCGATGCGATACCTGAAACTTCGCCGGCTCCACGCGGTGCGTCAGCGTCTGATCACATCATGTGTGGATGACGTCAGTATCAAAAGAGCAGCCCTGGAAGGCGGCTTCTTTGACCGAAGCCGTTTGGCAGAAGACTTCAGGAAACTATTTGGTCATCTGCCTTCGCAGACTCCAAGAGCCTGACACAAGAGCAACGCGACCGGCCTCAGCTTTGCCCGCAGCGCGATCCCATGGCACATTATGATGATTCAGTAGAACCTAAAGATATTAGCCAAATAGCCCATATTGTCGGACGCTGAAGGATGGCGTTATCGTTACGATTGCCACGAACTAAATCGTGACCGCGGCGTTGGCACTCGGCTACCCTATCAGGAATTCTTGTTCGGTTGCCCGAACGGCGGATTACCGTCGCGCAAATGCTTGCCTCGCCTTGTTCCGAACCTATCGAGACGCGTTGGTTTCAGCAAGCTGGATGATGGTTGTCTCCAAAAACGAAAAAAGCCGGCGGTTAGCCGGCTTGGGTGGATGGGTTTCGTAATCGGTTTTGATCGGTCGATCGACTGGTCTATCGAGACTTAGGTTGACCCCCGCGAGCCGGCCATTCGTTTGAGGCGCGTTTTGCCGGCGGACCGCTCCTGTCGCCCGCCGCGAGAGACAATTTGGCGGACGACCTCAGGCTGGGGCGTTATCGCACGGAGTTCGGTACGAACGACTCAGAACAAGGCACAAGGGTGAATACGCAGGCAGTCATTGCTGCAGAGTTCGGCAAGGGACGAATGATTGCCTTTGGCTTTCATCCGGAAGCGAGGAAAGCGACCCAGCCACTCGTCAAGCAGGCGGTGCTGGCAACCGCACCCGAAAACCGAGATCGCCCGGCCAAGAAGCCTCCGTAGGTCCCGTTCTCTCAATCCCGCTGAACGAAGTGCAGAGCGGTGACGGAGGTTTCCCGTATCCCGTCGCTCGGTAGGTCACGAAAGAACGGTTTTCGCTATTGAAGAAACTGCATTGATTGCAGAAAAGAGGCGACGGTGGGATTCGAACCCACGAATAAAGGATTTGCAATCCTTCGCCTTAGCCACTTGGCCACGTCGCCTTTGTTGACCCGCAAATTAGGAGATGTGTGCGGATTAGTCAAGATCGCGAAATTGATAGAAATCGACGAAGCGATCCGGATATGGGGTTTCTATCGGATCCTTTTCGGGTCTCTCTTTAGCCAGACGCTCGAAAAAGATCTTCGGCGGGTCGCTTTGGCGGCGGGGACCGTCATGAATGCTAGCTTGCTTGTCTCGAGAACAACAAATCTGTCGTGACATTCAAGCTGAGCTTTTGTTACACCTCATGAACAGCCGTTGGTTTTGGGGCATTTCCATCGGCATGGTGATGGCCGCTGTATCCTTTAGTCGACCGTATTCGTGACCTGTTGGGCAATGATTGTGATCCACTCCCGCATTGATTTCCGTGCCGCGACGCGCTGGATGATCTGGACCGTCTGGTTCGGGACGCCCGCGTGGTTTGCCTTAACGACAACGGCCGCAGAATCGCAATTAGGCCAAGCGGCAGCCATCCCGCTATGGCAGCAGGGCGTTTCTCGATGGACGGGCGCGGGTTACAGCCAAGTCCCGAACACCCCTTCATTTTCAAACGACTCAGTCGCGGCAACAAGCGAGGCGATCGCCCAGGTGTCGAACGAGGTGCCGGCGCCGCCGAGCCCGGTTCCCTATACCGTACCGTATATCCCCTCGATTCAAACGCTCTCTAGCTCGCCTCTATTAATGCCGTCGACGCAAGACCGGATCGCAGCGCAAAGCACAGCTCCCAGCCTTGTGGGGCCCAGCCTTGCGGAACCTCAAGTTTCGTCGGATCCGTCCGCGGTGCCGCTTACCGATTGGTCCGATCTGCCGCCGATTGGACAAGGGCTTGCGACCGAATTGCCTCAGCCCCTCTCCGAACCCACCTTCACGCCGCCGTCGTCCGATCCGCTCGCCAATCAACCCATCACCATGGAACCACTTCCACTCGAACAAGAGGTGATCCATTGGTATCAATATCCCATGCGTTGGATGCAAGGATGGAATAGCCATGCCGAGTTCGGTCTTGATGGCAGCTCGGGCAATGCCGAGACACTCGCGCTGCAGACAGGCTTAGAGATGAAGCGGAAAACAGACGATTACACCTTGGCGCTTGACGTCGATTACCGGGTTGCCAGCAGCCGTGATGTGACGACCGAAGACAATGGCCGTTTTAATGTCGACTATGACCGCATGATCAATGAGACGCCTTGGTCGTTGTTTGGGAAATATGGCATGGAGTGGGACAAGTTCAAAGCGTTCGATTTGCGGGTCAACATCAATGGTGGTGTTGGCTATCACTGGATTCGCACTGACGATACCACGTTGGTCACGCGTTTTGGTGCCGGTGCGTCCCGCGAGATCGGAGCCCCGATTGACGAGTGGACCCCTGAAGCGGTTTTTGGACTCGAAGCGGAACGTCAATTGACCCGTCGCCAAAAGTTGAAAGCGAAGGTCGACTATTTTCCTGCCTGGGATGATTTTGCCGACTATCGACTGGTTAGCGACTTTTCGTGGGAAATCTTACTCGATGGCAGTGAGAATCTTAGTTTGAAATTGGCAGCGACCGATCGCTACGACAGTACCCCGCAGGGAGCGAAAAACAACGACCTCTACTATTCCTTGTTGTTGCTTTACAAGTTCTAGCGAAGTGTTGGTGCGGCGGAGTCGTGTGCTGTAGAATGCGGGGCCAAGCAAGCATCCCCTTCCGATTCTCACACCACGAGTCTACTTGATGCGCCCCCAACCGACCTCGCTGCTTTTGTCCCTTTTTTTCGGCATCGGCTTGTTTGTCTCCGCGGCGATGGCGGAAGATCCTGGTGCAACCTTGACGCTGAGGGCTGATGCGACGGGGCCCCAAGTGAACCCGAATGTTTATGGTCACTTCGCCGAACATTTGGGGCGATGTATCTATGAAGGGATTTGGGTCGGCGAGGATTCTTCGATCCCAAACACACGCGGCATACGCCAGGATGTCGTTGCTGCACTTCGCGAACTGGAGATTCCGGTGTTGCGTTGGCCAGGTGGCTGTTTTGCCGACGAGTATCATTGGAAGGATGGGATTGGCCCGCGAGAAAATCGCCCTAAGCTGATCAATACGCATTGGGGCGGTGTGGTCGAAAACAATCACTTTGGCACTCACGAGTTTCTTGATTTGTGCGAGCAAATCGGTGCCGAACCCTACATTTGTGGAAACGTCGGCAGCGGATCGGTCCAGGAGATGATGAACTGGGTGGAGTACATGACGTCCGACGCGGATTCACCGATGGCGAACTTGCGGCGAGCAAACGGCCGCGACAAACCTTGGAAGGTTCCCTACTTCGGAGTCGGCAATGAAAGTTGGGGATGCGGCGGAAACATGCGACCGGAGTTCTACGCCGATCTGTACCGACGCTACAACACCTTCGTCAAAAACTACTCGGGGAACAGGATCTACCGCATCGCCTGTGGGTCAAACGGAAGCGACTTCAATTGGACCGAGGTCTTGATGGATCGTGCTGGACGAAGAATGAACGGATTGTCGTTGCACTATTACACCCTCCCCACTGGTGATTGGGGCCGAAAAGGATCCGCCACCGAGTTTGACGAAGCCCAATACCACGCCACGCTGTTTCAAACGCTGCGAATGGATGAATTGATCGCGAAGCACGGTGAGATCATGGATCGCCACGATCCTCAAAAACGTGTTGGCATGATCATTGATGAATGGGGCATCTGGACGGATGTAGAGCCCGGAACGAATCCAGGTTTCCTGTACCAGCAGAACTCCCTACGTGACGCGATCATTGCAGGTTTGAATTTTCACATCTTCCATCGTCACGCTGACCGCGTGGCGATGACCAACATCGCGCAAACGATCAATGTGCTGCAAGCCATGATCTTGACGGACAAGCAGGCGATGCTCCGGACGCCAACCTTCCACGTTTTTGAAATGTTCAAAGTTCATCAAGGCGGTACCGTGCTGCCGATCGAATTGAAGACGCCGAAGTACACGCTCGACGGCAAATCGATCCCAACGGTCAGTGCATCGGCGACTCGTCGTGATGACGGAGTGGTTTCGCTCTCGTTGGTGAACACCCACCCGACGGAATCGATTCGCGTGGCCTGTGCTGTTGGAGAGGTTCCGCTGAAGTCGGTATCCGGCCGCGTCTTGACGGCCCCCGCCGTGAATTCACACAACACCTTTGACCATCCCGAAACGGTGAAGCCCACTGAATTCACCGCGGCGTTGGTCGAGGGTGATACGTTGAACGTGGATTTGCCTAGCAAGTCCGTCGTCGTGTTGACGCTTCAATAGCCCACTCGAAAGTTCAACACGGCTTAGACGCTGTAATTGACGCAAACGCCACCCTCGGCGTTGGATCGGTAAGCGGCTTCGACACATGCCATCGTTCGCATCACGTCCTCGATGCAGGTGGGCATCGTGGGGGCACTGCCCTCCAAGTGCCGTTGGACCGAAGCCATCGTGCCGACGAATGCCTCGGGGAACCACGATCCGTCAAGCTTCGTGGTTTCCCATCGGGGTTCTTTTCCGTCACGGAGCAGGCAATACTCGAAATGGTCTGGAACCCCGTCGGGGTAATTCATTAGCAGCCCCATCTTTGCCTTCACGGCTCCCTGGGTGCCTTCCCACTTGATGTAGCTTTGTTGGTTGTGCGGCCCAAAATCATGGCCGTGATTGGTCAAGATGGTTGCTTGAATGTCATCGCCGTAGTCCATGATCAGGGTGCTTCGGGTCGAAGCTAACTCGGCTTGCTTGGGGTGCTTGACGGTTCGAGCATAGACCTTGTCGGGATCGCCAAGAAACGACCGAACCAAATCCACGTAATGGATACTGTGCTGTTGAATTTCCACTCGAGGCAGCGGATGGATATGGGGGAACAAATGCCACGGCGTGTAGACTTCGACGTGAACTTCGAGGTGATGCAATTCGCCCAGCAGTCCCTGGTCCAACAGCCACCGCGTTGCCATCACAAACGGCGCGAACCGCAGCTGGCAATTGATCGCGGCTTGATGCCCTTTTTCGTGGCATTTGTCGCGAATCGCGAGGGTCTGTTGCCAATCATCCCCCATCGGTTTTTGAATCAGCACGTGGGAACCCTCCGGCAGCTTATCCAGCACGTCCACGAATTGAGGTGGCATCAGGGCAATGTCCCAGACGACCTGCGAAGGAGCGTCCGCGACCGCTTGTTCGACCGAGTCATAGACGTTTGGGATGCCGTAGGTGTCGGCCAACGCACGAGCCTTTTCCGCGGTTCGATTGTAAATCCCGTGAACGGTGAATCCGGCCTGTTTGTAAGCGGGCAAGTGCGCATCTTTGACGATGCCCCCTGCCCCGAGGATGATAATCGGCACGCCGCGATCAGGCAGTTGCGGCTTGTAGTCGATGTCCATGTTTCGGGTCCTCAAGAGAAAGGGAATTCAGGCAGGTTCCGATCCGAATGATCGTCAAATCGTATCGATCCGTTGTTGTGCCTTCGCCGTGATGGCTTCAATCGGAGTTTCGGTGTTCATGGTGCTGAGCACCAATTCATCAATGACTTCGGCCAACTTGGACCAATTCGCCAAGCGTGGCAAGGTTCGAGCGTGCTCGTGCAACGCTTCAAGGCGATGGTAGTAGGGCACTTCTCGGTTGACATCCGCGTCGTGCCATGTGCTGGTTCGGCATCCCGTGCCGCCATTGAGCGTCAATCGTTTGTCGTTCTTGCGATTGACCATGAAACAGATGAAATCATAAGCGATCCTTGCATGTTGTGACCCTTTGCCTACCGCATAAAGCCAGTAGCAATTCAAAGAAGCGGAGTTGCACGCGGCAGCGTGGGGGATGGGGCCGATGTCCACTTTTCCTTTCACCACGCTTTCGGCGACCACCTCGCTCATCGATGCAAATCCGAACCAATTGACCATCATCGCGACTTCGCCGCGCGCGAACGCGAGTCCTGATTTGACGGAGTCGAGTTGTCGGCAATCGGGGTGTATGGCGGAATGATCTTGCAACAGGTCCCGATAGAATCGCATCGCATCGTGAGCCGCCTGGGTATCGACTCGCACCCGTCCCGAATCGTCGACCAGTTCGCCGCCTCGAGTCCAAACGTGCAGCGCAAAATCGAACACGGTGTTGTGGCCATCCGGGTAACCGGCGACCACCGTGCCGTAAAGGTTTTGCTCGGGATGCGTAAAGAAGCGAGCGAGCTGGTGGAAGGCGTCCCACGTTTCCGGTAGTGCCAACTCTTTCCCCGTTTGCGCGAGGAAGGATTCGCGATTTGATGGATCCTCAAAGAGATCTTTGCGGTAAATCAAACATTCAGGGCCATCGTGGAACGGCACCCCAACGATCGAGTCGCCGAAATCTTGGAACCCGAGCATCGATGGCGACCATCCGATCGGAAAGTCTTCGGGCGGATCCGAATCGAGCAGGGGCTTGAGGTCGAGCAGCGATTCGGTCGCTTGGGCTTCGGCAATCCAATCGGTCGTGATCTGCGCGATATCCCAATCCCCCTTGCGCAGCCCATCGCTACCGAGAATCGAATCATACAGCGGATGCAAATCCAGCGGCACCGCTTCAAGCTGCAGATTGCATGGAGTTGTTTGGCAAAACGCATCCCACATTTCGGCGATCGATCGTTCAAACGGTTCAAATTGTCGAACCGCGATTCGTAGCACGTCTTTGCGATTCCTGGTGGTCATATTGAAGCTGCCCTAAAGAGAGAATTCCTGATCCAGCACGGTGTTGTGTTCGCCAAGATCACACGACCCTCTTGATGCGGTGAGCCGTTGCCCATCGATTCGAATCGGGCAGCGCGTGGTCGCATAGCGAGTCCCGTTGCCGCGGACCACTTGCTGGGTCATGTCCAAGACTTGAAACCCTGGCTTGCCCATCATCTGATTCCAATCCAGTACTTCGGCGCACCAAATGTCGGCGGGTTCCAGGATGGAAAGCCACTCGGCGGTGGGGCGAGTCTTCAAATGATCCACCAAGATCTGCTTGATCGCGTCGCGTTGGTCGAACCAGCTGTGGGGGTCGATGTATTCGCCCAGCGGCGGGCATTCCAAAAGCTCGCCAAGCCTCGGGATACTTCCCATTGCCAACGACAGGTATCCATCGGCGGTGGCGTAAACTCCGTAGGGCGCTCCCAACAGTGTATGAGCATTGTTGGTTTTCGTTCGCTGCGGCAGTTCACCGTCTTGCAGGTAAACGGTGAGAGGTTCGAATTGATAATCAAGCATGGCTTCGAGCATGTTGACTTCGACGAGCCCACCTTGGTCGCGTCCATTCAGGCCGATCGAGAGACGAACCAAACATGCCAAGATGCCCGTCACCAGCAACGCACCGGCCCAGATGTCAGCGATCGCAACCCCCACCGGAACGGGACCATCCTCCGCATTGCCGCTGAGCCAAGTCATGCCCGAAAGCGATTGAGCCAGCAAGTCTTGGCCCGCTTTTTCACGCCACGGACCCTGTTTGCCATAGCCGCTGATTTCGGCGTAGACGATTCCGGGGTTCGTCTTCTTGACCGTCGCATAATCCAGCTGCAATCGATCGATCACGCCGGGGCGAAAATTATGAAGGACCACATCGGCTCGGTCGATGAGCTTCCTGATCTTCGCAAGATCCTTCGGATCCTTCAGATCGGCAACGTAACCTTCCTTGTTGCGGTTGATTGCGTGGAAGATGGTCGATTCACCGTCAATGTCGATGTCCGACACGTACAAGTGGCGACAGATGTCGCCCGTGCCAGGACGCTCCACTTTGATCACGCGTGCGCCCAAGTCGGCCAGACGCAGCGAGGCGGATGGGCCCGAAAGGAATTGGCTCAGATCGACGACGAGCAGGTTCTCAAGTGGTTTCATGATTCTCGAATGACCTTGAAAGTCAAGGCGTGCTTGAGCGAAGTGTCGGTGGGGACTTCGATGAACAAACCGGTCGCATCGCGTTTCCAGTTGATTTTGCCGTCGTAGCCAACCAGGGAGATGTCCGATACCTCACCGCGATAGGTCCCGCCCCCAAGCCAGCGGCAAACGACCTGTTTGCCTTCGTCGGGGACGCCCAACGCAATCACGTAGAGATTGCCCTGATTGGTTGTGTAACGAACGTCTTCGCCCGAGAAACCATCAAACCCCATGTCGGACAAGTGCCCCACAGGTGTAACGGTCGGGCCTTCTCCGTAGACCAACCAGGGACGCGACCCGTAGATCGCTTCGCCGTTGATACGCAGCCAATCCCCAATGCCTCGCAAGATTTCCTTTTGAGCTTCTGGGATGGTTCCATCCGGCGCGGGAGCGATGTTCAGCAGCATGCAGCCATTCTTACTGACAATGTCCACGAGGTCGTCCACGATCCGGTCAACGGGATAAACGTCCATGTCGGCGGCAAAGGCCCATGTCGATGGCGAGATCGAAGTGTCGGTCAACCAGGGATCGGGATAGATGTCGGGCATCCGGCTGCGTTCCAGGTCGACCGTTGCCGTCCCCAGGGCCAAGTCGGGCCGTTTGTAAGTTAACACGGGTTGTTGACCCTGTGCCAACGCGTGGTTGTAGTATTCCGAGACCATTTGCATCCGAGCACGCTCGGTAAAGATCTGGAGCCGATTGTCGAACCAAAGTAGATCGGGCGAGTAGCCTGTGACAACTTCATTGATTTTGTCGAGCCAAAGTTGCTCCCACTCGTCCGACGGCATCGGGTCGATACACATGTTGGGATTGACATTGCCGAGTCGGCCCATGCTTTGAGCATCGGAAGACGGATACTGCGGGCCGTACAAGGAAGCGTAGGTTGGGTCGGAAGCATCGGTGTTCTTGTCCCAGGTTGGGAACCATCCCCAATGCCAAGAATGGTGCATGCTGACCAAGAACTTCAGCCCTCGTTTTTCCACGGCTTTCTTCATCTCGGCGACCACATCTCGACGGGGTCCCTTGCTCGCTGCATTCCATTCATTCACCTTCGAGTCCCACATCGAAAAACCGTCGGCGTGTTCACCGACTGGGCCGGCGAAACGAGCTCCTGCTTGCACGTAAACGTCGACCCACTCGTCGGCGTTAAACTTCTCGGCGGTCAGCAGGGGGACCAGATCTTTGTAACCGAACTCGGACACAGGACCAAACTTTTCGAGGTGCTCGACATGGTTCGGATGCCCCGGTTTGTACATGTTTCGGCCGTACCAGTCGGTGTTACGCTTGCCTTGTGAGGCTGAGTAAACGCCCCAGTGAGCGTAGATGCCGAATTTCGCATCGCGAAACCAGTCGGGGCATTCGTATTGCTCCAACGACTGCCAATTGGCTTGGAACGGTCGGGGATGGAGCGAACCGGGCTCAGGCTCATCCGCTGCAAGCGTCGGTAATAAAAGGCAAGGGAGTAGTAATCGTGCGACGAGACGCAGAAATGTCTTCATGATGGTTCGACTTTCGGGAGGGTCATGACAGGGGGAGTGATCTTCGGAGGGGCTGTTTATTTCTTTTCCACTTGGTCGGCCCATTTGGACGGTTCACGGTATTTCACGGTTTGTAAATGCTCGGCATACATGACGAGTTCGCCTTCACCCTTGAACATCATCGCCTCGCCTTCCGAGATGGTGCGGCCGATGGACCGACGCTTCAGGCCGATCTCAAAGTCTTCATACATCCATGTTTCGACATTGAAAGCAGGGATGTCCGCGTGGGTTTCCGAAGGTGTTGACTCAGGCATGATCTCGATCCTTTAAGATGCGTTCCGTATCTTGCCCCACTCGCGGAGCGGCGTCGTTGCAGTACAAGCGATGCCCATCAATTCGTACCGGACAGCGAAGCGTTCGCACGACCGCATCCGCTCGGCGGACGTCCTGTTCCATTCGCAGAATCTGATAGCCTTCTTGCTGGCGGAGCTGCTCGTAAGTGAGGACTTCCGCGCACCACACGTCGGCGGATTCCAGCAATTCGAGCCAATGCGACGTTGGTAGCGTGCATAGCCTTTCCGCTATCAATTCCCGGATTTGAACAGCATGTTTGAAACCGGCCTGTTCTTCGACGAATGAGGTGATCGGCTCGGACCCAAGCAGTGGTCCAAGCTTCTGCAGCGGCCCCATTGCTAAGGCCAAGTGCCCATCGGCGGTGGGGTAGACGCCGTACGGAGCCCCTTGATAAGGGTGAGCCGCGAAGTTGGGACTGCGGTTGGGTAGCCGATGTCCGTCGTTCAGAAACGTCGTCAGTGCTTCAAATTGCATATCCATCGTCGATTCGACGAGGCTCACTTCGACGAGAGCACCTTGATTCGTCTTTCCACGTCGAACCAGTGCAGCCAAAAGCCCTTGGGCGAAATGGACTCCACAAATGGCATCCGCTGCCGCCAAGCCGATGGGGACCGGAGGCGAATCGCGGCGACCGGATAGGAACATCAAACCAGTCATCGATTGTGCAAGCAAGTCTTGGCCGGGCTTGTCCCGCCAAGGTCCTTCGGTGCCGTATCCCGAAACCTCTCCATAAACGATGCGAGGATTCAGGTCGCGGACGACGTCGTAGTTGAGCCCCAGTTTGTCCATCACACCCGGGCGAAAGTTGTGTGTCATCACATCCGCACGCGCGACCAACTTCTTGACCCATGCCAAGTCATCCCGATCCTTCAAATTGGCAGCAAAAGATTGTTTCCCGCGATTGATGGTATGGAACACCAAACTATCGCCATCGACAAACAGGTTCTTGGTTGCCAATTGCCGGCAGGCCTCACCCGAGCCGGGGCGTTCGATCTTGATCACCGTCGCCCCCAGATCCGCCAATCGCAATCCAGCCCACGGGCCCGCAAGGTATTGGCAAAACTCAAGGACAACGAGTCCTTCCAGTGGTCTCATGCCGAAGCTCCTTGTTGCGATTCGCGGTACAGGGTATTGAGTTGCTCGAGCACCGTTTTGGGGTCGCCGCCGTCCCTCAAGAAGGCTCGAATCGGTGCGCCGCCTCCATCACGTCCCTGGAACCGCAGGCTGCCGCTGTAGCGAGGCCGCAAATAGGCACGATCCAAACAGGGCAACGTATCACGAAAATAGTCGTCGGTGCGCCGATTCAATTCATCATCCAACCAGGCGAGCCGACAACCGGGCTGACCGCCGTTCTCGGTGAACTGCGTGCATTGGCATCGCGGGCCAGCCACCATCTGCACGTAATCGATGGCCGCATCCAAATGCTTGCAGCGACTGGAGATGGCCAGCCCCGTGCCACCGAGAGTTGTCTGCATTCGCCGAGAGCCATACTGAACCACGTCGCCAAATTTCAGTCGCCGACGCGCATAGCCTTCGCGGGCATAGTTCGAATACCCATAAGCAAACGGGCAATAAGCCCAATCGTCCGTTTGGGTCATTCGTTCGTAGATGCGAATCGGATTCCAATCAAACGATTCACGAGGCAAGAAGGATGCCAATTCCCGCAATCGCTCAAGTACCTCAATGCCCCGTTCTAGGTCGATCACCTCGTGCCGACTGTGAAACAGACCCCCTTCGGAGACGTCTTCGCTCAACCGACAACCGAGCATGTAGAAATTCATCAACGTGTCCTGAGCGATACCGGGCACGAGCACCAAGCCTTTGCGAGCCAAGTGGATCAGATCCTCCCAGGTATGAGGGACGGAGACGCCATGCTTGGCAAGTAGGTCGGCGCGCCAGGAAGCGACCGGCGTGGCTGCATCAATGGCCAAAGCCCACTGCTGGTCATCAAAGCGATAGCTTTCGTGCGAGGCGCCGACCGATTGTGCTTGCTGTTCCAAGAGAAAAGCTTGGGGCAAGATCGGATCAAGGGGTTCGAGCACTCCCTGTTCGGCCGCAAATCCAGCCCATGGATGGTCGATCACCAACAGATCGTACTCGGCGGCCAGTTCCCCGAGGGGCTGATCGGCAAACGCTTGCAAGGACCGTTTTTCCCAGCGGATGTCGATCCCCTGATGAAGTTCGCCAAACCGTTGAGCCGTCGCCACCATGGGCAGGTAGCCGCGAGTGTGGTCCCAGGTGATGCCGCGAAGCGGAGTCGAGGCGAGCGTCATGGAAAAACGATTTCTTGCATAAGGAAAAATATTTTCGCATATGAAAACACTTGCGTGCCCGCCGGTCAAGTGGTATTTTCGGATACTGCATTATATTTTTGCATTGGAAATTGCGTTTTTGGGTCTTTATGTCGGAAACCATCAAATACAGCGTCCCCGCCTTTGAGCACGGGCTCGACCTGATGGAATTGCTGTTGGGCTGCTCGGAGCCGTTGTCGCAAAAAGCGATCGCAGATCGTAGCGGCAAACCGGTGAGCTCGGTGTTTCGGCTGCTCAATTGCCTCGAGCAGCGGGGCTATGCCCAACGGGATCCGCGGTCGGGCGAGTACCGCCCGACCCTGCAGCTCTACAGTCTGGCGCAGCTTTGTCCGGCCCATCGCCGGTTCCGGGACTTGGCCGCCACGCCCATGGCGGAACTGGCTCAAAGCGTCGGTGAGTCCTGTCATCTTTCGATCCTCGATGGCGGACGGGTTCGGGTGGTGTACAACCAACCGAGTCCCCACATGCACTCCTTGAACATCAGCGAAACGGTGACGTACTCGGCCGTCAACACTACCGCTGGAAAACTGTTGCTTGCACATTTGCCCAGCGAGACGCGTCAGGGGTGGCTGGACAACGATTCGGACTACCGAGCATTCCGCAAATCGCAGCGTGCTGCTTTTGATCGTCAATTGCGTACGCTGGAAGAAAATGATGAGCTCGTGATTGCCAGCGAGCCGACGCCAGGCGTCTTGGATGTCGATCGCTTGATCCCCGCTGCATGGATGGGAAATGATGCCGTGCTGGGGACTCCCTGTATCCTGAAGTGGAGCAAGAAGTCACAACAGTCAACCTTATTGCCAGCGGTCCGCAAAGCCTGCCAGCAAATCGCAGCCATTTTTGAAAAGGAATCGCATGTTTGAGGAAATCCATTTTGAAGACTACGAACTGAATTCCCAGCGAACGACGCTTGGCCGAACGATCACCGAAGCCGATATCGTGTTGCATGCAGGGCAAACGGGCGACTTTTTTCCGCATCACATGGACGCGGAATGGTGCAAGACACAAGATTTTAAGCGGCGAATCGTACATGGTACGTTGACGTTTGCGGTGGGCGTGGGGTTAACCGCGAACGTGATCAATCCGGTTGCCATGAGCTATGGTTACGATCGATTGCGATTCTTGAAGCCTGTCTTCATTAATGACACCCTGCATTCGGTCGTCACGATTTCAGAAAAGCGGGATCATCACAAGCGGCCGCATCAAGGCATTGTGACGGAGCACTTGGAGGTGGTCAATCAAAACGACGAAACGGTCTTGGTGTGTGATCATTTGCTGATCGTGAACAAGAAGTCATAGGGCGGCGTCGCCCTCGGGGCCCCCTTCCTCGTCTCTCGCCAAACGGCAAAGGTATCTTTTGATGGTTTCCAATCCGCTTCTGGGTGCCGCGCTTCATGCGGTTGGCGCCCTATCTTCGTCGAGTTGTTACACACCTCAGAAGAAGACCACGGCATGGTCTTGGGAGATTTACTGGATCGCGCAAGCTTCCTTTGCGTGGCTGATTCTGCCGATCCTCGGCGCGTTCTTGACGATTCCCAACTACATGGAAGTTCTGTCGAGTGTTCCCAGCGAAGTGATGTGGCGATCATTCGGGCTGGGTGCGATCTATGGCATCGGCGGATTGACGTTTGGACTTGGGATTCGCTACATCGGCTTTTCACTCAACTACGCGATCGCGATTGGCATTTCCGCGGGGCTGGGAACCATTTTTCCGTTGATCTGGAATCCCAATGATGGATTTGTCTGGCTGCTTGATGACAAATTCTCGACGACGCCTGGTAAGATCGTCTTGGCCGGCATCCTCTTGTCGCTCGTGGGTATCCTGTATTGTGGATGGGCCGGCGCGTTGCGCGAGAAAGCCAATGCCGGCGCCGTTGGCGGCGGCAATCGCTCGGAGAGTCCCTTCTCGTTCCGGATTGGCGTCCCCCTGGCAATCATGGCCGGTGTGCTTTCGGCGTTATTCAACTTTGCCCTGCTGGCGGGAGAACCCCTGGAGAAAGCAGCCTTGGCCGAGGGGGCCAGTGACCTGTTGAAAATGAATGCGATTTACCCCTTTTCCAATGGCGGCGCGTTCCTGACGAACTTCATCGGCTGTCTGTTCCTGATTCGACGCAATGGCACCGCCAGCCAGCTGATACGTCTGCCGAAAGAAGGCGGCGGCAACCTGGGCTTCTATTATCTGATGGCGCTCCTGAGCGGCGCGTTCTGGTACTTCCAGTTCTTCTTCTACGGCATGGGGCATGCGAACATGGGGCAAACGTACGGCTTCACCAGTTGGGCGCTGCACATGTCGATGCTGATTCTGTTCAGCAATATCTACGGATTCGTCTTCCGGGAATGGGAAGGCACCGATGGCCGACCGAAACGCATTCTGCACCTTGGGATGGCGATCATCGTGGTCGCAACGTTGGTGATTACGTACGGAAACTATCTCGGTGAGCAATAAGCTTGCTCGGGCGCGTCGCAAACGAACCTGCGGGGGGTGGCGTTTCTCCCCCGCCCGCCCGCCTTCCTGCCTGCTAGTCCCCTCTGTCTGTCTTTCAGCCCCCCCCCTGCTTGCACTTGTGGGCGGCGATCTTCACTCGCGGATGCGATTCAATCAGGGTGCTGGCTCCGATCGCGGCATGGGGCGACGGTGCCAGCGCAGCCCCGAGTTGCCAGCGCAGCCCAGCGTTGCTAGCGAAGCCCGGGATGGTGTCTTCATGTTCAGTTGTTTGTTCCGTCGAAATCAAGGCTGCATCTCGAGCCGAGGTCACAGCTTCTCTTTTTCTCGTTCCTTTGTTGGCGCAGCCGCGGTTGGAGCTGTTTTGACGACAAGCGAAACTCGGCAGAGATTGGTTTGCCATGGTGATGCAAGTGCCGCTGCTTAGCCCGGGTTATTCATCATTCCAAAAAGATCTTACCCGTAACCCTTCATAGGCCAAAGGCTTACATCGCTTGAGAAAAAAGCAGACTGCGCACGTTGGAGTGGTAGGCTTTAGCCGATTCAGCAAGGATCCGGCACGCAATCGGCTAAAGCCTACCACTCCAACGAATCATCCGGCTTCGGATCGTTTTGTCGGCGTCGTGATCGCTTTGGGATCGGAGTCGAGCATTGCCCAAGCGAGCGGGAGGAGGGGTTGTGGCCGTTTCTCGAATCGCCAACTGCGTCAAAACGACCGATGGACAGCCATATATGACACCGGTTTGATCACACTCTGAAAAGGTTTCCTGAATTTTCACGAATTGCCGGAGATATCGCTGAAGAAATGATTGACACTGCCAACGGAGAGTATAGATTCTTGGGTTCAGGGCGTAGGTTCGCCCAAATTACGCAGCCGTTAAAGCTTCCCGATTTTCTTCTGTTGCCTCACAGGCTGTGAGACGTTTTTGGAGGGTTACCCTAGATGAAAGCATCATTGCTAAAGTGTGTGCTTGGTGTTATTGCGACGCTCGTGTTCGCGGTAAACGTTCAAGCTCAATGTGGTTCGTGCGGAGGCTGCGAGAGCGGCTCCGGTTGTGTCTCTAGCGACGGTGGCGTCGTGATGGGCAGTGGTTCAGGCGCCGTGGTTGAAGGCGTCGTATCAGATGCAGGGGCATGTGGCCCGACTGTATCTTATCAAACTCAAACGGTGATGCGTTCGCAGTACGTCACCGAGACGAAGATGGTCCCTTCGACGACCTATCAACGTCAAACTCAGACCCGTATGCGTACGGTCTCTAAGCAAGTCGCACGAGTGGAATCTCGTTCGCAAGAGTACACGGTGATGGTTCCCCAAACGCAAACCCGTACCGAAAACTACACGGTTCAAGTTTGTGTTCCTTACACCGAAGAGCAACCCTACACGGTTCAAGTTCCTGTCACAACTCAAGTTGAACAGAGCTACCAAGTTTCGGTTCCTTACACCGATCAGGTTGAGCAAACCTACACGGTGCAAGTACCTTACACCGAGAACGTCGAGCAGTCTTACACGGTTCAGGTTCCTGTTACCGAAACAAAGACTCAGACCTACATGGTCAACGTTCCTTACACGGAGCAGGTCGCTCAAGAGTACACCGTTCAGGTTCCTGTTCAAAAGACTCGTGAAGAATCGTACCAAGTGTGCGTTCCTTACACCGAAGAAGTTGCACAGAACTACACGGTTCAAGTTCCTGTGACCTCGTCGCGTACCGAAACGTATCAAGTGTGCGTTCCTTACACCGAAACGATCACCCAGAACTACTCGGTCAACGTTCCTTACACCGAAACGATGACTCAGGACTACACCGTCAACGTTCCTTACACCGAATCGGTTGAGCAACCTTACACGGTTAGCGTTCCTGTTACCGAGCAAGTGGCTCAGAACTACACGGTTCAAGTTCCTTGCACCGAGCAAGTCGCTCAAACGTACCAAGTTCGCGTTCCTGTGCAGCAGACCCACACTGCATACCGAACCGTTTCGACTTGTGTTCCTGTGACGACGATGCGTTCGGTTACCAAGGACATGGGCAGCTATCAGTGCCAAGCGGTTCAAGTGAGCGGTAGCAGCTCGTACGCTTCGGCTGGCAGCAGCCGTCGTGGTATCCTCGGCGGATGTGGCCTTCTCGGCAAACATGGTGGCTGTGGTGGTTGTGGATCATGCAATAGCTGTTCCACTTCCTGTGGCTGTGGCGATGCATGTGGTGGATGTGACAGCGGTTGTGGTGCAGCAGCAAGTGCATGTGCTCCTCAAATCGCCTACCGTCGCGTTTACGTTCCAAATTGTGTTACGACCCAAGTGCCGGTGACGACCTATCAGCGTCAAACGAGCCAGGTTCCTTACACCTACACGACGACCAGCTACACCTGCGAAACCAAGACTCGCATGGTACCGGTTACCAAGATGCAAAGCGAAACTCGCACGCGTATGGTCAACGTGACGAAGTACACGACCGAGCAACGCACGCGAACCGTTCAGGTTCAAAAGTGCCGTCAAGAAACTCGTCAGCGTACTTACGAAGTTCAGAAGTGCCGTACCGAAACTCGCACCCGCGAAGTTCCCGTCACTCGCACTCGTATGGAAACTCGCACCCGCGAAGTTCCTGTCACCACGATGACCACAGAAACCCGTACTCGTATGGTTCCTGTTCAGCGTCAACGTATGGAAACCCGTACTCGTACGGTTCCTTACACCGAAATGACCACCGAAAATCGTACCCGCATGGTTACGGTTCAGAAGTGCCGTCAAGAAGAGCGTACTCGTGAGTATCAAGTCACCAGCTACACTACGGAAACCAAGACCCGTAGCGTTCCTGTGACCAAGATGCGAACTGAAGAACGTACTCGTATGGTTCCTGTCACGAAGACTCGTTTGGAAACCCGCACTCGCATGGTTCCTCAAACGACCTACACGACCGAAACCCGTACTCGTACGATCAACAAGACTCGTATGGAATCGCAAGAGCAAAGCCGCGAAGTCAGCTTCACGGTCAACGTTCCTGAAACGCGTACCCGCACCTACAACGTGACGGTTTACGACACGGTTCAAGAGCAAGTTCCTGAAACTTTCAGCGTTTGCGTCCCCGTGACGACCATGACGGCTGTTCAAGTTCAGAAGTGCGTTCAGGTTCCAAGCACGATTCAGGTTCCTGTCTACAGCTCGCCCGCTCCAGTTTCGGCTGGTTGCAGCAGCTGTGGCGGTGGCGAAGTCATCAGCAGCGGTGCCATCATGCAATCGGCTCCTGTTATGGAATCGGCTCCCATGGCGACTGGTGCTGGTTGCACCAACTGCGGCAACTAGAGCGATACGCTCAGAATGAGTAACCCTTCGAGCGTCGCGTTGGCGTGAGAAATAGGAGTGGCCCCGGAAAGCCTTGTGCTTTCCGGGGCTTTTTTCGTTCTCACCTCACCGGGTCTCCTGAAAAAGCCTAGAATGGTGTTCGATACCGTTTTTTCAGGCGACGACACTTCTGTTAGAATGCTTTGGATCGACGGACCTTTCGCAGTGAACCGCTGCAACACGCTCCTCTTTTCCCTCCGTTCCTGATGCAGCACGTCGACGTCAAAATCCACGGACCGGTCGCGACCGTGATGATGAATCGCGCTGACCGACACAACGCCCTGAGTCCTCGCTTGATGGAGGAATTGCAAACGGCCTTTGGAGACATCCACCAAGAGGGTCGCGTTCGGGCGGTGGTTTTGGCTGCGGCCGGTGAGCATTTTTGCGCTGGCATTGACTTAGCCATCCTCGATGAAATTGCCAGAATGCCCCCGCAGGAAGCGTTACAGGAGTTCATCCATGCCTGGCGCCACTACGCCGATCTGCTTGAGCAGATTTTACGGTTTCCAAAACCGGTGATTGCAGCCGTCGATGGGGCGGCAATTGGCGCGGGTCTTGGGTTAGCGTTGACAGCGGATTTGATGGTGGTATCCCAGCGAGCCACGTTGTCGGCCGCAGCGGTCCGCCGCGGATTGGTCGATGGGGCGACGACCGCCTTGATCGCCTTTCGCAGCGGAGCGGCGACGGCAGCCAAAATGATGTTGACGGGAGAGAGCATGGGCGCCGAGGAAGCCTATCGTCGTGGGCTTTGTGAACCACCGGTCGCAGCCGAGCAAATCTGGGTGGCTGCGTCGGACCTTGCGAAGGTCTGTTGCAAGGCCCCGCGCGAAGCGGTGCAAGCCACCAAGCGGGCCCTCAACGAGCAGATCGGAGAAACCCTGATGACTCAAATCGCAGCCGGAATTGCTGATAGCGCCGCAGTTTGTTCAACCGATGCGGCGAAAGAGGGCGTCGCTGCTTTCTTGGAAAAACGCGATCCTGATTGGCTCTAGTGCTTTGTCCAGATTAAAAATTAGGGTGAGACCGGACGGCTCGCGCCGTTCCGCTACAAGTTTTAGCGGCAGGGCGCGAGCCCTCCGGTCCCTCGAACCCTAAAATTAAGGATTGACAAAGCACTAGCCCCTCGATTGTAGTCGAGGTGCTACCCAGGCATCCCTTCCCTCTCTACGAAATCCTCTGCGATGACGAATCCTTCGGACATTGTTTGGCACGACCACGCTGTGAACCGCGCCACTCGCGAACAAAATCTTGGCCAACGTGGTGTGGTCGTTTGGTTCACGGGGCTTAGCGGATGCGGCAAGAGTACCGTCGCGAATGAGCTGGATTGCCAGCTCAGCCGGCTTGGCCGATCCACCATGCTGCTCGATGGCGATAACATTCGCCATGGCCTCTGTGCGCCGCCCGATCGACTGAGAACCGAGCATAGCGAAGCATTTGCCGCAAGATTCGGACTCGGTTTTGGCTCGATGGATCGAGAAGAGAATATTCGTCGCATCGGATCGGTTGCCGCATTGATGGCATCGGCCGGGCTGATCACGTTGACGGCGTTTGTCAGCCCTTATCGAAAAGACCGCGATCATGTCCGCCAGATCGTGGAAGCCGCCGGCCGCGAGGGGGATTTTATCGAAGTCTTTGTCGACACGCCGCTGGCGATCTGTGAATCACGTGACCCAAAAGGGTTGTACAAGAAAGCGAGAGCGGGCGAGATCAAACACTTTACCGGCATCAGTGATCCGTATGAGCTTCCAGAAAACCCAGAAATACACTTGCCGGGTGGCGAGGGGATGTCAGCGGCCGAACAAGCAAGCGTTGTTCTGCGATGGTTGATCGCGCGAAACGTGTTTCAAGCGGGTTGAGCGAAACCGTTAGGTCCATCGACGCAGCCACTTTTCCAGGATCAAGAGATTCCAAAGCCGGTAGCCGTGGTTGTGTTCGTTTTGCTCGTGGGCTCGCACCAACTCCGCAACCGTTTCTCGTCTCATCAACGGAGCAATTCTTGCATCGTCGGCGAGCAAGGTTTCATGCACCATGGGTTTCAGTTCATCACGGAACCAATGGGCGATGGGGATTCCAAATCCCATCTTGCTGCGCGTGAAAATGGACTTTGGAATCATCGTCCCAAACGTGTCCTGCAGGATCAGTTTCCCTCGTCGGCCGCGAAACTTGTACTTCACTGGCAAGCTTGCGGCAAACTCGACCACCCGGTAATCCAGCAGGGGTTGTCGAACTTCAAGGCTGTTGCCCATCGACGCGATATCGACTTTGGTGCAAAGATCGCACGGCAAGTAGGTCAACACGTCCGTCGTCGAAGCCCGGGTGACGATATCGCGACCGGCCGACCGGTGCCACGCCGAGTCGAGGAAATCAATGGGATCGTCACCCGGAAGCTGCGCAAGAAAGTCGTTGGTGTAGAGGTTTCCGCGGAGGGATTCTGGGAAGATCTGTAGCCAATTCAGGTAGCGGCGAACAGTGGATTGTCCGAATGCTTCCGAAAATCGTTTGGCTCTGCGAATGACCGAACGGCGTTTTGAGGAATCGGGTAATTTTTGAATCATCCCAATCCCCGGGATGCGATGAACGGGGAACCATTTTTGTAGCTTGCTGCTGAGCCATAGCGCACGGTACCGCTCGTAGCCCGCAAACAACTCGTCGCCACCGTCGCCGGACAAGGCCACGGTGACTTGCCGCCGAGTCAATTCGGATAGGTACCATGTCGGGACCGCGGAAGAGTCGCCGAACGGTTCATCGTAGTGCCAGACCAACTTGTCGATAATGTCGACACCGCTTGGGCGAACTTCGAATCGCTCATGCTTCGTGCCAAGGTGTTTGGCAACTTGAGCCGCGTAGGCCGTTTCGTCAAAGTCCGCAATCGGGAAACCGATGCTAAACGTTTGCACGGGTTGATCGGATAGGGATTGGGCAATCGCCGTGATCAGCGACGAGTCGATCCCGCCGGACAGGAAAGATCCGAGCGGAACATCACTTTGCATCCGCAACCGAACCGAATCGGTCAGCAGCTCTTTGAGTCGTTCGCAGGCTTCGCCATGAGAAATCGGCACCTCCCGCGACGGGTCGTAGTTCCAATATCGCTCGACTCGAAGCTGACCGTTTTCATAGACAGCAAAATGCCCTGGCGCAAGTTTATGAACCCCTTTCCAAATCGTTCCCGGCGGTGGAATGTACTGGTACGTTAAGAACTCATCGATCGCTGCTGGATCAATCTCATTGCAAACGTTGCCGGCTTCGACCAAGCACTTCAGTTCACTGCCGAAAACCAATCGGTTATTTTTGACGGCATAGTAGAGTGGTTTTTGTCCAATCCGGTCGCGAGCCAAAACGGTTCGGTTTCGATTGGCATCCCAAATGGCGATCGCGAACATGCCGTTGAGTTGTGAGAAGCAGTCGGTGCCCTCGTCTTCATACAGGTGCAAGATCGATTCGCCATCACCGTGCGTCGCGAACGTATGCCCCGTTCCTTCCAGTCGTCGACGGAGTGTCTGGTAGTTATAGATTTCTCCGTTGAAGACCATGTGGACCTTCCCGTCCTCGTTGGTCATCGGCTGGCGAGCACCTTCAAGGTCGATAATGCTCAGCCGTCGAAATCCCAGAGCAACGCCCACTTGCCGTCCGTGCGCATCATGGTGGTCGTTGTTGATCCAGATCTGAGAATCGTCGGGGCCTCGATGGGCGATCGCATCGGTCATCCGTCGAAGCGTCGACGAATCGATCGCGTGGCCGTGGTCAAGCCACACCGCTCCGGTGATCCCACACATCGATTGTTGTTTCCTTGCCCACGATTTGTTTCAGTTCTGTTCAGCTAGTATGGCTTGACGGCTTGGATCGGACAACGTGCGGCCAGCACCTTGGGTGAACGAAGTCTAAGTTTCGATGGTGCGGATGGCATCGATGAAATCTCGCATGAATTGGTATCGCTGGCCTGGTCGTTTTTGAATCGCTTTCATGACGACGTCGTCCGCCGATTTTGGGATGTTCCGATCGGGCGAGCGTTCGCTCGGAGGAGGGATTTCTTTGTTCTGGATGTTGTCAAACGTCTCGTTGATGTTTGCACCACGAAAAGGTTCTCGAATTGCCAACGCTTCGTACATCGTCACTCCCGCGCTGAAAATATCTGATCGTTCGTCGATGCCGCGGTTCCCGTTGACTTGTTCGGGGGACATGTACAAAGGGGTTCCCGGTCGCTGGCCACCACCGGTTAGCGTCTTCAATTGCTGACTCTCCGTTTCTTCGGTGGTCAGCACGCTGCGGTTGAGCGGTTCGTTGTCGTCCGCGTGCCCCCAAACTTTAGCCACGCCCCAATCGAGCAGGATCACCTCACCGAAGTTCCCAACCCAGATGTTCTCCGGCTTCACGTCTCGGTGGATCACTCCACGAGCGTGCGCGTAGGCGAGTGCTTGGCAAGCCCCAATCAGGATCTCCAAACGGCGGGATAGCGGGTAAGCATCGATCGTGTCCTGTTCGCCTTGTGCAATCCGCTTCAATATTTCGAACAGGTTCTCGCCCGAGATCCGCTTCATGACGAAGTAGATTCCCCACTCTTCGTCGTTTCCGATATCGTAGACTGGTACCGTGTTGGGGTGCTGCAATTGCGCGGTCACTCGAGCTTCGCGTAGCAAACGCCGCTGTTCACGCTGATCGTGTCGCGTTTCGGGGAGCAGCGACTTGATCGCGACGGTGCGACCGGTCACGCAATCGAAACCGGAACGCAGCACCGCGCTACCGCCACGTGCCATTTCGCGAAGACCGCTATACCTCGCCAATCCAGGGGGGACGTTCTGTGGCAGGTCGGGATCGGTACCCGACAGGATAATGGTAGGTTCGTTGATCATGCATCTATTGTAAAGCAAAAAGCCTTGCCAACGCACCGTCGGTTCTTGTCACCGTGGCGGAGTCGGTTGCTTTGGCATTTGAGGTGTCGTTGCGGACGAAAAAACAGTCATCCCCGACAAGACCCGAGCAAGAAAAAACCCCCCAATGGCTCAATGGGCCATTGGGGGGAGTGTTGAATGCCATCGACGCAGGAATCCAAATGAATCCTGCTGCGTTTTACGCGTTCACGGGAAGCTTGGCGCCCTTGACCGTGGTGATGATTGCGCTGGCAACCATGTAAGGATCCGCGTTCGATGCCGGGCGGCGATCTTCCAGCCAACCTTTCCAGCCATTCTTGACCGTTCCGATCGGAATGCGAATCGACGCGCCACGGTCGGAGACACCGTAGCTGAATTTGTCGATCGATTGGGTTTCGTGAAGGCCGGTCAGCCGTTGGTCGTTGTCCGCACCATAAACATCGATGTGATGCTTAATGCGTGGTTCGAACGCCTTGCAAATCGACTCGTAGATTTCCTTGGACCCGCAAGTTCGCAGGGTCGTATTGGAGAAGTTGGCGTGCATGCCGCTACCGTTCCAGTCACCCTGCATGGGCTTGCAGTGCCAATTGATGCTCATTTCATACTTTTCGGCCACTCGCTCGAGCAAATAGCGAGCGATCCAAACTTCGTCACCAGCACGTTGTGCACCCTTGGCGAAGATTTGGAATTCCCATTGCCCCATCATGACTTCGGCGTTGATCCCTTCAACGTTCAGACCAGCATCGAGGCACATTTGCAGGTGCTCTTCGACGATGTCGCGGCCAACCGCTTTGCCGTGTCCGACGCTGCAGTAATAAGGTCCCTGGGGACCCGGCATCCCATCGACGGGGAAACCAATGGGTTTCATCGTGTCAGGATTCCAAATCGTGTATTCCTGTTCGAAACCGAACCAAAAATCGTCATCTCCATCTTTGATGGTCGCACGACCATTGGTGCGATGTGGGTTGCCTTCGGAATCGAGCACTTCACACATGACCAAGAAGCTCTTGCCACTGCGACCGGGGTCGGGGCAAACGAAAACGGGTTGCAGCAAGCAGTCGCTGCTGCCGCCGGGTGCCTGCTCGGTCGACGAGCCGTCGAACGCCCACATTTTGGCGTCTTCGACCTTACCACTGAAATCCTCGACCACCATCGTCTTGCTACGCAGGCTTTGGGTAGGTTGATAGCCGTCGAGCCAGATGTACTCTAACTTGCACTTAGTCATGTAATCGATTCCCCTTGTGAATCATCGGAAAAAGAGAGAATGCGAGCGTGCTGTGAGTGTCTCACCATCCGCCCAACAGAATCCAAACGGTTCTACCTACCGCACCCAGGCTTTCGGTCTGCTAGCAAATCCACGCCAGCAAGATCGAGTGGGTTATCCAAAACAAGGAGTCCAATCGCCCGCCTCAGACCCTCAATAGGATATCTGATATTTTTTTGCTGAAAAGGATGTAATTGAGCGATCGATGCCAGGGGCCCAGAACGGGAACAGAAAAGCCACTGGGTGAGTGGTTTCGCCGAGATTTGCACCAAAAAGTCATGCTCCCGTCGGCCGGCCCCTTGGGCCAACACTAGTCGCACGGGCGTTTTCGCATTCTAATACGGGGCGAATGCTTGGAGCGGTTCCCCTCAACCCCGCCGGTTCGAGAGGGACCGGGATCGGTCGCCAAAACACGATCGTTCGAATCCAACAAGTAATCTCACTGCGACCGTTTCCGTACCAGGATCCACCGATGTCGATGAACTCTGATAACCCCTTCCAGAATCCCAACGCTGCACCCCGCAATCCACAGGGCCAATTCCCAAGCGGGCAGTTGCCGCAAGGCTCGCCACCGCCCAAGAAGAGTAATGTCTGGCTTTGGGTGCTCGGTACCATCGTTGTGCTGGGCGTTGTCGGGGGCTTGGTCTGTTGCGGTGGTAGCTACTTCATGTTCCAGATGGGCCAGGGCATGATGGGAGAGGAAATTACACGTCAGATCGACGGAGACCCAACCGTGGTCGAGCAGATCGGTGAGATCGAATCCGTGAAGATGAGTATTTCTGAGACGGCCAACCAAGAAATGACCCAAGGTAAACCTGGGGCGATCGCCTTTGACATCCAAGGCGATAAAGGTTCGGGTGTTTTAGTGATCCAGCAGGATCAAGGGGTCCCAGGGCAACCTTTTGCATTGCGATCTGCCGAATTGGTCCTGCCCGATGGTACACGTCATCAGCTGATTCCAGCGGACAATGCCGAGCCTTCGAGTGGGGAGTCCGACTCCGAAATGCAGGATCAACCAGAGGACCTGAATGATTTTAGGGTTCGCGATATCGAGTCGCCCGAGCCAGCCTTCCCGTAGTCTTCGGTGCTGCTCCCAAATCATCTCTTTCTACTTTAACTCCAAAAAATTGATTCATGAAAATTGCAACTTTCGAAACCGACAAAGGCACGATCCGTATCGAGCTGTTTGACGACAAAACACCCAAAACCGTTGAGAATTTTGAAAAACTGTGCGAGAAGCAATTCTATGATGGCTTGAAATTCCACCGAGTCATTGCGGACTTTATGGTGCAAGGCGGATGCCCGCAGGGAACCGGCACAGGTGGCCCTGGCTATCAATTCGAAGATGAATTTCATCCTGAACTGAAACACGATGGCCCCGGTGTGTTATCGATGGCCAATGCCGGTCCGAACACGAATGGTTCCCAATTCTTCATCACGCACCTGGCGACCCCGCACCTGGACGGGCGTCATTCGGTGTTTGGAAAGGTCATCGAAGGCCAAGACGTGGTCGATTCGATCAAGCAAGGCGACGTGATGACGACGGTGCGAGTCACCGAAGCCTAGGATGCTGCATCGATTCGTCGCCCAGTGGATCGCTGGGGCTATCCTGGGGACGGCGGTGATTGCGATGACGTCACCGTGGTTTATTCGAAGCTACCTGCCGCAGCGGTTTGATTCCCTTCGCCGCGTTGCCGTGCTTCCGCCCGGCGCGGCCTATCGGTGGCGAAGTGAAGGGTATGCGACAACCCAGATTGGGCCTTTGGGGATGCCGGGACGAGACGCCGTGCTTGCGCCAAAAGATGCGGCGGAGTTCCGCATCGCCATCTGGGGCGATTCGCAAGCCGAAGGGGTTTGTCTCGATGATGCGGTCAAGTTGCATCAACAGATCGAGCATTTTGCCAGAGCCGCAGGAATCGATGTTGTTGCGCTGCCGATGGCCCGAAGCGGAGACAAAATGGCGGATTGGATCGGGCAGCTTTCTCGAATCGACGATCCCTTATCGATCGACGCGCACGTGTTTCTTGTTGCAGAACTGTCCGACCTCGAGGCGGTCGATGGCGAATTCATCGCCGCAGACCTCGTCGCCGCAGACCTCGTCGCCGCAGAGCTTGACGCAGCAGAGCTTGATGCGGAAGAGTCGGAAACGATGCGGCGACGAAACCAACTTGCGACGAAGTTGCCGGCGTTCGTCATTCATGCTGGCCGCCGTCTCCTGCAGACGGCCGATGGAAGACCTCGACCCTTGCGTTTTCGTGTCGGTCCGGTCCCCCAAAACGACGCGGTGCCCCAAAACGACGCGGTGCCCTTGGACGGCACGACATCGAATCCGACCGATTGGCAAACGGTGCTGCTGCAGCTGAAATCGGCTACCGATCGCTCGATCCTGATTGTCTACGCCCCGAATCTCCCTGCGATCGTCAGGGCTCCCGGCTCGTTGACGAGTCGTGTGGTCAGCGAGGATCCGTGGCATGAATCCTTTCAGCGGCTCACCGACGCGGCTGCTTCGGCAAACGTTGCCATCCTTGATGTTCGCTCGAATTTGCTGGCCGCTGCGGAATCCAACGCGTGGCCCCACGGCTTTCATAACGGTCGCTTTGGGTCGGGGCATCTGAATGCGACGGGATACGAGCAGATTGCACGGCGTTTGGTGGACCACTTCGAACGGAACCTCACACCTGCTCGGTAGCGAATCGTTGCATCCGAACAAGGGTTCGGCCGAACACTGATGTAGGGTGGTAAAGGAACTTGCGATGCTGTTCACACAACTCGAATTCATTGCCTTCCTTGTTGCGATCGTGGTGGCTGTGTGGCTTGCTCGCAACCGCAGCCTGCGCAACGCGATTTTGTTGGCGGCTAGCTACTACTTTTATGCCTATTGGGATTGGCGTTTTTGTGGCTTGCTGCTGTTGTCGACGCTGGTGGATTTCTTGGCCGCTCAAGGCATTGCTGCTTCGCAAGACAAGCGGGTGCGGCGGAGATGGCTTGGGCTTAGCCTGAGCGTCAATCTAGGGGTCCTCGGTTTCTTCAAGTACTTTAACTTCTTTATCGATTCTGCATCCCCTTTGCTCGATTCGATAGGGCTCGGTACTCAGACCCTACCGATTGTATTGCCGGTCGGCATCTCTTTTTATACGTTCCAAACGCTTAGCTACACGATCGATGTCTATCGGGGCGTGCTGCGCCCGAGCCACCGTTTGAGCGACTTCGCACTCTATGTCGCATTTTTTCCTCAATTGGTTGCGGGTCCGATCGTTCGTGCTCGTGAATTGTTGCCACAGTTTGCTACGGCGCCAACTTGGTCGACGTCACGATTTTACGGAGGCATCCAACAGTTGTTGCGAGGCGCGGTGAAGAAGGTTTTGTTAGCGGACCGGCTTGCCGAAATGGTCGATGTTGTGTTTGCGGGCCCCGATTTGTACAGCACGGCGACCGTTTGGATTGCGGTCATCGCGTATGGCGGACAAATTTACTACGATTTTTCCGGCTACACGGACATGGCCATCGGTGCGGCAAAGATGTTGGGTTATCGTTTCCCCAAGAATTTTCGTCATCCCTATCTGGCAACGTCCATCGCCGATTTTTGGCACCGATGGCACATGACGTTGTCTCGCTGGTTGCGTGACTACCTTTACATTCCGTTGGGGGGGAATCGAGGCCGCGAGCTCGCGACTTATCGAAATTTATTGATCACCATGATTCTCGGGGGTCTTTGGCATGGCGCCGCATGGACGTTCGTTTTGTGGGGCTTGCTGCATGGATCCGCATTGTGCCTGGAGCGTTGCGTTTCACGGTTTTCTACCCACCGGATCTACCCGGTCGTCGGATGGGCGACGACGATGATCGTGGTTTTCTTGGGATGGGTGCTGTTTCGTTCGCCTGACTTGGCCACGGCGAAGGCGTTTTCTGCCAAACTGTTTTTCCCATCAAGTGGGATTCATTGGTACCCACCGCTGGTACTCGCAGTGATTGTCATCATGATGATCGAACACATCGCGTGGCAAACTCGCGCACGCCTTGCGATGAGGTTACCCGCAGCGACCTGGTACGCGCCGATTGCAACGGTGATCATGTTATGGTGTCTGTTGCTCTATGCACCCGTCGATTTTCAGCCGTTTGTCTATTTTCAATTTTAGATCATGTTGTCGCCCGTCGGATTGGATTCGGAGAGAGTCTATTGAGCCAACCTCGTCATCGACCCGCCGCAGTTTCGGAGCCAAAGCCAATATCGATGATGGTCGCCTTCGTTGCGGCTGGAGTGGTGGTGGCGGGGCTGAGCGGTCGGCTCGCACCCCACTGGGTTCCCGATTCCGCCAGCTATCTGAACTATCCGTTTGGGTCATTGGATTCGATCTGCCGGTCGATCCGCACGCCCGGTTATCCGCTTTGGTTGAGACTATGGCAAAGTACGCTGGGAATCGCCGCGGTGCCGCTGATGCAGGTGATCGTTCATGGTGCGGCCAGTGGTTGGTTTGCCACGCAGTTGCGGCGAATGGGTTTGCCGACCACCCCGGCTGTGGTCGCGGGAATCGCCGTTGCAATTGGATGCACTGCGATGGACCACATCAGCAGCCTTTCAACGGATGCTTTGGCTGCGTCGGTCGGAGTGATGGTGGTTTGTTCGCTACTGCAATGGGTGTTTGTCGTTCATCAGCCTAGGTGGATGCTCCTCACCGTGGCGCTTGCCACCCTGGCGATCATGCTTCGGCCTGCGTATTTGTTTCTGATTCCCTGGTTGTTTGTCGCCACCTTTTTGTTGGTCTGCCATCAACGCCGCGGCACGAGGGCTGCGTTTTCGAATGCAGCTATCGTATCATCCGCCTCGCTGCTTCCGGTTGTGGCTTGGATGTTGATGCGTTTTTTTGTCGTCGGTGATTTCGCCATGTTGCCGTTTGGACACCAGAACTTGGCGGGCGTTCTGGTGCAATTGGTCTCCGATCAAGAATTGGAGCGTCTCACTGGAGACGCAGGTGATCTTGGTCATGAAGTGGTCCAGGCCAAAACACGCTTTATCGAATCAGGCGGACGCTTCGCGGACGGGCCCCCAACTGCGACGATGACGATTGACGGTTCCTGGGACGACATGACTTACTCGGTTGTGATTCCCGCTGCCGAAGTGCTCCGTGGTGATCAGTCCATTGCAAGTCACCACTTGGTTGCGAGGATGAATCAACAAATCGTTGGGCGGTATCCGATCCGATACCTTGTTTGGTATTTAAAGAATCTACGGCGTGGCGCGTGGGCGATCGCAGCGGACATGGTGATGCATCCCCTCTTCTTGGGTGTCATCGTTGTGGGGCTTGGCTGGATCGTCTATTGTGCGGTGACCGTTCCCGGTGCCGGTACGGCCATCGAGTTGCAGGCCCGTCAGGGTGTGGCGCGACTTGCCATCGTTGCAACCACTTACCTGTTCGCCAACTTGGGCTTTGTTGCGATAACCAGTCCGACGATTGGCCGATTTAGCGACGCGGCAGCGATTTTTCTGCCAGCATGGATTGCCGTCGTGTTCGTGCAAAACTACTTCGGTACCGCATGCTGTTCGGCAAAGGGGATGCGTCATGAATGATCGGATGCGTACCTTGGTGCTACTCGGTGTGGGGCATACCCACGCGGACGTGGTTCGTCATTGGATCAAATCTCCGATTCCGAATTGCCGATTGGTTTGTATTTCGCGATTTGCCTATTCCACCTATTCAGGGATGTTGCCAGGGACCTTAGCGGGCCAGTTTGAACGAGCCGAAATGCAAATCGATCTTGAGCCACTGGTAAGAGCCGCAGGAGCTGAGCTGCGGATGGACGAGGTGGTCGGCATGGACCCGCAATCGGGCCTTCTTTTCTTTGCCGAGGGGGCGTCTTTGCGCTTTGATGTCCTGTCGGTTGGTGTGGGATCGATGCCCTGGGGAGTGGATCAGTTTCGTACCGAATCGGTGGTGCCGATCAAGCCGATGCAAACATTTTTGGACCGACTCGATGCGCGGATCGAGTCGGTTGTCCCTCATCGTCCGCTTCGCGTTGCTATCGTGGGTGGCGGAGTCGCGGGCGTGGAGATTGCGTTGTGCTTGCGAACTCGCCTTGAAAGCCGTTTCGCGGGGCGTGAGGCATCGATCGAGATCGTTACAAGCGGAGCGAGTGTCGGTGACGGGCTTTGTGAGAAGAGCATCACGAAGCTCCATCGCCAATTGAAAAAGCGGCAAATCCGTGTTCTTTCTCAGACGCGAGTTGTCGACGTGACGACGGATTCCGTTGTGAGCGAAGCCGGCGATAGCATCCCAAGCGATTTGGTGGTCCTTGCGACCGCAGCAACGGGCCCACGCGTGCTATCGGTGCTGGGTTTGCCGATGGATCATCGCGGCTTTCTCGCTACCGATCGAACACTGAAAACCACGGCGGATTTCCCTGTCTTTGCCGTGGGCGATTCAGGCACGGTGATCGAATCCCCCTCGCCAAAAGCGGGGGTTTATGCGGTTCGCCAAGCACCGGTGCTGTGGGAGAACCTGAACCGTTTGCTTCGGAACGAACCTCTCGAAAACTACCATGCACAAGCCGATTTCTTGAAGATTTTGAATACCGGCGATGGGAAGGCACTGCTACAGTACAAAGGCTGGGTCATTCATTCCCGTTGGTGTTGGTGGCTAAAAACATGGATCGACAAGGGGTTCATCAAGAAGTTCCAGGAGAAGTGGATTGAGTAAGAAGAGATCGGCCGCCGGCGGTGGTCATGCGAAACCGAGCGGCAGTCCGGATGCATTTGCCGAAGCTGCGGAATGTTTGAAAACGATCGCTCATCCGGTACGTTTGCGGATGATCCAATTGTTGTTGCAAGGACGCTACACGGTCGGCGAGTTGGCCGAAGATTGCGAGGTTCCCGATAACGTGGCGTCGGAACACTTGCGATTGATGCAACGCTGCGGCTTCTTCACCAGTGAGCGAGAGGGACGACGTGTTTATTACCAAGTTGCCGAGCCACACTTGCAACAATTGATGCAGTGCATCGAAGGCCGCTTTCTGAATTAGCGATCTTCCCCATGCTGTTTCCACCATGCGACTGCCTCTTCGACACCCCACGGGTATTCGCTACGAAGCAGGTCGATCGCTTTGCCGAGCTCCTTCACCGTGCTGTAGCGATCGTCGGCGTTTTTTGACATGCAGGCGTAAACCAGCCCGCGAATCGATTCGGGGACTTCTTCGCCACGATGAATGCCAATGCCAATCGGCTGTTCGCTGATGATCAATGCAAACAGAGACTCGGGATCGCATTCGGCAAACGGAGGTCGACCGGCGAGCAAGTAGTAGGCGACGCAGCCGATCGAATAGATGTCCGAACGGGGGTCCATGACGGTGGGTGACCGAAATCGTTCGGGAGCCATGTACATCGGTGTTCCCGCCCAAACCACCTCGCTGGTTTGATACGTGCTGTTGTCGGGGCTCAGCGGCTTGGCCAAGCCATAGTCAAACACCACTGCCCAGTCGCCCACCGAGGCATCGAGCGACAACATGATGTTCTGAGGTTTGATATCACGATGAACCAAGTCCATGCCGTGGGCTTCAATCAACGCTTCGCAAACTTGCCGTAGCACGTAAAGCACTCGACCGATTGGTTGAGAGCCACTTCTCGCAACAACCTCTTGCAGCGTAAGACCGTGCAGGTACTCCATCACACAGTAAGCTTCCCCTTCTTCGGATCGTCCATAATCGTAGATCATCACGCTATGCGGGCTGCTCAGTGAAGCGGCAAGCTTGGCTTCGCGATCGAAACGCAAGCGATCTTCTTTGTTGTGACGATCCCCACGAAGCAATTTAAGTGCCGTATCACGGCCAAGTTGACGATGCTTGGCTTTGTAAACCACCCCCATCCCTCCGCTCCCCAACTCCGAAACAATTTCGTAGCGGCTAAGCGGATGAACGGCCGCATGATCTAATAGCGATCGCCGCGCCAATCGGCTTGCCGCAACGAAAGCCGTCACGGTCAACAGGCTGCCAAGCAACAGAAAGCTCGACCAAACGATACGAGCTGGGGCAAAGGCTTCTCTCACGCCCTTTTCGACAATGACCGCAAAATGCCATTTCGAGCTCCATCGCCATCCGCCGACGACCGATTCGCCAGCGTAGTTGTTGTAGGGCTTCAAACGCACGTCGGATTCGCCTTGCGTTGCCGACGCGACCGATTCGGTTAGCGGCAAGGCCCTGCGTTGGATCTTGCTGGCGGTGTCCGCGGAAAGCCGAACGCCGGGATCCGTCACTCGTAGACCATCGGCGATTTTGTCGGGAGCCATTTCGAGATTCCCCCGGTGATATAGCGTTGCGGCATGTCCGCTTTCGCTGATCATCATTCCTTCAGGGTTGACGGCATAGGCATCCAGTCCATTCCCCAAAGCGGCATCACGAAGCTTTTCGTTGAATTGTTCGTACAGCTGGATGCCCGAAACCAACATGGCTGCAATCACTTCGTCGTTGTCATCTCGGATGGGGACGATACAGGCCATGGCGGGGCGACCGGTCTTGGGAACGTAGCCCTCGATCGAGTCGTCGATTCGTTCGGGGCCGAAGAACATCGTTTCGCCTCGCAGAGCACGGGCGACATCACCGGCACCGGTCGGAGCAACCGGCTGGCCAATGTCCTCACGGCTTTCGAGCCAGCTTGCAATCGTCGTGAAGGAGTGATTCCAAACGATAAAGCTGACCGATTCGACTCCGGATAGGATTTGCAGTTCATCATGAATGCGGTCCGACTGCGGCGCCGCCTTGAGCGTTTCGATCGGTGGCCGGGTTTCCGCGAGGTCCACCAGTTCAACGACGCAGTCGCGAATGCGAGTTTGCCGCGCCCACGATTCGACAAGCTGCGATTTGTTGTCCATGAATTGATCGGCCACCAAATTCACACTATCCGCCACTCCCGTCAACTCATTGCGCAGCGCCATTCGAACGCTGTCTTCCACGCTTCGGTAAGTCCACCATCCGACCAATGCGGTCGGCAAGACGGCGGCGACCCATAGCCAACCCGAATTGATCCGCCGGGTACGACGCGATTTCTTGGCGAACAGCAATTGGCTTGGCGAACTGTGGTCGTGTGACCGGCGGGTGTCGTAATCCCGCGGCGAGGCATGCGTTCGCTCGGCACCACGTTGTGTGATCTCCGAGGCGGAAGCTTTCTTTTTTTGTTTTGGCGGGGCGGGGTTTTTCCCCTCGGCGTGGACCGGCGACGTCGTCTCTCCACCTCGCTCGGTTTCCCCCGGTTGGGAGACCGCGGAGGGCATCGCAGGGGGCAAACCGAGGGAGGCTTGCAGCGGAATGGCGTTTTCCCCTTCGGCTTTCGCCGATTCCGCGTCATGTTCCCCCAACAACGACATGACTTCGGCCACCAGTTCTTGGTCGCCCGCGGCCTGTCTCACCACAAAAGCTCGTTGATCCGCCCCAGAGAGTTCCTCGGCAGCGAGAAACAAATCGCGGACGAGCGTGTACCGCTTTGCGTCCATCAATCCGACTCAGTAGGCATGTTTCCCCGCTGCGTGTCGTCCGACTCATCGATCATCGACTCATCTTGCCGGAGTTCGCGACGCATCCAGGCGCGAGCCATCGCCCAGTCCTTTTCTACCGTTCGCAGGCCCAAGTTCATCTCTGCGGAAATCTCACGCATCGTCATGCCACCAAAAAAACGAAGCTCAACGATCCGAGCTTGGCGAGAATCCAGATTCGCGAGGGTGTTGAGCAAGTCATCCAACGCGACGACGTCTTCATCGGAGCTCAGTTGGAAGGTGACATCATCGGTCAACATTCGGCGGTCCCAACCACCGCCCCGTTTTTGGGAACGCACCTTGCGAGCGTGATCCACCAAGATACGCCGCATCACGGTTGCACCAATGGCGAAGAAATGCGTCTTCCCCTGCCAATTGATCCGAGATTGGTCAATCATCCGCATGTAAGCTTGATGGACCAACGAAGAGGAACTGAGCCGCTCGCGCATCGGTTCGTGCTGCAAGAATCGACCAGCCAATCGACGCAAGTCATCATACATCAACGTGAACAATCGGTCGGTATCGGCCGGTTGCCCCTTGACGCTCTGTTCCACTAAATCGTTGACACTGCTCATTTTTCGCCGCTTCCAGGGTATCGGCAATTCAGTATAGCTCGACAGTAAATATAGGTTGGCTAATAAATCGCAATCCGGGCCCCGTTTTCCATCTTTCCATGCGTTCTTCGTCGAAAGAGAATAACGCGCTGGCCGTTGGGTGCGATCGGAAATTGTCGCCGTCATCGAAAGTTATCATGGTTTTCTGCCGACAAGGACTTCTCGTTTTCCTCCCACGGGTCCGGGGGCCTTCTGAACATCGAAACCAACCTCGCTGAGTCGGTCACGAATCTCACGTTTGACGCAATAGGTAACAAGTGTTCCTCCCGGTCGAACCATTGAATGCATTTTTTTCAGCATGGGACCACTCCACAAACCGGGGTTGTCCTGGGGAGCAAACGGATCGAAATAGATGGCATCAAACGGCTCCGAATCGCTGTTCCAATCCGACGCGTCGGCAAGGTGTATCTGAATCCGTTGCTGTGCACCGGCATCCCAGCCGTAAATCGCCGGGCCGAATGGCAGTTCGCGGCCATGCTTCACTTCCAATCGCTCCCGCCAACTCATGTATCGATGCACCAGATCAGGGTCGCTCACCCAAGAATCGCATTGAAGTTGGTTCATGATCTGCGCAGGCAGCCACGCCTGTTCGATCGCGACGTAACGCAGGGGGGTCCCGTTGGCGATCGCCGCGTCCACCGTCATCAGCATGGCCATCGACGTGCCCAAGCCGATCTCTAACACGGATGTGTCCAGGCGTGCACTTATTCTTTCTTCCACGCCACTGTTGTGGAAATAAACATGCCGCGTCTCCGTCAGAGCGCCAGAACAGCTGTGGAACGTGTAACCTCCCTCGTTTGTTCGAAGCGTGCGGCTACCATCGTCGGTGATTTGGATCGTCAACTTTGGGTCCACGGTCGTCAAGGTTTCTCGTTCGTGGCGATCTGGCATGATACTCGACTTCTCGATGGCCATTGACAGAGGATGTGGTAAAATGTCGCAGCCTAATCGTGGTAACCGCCCCTTTATTTGACGGACTTCTCCCGCGCATGATGAACCAAGACACGGACTTTGACATTATCCCGACGCGTGAAGCGATCGCAACGGTGGAGCGTGACATCCAATTTTTCCCTGCGAAAAACGGTGCCCCCGCTTCGCTGAGGCAGGACCAAATCACCGAATGGAATGAAACGGGGTATTTGTGCCCATTAGATGTTTATGATTCGGGTGAGATTCGCGACATCCGACAATACTTTGACGAGTTGCTCGCGAGCGAGATTGCAGCGGGTGGCAACAGCTATTCCATCAGCAGCGCCCATCTGAAACATGCCCGGGTATGGGACATGTTGACGAACCCACGGATTGTTGGCTACGTGGCGGATTTGCTTGGCGAGGATGTCGTGGGTTGGGGATCCCATTTCTTTTGCAAAATGCCACACGATGGCAAGCGAGTCGATTGGCATCAAGATTGTAGTTTTTGGCCCCTCACGCCTACCAAAGCGGTGACCGTTTGGTTGGCGATCGACGACGCCGATGCAGAAAACGGTTGTATGGAAGTCTATACGGGATCACACACGCAGGGGCTTCTCGATTTTGAGAGCAGCGACGCGGAATCGAACAATGTGCTGGACCAGGTGGTCAAGAATCCTGAGCAGTACGGAAAATGGACCCGGACGCCGCTGCGAGGCGGACAGATCTCAATCCATAGCGATTTGCTTGTTCACGGCTCGATGCCCAACCATAGTGACCGCCGGCGCTGCGGTTTGACGCTGCGATATTGTCCTGCCGACGTGCACGCTTACTTGGGCTGGAACCGGAAAGGCGTGGTCGTTCATGGCATGGCGGATCGTCAAGCTTGGCCCGGCGTTTCCCGTCCAAATGCCTAGAACGACTGGACTTTGATTGACTTTCATCGACAATGGTTACATCATTCATCGACTCGAACATCTCCACCCGACGCCATTCATGACTTTAGCCTCACACTACTCCTCCTCGCGCTGTGCGATCTCGTTTGAGTTGTTCCCTCCCAAGACGCCCGCCGGAATGCAGGCCTTGGTGAAGAATGTGAAGCGGTTGACCGAGTTCGGACCGAGCTATTTTACTTGCACCTACGGCGCCGGTGGCTCGACTCGGGGGACCACCCTGGATGTGGTCGAGCAGGTCAAACGGGTCACGGGGTTGCCGGTCGCATCGCATTTGACCTGTGTTGGATCGACCGTCGATCAGCTTGCGGATTATTTGGTGGAAGCATCGCAACGCGGCGCCGAATACATCGTTGCGTTGCGTGGTGACCCGCCCAAGGGGAGTGACCGTTTTGAGGCGGTTGAGGGAGGCCTTCGGTATGCGAACGAGTTGGTCGAACTGATTCGTCAACGCTTTGCGGGTCTGGGAATCGCGGTTGCGGGGTACCCCGAAGTCCACCAGGAAGCACCCGATGCGAAGACGGATCTGGACAACTTGAAGCGAAAGGTCGACGCAGGAGCGGACATCGTGGTGAGTCAGTTGTTTTACAACAACGACGATTTTTATCGTTTCCGCGATGCATGTGTTGCGGCGGGAATCTCCATTCCGATCGTACCGGGGATCTTACCGGTGACCAATTATAAGCAAGCTGAGCGGATCGCCGCGATGTGCAAGGCTGCGATTCCTGCTTCGCTCGCCAACGCCATGAGTGAGAACGATGACGAGGATTATCAATTCAACGTGGGTGTCGAGCACGCTCGGGCGCAAACGGTTGACTTGATTGAAAACAACGCGGCCGGCATTCACTACTATGTGTTAAACAAAAGCGAAGCCGCCGCAAAAATGCTCGACGGGCTGGAATTGGCTACCGGCTGAACTCTAGCTATTGCGCCCGGAGGTTGAACGCACCAAAGTGGATTCCAGTCGGTTCGTTGTAACCGAAGACGCCGCCAGGAGCAAAGTACTTTTCAAACGCTTCGTATTCAGGCAGTTCGTTGCGCTCGAGCAGTTCCGAAAAATTGCGAGCGACAACGTTCTTCTCACCCGCTTTTCGCAAAAAGCCACGGGAATCCTCCGACTTGGCCAATTCGTACAACAGCCGCAGGTAGTCGGCTCCCCGGACAAACGAGACCATAAACGGTTTTTCGCCGTCCAGTTTTCCACCCAATTCGCTGACGATCAAATCAAAGTCTGAGTCTTCGACCAAGCGGGGGATCCCGCCTTGTTTGGCTCGAATGATTCGTTCGCGAAAGGTATCGCTGTCGCCCAAAACGATCCAGTTGCCAACAATGGTCATGCCGGGTTCGGGTTGGCGAAAGCTCTGGGGGAGATTCCGTCTTGGTTGCGGCGGCGAATAGACGATGCTTCCAGCGACCGTCTCGACCTTGACCGCATTGGGTTTGAATTCTCGAAAACGGGCAATCGCACTTTTCGCCTTCTCTGGATCCTTTAACTCAAAGGCGTAGGCCACCACTTGGCTGTTCAGTTTGACCGGCGGCTGCAACCAGGTCGCGCTCGCATAGCGGCCGGTCAAATTGTCAATAATGTCTTCTTGGAAATTCATCCGGGTTGCTTTTTCAAACGGCTCCTCAACGAGTCGTTTGAGCGGATCTTCTCCTTGGAACAATGCAAGAATCTGATCAAGGTTCTCATAGGCTTTGGCAAAATTCCAATGGACGGTCGAATAGGCGGTGACATCCGAGGGAACCCAATCCGGAGCCGTGATGTCGCCGGTTTCTGGGCGAAGCACACCGAAGATTCCGTCTCGTGGGGTGTCAATCAAGACATGCAGGTGATTGATGTCCTCGAACGTTTCGCCTCCACGAAAGGAGCTGCCGCCAATACCACGAATCTTCTTCAGCCCCAGATCCTCCAAGATTGGCCATACCAGGGCGGCCGCACCACCCCGCTTGACCAATCGTTCGACCAACCGATACGGATCGGCATAAAACGTCACCTGAGGCCGCGTCGCCTCGGCGCCAATGCAGCGTGACATGACGTTGCCAAAGTTCGAATTGTCGGACAGCGACGCTTCCTCACTGCGGTCCAACCAATGATCGAGCGCCTTGGCAGCCGTATCGTGTCCAATTCCGAAGACGACCGTCCCGTCCTTTTTGAAGTACTCAACTTCCGGACGTCCTGGGCGCGGCGGCAGCAACCGAACCAGTTCCACTTTGTCGATCGTGCTGGTTCGCCGCACATAGCCGCCACCGGTCATGCGAGCTTCCAAGCGATCGATGATCGCCATCAAGTCACCGACGTTCTCTTTGGCATCGACCATGAACAACCCCGCTAACCCGTATTGCTCCCGTCGTTTTCGAGCGATACGACGACGAATCGCGGCGTCCGACTCGTCGGCCTCGTCTTCCTGCGATTGGGCAGCATCCGTGTCACTGTCCGGGGGGTTACCCGGCATCATTGCCGCCGCGACCTGACCTCGAGGAATCGCCAGCAACTCATCAAGTGTCACCCCGACCTCATCGCTGATCTGGGTAAACAACTCTGCTGCCGTGGTGTAGATATCACCCGCGAACGGCCTGAGCTTCGGATCATTGAGCATGCGGCCGACCGACGATTCTCTCATCGCGACTCGGCTTTCATCGGCATTGTCGATCCGCAGGTAAAGCAGGGTGTCCTCGGGAAGCAAGTGAGGTGAGCCTGGGATCACCACCTCGTCGGCTGCCGTCGCATCCGAGGGGAAAGCCAGCGTCAGGACCGAAACAGAGATGGCTATCAAAGGAGCAAGGAATCGCAACATGGGACGATTTTTCGAGGGTGGGAGGGATTCGCGTGAGAAAGGTTCCGTCAATGTTGTATTCGAGATGGCAGGCAAAGTCTTGCCGTTGGCAAAGAAATTTATTGTTTTTCGAAGCGACAAATCCCTCTTCAACCCCCGGCCGGATCGCGACGATTTTGACGGCAACGCTCCCAAGTTGTTGGCTTCGAGGGCGGATTTTCAGAACCTTTTCATCGATTCGCGGTTAAAATAGGCAGGTTCCTGAAGTTACTTTGTTCTTGCCGTCTTGAAGAGTTACGTCGATGCACGCACGTCTCCTTGCATTCGCTAGTTTCGTCGCCCTGATGGCGATGCCCTCGTGGGCCCAGTTCGACTCCCAGCCGGCAACATCCAGTTCAGGAACGGGAACCGGCACGACCGCGACGCCGATCGCCGGCGGTCTGGACGCTGCGTCCGCTTTTTCAAACGTCGAACGAACCGGAGCGATTGGTGAATCGGGGGACTCGGGCAAGGGGTTTAGCGTTGTCGGCACCTCGACCAGTTCCAGCCGCAGCTCTCTCGGTGGTGGGATGGCTGGTGGAATGGGCGGCCTTGGTGGGTTCTCAAGTCTGTTCGGTATTGGCAACGCGACCGGTGGCGGCGCATCGAAGCCGGTGATCCGAACGCGACTGCGTAGCGCCGTCCAATTCCAACCGAGTTCGCCCGCGCTGGTTCAGCAGATTGCAAATCTCAGAATGCAGACCCTTCCGAGTACGAGTCGAATGCCCGGAGTCAACGTTCGAGTGGATGGGCAAACCGCGATCCTTGGCGGGACCGTTCGCAGCGAGAGAGATCGTCGGATGAGTGAACTTCTGCTGCGACTCGAACCCGGTGTTCGCAACGTCGAAAATCGAATTCAAATCTCGCCCTGAGCTGGTTAGGACTTTCCTTGAAACTGAAAGTCCGTTCCGTCAAAGTCGACTTCGACGGTCATCCCCTCCTCATAGGCATTTTTCAACAGCGACGCCGCTAACGGGTTTTGGATTTCATTTTGAATCACCCGCTTCAAAGGCCTTGCTCCGTAGGTCGGGTCGTAACCGGCCGATGCGATCTGGTCGATCGCGGCATCGGTGACGTCCAAGTGCAGCCCATTTTGCTCGAGTCGTCGCGCTAGCAATTGCAATTGAAGTGTGACGATTTGTCGAATCTCTTTGCGATTGAGTGGGTGGAAGATCACAATGTCGTCGACCCGGTTCAAGAACTCAGGCAAGAACCTTGCCTTCAATGATTCTTGAACGGCTTCGCGCATTTCCTGTTCCGTCCCTCCTTCTTCGGCCACGCGCTGGATCGCCTGACTGCCGGCGTTGCTGGTCATCACAATGACCGTGTTGGTAAAGTCGACCGTGCGGCCGTGACCATCGGTCAACCGGCCATCGTCAAGCACCTGCAGCAAGATGTTGAAGACGTCGGGGTGTGCCTTTTCCATCTCGTCAAGCAGCAGCACCGCATAGGGGCGACGGCGGACTGCTTCGGTCAACTTACCGCCCTCTTCGTAGCCGACGTATCCCGGAGGTGCACCAATCAAACGAGCGACGCTGTGTCGTTCCATGAACTCGCTCATGTCAATCCGCAGCATCGCTTGTTCGTCATCAAACATGACTTCCGCAAGGGCTTTACAGAGCTCGGTTTTCCCCACACCGGTTGGTCCCAGGAACAAGAACGATCCAATCGGTCGGTTGGGATCCTGCAGGCCGCTGCGACTGCGGCGGACGGCATCGGAGACGCCCTGCACCGCTTCGTCTTGACCGATCACCCGGCGGTGCAACCGTTCTTCCATCACCAATAACTTGGCGCGTTCGGTTTCCAGCATTCGGGTCAGCGGAACACCGGTCCATGCGCTAACGACTTCCGCGATTTCATCTTCGGTCACGTCATGACGTAGCAGTCGCCGCTTTTCTTCCTGCTTCGACTCACTGGTTTGGCTATCCGTTTCCCGCTGTTCGGCATCATCCAGCCGATCTTGCAGTTGCGTTAGTCGACCGCGAACGTCGAGCATTTCGCGATAGATCGACTCGGGGCTTTCACCGCGCAGTTGTTTTTGCTTCGCTTCGGTATCGAGTGTCGCGAAGCGATGCTCGAGTTGTTCAATTTCTTGACGGACCGATTGGACGTCGTCCAGCCCCATTTTTTCCGCGTCCCATTGTTCCCTGAGGCTCGCCAATTCATGGTTGATCGCTTCCATTTCCGTCTCGATCTCTTGGCGTTTTTCAACGGCGGACTCTTCCTGCTCATCCACCAATTGGCGGTGGGCCAATTCGAGTTGTCGCAATCTCCGCTGCAAACGATCGATTGGTTCCGGAACACTTTCCTTTTCCATTGCCAAGCGGCTTGCCGCTTCATCGATCAAATCGATTGCCTTATCGGGCAAAAATCGATCGGCGATGTAGCGATTGGAAAGCGTCGCTGCCGCGACAATCGCGCTGTCGGTGATGCGAACACCGTGATGCGACTCGTAGCGAGACTTCAAACCTCTCAGGATCGCGATCGTGTCCTCGACGGTGGGTTCGCCTACGTAGACCGGTTGGAAACGACGTTCGAGCGCCGCATCCTTTTCGATATTCTGGCGATACTCGTCGAGAGTGGTGGCACCGATACAGCGGAGCATACCCCGGGCTAATTCTGGTTTCAACAAATTGGCCGCATCGGCGCTGCCTTCAGCTTTTCCGGCTCCGACGACCAAATGAAGTTCGTCGATAAACAGAATGACCTGTCCACCTGAATCTTTGACCTCGCGCAAGACTGCCTTCAGCCGTTCTTCGAAGTCACCACGGAATTTTGCACCGGCAACCAGCGCGCCCATGTCCAACGAGATGACACGCTTGTCTTTCAAGCTCTGCGGGACATCCCCTTCAAAGATTCGCAATGCCAACCCTTCGGCAATCGCTGTCTTGCCGACGCCAGGCTGTCCGATCAAGACTGGATTGTTCTTGGTTCGCCGCGAGAGAACCTGAATCACTCGGCGGATTTCGTTGTCACGACCAATCACGGGGTCGAGTTTCCCCTGAGCGGCAAGTTGCGTCAGGTCGATGCCATATTTTTCCAGCGCCTGGTAGGTGTCTTCCGCGTTCGGGTCGGTTACCCGTGCCGATCCGCGAACCTCGCTCATCGCCTTGAGCACATCGTTCTCTGCCACACCGATCAAACTCAGCAAGTTCTTGGCTTTGCTCTCCGCTTGCGTGAGCCCAAGCAGTAAATGTTCGGTGCTGACGTATTCGTCTTTTAGTTTTGCTGCCGCATCGGCTGCGGCGTCAAAGGTCTTCTGCAGACTCGCTGCGAGTTGCGGTTGGCGGCCACCGGAAACGGACGGCAGTTTCTTTAATTCGCTATCCACCAAGCCTTTCAGCTTTGCGGAATCGGCGTTCATCTTGTCGAGCAAAGGACGCGTGATGCCGTCTGACTCGGCCAACATCGATGCAAGAAGTTGCAGCGGCGTGATCTCGGGATGGCCGGCCGAAGCGGCATTTGCCTGTGCGTCGGCGACGAGTGATTGTGCCTTCGTCGTGAGTTTGTCAAATCGAAATGCCATCTTGAATCGCTCCTCTTGCCCCGTCGTCCTGCGACCTTGGCCGCAGGACGTTTGTTGAATCCTGTCCCGCGGTGACCCCGCGGGACGATCTTAATCCTTGACTTCGAAATCTGCGTCGATTGCGTCGTCATCTTCGCTCGGTGCAGCCGCAGCCGCACCGGCTGGGTCCGCACCGGCTGCCGCTCCCGCAGCATCGGTCTTTTCATACAGCACTTTGCTGAATGCTTGTGACGCTGCGTCGAGCTCGTCGGTCGCTTGTTTGATCGCGGCAACGTCCTCCGTTTCAGCGGCATTCTTGACCTTTTCGATCGCCTTGTTCATCGGTTCGGTATCCGAATCCGCCAGCTTTTCCTTGTGCTCGGCCATCAATTTTTCAAGTTGATAAACCTGCTGGCTTGCCTTGTTGCGGGCTTCAACCAACTCGAACTGGCGACGGTCTTCGTCGGCGTTGACGTCGGCGTCCTTTCGCATTTGTTCGATTTCGTCTTCGCTTAGACCGCCTGCTTCCTTGATTTGGACCGACGCTTCTTTACCGGTTTTTAGTTCCTTCGCGGAAACGCTCAAGATCCCATTCTGGTCAATGTCGAACTTGACTTCGATCTGAGGCACACCACGTGGTTGTGGGGGAATGCCTTCCAAATTGAATTCGCCTAGCAAGCGGTTGTGTGCGGCCATCTTTCGTTCACCTTGGAACACACGCACGGTGACCGCGGTCTGGTTATCCGCTGCGGTACTAAAGACGTTCTTCTTCTCGACGGGGATCGTGGTGTTTCGCTCGACCAAAGCCGTCATCACGCCACCTTCGGTTTCAATCCCAAGGGTCAGAGGCGCCACATCGAGCAGTAGCACGTCGGTACGGTCGCCCGCCAACACGCTCGCTTGAATCGCAGCGCCGACGGCAACGACTTCATCGGGGTTCACACCTTGGTGGGGATCTTTGCCGAAGATCTCTTTCACAATCTCGCGAACCTTCGGGACACGCGTGCTACCGCCGACCAAAACGACTTCGTCGATGTCGCCCGGCTTCATGCCAGCGTCCTTCAACGCTTGCAGTACCGGTTCCTTCACCTTTTCGACTAACGAATCGATCAGTTCCTCGAACTTGCTTCGAGTGATCTTCATCGTCAAATGCTTCGGTCCTGATTGGTCCATCGTGATGAAGGGCAAATTGATGTCGGTTTCCGGCAGCGTGCTGAGTTCCTTCTTGGCTTTTTCACACGCTTCTTGCAAACGCTGCAACGCCATCGCATCGTTACGCAAATCGATACCGCTGTCCTTCTTGAACTCGTCAGCGACATAGTGAATGAGGGCCTCGTCAAAGTCATCCCCACCGAGGTGCGTATTACCCGAGGTGCTGATCACTTGGAAGACTCGGCTCTCTTGCTCTTCATCACCGCTGTCGGCAACTTCCAAAACCGAAACGTCGAACGTCCCGCCACCGAGGTCGAACACGATGATCTTTTCATCTTTCTTTTTATCCAGCCCATACGCCAATGCCGCAGCGGTCGGTTCATTAATGATTCGGGCGACTTCCAAGCCCGCGATCTGACCCGCATCCTTGGTCGCTTGGCGCTGCGCGTCGTTGAAGTAAGCAGGTACGGTAATCACCGCTTTGTTGACTTTGTGTCCCAGATAGGACTCCGCAGATTCCTTCAACTTTCGCAGCACCTTTGCCGAGATCTCTTGCGGTGTGTATTCCTTGTCACCGACTTTGATCTTGACGTATTCGCCTGCCCCACCGGTGACGCCGTACGGCACCATCTTTTCTTCGGACTCGACCTCATTGTGTCGCCGGCCCATGAATCGTTTCACCGAGTAAACGGTTCGCTTTGGGTTGGTCACGGCTTGCCGACGAGCCGGTTCGCCAACGATCGTATCTTCCTTGTCGGTGAAAGCGACCACACTCGGGGTCAAACGGTTGCCTTCGGGGTTGGGGATGACCTTCGGCTCGCTACCTTCCATAATCGCTACAACGCTATTCGTTGTGCCGAGGTCAATTCCGATAATCTTTTCGCCTTGAGCCATGCTGGTTCTCCTAAAACTTTCGAATCAATGATGTGTCGCGTTGACCAGACCGAATCAAGATTCGAGCCCTGCGGCGACGTTGGTGGTGAGTGAAACGGTCGCTCGTCCGCTGGGGCGGACTGGCGCTGGGCCGACCGGCAATCAAAACGTTGTCGAATCGTCAGCTCCATTGAGGACACGAAGAAGATTGGCAAAGCTTGTGCCGAACAGCTTGTCAAGACGCCGTTTTTTTTCTGGCAGCCGAGAAATACCCCGTTTTTTCCGGTAAAATCGCTTTTGCGTTTCTTCAACTCTTATTGGGCGAGCTCGAAACTGGCAGTCGCTGCCGAGTGGCTCGATCGATGCGATGCGCCCGGTGTCAAAATGACAGCCTTTGGGGTTAAATGAGATCCGATTCTATTGTCACCCTTCAAAAGCCCAATCGATGAATCTTCCGACCGACCGCATCCGAGAAATTGACTCGCAAATCCTCCGGCTGATTGAATCACGTGCCGCGGAGGTCGATGGGGTGTCCGGCATGGCGATGGACCCAAACGAAGCCGCACTCGGACGCGTTGCTGCGGCTGCCCGAGACATCGATGCAACCGTTGCCGCCAACACGTTGAAGTCTTCTCGGATCGCTCCGTCATCGCAGGCCGAGATCCTCAAGCATATCGCAAGCGTTTGTCTCGCTACCGTGACCGAGCTTCGTGTTGCGTTTTTGGGGCCGAAGTACAGCTACAGCCATTTGGCCGCGATCAAGTATTTTGGCGAAGGAGCCGATGTGGCTCCGGTCGGTTCGATCGCTGCGGTGTTCGAAGCCGTTACGCGTGGGGACGTGACTGCGGGGTTGGTGCCGATTGAAAATAGCACCGATGGGCGGATCGTGGATACGTTGGGGTTGTTCATTCGCAAGCAGGCGCACATCTGTGGCGAAGTGGTGCTGCCGATTCATCACAACTTGTTGTCGAGTTCGCCGCGAGAATCCATTCGTGAAATCCATAGCAAGCCCCAGGTGTTGTCGCAGTGTCGCAAATGGTTGGCGTCACACTTCCCGGACGCAAAGCTTGTGGAAAGCGGCAGTTCCACGGCGGCCGCCCAGTGGGCTGCGAGCCAACCCGGAGCCGCAGCGGTCGCAAGCATCGAAGCGGGGCGTCAGTACCGGTTGGACGTGTTGGCTGCAAACATTGAAGACAACTCCAATAACGTCACTCGCTTTGCCGTGCTCGGCAAAGAGCATCCTCAACGGACGGGTGACGATAAGACATCGTTGTTGTTCCAGGTCAACCATCAACCCGGTGCGCTTGCGGACGTGATGACCGTCTTTAAAGCGAACCGATTGAATTTGACTTGGATCGAGTCCTTTCCCTCACCCGATACTCGAGCGGAGTACCTGTTCTTTGTGGAGTTGACCGGCCACCAAGACGACCCCGCCGTCGCCGCTGCCTTGCAAACGCTGAGCCAACAAGCTCAGCGTTTGGAAGTACTCGGCTCCTATCCACGGGCGTTGGATTAGATCAACGCACAACGAGAAGCATCCGTGTATTGCCACGGCGGACGGTCAAGCGGACCGATTGCCGTTGCTCGATCGCTTCGTCCATGATCATCTTCAACTGGTCCGCCGAAGAAACCTGGATACCGGCGGCCGATTCGATCACGTCGCCGACTTGCAGTTCGCCTTGAGCGGCGAGGCTGCCATCTCGGATGCTGTTGACAATCAACCCGCTGCGGAGTCCTTCGTAGCCATACTTGCTGGCCGATTCGGGCGTCACGGGAATCAATAAAGCGCCCATCACCTCACCGCTACCGAACATGGCCATCGCGGCGCCTGTCCGTTCCTGCAAATGGACGGTGACTTTCGATTCCTTGCCATTTCGATTGACATCCATCACGACGGTCGATCCGGGAGGACGGCTGGCGACATAGTTGCGCAATTGAGCACCCGATTTGATCTCTTTTCCGTCGAGTCGTGTGACGACGTCGCCGGGTTGCAGTCCCGCGGTGGCGGCGGGCTGGTTCTCTAAAACCGCACCGATCAATGCACCCGATTGGGCCGAAAGACTGTACTTCTTGATGCGTTCAGGGGTCACATCGACCACCTGAGCGCCGAGAAAGCCTCGTCGGACCTCGCCATTCTCGATAATCGATTCAAGGACCGGTTTCGCGAGCGATACCGGAATCGCGAAGCCGATCCCCGCGCTGACGCCTGAGCGAGACAGGATGGCTGTATTGATGCCAACCAGTTCGCCTCGCAAATTCACCAACGGTCCCCCCGAGTTGCCAGGGTTGATGGCAGCGTCGGTCTGCAGAAAGTCCTCAAAACCATTGCCATCGTCGACAATGCCTTGGATCCGGTTCTTTCCGCTGATGATCCCGGCCGTGACCGTTTGGTCCAATCCAAACGGGCTGCCGATCGCCAGCACCCAATCGCCGACGCGAATCTCGTCGGAATTGCCCAGCAGAACGGGCTGCAGCCCGCTGAGGTCCACTTTCAAAACGGCCAAGTCGGTTTGCGGATCGGTGCCGACGACTTTTGCATCGATGACCGTATCGTCACTCATCTGCACCGATAGCGTGTCTGCGTCTTCGACGACATGATTGTTCGTCAGAATGTAGCCGTCACTGCGAACGATCACACCGCTTCCCATTCCCTCATGTTCTCGTTTCTGGGGGCGCCTGGCTCCGAAGTCAAAAAAATCTTCAAAACCGGGGGGGACTTGTTGACGTAGACCGGGCGGTAAGCTTTGTGCACCTCCGATCACTTCGGTTTGCTTGGTGCTGATACTGACCACGCTCGGACGGATCGACTCGGCAACATTGCGAAAGGCCGACGACAAATCTTGCGCCGTCGCGAGAGGATGACTCTGAAGCGGGCGGTCAGGTTGACGCGGTGCGTCCTGCGCCAAAACGCCACGGTTGAGCGGCTGAGGTAGCGTCAAAACCGCGCCGGTCAGTAGCGAGCCGACGATCATCGCTCCGAACAGAAGGCTTATTCTTTTCCACAATTGGTCCACCTTAGGTACTCCTCACTTAAATCATCGTTATTGAAATCGGTTTCATCTCATTGGCATGATTGTATTCTGCCGATACGTCAAAATATCGCCTATCTTCACTAAAAAGCAAACCGGAAAACCTGACCCTAGCAAGCACCTCGATGGGAGTTCGCCCCGCTCGGGAGAACGCGGGGGCTTTGTGTTTGGCTCCCGAAAACGCAGCCCGTCGACGTTGTCAGCGCGGCCGAAAAGAGTTCGCACCCTTTTTCAAAGACCTGGGTCCTTTTTACGCCATTGACCGAGTGCCGTTGAACATTTGCAGCCCTTCATCTGCTAAGCTGAGAGGGAACGCCTACACGCAAGGAGCAACCAAATTGATGCGAGACACTTTGACGGTGATTTTGGCCGGAGGACGCGGGACGCGGCTTGAATCCTTGACGCGGGATCGAGCAAAACCAGCCGTGCCGTTCGGTGGTTTGTATCGGATCGTCGATTTTGTGCTGAGCAATTGCCTCAATAGCGACATGCGCCGCCTCTTGCTGCTGACGCAGTACAAAGCCCAATCGCTTGATCGCCACATCAACCTCGCTTGGCGGAATTATTTTTGTCGCGAACTGGGTGAATTCATCGATGTGATGCCGCCACAACAGCGGATCGATGACAATTGGTATCAAGGCACCGCGGACGCGGTTTACCAGAACATCTATGCGATTGAGAACGCGCAGCCCAAGGATGTGGTGGTTCTCGCGGGCGACCATATCTACAAGATGAATTACAAGCCGATGGTGGATTTTCACCGCAAGATGGACGCCGATATCACCATCGGCGCGCTGCGAGTGGCTCGTAACGAAGCGACTCAATTCGGCGTGCTGCAAACCGATGTGGATCATCGGTTGACGGGTTTTCAAGAAAAACCAGCCGATCCAATTGCCATGCCCGAAGACCCCGACATGTGTTTAGCGTCCATGGGCATATACGTTTTCAACGCCAGGTTCTTGTACGAACAGCTTTGCGACGACGCGACAAACACCGGAAGCGATCACGACTTTGGCAAGAACATCATTCCGGCGGCGATTGACGATTACCGTGTTTTTGCCTTTCCGTTCTTAGACGAGAATCGCAAGCGAGATGCCTATTGGCGTGACGTCGGGACCATCGATGCCTACTACGAAGCGAATATGGACCTCGTCGGTGTTGATCCTCAGCTCAACCTCTATGACCAAGTTTGGCCGATTCGGTCCTACCAACCGATGCTTCCGCCACCCAAATTTGTTTTCGGCAGCGAGGGGCCTTCGTCGCGACGGGGTGAGGCGCTCGATTCAATCGTTTGCCAAGGGGCGATCATCAGCGGCGGTAGCGTCTCGCGTAGCGTGATCGGGCCCAACGTGCGGATCAATAGCTATGCGCAAGTCGAAGACAGCATCTTGTTTGACGGCGTCGAAGTCGGTCGGCGATGTCGCTTGCGGCGCGTGATTATCGACAAGGGAGTCCACATTCCCTCGGAAACCGAAATCGGTTTTGACCCAGCCGCCGACGCCGCTCGCGGTTTCACGGTGACCGATAGCGGGATTGTGGTGATCGCTCGAGGGGAACAGATTGAACCGTCACGCGGACGAATGAACGTTCTATCCTAGGCGCAGGTTGAACTCCAACAACTCCGACGATATCGCGTGATGAGAACGTTACATTGCAGGGAAATGCGATCATGATGATGGCTGGCGGATTATCGCTCGCGCTCGTGTTGCTGGTCATCGGCATCGCGATTGGATTGAGGCTTGCTCGACGGCAATCCAAAACGAATGCAGCGATGAGTCAAGACGAACGTGAACGGATGCTGCAGATGCTCCACGAGCTCGGGGCCTGGACCAGCGAGTATTCAGGAAATGTGTCGCAGTACCAAAGTCGGCTCGGCGAACTGAGTGATGCGGTCCGTGTCGATCCGGCGGTCCATCAAGCTGCTCCCAAGGTGGTTTCGCTGCTCCAGCAGATCATGGACAGCAATTCTCAGTTGAAATCACGACTCGATGCTGCCGAGCGCCAACTCGATAAACAGACCAAGCAGATCGAGAGTTACCTGACCGAGGCCCGTACGGACGGGCTAACCGGACTCTACAATCGCCGAGCCTTTGACCAACGGCTCGACGAGCTGTTTGCTGCATTTCGCAAAGGAGGTCGGTCCTTCGTCTTTGTGCTCGTCGACATCGACCACTTTAAGTCCTTCAATGACACCCACGGGCACCAAGTTGGCGACCAGGTGTTACAGCAGGTCGCCAAGACGCTTCGATTGGAGTTGCAGGAATCGATCATGGTTGCCCGTTTTGGTGGCGAGGAGTTTTCCGTCTTGATGAATGGGCCGCTACGGATCGCTGCGGAAAAGATGAATGAAGTGCGAAAGAAGATGGCAGCCCTTCAGATCGAAATCGGCGCCAAAAAACTGTCGGTCACCATCAGTGTTGGTTTGACGGAACCACGCGACGATCTGGTGGTCAGCCCCGTGGTTCGCCGTGCCGATGAAGCGCTTTATGCAGCCAAAAACATTGGTCGCAACCGAGTGTATTACCACGATGGCAAGGGAGCCATGCTCGTTGGAGCACCGGAAGTGGCGAGAGGTTGACGGGGCGCGGAAGGGGCCGCTGACGTCGTGATCGGGCAAAATCGGTCGTGGAGGGAAGCGGGTGGCTGGTCGCTCACGTGCTGAAATGGCTTCGTGGTTTGCCTTGTTCAACGCGGGGACCTGGGAAACGAAAAATCCCGTATATTGTAGAACCGCGTGCCCTGCGTTTTATTGTCTTCTGTCGCCCGAGCGACATCCATCCTTTTCCTCATCAAGATCGACTGAACCATGAGTGGTGACAACGACGGCATTCCGAAAGATGGTGTGCATCCCGAACAGAATCCCTACCATTTTTCGGACGTCGAGATGGACCGAGAGCCTGATACGGCGGTCGCACCGGATGAGCTTCAACTCAAACAGCCACCGGGGTTGTGGGTTTTGTTCATCACGGAAATGTGGGAGCGATTCAGTTACTACGGGATGCGTGCCCTGTTGGTGCTGTATTTGATCGCTTCGACACAGACTCAAATTGAAAATTCGAGTGGCGAGATGGTCGCCAACACGAACCCCGGTTTTGGTTGGACCGAAGCGAACGCCGCGATCCTGTATGCGATCTACACGTGGGCCGTCTACCTCACACCGATCGCCGGTGGTTGGCTTGCCGACAAACTGCTCGGCACGCATCGATCGATGTTGTTGGGTGGATGGATTATCGCATTGGGGCATATCACCTTGGCGGGGACCGAGCTTTTCGGTGTCACCGCGGGCGAAGTGGTCACTCTGCAAACCAGCCCCGGCGCATTGATTTGTTTTCTGTTGGGTCTCGGTTTGATCATTATCGGCACCGGCTTCTTTAAGCCGTGTGTTAGCGTGATGGTGGGCCAGTTGTATGGCCCCCAAGACGATCGTCGAGACTCGGGATTCACCATTTTCTATATGGGAATCAATCTTGGTGCGTTTTTATCACCGATCATCGCAGGCACCCTCGGCCAAAAAGTTGGCTGGCATTGGGGTTTTGGTTCGGCAGCGGTTGGCATGATCTTGGGGTTGATCTTCTATCAAATCTATCGTCCCAAGTACCTTGCGGGAGTCGGTCTATCGCCCAAGCAGGTTGCCGAGGATCGGGCGGCCGGTGTGGTCAATCGTTCTCATGTCGATGAAACCGAACTGACGCGATCGTTCAATAAGGTGGACTTGCAACGACTGCTTGTCATCTTGATCTTGGCCTTCTTCGGTAACATTTTCTTTTGGGCGGCCTTTGAACAAGCTGGGAGCTCGTTGAATGTGTTCGCAGAGCAAAACACCAACCGAACGATCTTGGGTTATGAGTTTCCTTCCACTTGGTATCAATCGGTCAATGCGCTGACCATCGTTCTTTGCGCGCCACTGTTTTCTATCCTCTGGGTCTGGTTGGAGAAACGAAAAGCGAATCCATCCACACCGGTCAAGTTTGCAATCGGTTTGTGGTTGTTGGGATTGGCCTTCGTTGCCATGGTGCTTGCTGCACTGGAAGCGACCGGAGGCGAGTTGGCAGCCCCCTATTGGCTGCTGATCACCTACGTGATTTGTACCTGGGCCGAATTGTGCTTGTCCCCCGTTGGTTTGTCGATGGTGACTAAATTGGCGCCCGCGCGGTTGCAATCGCTGATGATGGGGGTTTGGTTCTTGTCGTTCTCGGTGGCCAACTTGCTGGGCGGCTTGATGGCCGCGTTTTCGACCAAGTTCAAGCCGGGGCCCGAAGGGCAGCCCCCTGAGGCATCGTTTATCTTCGAAGGGTTGCCGGGGTTCTACCTGCTGCTGATCTTGCTACCGATGGTTGCGGGATTCATCATTTTTGCCTTGTCCCCAATCTTAAAACGAATGATGCATGGGGTAAAATAGGACGGCTTGCTCGGTCCCAACGGTCTCCATGAACGATAACGACGAATCTCGTTTGATCGGTATGCTACGTCGCGTCATCCGCGATTGTGGCAAGTTGTACAATCAGTGCGGGAAATGGATGGTGCGCCGCTATCCCAGTTTGATTGAAGGCGATCCGAACACGTTCGTCGAATTGATGGATGATCTGCACCGCGGGTTGTTGGTGAAGGTCTACGTGACGATTGTCCGAGCCGACGACAAATGGACGGCACCGGAAAAACGTGTGGCAGCCGCGATGATCGAACACCTTTGGGGCCAGCAACTCCACGGTGCTCAGCTCCGCGAGGCCGCTGTGGGGCTGTTCCAACAAGCGGACCAATTGACTTGGGAGTCGCTGGTCGCCCCGTTTGTTCGCTACACCCCCTTGTCCGACAGCAAGGTGCAAGTGGAAACGATCGTGATGCGATTGGCCAACCTCGTTGCCAAGTGCGACGGACAGACCATGCCCGAAGAAGGGGTCGCGTTGCACACGCTGCAACGTTCGATCGATATGGCACTCCATCCCGCGGATCCCAAGTCGGTTCTTGCTCCCTTGGGGACCTCTTCATCGGAAGGCCCGTCGGCATCGGCGTATCAGTACGCACAAAAGCAAGCGGAGGAATCGGATGAGGCGATGTCCGAAGCCGAGAGCCAAGAGGACCGTCAACGGCGTTTGCAAGCGGCCATGCAAGAACTCGACTCGCTGATTGGGCTGCAATCGGTCAAGGACCGCGTGCGAAGTTATGCCAACTTCCTGAAGCTTCAGCAACAGCGGCGTGATGCGGGATTGTCGACCATGCCGATCAGCTTACACATGACGTTTGTTGGCAATCCGGGAACGGGCAAGACGACCGTTGCGAGAATTGTAGGGCAAATCCTCGGCGCACTCGGCACTCTGGAAAATGGCCATGTGATTGAAACGGATCGCAGCGGATTGGTCGCCGAGTATGCAGGGCAAACGGCACCGAAGACCAATAAGTTGTGTGACTCGGCGCGAGGCGGTGTGCTGTTTATCGACGAAGCTTACAGTTTGATCGATGCCTCGGGCGATGACGCGTACGGTCGAGAAGCGATTCAGACGCTGCTGAAACGGATGGAAGACGATCGCGAATCGATGGCGGTCATTTTAGCCGGATACAGTGATGAGATGGCCAAGATGATTCGAAGCAATCCTGGATTGTCCTCGCGAATCAACACACGGATCGATTTCGAGGATTATTCGCCAGCCGATCTGGGACGGATCTTTGAGTCATTGTGCCGTCAAAACCAATATCAATTGCCGAGCCCGGCACGACATCGATTGCTGCTGGGATTTCACCATCTGCATCAGCACCGAGACCGCCATTTTGGAAACGGAAGAATGGTGCGGAATGCCTTTGAAGATACCGTGCGGCGGTTGGCGGACCGGATTGCCGAGGTCGCGCAATTGACCGAATCGCTGTTGACGGTCTTGGTGGAAAGCGACATCTGCGTGCCAAGAGTTAGCGGCGAAGAGCTCGATGCGTTAGCATCCCAGCCACACACGCTTCGAATCCGGTGCAGTGGCTGTCAGCGCTTGGTTCGAATTCAACCGGGCTCGCTCGGGATGCAAGTGCGATGCAAGAAATGCGAGCAGGTACAGTTGGCGGATTGGGCAGAGGTTTGCTGACCGCGTTGTGCCCAACCAGGGTGCTTCCGGTCGAGAGCGTCTTATGATTTTAGATAGCTTGCTAGCGACTTTGCCGGAGCGGGCAGTTTCAACAGCGGCGCAAAGTCGGCGGTCGATTCATCCACGATGGCAAACAGTTCGGCGAGCGCTTTGGTGTCGGTTCCCGTCAGCCGCTCAAAGGCCTGGGTGAATTCAGCTTGTTCGGTCCACGATAGTTCGCTACAGGAAGGTAGCAGTGACGCAAGCGCGACGCAGGCGCTGCCCCGAGCCGGTTCGCCCTGGTCGAGCAGGTCTCCGATTTGCGTATGCTGCGCGATCAGTGCGATGAACTCTTGCGGCAGACTCCAACGACTTGCCAACAGTGCCGCGGCATCGGCGTGGTTCCAGCCAAACATTTCTTGTTCGAGCCCACTCAAACGCCGCCCTTCCATCGCCCGTCGTTCGACCAAGCTTTGGTATTGTTCGGGCAATTCCTTTAACAGCAACGGGATTGCCATGTCTTGCAGCAAAGCACCCGCGAACAGGTCTTCCGCGTTCTCGACCTTCAGGTTCCGTCCAAGTTTGCGCGCAAAAATCGCTCGGCGCAGCGAATCCTGCCAAAGGGACTTCAAGTCAAAGGGACCGAATTTTGGATTCGGAATCACGCTGAAGACCGCGTTCCACAAAGCAAAGTTGGTGATGGCACGGCTGCCAACGAGCGTCAAGGATTGTTGAACGCTCATGATTTCCCGACTAAATCCAAAGTACGACGAATTGACGAACTTCAGCACTTGCCCCATTAATCCTGGATCGGCTTCGATCGGCTTGGCAAACTCAGCTGGCCCCACGTCGGCCCGTTGCGAAAGCTGAAGCAGTGCGATCGCGCTGTGAGGTAAGGCTGGCAAGACTTCCGAGTGAAAGACGTCTTCAAGCGTTGTGGGATCGATTGCAGTCGACATGATGGGAATCTGCTTTGCTAGTTTGTCAGGTTACGAAAAGGGCTGCGAGGCCAGAGCGAAAACGTTTGTCGTGATGCTCAAGGAATCCGCCCGTAGAAAATCTAGGTCGAAAAGCGATCGGATCAAACTATTTTTCGATCGGATGCGATTTCATTGTCAACGTTTCCTGCCTATTATTCCGGCCCGTTGATCGGCGGAATCGACAGGATCGTTAGCAAGCCCGCGGTGTTTCGCGGAATCAACAGGGAGGGCGTTTTTGCATCCTGCAGCCGTTTGCTTTCGGCAACGCGGATCGCAGGGTGTCGCCACCGAGATACCGATAACGTGTTGCCAGAGCAGGAGTTGTGGCGGGAGATCTGCGGCGGAATTCGCGTTGGCTCGCGATCTGCGTCAAGTGACCGTCATGACTCTCCTCAACGCTCCCGTCGACGATCGATGGCAACTGAAGCGCTTGCTTCTGGTCCATGCGAAGTGTTTGGCTGTCTCTATCCTGTTGACATTAGCCTGTGGGTTCAGCGGTTCCCGCGAGTTTGGGGACCCCGAATCCATTGCGGTTGAAAGCTTACACCATGACATTCCGCTGCCGCCCGAGTCCAAGATGCGGCTACTGGATCCGCAGAACCCTCGCTCGATTCCCCCGATGGGCTGGAGACGAACCAATCGCGGCTGGGAACACACATCGACTTGGCCTCGCGAAACCCAGTTCCGTACGGATCGATCGATCAGTGAGTTGATCGCGCTGCAAGAGTCGCGTGAACCCAAGTGGTTACAGTTCACGCTTGAAAAAGTGAGTCAGATTCCACCGCTGATGATTGCGGTGTTGCAAATCACTGCGATTGCAGCACTGATCCATCTCAGTCGCCACAAACGTGCGGAGCAAGGCCCAGCGGAATAGCTACGGCATGGGAATCGTTGCGGTTTCCGCGTAGACTTTGGCGGTGACGTGTTGGACGTTGCCGTCTCCATAGGCCACATAGCCGCCCGACCCCGGAACCCCTGCCTCAAAGCTGAGGATGTACTTCGCATCCGCGGAGGGATCGTCGCTCAAGTTTCCACCGTAGAGGACGATGAAGTCACCTGCGAGTAGACGCAACAGCGTTTCACCACTGCGGTTCGTTTCCGCCTCGTCGCGTGCAGCTTCCTTGGAGAGAAACTCGACAAATGCCTCTTGGCTCGGAGGCGACGTCCCGTGTTGTTGATGAAACGACCGGTAACGCGAGGCGATTTCTGCCAGGCAGGCCTTTCGAGTCAAAATCTCGTTCGCCGCTCCGTCGTCACTGCATCCACTTGATGTCATGACGACGGCAACCGCGAGCCATCCGAGTGAGAAGGAGACGCGTTTTGAGAGCAGGTTCATGGAAGGACTCACTTAGGATGGGGCTAGGAACGCATCAGGATACCGATGGCATCCAAGTATCGCTGCACCGTCTCGGCATCGACATCCGCCCACTTGTTTGTTTTGTGCCGAAGCACCGATAGCTTCAGCGATTCGATTGCATCGGCTAAATCATCGGGCAGCTCGGGGAGACCCGCGAAAGGTTGGCTGGCGGGTTGATCCGGGTCCTCGACTTCGGCTCCGTGCGATTCGCCCTTGGGTTTGTTGGATTCCAAGGAGGAAAACTCTTCTGTGTCGCCGAAGTCTGGGTCTTCGTAACGCGGCCCTGCGCCAACCCCGTCCGGTTCATCGCCATATTCTTTCGTCCGTCCACCACCTTGTGCTGGCAACACGACGTCTTCATCGGTATCGACTTCGATGATTTGGCTCAGGGTTGGCCGCTGCGATTCGACGGCTCCGGTCGCTTCCCAGCGTTTTTCCCGCATCCCCGAAACGCTCCACGATTCCTGGACCGCTCCTTCAAGCCACATCGCTGCGTCGTCCCAATCGAGTGCGGCCAAAAAATGACTCCAGTACAACCCTTCGTAGGTGTTGTAGGTCGAACCAAAACGATCGAAAACGCGACGCAACCGACCAACGTGTGGGGCGGTCACTCCGCCCACGCGACGAGCCCACGCGTCGTCGGAATGCTCGGTTGCAGGGGCACCCGAATCGATCAACGCTTGTCGCCAATTGTGAATGATCTCGCCTTTTTCCCAGTTTGTGGTGCTGATCAGCGTGTTCCATTGGCCCACGAACGGTTCGGCCAACTCCGCCATTTTGGGGTCATGCTCCCAAGCCTGTTTCGCCTCCACCACGTCGGGTTCGATCACTTCGGCACCGGAATCATAAGGGTCGGTGCTCGCTTCGATTTCTGCATCGTCAGCAAGTTCGACAGCCTCGGGTTCCTGTCGTTCGTCGTCGATTTGGAAGGGGGTTTCGTAAGGTTCGTCAGGAGTCATCGGCATCCATCGCAGAGAAAAAGGGGGCAAAGATCAGGCCTCTGAGAGGCTAACGAAGGATCAAGCTGCGATGAAGCGGACGCGGCCAATTTCGCCCTCACGGCGGCAAAAAACGGGTGGGTCGACGCATTTGGGCAAACCCACGGGTGTGGATAACCTGTCACGGTTATGCCGAGATTCCCAATCCCGCGTTTTTTTGTGCGGCGGTTGCCGCGCCGAATGAGATTCCAGCAAAACAAAAACAGTCTGGATGGGGAACCTCGGACCCGCACATGATAGAATCGTTTCGGGGATTCCTCGACCATTTCCCCTTTTCTGCCCGTGAATTCTGCCCCTGAAGCCAGTCTCGCAGGAGCCGCTTGTTTGTGAATCGGTTGTTTCCGTACTTTCGACGACTCCTGCCTGAGATTTCTCCATGCCTTTGACCGCGCCATTGAAACGAGTCCTGGTCTGTCGCCCGATCGTTTTCTCTGCAATCGTCCTCGCCCTTCTGTGTTCGATGCCATCGCCGGTCGGTGCGGACGCCCCAGGGCCGACGCGGGAAGGACTCGATTTTTTTGAGACGAGTATTCGTCCGTTGCTGGTCGATCATTGCTACGAATGTCATTCACGCGAAGCGGATGAAAAAGCAGGCGACTTGTATCTCGACTCCGCCACAGCGATGCTTCGTGGTGGAGCGCGTGGGTCGGTACTTTCAAGACAGAACCCAATCGACAGTTTGTTCCTGACAGCCATCCGCTACGACGATGCAGATTTGCAGATGCCACCGGATGGGAAATTGGATTCCGAAGTGATCCAAACGTTTCAGCGTTGGATTGAAATGGGAGCCCCAGACCCTCGCGGCGAGGTCACGGAGCCAACGGTTTTGTCCGGTTCGCCGATGGATAAAGATCCTCGCTCTCATTGGGCATTCGTTCGGCCCGTTTTTCCTGAGCCATCGAGTCGGATCGACGATGCTTCGCAGGATCGAATCGATGCGTTTGCTGCCGATGACGCAGCTGCAATCGGTTTGGAAATCGTCGATCAAGCATCCAAGCCAACGCTGATTCGACGTGTCTACTTTGATCTGACGGGCTTGCCGCCAACGAAAACGCAGGTCGATCGATTCGTTGCATCGGACCGGCCCGATTCCTTTGAACGGGTGGTCGATGCGCTCCTTGCATCGCCGGAGTTTGGTGAACGGTTTGGCCGTCACTGGCTCGACGTGGCCCGCTACGCCGATACGGTGGGGTATGCTTTGGCGGGCAAGGAACGACGGATCAAAGGCAGCCATCGATACCGTGATTGGGTGATTCACGCTTTTGCCAGCGACATGCCTTACAGCGAAATGATCTTGCATCAACTTGCTGGCGATCGGACGGATCCTCAAAACGAAGCCGGCAACCTCGATGCAATGGGCTTTCTAACGATCGGACGCCGATTTTTGAATCCGCTCGATACGATGGATGACCGGATTGACGTGATCTCGCGAGGGCTATTGGGGATGACGGTCAGTTGTGCTCGATGCCATGACCACAAATTTGATCCCATCCCCGCAGCGGATTACTACGCACTGTTCGGGATCCTGCACAGCAGCAGGCAGAACGAAGACGGGCCGAGTCCGTTGATGATGACCGATGTTGAAAAGCCTCACGACAGCCCGATTCTGTTACGAGGTCAAGCGGGAAACCGCGGCGAAATCGCGCCACGCCAATACTTGACCGCGTTGCGTACCGTGAGTGATTCTCCGTTTACCGATGGAAGTGGTCGTTTGGAGTTCGCAACCAAAATTGCTGCGTCCGACAACCCGCTGACCTCGCGCGTGATCGTGAATCGGTTATGGGGTCATTTGATCGGCAAACCGCTTGTGGATTCGACGAGTGACCTGGGCATTCGAACCGATCGACCAAGGATCGCGGAGGTGTTGGAGGAGTTTTCGGCCGATTTCTCACAGCACCAAAGTATCAAGAAGACCGTGCGGCGGATCGTCCTGAGCCGGATTTACCAGCAATCGGCGGACGCCAACCGCGATGGCGTGGAAAAAGATCCTGATAATCAACTGCTCGCTCGCGCGAACCGCCGCCGACGTGACTTTGAATCGCTTCGAGATTCGCTGTTGCAGGTTTCGGGATCGCTGGACCAAACGATCGGTGGTGAACCGGTTGAGATCACGTTGCCAATGCCCACCAACCGCCGCACGGTTTATGCGTTGATCGATCGCCAGAACTTGCCAGGCGTGTTTCGCACGTTTGATTTTGCCAGTCCCGACACGCACTCGCCGCAACGCTACTTCACGACTGTGCCTCAGCAATCGTTGTATCTGATGAACAGTCCCCAGGTCGTCGAGCTGGCTCGCAGAACCGCAGCGAAAGTGCGTGCCGTCTGCGAAACTTGTGACGAAGCCACCTTAGCGAGCACGTTGGTAGAACAAGTGCTCGCTCGCGAGTTGAGGGAATCCGAGTTCACCCCATTTGTGGCGTTTTTGAAGCAGCCCGTTTCCGAAGCGGACCCGATTGAGGATCCGCGGCGGTTTTGGACCCACGGGACCGCGACGCTCGACCCAACCGAAGGTGTCCACCATTTCAAGCCTTTTGGCATCTTTCAAAAAGGTCAATGGCAAACGGAAGCCGCATTTCCTGCCGATGGCCCCTTCGGGTACGCAAGCCTAAGCCGTGAAGGTGGGCACCCCGGGCGCCAGAAAGATGGGGCCGTGGTCCGCAGATGGACATCGCCCCAATCCGGCGTCGTCACCCTTCGCGGCACGCTGGGTCACCGGTCCGATCAGGGTGATGGTGTGCTGATGGAAATTTGGTGCGATGGGAAGCGGCTGTTTGGTGGCGTGCAGAAAGGAAGTAATCGGCCCTACGGCCCGATCACGGTTGAGGTTGAGAGAGGGGACGCGATCGATTTCGCTGCAAACTGTCATCAAACGGACGCTTTCGATTCCTTCGCTTGGCGGGTTCAGTTGAAGCTGACTCGCGACGGCGACAGGGGAATTGCAACCGATTCGGTTCGAGACTTTGATGGTCCGATCCGCACGACAGAACTCGAGCCACTCGATCGGCTTGAGCAGCTTGCTCAGGTGCTATTGATGAGTAACGAATTCGCGTTTGTGGATTGACCGTTCCGATCGAGACTGTACTTTTGAACCCCTTTGCCGGTCGCATTCATGTCGGCTGCGGTGACAGCGATCACCGAACGTGTACTGAGATTTGCCACTCGAGCGCCCCGTGGAACCGAAGGCCGCAGCACGGTCTCATCCTACCGCTGGACCGATGACAAAAAAATGGTGGAATTACCAAGAAACTCGGTCGTGGTTGGGATCCTTGGCGAAACTTTGCAAAGTGGTGGTGGTTTCAATTCTAATCAGCTTGCCGCGAATCGATCCAAAGGGTCCAAGAAGGCAGGCCATCCTGTCGTTCTACACTACTCTTTCGGGGAAACACGTCAATGAAAATGAAACACATCGTGGCTAGCTTCTTTGCTGTCGCAGCCTTGGCTTTAATGGTGGGCGACGCGTGCGCTCAAGGTGGTCGTGGTGGCGGACCGGGTGGCGGTGGCCCCGGCGGAGGAGGTTTTGGGGGACGAGGTGGCGGCCCCGGTGGGGGTGAATCGAGTAGTGGTGAAGCCATGGTCGGACTGCTGAGAATCGAAGAGGTCCGCGCCGAGTGTGAGCTCATGCCCGATCAAGAGGAAGCGTTGAAGAAGATTCAGGACGACAGTCGAACCGAACGGCCCGATTTTGATTTCCGCAACGCGAGCGAAGCGGAACGAACCAAGTTCTTCGAGAAGATGCAAGAGGAACGCGCCGAGCGGGCAAAGAAAATCGAGGGTCAGTTGGACCAAGTGCTGATGCCTGCCCAGATGAAGCGTCTGAAGCAAATTGCGCTGCAGGTGCGAGGCGTGGGTGCGCTCAGCGACCCCGAGATTCAGAAGGAACTCGAAGTAACCGATGCTCAAAAGAAGGAAATGGAAGAGGTTCGCACTCGAGTTCAGGAAGAGATCCGGAGCAAGATGCAAGAGCTGATGCAATCGGGTGATCGTGATCGCGAAGCGATGCAAGAAGCGTTCTCCAAGGTTCGCACCGAAATTGAAGACAAGGTTTTGGCGGTGCTGACTTCGGACCAAAAGGCCAAGTTCGAAGAGATGAAGGGCGAGGCCTTTAAAATGCCTGAAGGCGTTCGTGGAGGCGGATTCATGGGCCGTGGCGGTGCACAAGGTGGTCAAGGCCGTGGCGGTGCACAGGGTGGTCAAGGCCGTGGCGGTGCACAGGGTGGTCAAGGCCGTGGCGGTGCACAGGGTGGCCAAGGTGGCCGTGGCGCACGACGTCCCGCTGGAGCCGGCAATTAGCCAAACTCGGGACGCGACGAAGCGCTCCGTCGCTCCGATAGGGGCAGGCTCCGAAACGAGTCTGCCCCGTTTTTTTTAGAAACTCGCAATGCCGTGATCAGACAGTTTCGAGCGCGGTTCCCTACCCTTCGCTGTTTAGCTTTCGCCTAGCCAATCGAACACCGATTGGCTCGCCAAACGCTCGCGGCGGAGACGCTGCTCGGGGTCGTCGTCGATCAAGCCGCCCAGTGGGATCAGACCGGTCGAGGGAGTCGACAATTCAATCGGCTGGTATTGTTCGAACGCTTGCATGCGTTCGAAGCCCCGAGCGATTCGCTCACTGCCATCTTCGCTTGTCCATTGAAGCCGGTCGCTTTGACGATCCCATTGGCTGGCGGAATCATCGGTGTAAAGGTTGGCGATATCTTCGCCACCGTTGATTGCGAACGCTTCGATGGATTGGAATCCACGAGCACTTGCTTGATACCCGGGGCCATTGATCATCGAGCGGCTTGATGAAATGTTCATCGTGTCGTCGCCCACCGAATCATACAGCGATGCCGAATCGTGCCCGCCCGCCGTTGAGTAGGCATAGAGTCGCTCAAAACCGTATGCAGCTTGAAACGTATCTTTGCTGCGCAGACTGGAGAATTGGGGTTTGACCGAGAGCGTGTCATCGCCTTCGGAGTCACTCAGAAAAGCATGGTCTTCGCCGCCCGCGTTGGCATGCACATAGATGCGATCGACTTGGTTGACTTGAAACTCAAATCCAACACCCGACAACCGTGCGCTGTTTGGCTGTGAACGCAAAATGTCATTGCCAATCGAATCATAGAGCGTTGCTCGATCGGGACCGCCACCTCCGTCAAAAACGACCGATTCCACACCTCGTAATTCAATTTCGAAGGTGTTGGTCGACAAACGGCTGATCCCATCCGTCGTCGATCCCGGAAACAGGATCAGACGTTCGGCCTGGTTCGACCCAAGAATCTGTAGCGAGTCAGCGCCAGCGCCAACATCGATCGAGAACGGCGTTTCAGCGGATAGGGGCGAATCGAAACGATAAAGTTGACCAGCGTTACGAAGTTCGATTCCGTTGCGAAGGTCCAAGACATACGAATCGTTCTCGTTCGAACCGAGAAAATGTTTCCCGTCAAAGTCAGCGAGGTTTGTGTCCACGCTCTCCGGCGCAGCGGTATCGTGATTCAAGGGATGGATGGATGCTTGCAAGTCGATCACCGAGTAGGACACGCCCGTTTGCGGATCGGTCTTCGTTGCGGCTCCGTCATGCAGTCGGGCGAGGATGTCGTCAGCCGATGGTTCAAGGCCTTGGTCGATCATCGATTGACGAACCAGCATGGAGGCGGCAGCGATTTGCGGCGTCGCCATACTGGTTCCATCGAGCGTGGCAAAATCATCGATGTGTCCGTCCCATCCATAAACATGTTCGGGGACGGCGCTACGGATCGATTCACCGCTGGTGGCAAGCAAACCACTGGCGCGTTGCGAGAAAGAACTGAGCAGCCCCGTGTCGTCGACCGACCCAACCGCGACGACCGACTCGCTCGAAGCGGGAAACATCAAGGAAGTGTCATGAACCGAATGACCGAAGAAATTTCCTGCAGCGGCGAAGACCAAGATGTTGTCCTCACGCAGTAGTTGCAGTTCGTCTGCTAAGAGGCTGCGAGCTTCTGCCAAGTTATCGGCATTCAACGCGGCTCCCACCGACAAGTTGACGGTGGTGATGGGCGAGTCAAAGCTGTTTCGATGCTCGTGAACCCACTTGAGCGACGATTCGATCCAGGCCAATTCTCCGCGACCGGCGTCATCGAAGACGCGAAGGGCAACCAGATCGGCTCCAGGAGCGACGCCGGAGAATCCTTCCGATTCGCCCGCCAGCAAGCCGGCGACGTGCGAACCGTGAAACCCAGCAGGGCCATCGTCGTAAGGATTCGAGTCGTTTTCGGCGAAATCCCAGCCGCCAACGACTCGGTACCCTGGTCCGAAACCACCGCCAAGCGCGACATGATCCCATGCGACGCCGCTGTCGATGACTGCCACCGTCTGGCCATGGCCGTCCAAGGGCGTGGTTGCCGTGTCGGCAGCCAGGGCGCGAAGATCGGCGGCTTGTTCCAGGAGGTCCGGACGCTGGGTGTTCTCGCTCGGATGGATCGACGGCAGCAGCGGCTCGGTCGTGTCGTCAGCCGTGTCGATGTGCAGCGGAAGGACTTCGAGCAACAGATCGCCCGGTAGACTGGCCGACAACGCATACCGCTCTTCGCAGGCTTGGATGGAATCGTCGGTCTCGAATGCGTTCCGATCGTGAAGGGAGGGGGCGTTTCTACGATTCGTCATCAAATCAAGCGATCCGCTTCGGGTTGAATAGGTGGCCCCTCGGACACGGTGGTCCGGGTCGAGCGTGACTCGGTGTTTCGGCGGCTGCCAAAGAAAGCCTAGATCGCAGACTCGCCCACCACCTACCTAACCCGACTTTCTCAACAACCAATCGATCGAGGTGGTCGGAATTGCCGACACAATATGACGAGTCGTCATATCTGTTACCGCGAAAGCTGGATTTGCGAGGCCTCCGACCGATGTCGCTGCTGAAACTTTGGAATTCTCTGTGTGGGCGATCCTCTGAAGCGAAAAAACAACCGCTCGATGGTGGTCCTGACGAGAAGAGCCAATCGGCTGCCTCGACGGCCCAGGGGACTCCGGAACGGGCGGCCAGCGAAAAGCTGGATCCCAAGCCCAGTCGCAGTCGGTTCGGATTGAACATCGGCTCAGGCCGGAACTCGGATTCGGGGCTCTGTAAGCTGCTGAAGCCGTTGGAAATCAACACGTTACTGGAAGTGGGCGTCGGTGATGGGGCGCGGGCGGTTGCAATCGTCTCGAGCCTTCAACGATCCCGACCCGACGCGAAGTTGCGTTATGCGGCCATCGACCAGTTCGAATTGGGGGAGGGCGCGGTCACGCTGATGCAGTTTCACAAGCGAGTCCGGGCCGAGGGAATCTCGCCACAAATCTTCCCTGACGCTGTCGACCAAGGGTTGATGCGGTTGTCGCACACCATCGGTCGAGTCGACGTGGTTGTCATGGGGTTGTCAGCGGAAAAGTGGCAAACTCCGCCAACGCTGGGGATGCTTCGACGGGTTTGCCATGAAAAAACCTCCATCTTTTACAGCGATGATGGCACCTGGAAATCGTACCAGCTGGTGTCGGATCGAGTCCGCAAAGCAGCGTAAATCCATTTGAGAGCGGTTTGTATCGATCGTAGCGATTACGGAGTTCCGCGGGCGTGTTCGCCGATCAAATTGCCGGCATTCGCAACGATTTGACACCGTCCTAAGAGCTAGGTTTGGGAAGCAATTGTCATTGCCCCGAGGCGACACCCGCCTCGAGACGCAAGCTCGAGCCACCCGCTTCCTTTGATCGTCGTGATAACCATGCAAGGACTTCAGCTTACCTATACACAATTGGCCGGTTCTTCAAATCGGGCGGCGGTCGACGTACTTGTCAGCATGATCGATCATCCAAATCCGGCCACGCGGTTGATGACGATTCAAGCGCTGCTTCGTCGAAGTGAACCGGAGTGTGGCGAAGCCGTTTTGTCACGTTGGGAATCCTTGGACTTGGAATGTCGCCGTCATTTGCGCAACAAGAAAGATTGGATTGCACCGGCCATTGAAAATTCGCTTCAGCAGCGAGACGCGAATTTGGGGCGAGCGATCGCGGCGACCGAAACGTTAGGGGTCCAGGCGGCCGTTTGTCACTTGATTCCGATTGCGGAAATCCATCCCTCGGAGGTCGTTCGCGAATCGGCGACAAAGACGATTCTAGAATTGGTCCACCAATTGGGACGTGACGCAAGAGCCGAAAGGGGGCAGCCCTCCGTTCGGATGCCGATTCTTGCCAGGTTGGCCGAATCGGTGAAGCGATTTAGCATCCATCGAAATGAGGATTTGGTTGACGCGTTCTTGATGGTGTGCACGTGGGGTGATGCCGAGTTGCGTGATTTGATTGCCCCCGATTCGCAATGCCGGAATCGCATCGCCGAGCGATTGCATCGGACTTCGCGCGTCGGCATTGTCGAGTTGTTGACAGGGTTTCTTCATCGCCGAAGCGTCCCACCGTTTATCCTGAAAATTTTGGCCGATCGCCGTGATGAAGTCTATCGCGATTTCTACTTGCGAACGATTGGACACGAGCCTTCGCCGATTGTGCAACGGAACCTGGCCGAGGTTGGTATTCCAACTTGCTGTTTCGGTGATGCAAAGCTCATGGATCAAATTAGCCCAGACCACCGTGCCGCAGCGGTATTCGTTTACAACCAAGCACACGCGGACTTGATGGGGTACTTGCGAACCGTGGTCGCTGCGCTCAAGCGTGGCGGTCCTGGCGTCGTGACGGCATCGGTGATTGGCTTGGGAAAGTGCGAAGTCCCGAACGTCAAAGTTTGGTTGCGGTCCGCAGTCGTCTTGGCCAGCGGTGACTCCGCCGCCATTCAGGCGGATCCCAATGCTCAGCTTCTTGAAAATATGATCCAACTACTCGATCATCCCGACGCGGCTTTGGTCCGGATGGTACGACGAACGCTCGAACCCCTTCATGTGGATTCGATGTTGGACCGACTGCAAGCGTTACCAGCGGAACACCGGCGTGCGATTGGGCGAATTGTCTTGACCATTGACTCCGACGCAATCGCTCGGATTCGTGACGGCCTTCGTCATCCCGTTTTGAAGAAGAGACTCTCGGCGATCGCTGCGGCAGACGCCTTGGCTGCGGTCGATCTGCTAGGCGATGCCTTTGAGAGGATTTCGCGAGAAGATCACCAAGAAGCCCGCATGTTGGCTTGTGAAGTGATGGCGCATGCCGAAAGCACGCGTTCCTTGACGCTGTTGAAGGAGATGGCCGCGCTGCCGCCGTGTCCGGTCCGTGATGCTGCGATCAAAGCGCTCGAACATCGTGGCGCGTCGTTGGTTTGATTGTCATTTTTGTCGTTCGATTCCCTTACCTCCCCCTGCGTGAACCATGATGTCGATGTTCCTCACCGCGTTGATTGCCGAAACTCGGATGGCTGAGATTAGCATGCAATATAGTGAAACGACGGTTGACAGCGGGATGTCGGCCATTTGGCTGGTGCTCGCTGCCGCTATCTTGGTGGGATTGGTCTTTGCCGGATACCGCGTCTATCGCACTCACACTCAGTCCCTCAATTGCCCGAAGTCTTTGTTTGTCGAATTGTGTCGAGCGCACCGAGTCAATCGTGCGGGCACGAAGATGTTACAATCGATTGCAACTGCATCCGCGTTGGAACAACCGGCGAGCCTGTTCTTAGGCGAATCCTTGTTTGATGCTGCCGTTACCCAGGCCAAGGAAACCCTTCGCTTCAAGCCGGAACAGATCGCTCAGTTGAGCATGATTCGGCGACGTTTTTTTGAGGCATAAGCTCTGCACGCCCTAAAACGCATCTCGATCCGCATCACTCGGCATTCGCCAATCACCTCGTGGTGACAAGCTTACCGAACCGACCTTTGGCCCATCCGGCACACAGTTTCGCTTGAATTGGTTCTTGAAGAAACGGTCGAAGAACGTGGCGAGCGTTGCTTCGATTGTCGCGTTGTCGTACGGTTGGCTGAACGAAGCGTGCTTTGCCAAGTACAAGATCTTTTTTCGATTGAAACCGCAGCGGACGAACTGATAGAGGAAGAAATCGTGAAGCTCGTATGCGCCGATAGACGCTTCGGTTTCTTGCCGGATCGTCCCGTCGGAAGCCGGTGGCAGCAACTCGGGCGAAATCGGTGTGTCGGCAACGCGATGCAACAATTGCGTGATGTCGCCGCTAAAATAGTGATCGGCTACAAACCGTACCAAGAACCGAACCAACGTTTTGGGGATCGAGGTATTGACGTTGTACATCGACATGTGGTCAGCATTGTAGGTGCACCATCCGAGCGCTTGCTCGCTCATGTCACCGGTACCCAGTACAAAACCACGACTCATCAGCAACAGGGTTCGAACGCGAGCTTGGACGTTTTCGAAGGTTAAATCCGTTGCTTTGGGTGAAACCTCGCTAAGTGCCTGTTGCAACGATTGGGGGGTTGTCTGTTCGTCAAGGGTGATGCCAAGTGGGCAATGGTCGATCGCGAAGAACGTGTCGAGGCAAAGTTTGCGAATGTCGATGGTGTCGCCGCTAATTCGGGTCAACTCGATGAGTGAGTCGGCGCTTCGTTTGGTGTGTTCGGTGGTGCCGTAGCCCGGCATCGTGATCCCATGGATGCGTGTCCGTGGGATTCCGCTTGCGTCGCACGCCCGCAACGCCACCAACAGCGCCAAGGTGCTATCGAGCCCTCCGGAAATACCGATCGACAGCGGAGTACTCGCTGACAGACGGGACAACCGTTTGGTCAACGCTGCCGTTTGGATCGCGAAGATCTCTTCGCAACGCGCTTCCAATTCGTCCGATTGCTTGGGAACAAAAGGCTGCGCGTCCACCTGGCGAAGCAGCGGTCGGTTCGGTGACGCGGTCACGCCATCACGACGTGGCAGTTCGATCGAACGGTAAACGGTTTGCAAGGACTGTTTTTCATCGTCAAACGATCCAATCACACGACGATCGTGAGCGAGTTTCCCCAGGTCGACGTCGCAGGTGACGATTGTTTCCGTTTCGTCGGTGGGGGACGGATCATCCATGATCGATCTTCCTTCGGCCAAGATGAGTCCCGCTTCTGCGATCAAACAATGCCCGCCGAACACCAAGTCGCTGCTCGATTCACCGGGACCTGCGGACGCATAGGCATAGGCGGCGATACAACGCCCTGATTGGCTGCGCAACAAATCGCGTCGCCATGCAGCTTTGCCGATGGTTTCATTGCTCGCCGACAAATTCACTAACACATTGGCTCCCGCAAGCGCCGCACGACTTGAAGGCGGAATTGGCGTCCACAAGTCCTCGCACAATTCCACCGCAATCACCGCAGGGTCGTGTTGAAACAACAGATCGGTTCCAAACGGAATCGTTTGCCCCAGCAACTTGAGAGCCCCGGGGTCATTCTTGGAGGCGGCTCGAAAGTGGCGTCCCTCGTAAAACTCACGATAGGTGGGTAGGAACGATTTTGGAACCATTCCTTGGAGCTGTCCCGCGTGAATGACCGCCGCAACGTTCATCAACGAGTCGTCAACCGCAACCGGCAAGCCTACGATCACCACCTTGGGATGCGAAAGACTATGTTGAACGATCGTGTTGAGTGAATCGATCGATGCGCTGAGCAGCGAATCGGTGGCGAACAGATCGCCACACGTGTACCCCGTCAATCCAAGTTCCGGAAAGACGACCAAGTCCGAGTCAACTTGTTCGACGATCCGGATGGTCGCCAAGGCATTCGCAGCCGGATTGGCAACACGAACAACAGGTGAAACGGTCGAGATTCGGTAGAAATCCTTAAAGGGCACAGCGCGCGTCGGAGGATAGGGTGTCGAAGTACACGTTAAAACGTGCGAAGGAGGAAGTTGGATTTCACGCTTTGGCGTGCAGGGATACGAGTGAGACGAAATCGCAGTGACGCCTTCACCACTGCCACTCGGTCGTCACGCTTTCACTCTGTTTATCGATCGCTAAAAATCATCTGCTTTTTGATACGCTTCAATCAATTGCTGCTCGCCCTCTTTTCCTTTTCCACTTAAACCATGCTCCATGCCCACGACCCCCTTGTAGCCTTTTTGGTGAAGGTGTTGGAAGACGTTTTGGTAGTTGATTTCGCCCGAGTAAGGCTCTTTGCGACCGGGGTTGTCGCCCGTTTGGAAATACGCGATCTCACTCCAACTGGCGTCAATATTCGGGATCAAGTTGCCTTCGGTGATTTGTTGGTGGTAGATGTCGAACAAGATCTTGCAACAGGGACTGTTGACCGCTCGACAAATCGCGTAGGCCTGATCGCTCCGCTGCAAGAAGGTTCCACCATGATTGGCGTACCAGTTGAGAGGTTCAAGGACCATCACCAAGCCTTCGGGTTCCACGATCTCAACGCAGCGTCTTAGCATGTCGATCACGTTTGCTGTTTGATAGCCTTCAGCCAAGCGGCCGCCACCGTAACGATTCCACTTGCTGTCCGCATGTTGTTGATCCACGCTGCCGGGCACGACCGTACACCACTTTGCATTGACGCGTTTGGCCACGGTCACCGCATCCTTGACCGCTTGAAGAATCTCCGCGGTTGAATCTTCTTCGGGCCTCACAAAGGTCGGCTTGTCGAAACTGGCGTAAGCGACGAAGACGCCCATTTGCATGCCGAGCGAATCAAGTGTCTTGCCAATCTTCTCTTGCAGTTCCGCGGGTTTCGAAGGCATCCCATTGTCTTCCCAAGCGGTAAAGCCTTGGTCAGCCGCGAACTTGATCTGATCGATCACGTCGTCGCCAGCAAGGTTGCGAAACATTCCTTGGTGAGGTGCATAACCCAACTTGAAAGTCTTGACGCTGCTGGCAGCGTCTTGGGCGGTGAGTGCGGATGGGGTCAGCATCGCGACGGTTCCGGTCACGGTGGCAGACTTTAAAAACTCTCTTCGTTGCATGGTTCGTCTCGAGGAATTAATGGCTTGAATGTGCTGCGCTGGTGGGTCGGCCACCCGATTCGTACTCTTCGCACCCCAGTATAACCGCCGGATCCGGCGTGTGTCGTCCGCTCGCTTGGTAATCTTCGTCTGCCTACAACGAACCTTTCAGACAAACTGTTTCGCGGTCGAAGCGATCCGTACGCAGACTCAGCCTGCAAGCGATTTGACAAACGGGATCACATCTTCGTCGTAGCTGAAACCCGCCGTTTCACCGGCGTCGACAAACCGTTTCACCAAATTACCTTCCGCGTCATAGACGAAGACCGCTGGAATCGACGCGAGCTCAAGCTCGGCAAAAATCTCGTCACTGGCGGTTTGGCTGATGAACGTGGGGAACGTCGCTCCAACGGAGGTCAAGAAGTTGACGATGCGTTCTTCATAGGATTCTGGTGGCCGAGATTTGCGGCCGTCGAAGTCGACATCGACCGACATGCATTTGACTTTGTCACCCAATTCTTTGTTCAATCGCACCAAGCCGGGGAACTCTTCCAGGCAGGGTTGGCAAGACAGTGACCAGAAATCGACCACGGTCAATTTGTTGACCAACGTGATCTGCTGTTCGATTTCTTGCCAAGATGCGTAGGCGATGGTATCGCTTGCTCGCGCCCCGGTGCTGCTCTGGTCGGAGTCGATTGGGGGCATTTCCAATCCCTCCGATTTGTCCGGCGGTTCAGGGGAGGTTTCCAACGCGGGATCCTCACTCGGCGGTAATTCGAGACCGCCAGCAGCATCGTTGATCGATGAGGTCTCCTTGGGAGGCGTTTCGCTGTTCATCGCTGTCGATGGAGTCATCGCTGCCGATGGAGGAGGCGAGACAACGACCGGTGATGTGGATTCCTGTTTTCCACATCCGTTGAGCGAGATGGCGAGGGAAATGGAAGTGATAAGCAGGGGGCTGAAGTGTTTGATCATCATGATTAGGCTCGAGGTCGTTGAAGGAAACAGTCCTGTACCGCCATTCTATCGCCAAGCAGCCGTCTGCGGAGAGTGCCCTGACGAAAATCGCACGGCCTCGTCTGCTAGCATCCAAGACTTCCCACGCGGGCAAACCCTTGGCCGTTGTTGGAACTTGACAAACAAGCAACAATTGCAAGCCGACTTCGTTCCTCACTCTCGCAACCCACCTATGAACCCTTTATTTCGCCATTTTTCGCTCTTGTTGGCTCTCTCGGCATGCTGCGCCGGTTGTGGAAGGAACCCAGCCGAACAGGCGGGTTTACCACAACGGTCCAACGAGACCGTCTCGACCATGCCGCTTGCGGCTCCGCAGAGCGAACGAGCCGAAATCGAAGGGCAAGCCTTAGCCGAATTCAATCGCGGCGCGGGTTTGATCGAGCAGTACAAATACAGCGACGCGGCAGAAGCCTTTGAAAAGGCCCTCAATTTGGCTCCGGATTGGACCGCTGCGAAATTCAATATTGGCTTGGCGCTGTTGAATCTGAATGGCGAAAAAGGTGCCAAGGAAACACTCGGGCGGGCGAGAGATTTGTTCCTCGAAATCTTGCAAGCCCATCCCGATCATAAACACGCTCACTTTTCGCTCGGAACCTATTACCAGCACGCAGGGGACAACGAGAAAGCACTCGAGCATTTTCGAGCCGTGTATGAGCTGGATCCTCAAGACCCGTTTGTCAGTTTTCGTTATGCCGAACTGTTGATTGGCTCGAACGATCATGAACAGGCTCGCGAGATTTTAACGGACATTGTCGACAACGATCCCGGTTTCACGTCGGCGGTCTACCGGTTGATGATTGAATACCAACGAGCCGGTAACCCGCAGCGAGCCATGGAGTTGGCAGAACGGTTTCAGAAACTAAAGTCGACCGAGTTGACCCCAGAAATCTACAGCATTGGCAAGGTCTACGGAGCGTCCGGACAGTACTACCAAGTGCTCGGCGCCGACAACCTTCCACTGTCGCCTCGCCCCGCGACGGAAGTGAGGCTTGATTTCTCGCCTGAGGTTCTCAAGTTCGACGCCATGCTGGTGGATTGGAAACAGCGGAGTGCACCCGAGGGCGCCGGCATTCGCTTGGCGGGTGTCGCCGCGGAGGACATCGACGACGATGGTGATTTTGATTTGTGTTTGACCGCTTTGGATGAGGAAGGCAAAACGACGCTTTGGATGAATGATGGTTTCGGGCACTTCTCCGAGGGCGCGGCGATTGCCACGCAAGGCGTTTCACCCTGCATTGCGGATGTGGACAACGACGGAGATGTCGATCTTTGGCTGGGCCGCGTGGGGAAGGACCAGTTGTTTGTCAATCGCGGTGACGGCACATTCCAGAGCGTCGATTCGGTGAAACAGGCAGACGAGGATTGGGTGACCACCTGTGCTCGGATGATCGACGTCGATTGTGATGGCGATCTTGATTTGGTCGCATGCCGATCGGCTTCGCAATCGATACCGCCATCGCCGGATGCCCCAGCGGTTCGATCGAGCATCCTCGGAAACAATCGTGACGGAACGTATCAGGATTTGACTGGACCCTTGGGGCTTGATGATCCGATGAACGCGTCGCTGGTTGTTTCGGGTGATTTCGACAACGACCGCGACTTGGATATGGTGTTTTTCAAGGCGTCGGATCAACTCCCCACCGTTTGGGTCAATGATCGAGCCTGGTCAAGCCATCTTGCGGATGTGGAGAAGTCGGGTTTAACGATGACGCATGTCCTTGGCGCCACAACCGGGGACCCTGACAAAGATGGCGACCGTGACTTATTGGTTTGGACGACCGATGGTATGACGTTGCTCGAAAACGATGGACACTTTCACTTTACCGCACTGACTCGTTTCGCCGATGCTCATGGCGGGATGGGGGGAACAGGGGGGCAGTTCGTTGACATGGACAACGACGGTGATTTGGATATCGTCATCGGTGATGCCGCTCGCAAGGATGGTTCGATCGGTCCAGCCATTCTTGTGAACCAGTGGCCGCAACCGGCGTTTGAATCGCTGTCGGACATCAACCCGAAGTCTCTTTTGTCGGCGATCGAGACGGGTGGGCCGAGCAGTTGCGTGGCGGCTGATTTCACAGGCGATGGAAAATGTGATTTGTTTCTCAATCCGATCGGGCAGGCTCCTTTCATCTTGGTCAATCGCTCGGCGGATGCCCACTGGGTCGGGCTGAAGATGGCCGGAGCCGAGGGAAGCGAAAAGAAAACGCGTTCGAACCAATCGGCGCTGGGCACTCGAGTGGATGTGAAGAGCGGCAGGGTTTGGCAACAGTATGTCGTCGGGGCGCCTTCGGGCTCGGTCGCCATGCCCCCATTGCGGATCCATGCGGGGTTGGGCGACGCGACGAGTGTCCAGTGGTTAAGGGTCGTTTGGCCCGACGGGGTGCTGCAAGCCGAATTGGAGTTGGCTGCGGACCAAGTCGTCGAACTCGCTGAATTGCAACGCAAAATATCTTCCTGCCCCCATTTGTTTGTCTTCAATGGCGATCGCTATGAGTTTGTTAGCGATTTCGGCGGCATGGGTGGGCTGGGCTACCTCGCCGCGCCCGGCATCTACGGACAACCGGATCCGACCGAGTATGTCCCCCTTCCGAAGTTGGCTCCCGTGGAGGGTCAATTTGTGATGCAAGTTCTCGAACCGCTTGAAGAGGCGGTCTATTTTGACGAAGCAAAATTGGTTGCGGTCGATCACCCCGTCGGGACAACCGTCTATCCGTCCGAGCTGATGGCGATCAATGTCAGCCCGCCGAGTTTTGAAATGTTCTTGTGCAACGATCCGATTCGGCCGGTTGCCGCTACCGATCATCAAGGCCGCAATGTGACTGCGGCCGTGCAAGCGATTGACCGTCAATACGCGGGTGCGACCGATCTCGATCCGCGGTTTTTGGGGTACGCCGACGACCATTACGTCGAATTGGATTTCGGCGATGCGATGGATGATTTGGATCCAAACTTGCGGTTAATTCTGTGTGCGTATGGTTGGGTTGAGTACAGTTATTCAACGACAAATTTTGCCACCGACCAAGCGAAGTTGCCACTCAAAGCACCGACCCTCTCGGTCTATCGCGACGGCAAGTGGATCGACGAGTTTGTCGAGTTTGGCTACCCTGCGGGTCTCAATCATTACATGACGCTCGACGTCACCGGGCACCTTCGCGCTGGCGATCGACGCGTCCGAATCCGCACAAACATGGAATTGTTTTGGGATCAAATCTTCTTGATGCAACATCGCGAACAGATGGAGATGAGGATCCAAGAGATTTCGGTTGCTAACGGCGAGTTGCATGACCGGGGTTATCCACGCGAGTACTCACCGGATGGTCGCCATCCTAACTTGTTGGACTACACCAACATCGATCGGGGGGCGCCGTGGAAACGTCAAGAAGGTGACTACACCCGGTTCGGTGAGGTCACGGAGCTGCTCCATGAACCCGATGACCGGTATGTCATCTTTGGTCCAGGCGAGGAATTGACGTTGAAGTTTGATGTCGATTCGCTCGAACCTTTGCGGGACGGGTTCACTCGCAGCTACCTGTTGAAAGCCGACAGCTATTGCAAGGACATGGACTTGTATACGGCTGAGCCCGATACGATCTCGCCGCTGCCGTTTCACGGCATGAGCGCGTATCCCTACCCACCATCCGAACACTATCCCAAAACGCCGGCCCACGTTGAGTATCGCCGCAAATACAATACTCGATCCGTTCGTAGTCTCCGGCAATAAAATGGGGGGTCTTGATCTGTGGAGGTTCGGTTCCATTCGCCGCGCGTGCCTGACCCAACAGGGGGTGATTCGGTACCCTCGTTGATGAGGTACGATGGGGGGGATCGCACTGAGGTCGTGCGGATTCCAGACAAGTGTAAGAGCTGATGCCGGACGAAGGCCCCAAAACGGACAGTGATGACGAGGATCGCGAAGACGAGCATCGCGAAGATGAGGATGTTGCTTTCCAACGCTTGCTTGCTGACTTGATCGCCGCCGTGGAACGCGGTGAAAGGGTCGATCGCGATGCTCTGGATCGTGACTATCCGCGATATGCAAAATCCATCTGTGAGTTCTTGGACGATCACGAGCGGCTTCATGGTGCGGTAGACGAGCTCTTCGAACCGCCGAGTGAAGAGGATCCTTACGCGACGCTCCATTCCTCCGAGGATCATCGTAGCGGTAGCCGAGTGTGGTCGCTTGCTCGCTTTGGGGAAACCGAATTTCCCATTTCGTTTGGTGACTATTCCCTTTTGCGAGAGATCGACCGCGGCGGAATGGGGATCGTTTTCGAAGCCTTGCACTGCAGTTTGAACCGCGTCGTTGCACTGAAAATCATGCGGACCGCGGGATTGGCAAGCGAGGAAGAACTGCGGCGTTTTCGTTTTGAAGCGGAAGCGTCGGCGGCGATCAAGCATCCGAACATCGTCCCCATTTTTGAAGTAGGCGAAGCACACGGGCTGGTCTACTTCACCATGGCGTTCGTCGATGGCGAGGACTTAAGCTCATTGGTGAGGCGAAGGCAAATACAGCCGCGAGAAGCGGCAAAGATCATGAGCAAGGTCGCCGATGCCGTCGCGACCGCTCATCGTCAGGGTGTGATCCACCGCGATTTAAAACCGTCCAATATCCTGGTCGACGAGAAAGGCGAGCCCTATTTGATTGATTTTGGTTTAGCCAAACAAGAAGAATCTCGCGATGCATTGACCTGTGCTGGGCAAATTCTCGGCACTCCCGCCTACATGGCACCCGAGCAGGCAAGCGGAAAATGTATTCAGAATCCAGCGTCCTGTGACCTCTATTCGCTCGGCGCGGTGCTGTACGAGTTGCTGACTCGTCAAGCTCCGTTTCACGGTCCCACTCCCTTCGACGTTTTGTTGCAAGTCGTTGATCGGGACCCTGCAAGACCACGACAACTATGCAAACAGATTCCTCGTGATCTGGAGACGATTTGCATGCGAGCGATGGAGAAGGATCCTGCACAACGCTACCCGTCCGCCGAGCAGATGCAGTTGGATCTGCAACGTTTCCTACTCAACGAGCCCATCCTCCGTCCACGCCCGACGCTTTCCGATCGTATGCAGATGTGGTGGCGGCGTGAACCGATCTTAGTAAGTCATCTTTGCGGGATTTTCTCGGTCTTGCTGGTGGTCATCGCGGCACAGTTGATTCGCGAGACCGATTCGCAGAACACGAAATTGAAGGTGACACTGTTGCTCGTCTGGCTCGTCGGTAGCCTGCTCTTTCAGCGTCTTTCGGTGGTGAACCGAATGACCGACGTGGCGCATTGGTTGTGGGCAGCGTTTGATGTTGCAACCTACACCACGCTCATCTATTGGGCGGATCCCCCACGCGGGCTATTGCTGGTCGGCTATCCCATGATGATCACCGCCAGCGGGCTGTTTTATCGAGCCCGCTTTGTCGTTTTCGTGACTTCCGTCTGCGCCATCGGATTCCTGTTGCTCTGCGTGAGCGTCGAGGATCCGATGACGCTGCGGACGGATTTCTGTGTGATCTATTTGTCGGGACTGGTGGTTCTTGGCCTATGCCTTGTTTCGATGATCCGCCGGGTCCGAGGCCTCAGTGACTACTTTGGCAGAGGCAACGAGTAGGCGGTTCACCGTTGTCGGCGGCCATGAACTCACGGACTAAGTCGCTTCCTTGTTCTTGTTTCGCTTCTTGCCGCCTTGGTTGGCTTTTTTCTCGCCAGCAGGTTTCGTCATTCGTTCCGGCAATAGTTCCTTTTGTTCGTCGGTCAGAATTGCCATGACCTCCTTCTGCAACTTCTGGCGAACCGCCATGATCTTCTTCATGGCTTCGGCCTGAGCTTCGGTCAGCCCGGCGGCTTTGTTGATCGCGGCAACCATCTCACTCCCTTTTTTGTCCGAGTCTTTCATCGACTGCTGGGCTTCCATCCGCTTTTTCAACAGTTCAGGCGTTAACTTGGCGGACTCGCGAATCTGATTCATTTCCGTATCGACCTTTTTGGCCATCTCTTTGATCTTCTCAACTTGCGCGTCCGTTAACTGGACACTCTCAAGCTGCTTGATCAGTTGATTGGCAGCACTGCGGCTGGCACCGCGGTTGCCTCGCTTCTTCGTTGTTGTTTCGTCGGCGCTAGCGGGGATCGTCAAACACATGGCCAATGCCAACACACTCATCATTCGGATCTTCATGGACATTACTCTATCAAAGGGGGGAAAGCACGCAGCCAGGCGAAGCCGCAATTGGGGAGCTGCTGCTCGGCACCAATCGTCGCAGCAAGCGAGGATTCGCCCGATACCTGCGTGTCGGGGAGCTAGGGATGTTAAACCACCCGCGTCGGCAGGTGTTTCGCCAAAAGACCGTAGCAACACGAAACCGGCAAGAATTCCGGGGCGGGTGCATTGTCCCGATTCAAATCGAGGGTCCGGTTGAAGGTGGCGCGGCGGTCCTCTAACGAGAGTTTCGGTGCAAGGCCGCCGAGCGACGTTGAGGTCGTCCTCAACTCAAAATTGGAGGAAACGCTCGTTAAATCCCCGTTTCAGCATAGGGATCAAGGTAATCATCGTCGGAGGCCGGTTTCTTCTCTGCTGGTTTCGAGGCCTTCTCGGATGGCGTTTGTGCTGGCTTGATTGGCTGAGCGAGCGTGGGTTGACCTGACTGCGGTCCTTGCGTTGATGAGCTGCCGCCAAGATCGGGTTCGGGAGCCGGCAGCGGCTCGAGAACGGACCGGCCCGATGCGTCAGAGTTGTTTGCCGGCGATGCAGGATTGGAAAATGGCGAATGTGAACCGCTTTCGGACAGGAACCGCGGATCGCCGTTGTCGACTCGAAGGTGAAGTTGATGCCGAGTTTCAGCAAAGCCGGCAAGCGAGGTGATCCAGCCCAATTCGGGATTGCCGACCACACCGTCATAGTGCAGTACGAGTTCGGCGAGTAGGTCCGTCGAGGGCGAACCGGAGTCGACCCACTCGACGATGCGGTGCGGAGCCAAATAGTCGCGCCATCCCTCCGCCTCGTCACCGAGGAATTCGAGGCCATCGGAAAGCTGGGCCGCCGCTCGAGCCAGGGTGGTGTTGGAGAGGTTGGGATTGAAACCGCCCTCGGGATAGACGGGCTGGTCCCAAATCGGCGGTTGCAGCCCGTTCGGGGCGTCTGCGGAATCGTAGGCAGACGTGTCTTGTGGGCCTGCTGGGGAGGCGGCGTCATAGCGTGAACCACCGTAATCGGGGTAGTCGTATTCCGGATAGCTGTAACCCGGTACGCGTTGGCTGGGGACACGGTAGCTTGGGGAGACCCCGTAACTTGGCAGGACCCCGTAACTTGGCAGGCCGTAATCACGCGGGATCGTCGGGACAACGAATCCAGGAATCAGCGGACCGTAGCCGGGGTAAAACGAACGGTAGCCGTAGCTGTACGGCCGATAGTCGTAGATGCCTGCTCCATAAGAACGGTAAGCCCCATAGCCGATCCCCGTGTCGATTGACGTAAAGGGAGCACGTACGCGCGCGGCCCCCCAAGGAGCGACATCGACTGCGACATACGGAGCACGCACTCGGACACCACCCCCGAACCATTGGGCGGACGCGACGGTTGAAGGCAGCACCAGAAACAGCGTAGCGGCGAGGAGAGAATGGCAGCGGTCGATGGCAGTCGTCATGGCAAGGGGGTGTCAGTGAGTCGCGAAGTGGTCCGATAGGAGCTAGTGGACCGTCAGCATTAAATTTTAGGGTAGTGGATTTCGCCAGAAATCCGTAACTCAAATTTTCTTAGGGACTTCTGGCGAAGTCCACTACGTCCCAACTCGCAGTTTTAACCTTGACGTCCATCAAAGGGTTTTCCGAGCAAAGGGAATATTTCGGGGTCAAGGAATGCTCCCGAGGTTGTCGCCTTGACCGAGCGGCGGGGCCGTCGTCGATCGCAGGGCAGACTCCCTTATTCTACATCCCGGAGCGTTTTTCGAACGAAGTTTGCCGATAATTGTGTCTTCAATTTTGCGAGAGCAAACGTTTTCGGCGATTTTTGGGCACTGGAGAGCAATTTTCGCCGCTTCTACGCACGACTTCGCTTCGGTAGCTCTTGACAGAACAGCCCGGAAACGGATACTTGCCCTTCCAATTGACTCAAGCTCGACGGAAAAGATCCACAAACACCTTCCTATGCCAACCATTAATCAACTCGTCCGAAAACGACGAAAGCTGAAAAAGAGCCAAAGCAAGTCGCCTGTTCTGGAAAAATGTCCTCAAAAGCAGGGCGTTTGCTTGCAAGTCCGTACCATGACTCCCAAGAAGCCGAACTCGGCGTTGCGGAAGATTACGCGTGTACGATTGAGCAATGGCAAGGAAGTGACGGTTTATATCCCTGGCGAAGGCCATAATTTGCAGGAACACTCGATCGTCTTGGTTCGCGGCGGCCGAGTTCGTGACTTGCCGGGGGTTCGTTACCAAGTGGTCCGCGGTTCGCGTGATGCCTTGGGCGTCGACGGCCGGAAGCAGTCGCGAAGTCGTTACGGCGCCAAGAAGTAGGGCGACGGGAAGTAACGAATCGCATTTAACGTTTTTGATCCAGCACTTTGATCTCGGTGTTTGCTCGCGTCCATCGCGAAGGCCACCCCGATCCACACCGATTAACCAAAATCAATTATGGGACGTATCACAGCTAGCCGGACCTCGCTCAAAGGCGATCCGAAGCACAATTCGATGTTGGCAGGCAAGTTCATCAATTGTTTGATGCTTGATGGCAAGAAAACGACCGCACAAAAGGTGTTCTACGACGCGTTAGCCGAGATCGGAAAGCGGAATTCCGATTCCGAGCCGATTCAGATCTTCGAGGAAGCGGTTGAGAACATCAAACCGTACATCGAAGTTCGCAGCAAGCGGGTCGGTGGTGCGAGCTACCAGGTTCCGATGCAGGTCAATCGGACTCGCCAGCAAAGTTTGGCCATTCGTTGGTTGCTTGCTGCGGTGCGAGACAAGAAGGGTCGCCCGATGCACCTGAAATTGGCCGATGAGGTGTTGGCTGCTTACAAGAAAGAAGGCGTCGCTTACACGAAACGCGAAAATACCCACCGCATGGCGGATGCGAACAAGGCGTTTGCTCACTTCGCTTGGTAGGATGCTCGCTCGAAATGATTCAACAACCGCGATCCGGTGTCTCACCCGGTCGCGGTTTTTTATGCGCTGCGGTAATCTACCTGCAGCAGCCACTCGCTAAGATACAGTCACCGTCTCGTACTTTGTTTTCTTGTCAGTGTTGAACTGACCCTCCACCTCTAAGCCCGCAATTGGATAAGCTCGCAATCGGATGGCCACCAATATTTCTAAACTTCGCAACATCGGTATCATCGCTCACATTGATGCCGGCAAGACGACCGTGACCGAGCGGATGTTGTACCTCAGCGGGGCAAAGCATCGTGTGGGTCGCGTCGACTTTGGGACGACGGACACCGACGATGACCCTGAAGAGCAAGAACGCGGGATTACGATCTTTAGCGCCTGCGTCAAATACAATTGGAAAGACTATTCCATCAACTTGCTTGATACACCGGGGCACGTCGATTTCACGGCCGAAGTCGAACGCTGCTTGCGCGTCCTCGACGGCGCCGTGACGGTCTTTTCCGCACGCGAAGGCGTTGAAGCGCAAAGCGAAACCGTTTGGCGACAAGCGGACAAGTATGGGGTTCCGCGAATCGTCTTTATCAACAAGATGGATCGCGAAGGAGCGAACTTTGAGGCCGTCTTCAACGATATCGGTCCGCGACTCGGTGGCCGGCCCGTGGCGCTTGAAATACCGGTCGGCCAAGGACCGCCCCACACCAACAATCCCTTTCGCGGCGTGATTGACTTGGTCGAAATGAAACTGATGGTGTATGACCCGGAAACCGAAGGCAAACAGGTTAGCGAGACCGACATCCCCGACGACTTGATCGATGAGGCGACGTTGTGGCGTGAGCAGATGCTCGACGTCGTCTACGAACTCAGCGACGAAGCGATGCAATTGGCGATGGAAGAAAAGCCGGTGCCGCGCGAGTTGATTGTCGGAGCGATTCGTCAAGGTTGCATCGAGATGACGATCCAGCCGGTGTTGTGCGGATCGGCGCTGCACGGGATCGGTGTGCAGCCGCTGATGAGCGCCGTGGGCAACTACTTGCCCAGCCCGTTGGATCGACCACCGGTGGCAGGCGTTGACCCCAAGAAGCCAGACAAGGTCCTGAGCCGGAAACCCGATTCGACGGAACCCTTCTGTGGTTTGGTGTTCAAGATTTTGCCCGCCAAAACGGGTGACAACTATTGGCTGCGTGTTTACAGCGGCGAATTAAAGCAGAACTCACGCGTCCAATGTCCCAACCGTGACAAGAAAGAAAACGTTGCTCAGTTGTGGCAAATTCATGCGACCAAGAAAGATCGCGATGGTCAGATCGACTCGGTCGGTGCCGGCGACATCTGCTGTTTGATCGGCCCGCGTTTTGCCATCACGGGGGACACGCTTTGTGACACAAAGCAGTGGATCGAGCTACCAAGCATCAAGTTTGCCGAAACCGTGTTGTCGATGGCCATCGAGCCGGAAAGTACGGCGGATCGGAAGAAGTTGGAAGAAATCCTGGAGATGCTCAAACGGCAAGACCCAACCTTCCAAGCGGTCGAGAACGCGGAACTGGGGCAAACGCTAATCAGTGGGATGGGCGAATTGCATTTGGAAGTGATCCAACATCGGTTGACGCGTGATTTTGGCTTGAACGTGAAGTTTTATAAACCACGAGTCAATTACCGCGAAACGATTGGTGGCCATGCCGATGTTACCGGACAATGCAATCGGCAAATTGGTGCGTCACATATGTTTGCGAGATTGAAGGTTCGGGTGGCCGCTTTGGAGGATCCCTCGGCTCCGGTGCTTGTGTTTGATCGTTTGCCGGCTGAATGTCCGTTGCAAGGCAATGCCCGCGCTGCGGCGATCGAAGAGCTCCGCCAGCGGGCTCAAGGAGGCGGTTTGATCGCAGGTTTTCCACTCTCGGGTGTGAAGATCGAAGCCTATGACGCTGAGGTCCACGAAGAGGGCAGTGATGAAGTGGCGTTTCGAATTGCCGCAGGCGATGCCTTTGATCGTGGATTGGAAGCGGCTGGCCCCGTGCTGCTTGAACCCGTCATGAAAATTGAAGTCACCACACCCGAAGACTACATGGGCGAGATTGTGGGTGACCTGCAGCAACGTCGAGCGATCATCGCGGCAACGGAAACACGGGGCGCGATGACGGTGATCACCGCACACGCGCCGCTCAAGGAATTGTTCGGCTACAGCAGTGCCGTTCGCAGCTTGAGCCAAGGACGTGCGGGTAGCAGCATGGAACCGCACAGCTATCAACCCGCCCCCAAAGCAGACGCGGAAGCGTTTCAGTATTAGGGCAGCAACCATGGGACGGACATGACCGAGACTCTTTCCTACATCCGTGGTCAGGCAAAGCAGTGTTTCCCTGCCGACGCTCTGTCCGCGACCGGCAACTCGCCCCTCGCGGCGCCGTCGAACCACGACCATGACACGCTCGTGCTGATCGACCAAACACGCTTGCCCGCCGACTTCGTGACCGTCGAGTGCGGCACGGTGGAGCAGGTTTTCGACGCGATTGTTCGCCTGGTCGTTCGCGGCGCACCGGCGATTGGGATCGCCGCAGGCTACGGCGTCTGCTTGGCTCGAGATGCCGATGGGAATCGTTCGCCGATGGCCTACCTTGAAGCGATCGATCGATTGGCCGGCAGCCGTCCGACCGCCGTCAATCTGTTCTGGGCACTCGAGCGAATGCGAACGGTCGTCGAATCGGTGGGGGCCGGCGACGGACTGCATCATCGATTGGTGGCCGAAGCGATCGCCATCCACGATGAAGACCGGCAAATGTGCAAAGCCATGGGCCGGCACGGGGCGTCGCTGCTGAGCGAATGCGAATCGGTCATGACCCACTGCAACGCGGGTGGATTGGCGGCGTCGATGTGGGGAACCGCGTTGGCACCCATTTACCATTTGCACCAATCAGGCCACACGCTGAACGTCTTTGCCGATGAAACGCGACCCTTACTGCAAGGCGCACGGTTGACGGCCTGGGAACTGTCTCAAGCAGGCATTCCCGTCACCGTGCTGACCGATTCGATGGCAGGATCGCTGCTGCGAACCGGTCGCATCGACGCCGCAATCGTCGGCGCCGATCGCATTGCTGCCAACGGTGATGTCGCGAATAAGATTGGAACCTACCCGTTGGCAGTCCTGGCGAGCTACCACAACGTTCCGTTCTACGTCGCCGCACCGTCGAGTACCTTTGACCCCAAGTTGGCGAGTGGGGATTTGATCCCCATCGAACAGCGACACCGAGACGAAGTGGCTCGACCCTACGGCGTTCCACTGGTTCCCGATGCCGCCAAAGTCATCAACCCCGCTTTCGATGTGACACCCGCCGAATTGGTCACGGCACTGATTAGCGAACGGGGCGTGGTGAGGCATCCCAATCGTGAAAAGCTAGCAAAACACTTTGAGCAGGCTTAAGGCGGATGATTCGTTGGAGTGGTAGGCTTTAGCCGATTGCGTACTGGATCCTTGCGCAATCGGCTAAAGCCTACCACTCCAACGTGCGCAGTCTGTTTTTGACTCAATCGATGTAAGCTGATTGCATACAAAGGGTTACGGGGAATAGGTTTGGACGGATGAATAACCCTCCACGCCTGCCCCGCGATGACCTGAAGGAACTCGATAGTGAGTTCCTGGAGAATCCGGGTTATGGCGGTTCGGCGAAGCTACGATCCGTAGAGAAAAAGATTTGCGATTTCTTGTAGATTCCCCTTCGCGGTGACCAGACTTGTCACAGCACCGGCTGATACTTCTGTTGTCGAGCCAACGTGGTCTTTTGGGTTGTCTCAATGCGAGACAGGAAGATCAATTCGGAATCGACGCGAACCGTTTCCGCGCAAGGTGTCTGATACAGGGTCAGTCGTTTCTTTCGTGTTCTTGCACGAATAAAAGAACAAAAACGTGGTCAAACACGCAATAAAGTTCAAGAATACAAACGAACCTAGCACCAGAGCCTGCCGTGTGTCCAAGATTGGCACACCATTTGTTGGTAGAAGGAACTTGTTCGCAACATTTAACAAGCAAGTCAAGGAAGTAGAGCAATGCTAGTATTAAGCCGCAAAGAGGGTGAGCAGCTATTGATTGGTGAGAATATCGTTTTGACGATCAATCGCATCTCTGCGAACCGTGTTGCGATCGGCATCGAGGCCCCCAAAGACATTCGAATTGTGCGGGGGGAACTCGACCAAAAGGAGATCTCGCCGCGGGGCGTGTCCCCGATGTCGGTGGTTGTGGAACAGTCGACCGTTTCGGTCGCTAGCCAGGCGGATCGGTGATCTAAGCGGCGCGACGAAGACGCCCGTAGACCGGTTTTTGCATTCGGATTGTTTCTTGCAACGCCTCGGCTGCCAGCTTGACTTCGTCAACTCTCACTCGCCGCTGCATTTCAGCCGCGGCGGAATTGGCTGAGAATTGGCCGAGAGCTTCGCTCAGGCGTGAAGGTCGTGTGAGGTTGCAGATCATACCGGCGAACGCATCACTTAGCGGCTTTCGATCGCCCAGGATTGCTTGGCGGATTGCGGCGAGCCGTTTCCCCCGGCGAAAAGAGGGCGTGTTCCATGACACCACCCCGTCCTCGGCCTGGATTTCGCAGTTCTCCGCGGTCACGGAACGCCAATCGGACGTCTTGGCGGCTAATCCGGCGCAGTAGGACGCCTCCAGCAGATCGGTTCCCCGATAGCAATGGACCGCTCCGCGCAGCGTTTCTCGGCGCCAGAACGACGCTTCGATGAAAACGCCGTCGATTCGAGCGACGTCCCGACGATCCAGTGCGGATTGGCCTGCTCCGGTCGGTTCACACAACCGTCCCGGGTGATCATGCCATCCTGCGGCGAGGATTTGGTTGGAACGGATTTGCCTCACCACCGGCGCCACCGATACGACGTCAGAATGCTCAAATTTCTCCAGCGCAGCATCCGTCCATCCCGCGGTTGCTTTCAAACCAGAGCCGAGGACATGGACTAATCGCCCGCGAGCCGAATCCACTCCCTTGGCGATCAGGTCGAGCTCATCGGATGAATCTGCTGTGACGAAGCGGACTTCACCGCTCAAACCGAACGGATCGTCGTAGTGTCCGTCATGTGCGACGATCACTTCACATGCGGCTGGTTGATGCTCGAGAACGCTGATGAGGCTGTTTTCGAACGCCACCGTGTCCTGACCAACAGGCACGACGACACTCAGATGGGGAAGGAGAGGGATTTTTGGCACCGATACACCTCGGGGAAGAACGCCAGGCTCGTTGTACTCTCTCTTTTTCGGTAGAAATATCGACACAGATGAGATCTTCGCCACCGAAACGCCCAAAATGGACAACCCATGGACACTCGACAACTCTCTAGCGATGGCCCGAAGGTCTCAGAAATCGGCTTTGGTGGGTGGGCGATTGGCGGCGGATGGGGCGGCACCAATGATGCCGAATCGATTCGGGCCTTAAACGTGGCAATCGATCGAGGCGTCAATCTGATCGACACGGCGGAAGGCTACGGCGATGGGCATGGTGAACGGGTGATCGCCGATGTTTTGAAAAGTCGCGCTGAACCCTTGTTTGTCGCGACGAAGACTCCGCCGGCAGCGGGGCCGTGGCCACCAAGTCCCTATTGCCGCTGGCAAGATCGCTATTCGGCCGCTTACCTGCGTGACAACGTGAACGCGCGGCTCAGGAACCTCGGTATCGATCGAATCGACCTGCTGCAATTGCATACGTGGACGCGAGCTTGGAATGATGATCCTCAACCTCTGCTCGTCCTACGTCAACTTCGCGATGAAGGCAAAATTGGCCTGATTGGGGTCAGCACTCCCGAACAGGACCAAGACTGTGTGATCCAATTGATGCGAAATGGGCTCGTCGATGTCGTTCAAGTGATTTTCAACCTATTCAACCAGGACGCAGCTGCTCAGATCCTGCCCGTTGCCGCAGAAACCGGCACCGGGGTGATTGTTCGCGTCGCTCTCGATGAAGGTGCATTGGCCGGCAAGTACGCCGCGGACCATCTTTTCGCCGAAGACGATTTTCGCCACCGGTACTTTGCGGGGGATCGTATGAGTCGCACGGTCGAACGCGTGGATCAGATCCGCGAGGATGTTGTGGCGTTTGGCTTGGCAGACGACTACACCCTTGCCGATGTAGCACTCAAGTTTGCGTTATCTCGGCCCGAAGTCAGTACCGTGATTGCGGGAATGCGAACCGTCGAGCAAGTCGAGCAGAACACACGGACGAGCCAATTGCGGGATTTGCCACCCGAGATGTTGACAAGACTTCGCCGACACAACTGGCGCCGAGGTGTCTGGTATTCCGGCAAGTGACACCGTATTCACTTGGCCGGTGAGGTTCCAGCTAGCCTTCGCTGTCGCTGAGGACGGCCATGAACGCTTTCTGGCTGATTTCGACGTTGCCGATCGCCTTCATCCGTTTCTTGCCTTCTTTTTGTTTTTGCAGCAGTTTGCGTTTTCGCGTGATATCACCGCCATAACATTTGGCGGTTACGTTCTTTCGCATCGCCGGCACGGTTTCGCGAGCGATCACGCGGCTGCCAACCGCCGCCTGGACGGCGACTTCGAACATATGCCGTTCAATTTCGAGCTTCAATCTTTTCACCACGGCGCGGCCTCGTCGATCGGCGTCGGCTCGGTGACAGACGATGCTCAATGCATCCACGCGACTACCATTGACCACGATGTCTAATCGACACAAGTCGGCTGGCTCGAACCCGACCATCTCATAATCAAGCGTCCCGTAGCCGCGCGTGCAACTCTTGATCTTGTCGTGCAAGTCGTACACCACTTCCGCCAAGGGGATGTTGTAACCCAGCATCGCTCGCTGGGCGCCGAGGTACTCTTGCGTCTGCTGGATCCCGCGACGTTCTTGACACAACTTCATCACAGCGCCGATGTAGTCGTTGGGAACGATGATGTTGCAGCGTACAATCGGTTGACGAAATTCTTCGATGTCGCCTGGGTCCGGAACATCTTGCGGTTTATGGATCGAGATTGTTTCGCCTCGCTTGTTGATGATCTCGTAGGTGACGTTCGGAGCCGTTTGGACCAAGTCGATGTCGGATTCATTCTCGAGTCGCTGTTGAATGATCTCCATGTGCAACAGACCGAGGAAGCCACAGCGAAACCCAAACCCCAAAGCCTCGCTGGTTTCGGGTTCAAACTCGAAGCTCGGATCGTTGATCGAGAGTCGCTCGAGCGCATCTCGCAGTTCGGTGAAATCTTGGCCGTCGCTGGGAAACAAGCCACAGTAAACCATCCGTTTGGGGCGTGAATATCCGGGCAGGGCCGGAGCATGCTTGTCCCCAGGAATGGAGATGGTGTCGCCGATATGAACGTCGCCAAGGCTCTTGATGTTGCAAATCAGGTAGCCGACTTGGCCAGCCTTGAGTTGATCGCAGGGTTGGCGTTGCGGCGCGAACCGTCCCAATTCCACCACCTCGTGGACCGAGCCCGCTTTCAAAAACCGAATCTTCTGGCCTTTGCAAACGGTCCCGTTCATGATTCGGACGTAGGTGATCGCGCCTCGAAAATCGTCATAATTCGAATCGAAGACCATCGCTTGCAGTGTCGCAGCTGGGTCGCCGGTTGGCGTCGGGATGTGCTCGATGATGCAGTCAATCAACTCGTCGACCCCCTGGCCCGTTTTGGCACTGACTCGAACGCACTCATCGGGGTCGGTACCGAGCGAATTCATCATCTCCTCAGCCACTTCCTCGGGCCGAGCGTGGGTCAAGTCGATCTTGTTGATCACCGGAATGATTTTAAGATTGTGTTCCATGGCGGCGAAGGCGTTGGCGACGGTTTGTGCTTCAACCCCTTGGAAGGCATCGACCAGCAGCAAGACGCCTTCGCAACAGGCCAAAGACCGTGAAACTTCGTAGTGAAAGTCGACGTGGCCGGGCGTATCGATTAGATTCAGCTCGTAATCCGTGCCATTGCGTTTGAACCGCATGGTGACCGCACGCGCTTTAATGGTAATCCCACGTGATCGTTCGAGTTCCAAATCGTCCAGCAATTGTTCCTTCATGTCACGATTGCTGACCGTTCCGGTATGCTCAAGCAAGCGGTCGGCAAGGGTGCTCTTGCCGTGGTCAATGTGAGCGATAATGCAAAAATTCCGAATGTTCGATGACATATTGTTTCTTCAACGATTGGCCTGACTCGAATGGGGATCGAAGGATTCGACCTCATTCCTTCCCTAGATATTCATGCGTGATCGCATTTTCCGACACCGCAATTTCGATGTCGCGTCCGGACGGCGACTGTGCACCCCCGTGGTCGTAGCGTAAGGGGGCGTTTCGTCACTCGATGCCGTCGCGAGGGCGGTCAAGTGGGGTGAGGTTTCGCTTTGAGACAGCGTGTATCCGAAGTATAGAAAGGGGGCCGCATTGCCACAACGAGCATTCTTGTTTTTCATTTGATAACGTCCTACCCTCTGTCCTCTGTCGGAGCCGCTTGCAAGTCCATGAAAGTTGTCTTCCTCACCGCCGGAGCCGCCGGTATGTACTGCGGCAGTTGCATGCATGACAACGCGATCGCGCGATCCCTACGAGCGAATGGAGTGGATTGTGTCTTGCAACCGATCTACACGCCGATTCGGACCGATTCGACCAGCGTTGCTCGCCATCAGATCTTCTTTGGCGGTATCCATGTGTACTTGCTTCAACAATGGCCCTGGATGCGGTGGGTTCCGAAGTCGGCACGGCGGCTGCTCGATTGGCCTCCCTTGATTCGGCTGGCCACCCGCCGGGCTGCCTCGACGGACCCAGCGAAACTGGGTGAGCTGGCGATTTCGATGTTGCAAGGCGTTGATGGCCGACAAGCAGAAGAGGTGCTGAGGTTGACGGCATGGTTGCAGCAGGAAATGCAACCAGACGTGCTGGTGCTGAGCAACCTGTTGATTGGAGGTTCGTTACCGCTGATTCACCAGCGGTTGCCCAAAACCAAAGTCTTCGTGATGCTGCAAGGCGACGACATCTTCCTCGACCATTTGCCAGAATCGGCCCGCGCCCAAGCGATCGCATTGCTCAGCGGTTTGGTCCAATCCGTTGATCGCTTCCTCGTCAACAGTCGATTCTATGCCGACAAAATGGGATTGCTGCTGAATATCCCCGACGAGAAGATCTGTCGGGTTCCACTGTCGATCGACTTGGCACCCTATCAATCGAAACCGAAGGCAAAGGGGGCAACGACCTCGTTTCGGCTCGGTTATCTGGCTCGAATCTCCCCTGAAAAGGGACTGCACCGACTTGTGGATGCTTTCCTGCATCTGGCCGTGAAAGCAGAGCACCAGGACATGACGTTGGAGGTTGCGGGTTGGCTTGGCGAAGCGAATCGCCCCTATCTTGAAGCCATCCAAAGCCGAATTCGTGAAGCGGGACTACAAGACCGCTTTACCTACCACGGCAGCCCGCTGTTGCCGGAGAAGATTGTCTTCCTGCAGTCGCTCGATCTCCTTTGCGTGCCGACGGAATACGAGGATCCGAAAGGCTTGTTTGCACTCGAGGCGATGGCGTGTGGGGTCCCCGTCCTGTTGCCCGACCACGGTGCCTTCGGCGAATTGATCGAATCGACCGGCGGCGGAATCGTTGTGCCGCCAAACGATCATCAGGCCTTAGCCGATGGCATTGAAAGGCTGAAACGAGACCCCTTGCTGCGTGAATCGCTGGCAACGCAAGCGACGGTCAACCTGCGTGAAAAACACTCCATCGAATCGACGGGGCGCTTGCTCCGGAACTTGTTTCCTTAGCTGGACCGTCATCCAATCGCTCTCCATCCCCCCCGTGTTCGGAACGCTTTGCTACGCTTCAACCTTCTGCGGGATCAAGACGCCGTAGACTTCCACGGTCTTTCCCTGCTCATCAAAAATCGGCTGACCACGAACGACCAATGATCGGTATCGGTTGTTCGTGCCACGCTGGCGGATTTTGATCTCGTAAGCCGCGCCGGAGTGGGTTGCATGGGTGATGGCTTCTTGCATCCGTTCGCGGTCGTCGGGATGGATCGAATCCATGTACTCGCTCAAACTGGGGACTCCCTGAATCGGCTCGCGGCCGGCCAACCGAAAGGCTTCATCGCTCCAGGTCAGCTGTTTTGTTCGTATCTCGTAAGACCAGGTCGCCAAACCAGCAAGGGCTTGCAGATCCCGCAGTCGTCGTCGGCTTTGTCGGAGGTCGTTTTCGGCCTGTTTGCGAAGCGAGATGTCGCGGATGCTCGAAATCAACAGCCTTTCTCCATCGAGAGTGGTCACTCGGCCGCTGATCAACACGTCGATCGGTGTGCCATCTCGATGCTTCAGTTGGCCTTCGAAATTATCGATTCGTCCGTTTTTTTCCAGCTCCGCCAATAATTCATCGCGGCGTCTCGGGCAAACCCATAGGTTTAATTCCGACATCAAGTTGCCGACCACTTCCTCTTCATCGTACCCCATCAAATCGCTAAACGTTCGGTTGGCTTCGATCACTCGCCCGGAACCGATTCGCACCAGCAAGCCCGCTTCGGGTGAATGAGTGAACAACACCGAGTAGCGAGATTCCTTTTGGATCTTTTCGTTTCTCTGATCACGATCGCGTCGCACCCTCGCCGCACGCTCGCTGTCACCCAGCCCGACCGATTCAAGCAGCGACAACGCCAAATCCAAATCGCCTTGCTCCGTCGCCACTCTGGCAAACTCCAGATTCAAGTCGACTCGCAATTCCTGAGCGTGCCGGTTTTCGGGCCAGATCTCGAGCGCTTCCATGAGTAGCACGTCCGCGACGCGGAAACCTTCGTAGGGATTGTCCACGTGGAAGGTTTTCATTTGTTCTTGAACGCGTTTCACCAATCGCGTGCTTTCTTCGTGTTCACGTTGTTGCTCAATGGCGGTCACAAACGCATCCACACTTTCGTGGCGGTCGTTCGGATCGGTTGCCATCGCCTTGATTGCAATGTCTAACAACTCTCCTTTGATGCTGGTCGGGCGAATTTTGTTTTCCGCTGCCGCATGAATACATTCCAACAGCGTTTCGCCGTGATGAGGCGGATAACCGGTCTTGATTTGGAACAAGATCGCGCCGAGCAAGTAAACATCGGTCGCAAACGAGACCTGTTGCGTGTCGCCTCGAGCGAGCTCGGGCGCCATGTAGGCAGGCGTTCCGCCGATCGTGGGGTGGGTCGATTCGAATTGGCCATCGGTACCTTGATTGGCATCGTGGCTGATTGCCAACCCCCAATCAGCCAATAACACTTCACCGAATCGACCAAGCATCACGTTCTCTGGCTTGATGTCGCGATGGATCAAGCCACGTGAATGGGCGTAGCGAATCGCATCGGCAACGCGGAGCAGAATCTGAACATTGTCGTTGAGCGATTTCTCTTTGATCTGTTGATCCCAGCTCGTTCCATCGATCCGTTTCATCGAATAGAACAAACCACCCTCTTGGTCGACGCAGACTTCGTGAAGTGCGATCACGTTTGGATGATCCAGCCCACCGATCACGCGTGCCTCGGTCAAAAAACGCTCACGCGAGGGTGGGTCGATGGCCAAGTTATTTCGTAGCACCTTGATCGCGACTTCGCGATCAATGGCTCGTTGGTGAGCTTGATAGACAACACCGGTACCACCGGCTCCGAGTTGGCCGACCAACCGGTAATCCGCGTCACATCGTTGGCCGCCGCCGATCGTGGTCACATGCCGTTTGGGCACAAAACCCGCATCCTTGCAATCCGATGGGCGAGCCATCCCCGCGGTAGGCGATGAGGCCACGGACGACCATTCAATCGTTTCGTTTTCGGAGCCATCCGCGGCGGGGTCTTGGTCGCGATCCTCCCCCTCCTCTTTCCAGTCGGGATGGGCCAACAACGCTGAATCGTGGTCTCCCGACAACACGACGGTTTTTTCGTCAGCGGGCATCGAGGCTAAGCGACTCCTCAGTTGGGAATTCGTTAACACGGCCGTGATCAAGTTCAACGAAGTTCCCGCAAGCGGTTCCGCCGATGGGGCGCCCGCCGAGTTTTGGGTGGATTCAGGGGGCCGCGGGGTCATGAGAGGCAGTGGCCAACGAGGGTGTAGAGCGAACAGCAGGCACGATCGATAAACCAGACGCGATCGACAAACAACGAGAGTCTGTTTAGTTTAAGATCGCTGTAAAGGGACGAACAGCTTCGTGGGACCACAAACAACGATTTCACGGGTGCACCTTTTTTCAAGGGCCCCGCCTTTTTTCAAGGGCCCCGCCTTTTTTCAAGCGACCCGCCTTTTTTCACGCGACCCGCCTTTTCTCAGGGAAGGACCTGCTTATCTAAGGGCGGAAACTGGACCCGAAAGCCTCGGTCTAACCGATTGTTCGCTCGAAATGCTTTTTCAGGAACGCTCTTAGCTTACGGCTGCGAACGTGCTTCAGTTCGGTCAATTGCAGCGTCACCTCGGTGCTGGAATCGCTGCGCGGACGCACCGGGCCGTTCACGTCGAGGGATTCAAGCTGCTCGAGATCCACCGCTTCCTTGGGGCCTGCCAAGATCACTTGAACCGACTCGGGGGTTTTGGTTTGGACGCGTGCCCAATGCTTGCGTCGCCCCTTGGGGCGTACCGTGACGCGGTCGGGGGCATCGAAACGCAATGAACTATCCCCGGCCACCTGCTCGAGCAATTTGAGCGTCTTGTCGGCCAACTCAATCGGCCACTCCGGTGATGCGTTGTCCGGAAACCCTTTGACCAGTGAATGCCAGCGACGACCCAGCAGCTGCCATGGATCGGTCGTTGGGGGATCGGTCGTTGGGGGATCGGTTTCCTGGGTAGCCTTGGTCGATCGCCGTGGTTTCTTTCTCGCTGGATCCCCCGACGCTTCTGCCGCGGCGGTTGGGGCCTTGCTGCGAGCGGTGCGTGGGGTCGGTGGACGCCGCGACAGGATCTCCGCCAAGTAGGGTGCCGTGACGCTGGGGTTTGGCTTCGACGCAGAGGCAGCGAGTTGTTCAGGAGTTCCGGCAAAGACAATTTGTCCACCTTCCATGCCTGCCCCTGGCCCCATGTCGATGATCCAATCGGCGCTCTTGATGACATCCATGTTGTGCTCGATCACCACCATGGTATTGCCCATTTCGACCAGTCGTTGCATCACGACGAGCAGCTTTTCGATATCGTCGAAATGCAACCCGGTCGTCGGTTCGTCAAGAATGTAGAGCGTCTTGCCTGTCATCGGTCGAGCGAGTTCGGCAGCCAGTTTGACGCGCTGCGCCTCACCACCTGAAAGGGTCGGTGCAGGCTGTCCGAGGGTAACGTAGTCCAGCCCGACGTCGCAGATGGTTTGCAGAATCCGTCTGATCCGAGGGTAGTCCGAGAACAATTCCAAAGCTTCACCGCACTGCATGTCCAGCACATCTGCGATGGATTTTCCGTGGAACTTGACATCCAGCACGTCCGAGTTGTATCGGCGGGAATGGCAGTCCTCACAGGGGACCCAGACATCCGCCAGAAAGTGCATCTCGATTTTGAGTTGTCCGCTGCCTTCGCAGGTTTCGCATCGCCCGCCGGACACATTGAAGCTGAAGGTCCGCGACGAGAAACGTCTCTCGACCGATTCGGGAAGTTCGGCAAACAATTGCCGAATCAGATCGAACATGCCGGTGTAGGTCGCGGGGTTACTGGTCGGGCTATTTCCTAGCGGGGACTGATCGACTTGGATCACTTTGTCGACAAATCGCACCCCATCCATTTTCTCGAATCGACCGGGACGAACGCGTGCACGATGCAGGCGTCGAGCGAGTGCCGGGTAGAGCACGCCTTCGATCAGCGAGCTTTTTCCGCTACCACTGGGGCCGGTGATTGCCGTCAAAACACCGAGCGGCAGATCGAGATCGATCCCCCGAAGATTGTTTTCGCGTGCTCCTTTGATCGACAGCAAATTGACATACGGCGTCCCTTGATCGCTCAACGCGGGCCGTCGCGATGCAGGAACGGCCAGTGTTTTTTCTCCGGTCAGGTAGGCCGCGGTTACCGACTGCTCGTAGGGTTCGACCGCTTGCGGTCCTCCCCGCGCGACGACGCGTCCGCCATAGCGCCCGGCACGCGGGCCAAAATCGCAGAGATAATCGCTACTGGCGATGACATCATGATCGTGCTCGACCACAAGCAAGGTGTTGCCAAGATCACGCAATCGATGGAGCGCGCCGATCAATCGGTCGTTGTCGCGCGGATGCAATCCGATCGTCGGTTCATCCAAGACATAGAGCACGCCGCACAAACCGCTACCCAATTGAGCAGCCAATCGAATCCGTTGTGCTTCGCCACCAGAGAGCGTCGCGGCTCCACGGTGCAGCGTCAGATAGTCGAGACCGACGTCGAGCAAAAAGCGGACTCGTGAACTGATTTCGCGAACCAATTCTCCAGCAATTTTTTGTTCGCGTTTTTCCAACTTCCACGATTGGATGTGGTCAGCGAGTCTGGCCAATGGCATGTGAACCAAGTCAGCCATGGTCCGATCACGAAAGCGAACGGCGGCGGCGTCTTCATGCAAGCGTGAACCGTCGCACGCGCTACAGTCAATTTCGTCGACAAACTGTTCCAACTTACCGCGAAGACCGGGGGTCAGCCGAGCCGCTTCGGCAAGTGCGGGGTAGAACCCTTTGAACTGGTAACGGAACAGGACCGCTTCGGTTCCCGTTGTTTTCTTTGGGGCCGCATCACGGTCGCTTTCGCGCACTTCGATCCAGGCATCGCCCGTTCCGTGGAACAACATCCGTCTCTGGGTGACGGTCAGATCCACGTAGGGTGTATCGATAGGAATCCGCGCGTGTCGCGAAAGGGAACGAAGCATCCACTGGGAAACCGCTTGGTCAACCGACGGCCAAAGCAGCGAAGCCCCCTCCGCCAAGGTTGCGGTTGGCGAGGAGATCAAAGCGGCCGGGTTGGTTCCACGTTGCGTTCCAAGACCTTCGCATTGAGGACACCAACCGATCGTCGAGTTGAACGAAAAATGGTGGGGCGTCAAGTTCGTGAACGAACGGCCACAATCACCGCAAACCAAGTGTTGGCTATGAGTGATCACCGTCCAATCGGTTTCGCCACGCTCGTTATCCGCCAAGGCGACTTGCAAAACCCCCACGCCGAGTGACAGCGCCTGTTCGACACTGTCGCTGATTCGTGATCGATCGGACGGTTGCACGACGATGCGGTCAACCACCACTTGCACCTGATGTCGCTGCCGTGCATCAAGCATCGGGGCTTCGTCGAGACCGATCGTTACACCATTGATGCGAATCCGTTGGTAGCCGGTGCTGCGAAGGGATTGCCAGGTGTCCTCGGAAGCGGGGCCCGATTGAACCTCGATCGGGGCAAGCAGCAGCGCGCGAGTGCCCGGGTCAAGCGACATCACTTTGTCGACGATTTGGTCTGGCGTCTGCGTTCCAATCGGTATTTGGCAATCGGGGCAATGCATCGTGCCCAACCGCGCCATCAGGATTCGCAGGTAGTCGTAGATTTCGGTGACGGTTCCCACCGTGCTTCGTGGCGAATGGCCCAGGTTTTTTTGTTCCAGCGCCACCGCGGGGGATAAGCCCTCGATCCGCTCGACCTTGGGTTTTTGGACTTGGCCAATGAACTGTCTCGCGTACGACGACAACGACTCGACATAGCGACGTTGTCCTTCGGCGTAGATCGTGTCCATCGCTAGCGAGCTTTTTCCGCTACCGCTGGGGCCGCAAAACACGGTCATCGCATCGCGGGGGATTTCCACATTGACCGATTTCAAGTTGTGTTCCGTCGCTCCTTCGACGGTCACATGGGTGTTGGTGTTGACGAGGGTGTCAACGGTCTTCTGGGGTTGGGTCGACGCCTTTGGGGCTCGACGTTTGATACCCATCGCTTTGGCAAGCGCGGCACCGGTGTGGCTTTTCACCTTCTTGGCGACCGCTGCGGGCCTGCCCTCGGCGACCAGCGATCCGCCGCCCTCGCCCCCTTCGGGCCCCAGGTCAATGACCCAGTCCGCCGTTTTGATCACGTCGGTATTGTGTTCGACGATGACGATCGTGTTGCCGCGGTCGGCCAGCCCGTGGATCACATTGAGCAGCAATTGGATGTCTGCGAAATGAAGCCCCGTTGTCGGTTCATCGAGCACATAAAGCGTGCGTCCCGTTTCTCGTTTGCTGAGCTCGCGGGACAACTTGATCCGCTGAGCTTCACCGCCGGAAAGCGTCGGGGAGGGTTGGCCAAGTTTCAGGTATTCTAAACCGACGTCGACAAGGGTTTGCAGTTTCTCAGCGATTTTGGGGATGTTCTTGAACAGTTCGAGCGATTCGGAGATGTCCATTTCCAGCACATCCGCGATCGATTTCCCTTTAAATTCAACCGAAAGCGTTTCGCGGTTGTAGCGTCGGCCTTGGCACACAGGGCAGGTGACCCAAATGTCTGCTAAGAAGTCCATCTCGAGCTTCGACGCTCCGTTGCCATCGCATGCCGCACAACGTCCACCATCCACATTGAAACTGAATCGGCTTGACGTGTAGCCGCGAGTTTTTGCCTCTGGCAATTTCGCATACAGATTGCGAATCTCGTCGAACACCTTGACATAGGTTGCGGGATTGCTTCGCGGCGTGCGACCTATGGACGATTGGTCGATCGCGATGGTTTTGTCGAGGTGTTCCAGGCCATGAATTGAATCGTGGTCGCCAATTTCACAGCTCGCACCATTGAGAGCGCATCGCAGCGCCGGTTCGACGATGCCACCAATCAGCGAACTCTTGCCGCTGCCCGAAACGCCGGTGACACAGGTGACCGTCCCGAGCGGGATGGAGACATCCACGTTCTTAAGATTGTGAAACGTCGCACCGCGAATGGTGAGCTGAGTTTTTGGGTCGATCTCGCGAAGCGTCTGCGGCAGTTCGATCTTTCGAGTGCCCGATAAAAATTGGCCCGTGACACTTCGGCTCGATTTGGAGATCGTAGCAACGTCGCCGGCGGCGACGATCTCGCCTCCCTTGACGCCCGGTCCCGGACCAAAGTCGATCACGCGGTCGGCCGCTCGCATCGTATCCTCGTCATGCTCGACAACGATCAAGGTGTTGCCGCGATCACGCAAATGCACGAGTGTTTCAATCAAGCGATCGTTATCTCGGGGATGCAACCCGATCGACGGTTCATCAAGAATGTACAACACGCCGACCAGCCCGCTACCAATTTGGCCCGCCAATCGGATTCGCTGCGATTCACCGCCCGAGAGCGTCGGTGCGGTCCGACCCAATGTCAGGTAATCAAGACCCACTCCGAGCAGGAACCCCAATCGCGTGCGGATTTCCTTGAGGGCTTCGGCAGCGATGGTTGCATCGGTGCCGGTCAGTGCCACATCTGAAAAGAAGTCCACGAGAGAATCGATGGGCAATTCACATAGCTGAGGCAGCGTTTGTTGATTCTCTGCATGGAGATTGAGGAACGGTTTGCTTGCCGTGGTCAGCGTGACGGCACTGGCTTGTGAGTTGAGCCGTTTGCCATGGCAATCAAGGCAATCGATCGTCGCCATGTACTTTTCGAACTGTTTCTGCTGCATTTTGTTGCGATTGGTCTTGTATCGCGTCAGCAGTTCCGGAACGAAACCTTCGAACGAACCGGAATACTTTTTTGCCTTGCGGCCCCCTCGCCATGTGAATTCCATCGCATCGTCGGTGCCCCACAGCCAAATGTGTCGGCACGGTTCGGGGAGATCACGCCATTTGCCCTCCAACATGGTTCCGGGGGCGAGCTCCATCGCTCGATCGATCGCATCGGCAACCCCTTTGTAGATGTGACGACGATAGCGTCCCAGGTCGCCCCATTTTCCGAGCAGATCGATCGCTCCTTTGCGAATCGACTTGGTGTCGTCCGGAATCAACAACTCGGGCACAAACGTGTACAGGTGGCCCAGCCCATCACACGCTTCGCACATCCCTTGCGGGCTGTTGAAGCTGAACAATTGTGGTGACGGAGGCTTGAAGCTTTGACCGCAGGATCCGCAGGCATATTTTGACGAATAGAGCAAGTCTTCGCTGGGGTTGGCCGTCACCGCGTCGTTGGCTTCGGTCAGCGAGATCATCAGGGTGGATTCACCCAGTTTCAAGGCGGTGTCGACCGCCTCGACCACGCGGCCACGGTCGCGCGCATCCGGATCGATGCGATCGACGACGACCTCCACATCGTGGCGATGTTGGCGATCCAACGTGGGGGGATCATTCAAATGGATCGTTTCGCCATCGACCCGGGCTCGCGAAAAACCTTGTTTGCGAAGGTCTTCGAAAAGATCGCGAAACTCGCCTTTTTGCCCGCGGACAAGCGGCGCCATAACCCACAGGGTCGCTTCGCGGGGGAGCGTCTCGATGCGCGTCGTGATCGCGTCGCGTGATTGTGCGGTGATTTCGCAGCCACACTCTGGGCAATGGCCGGTGCCAACACGAGCGAACAGGACGCGAAGAAAATCGTAAATCTCGGTAATCGTGCCAACGGTGCTGCGCGGATTATTGCCCGAGGACTTTTGGCTGATGGAGATCGAAGGGCTCAGCCCGCCGACGAAATCAACGTCGGGTTTGGGCATTTGTCCCATGAATTGCCGAGCATAATTGCTCAAGCTCTCGACATACCGTCGTTGCCCCTCGGCGTAGAGGGTGTCGAATGCTAGCGAGGATTTTCCACTGCCGCTGACCCCTGAAAAACAGATCAACTCGCCTCGCGGCAACGTCAAATTGACGTCCCGCAGGTTGTGCTCTCGAGCTCCTTTGACCGTGATTTCCCTCGTCGCCATGCTCGATTCTTGTACCTATTTCTATTCGCAACAACACCGATTCAGCATCCACGCTAAGGAGAACCTGCGGAGAGAGAAAGGGGTGGTCAATCTGTTTCTGGGCCTTTGCGATCCCACGGCGAAGCTTCCAATCCCCTCGTGAATGATGGCAAGCTGCGGTAAAACGATAGATTACTAACCGCAAGCGACAGGGGTAGAGTTCGGATGGCAAAAGGATTGTTCACTCAGGGGATGTGCGTCCTGCTGCGCGAACCGGTTTCGATTGGCGAGTTAGAGGAGCGGTTGGCGGCCTTCGAACTCGTCGGACGACACGAATCGATCGAAGATGATGACGCGCCCGAAACCCTGGTCCTGAAGTATCGAGAGGATGTCGGTGGTCACCTGCTGGTGACGCCCTGTCGATCCCCCTGGCCAGACGACATGGGCGATCCCGATGAGTCACCCGAGCGGTTTGTCGCTTGGTCGCTGGGGCAGTTCGGGCCGCTCGCGTTTCCCGGCTGTTTGCAACGGGCGTCCGAGCAATCGTGGGGATGGGAAGGGGGAGCCGATGTGGTTCCCTTGCACACGGCCCACATTCGATTGTTGATCAGTTACGTGCTCGGGATGGAAGAGGTCGACGGCGAAGACGACGACGAAGACATTCCGTTGGTTCCGGATGAATACGATGCAATGGGCGAGATGCAGTTCATCACACGCGCGGTCACGGCATTGTTGGAATTGCCTCAAGCGATTTGCTATTTCAATCCGGGTGGCGAAGTGCTTCGCGACCAAACGGGACTGCGCCAAGGACTCAACTACGCTTGGAATCACGAATTGCCCGCATTGGACATGTGGACCAACGTGCGAATTTTCAAGGCCGATGAGGAGTGGTCACTGATGGACACGGTCGGCAATGGCCAATTGGACCTGCCAGACATGGAAGCGATCTATCGTGCCGACCAATTTGAACCAGCCGACGTCGAGCGTTTTTTGCGAAACGCTTCGCTCTACATGCTGACATCCGAAGAAGAAGTCGAAGAGGGTGACACCGCGGATGGCCCTGGGGAGATCAGTTGGTTGGCGATGGAATGCGCCGAAGCGTTATCCGACCCCCCCCGACCGACGATCCGTTGGGCTCCGCAGAATGGTACCGATCCGCCTGCCGAATTGTTGGTGCGAGGCGACGCGCCGGAGGAAATGGACGAGGATGACTTCGATGAAGATTTCTTGGATGAAGATGACGACGTTGATTTTTGAGCCATCCATTGCAAAGGGCTAGCTGGACAAAGCCACTCAGTCCAAGATTGATTCGGCAAATTACGGTAAATCGCCTACAAAGTGGCGGTGTTCCGCTAGCCAACACTGCCGGTTTCCCCTTCACCGTGACTGGGGCGATAACGCTTGGCTTTCATCCTCAAGTTCAAAAACTCGACCAGTAAGGAAAAGGTCATCGCAAAGTAGACATACCCCTTGTTGATCGGTGTGCCCACGGCGTCGCTGACCAAGACCACGCCGATCAGCATCAGGAAAGACAATGCCAACATCTTCACGGTGGGATGGTCTTGCACAAAATCGCTGATTTGGTTGGCAAAGATGATCATCACGGTGACCGCGACCACCACTGCGGCGATCATGATCTCGATGTGATTGGCCATTCCGACCGCAGTGATCACCGAATCGAGAGAGAAAATCACGTCCATGAAGGCGATCCGGACCAAGACACCCTTCACGGTGATCGCCGCGCTGCTGCGTCCCGTGGGGGTGATCCCGTCTCTCGCTCCACCTTGGTCACCGGGTAAGTTGCCAATCTCGGCTTCTTCCTCGTCCCCTTCGATCTTGTGATGGATTTCACGGACCGCGGTGTAAAGCAGGAACAAGCCGCCGAAAAGCAGAATCAAATCACGCCCCGAGACCTCGTTGATCTCCGGGTCTTCGGCCAAACGCTCGGCCAGCGACGAAAACGGGATCCAATGAGACAGTTCTAAGAGCGGCGATTGAAGACTAATCAACCAGCCGATCATCAACAGCAGAAGGATTCGCATTCCCATTGCCAAAAACAAGCCGACTCGTCTGGCAAACGAGCGTTTTTCTTCGGGCAAGCGCCCCGTGATGATGGCGATGAAGACAATGTTATCGATCCCCAGGACGATTTCCATCGCGGTCAACGCCAATAGCGCCACCAAGGACTCAAACGACATCAGCGATGCGCCTTCCGCGATGTCGATGGACGATGCGAGTAACATGAAATCGATTCTCTTCTAGTGATGACTGAATAGGGGGGCAGCAAGCCCGGCGATTCCGATCAGAACGAGCAACGCTAATGTGATTCGTCTCAACCGAACTCGCCCCAACCAAGTGCCAAGCTTTAGTCCTGCGTAGGTTGCCAAGAGTAACAGCGGAGTTAGTGAAGCGGCAATGATCCCTGGTTCAATGATCCGTGTTCCAAAACCGCCGTACAAGAACCCTAACGCAGGAAACAAGCTAATCAGGTAGGCCGCGAACAGAAACCCTCGCATTTTTCGAGTGTCCCAGTCGTGTGCCTGAACCCAAAACACCATCGGCGGCCCGCCCATGCCGACAAGTCCCTGTAAGAACCCCGAAGTTGGAAAGGTGAGACATGCCCAAATGGGATGCAGGCTTGCTCGTGGCTTCGGATTAAAAAATACGATCGTCAACGTCACGATGAGCACGACGCCTCCGACAAATTGCCGCAGGGTGACAATCGAAAACGTTTCCAAGGTCTGCAGTACGACAATGCCAACGGGGACAAACAGGATTCGGGTGAGTCCAGGCCAGGTCACTTTCGAAACGTCGATGGCATCCCGAAAGGACCACACACCCCACAGATTCTGTGGGATGGTCGCCACCAACAGCGATGTCTGGGCCTCAGGAATCGAATACCCGAACCACAGTAGCACCGGAATCGTCAAAAGGCCCGCTGCAAATCCAGCAGCCGATTGAACAAAGATTCCGAGGCAGAGGATCAGGGCGAACGGGAGGTAAGGGTAGAGTTCATGCATGCGGACATCTTGGCGGATGAGGTGGTGGGTCGGGAAGAACCCCCCAAAACAGCCGTTGACGTTTTTTTTAGTTCATCCGCCTCAAGCGTGCGCGGGGGATGTTCCTTGGCCCCACGGACGCTTCCGTCGGATGAACGCATTTTTTTGGGATCGTGATGTGCGTCGGAATCCTAATCGAGTAGAATCAGGGTTCCTCGCGACGCCGCAATGCAGACGCGTTCATGCCGTGTGCACCCCCGCGCGTCCCTTTCCCCTCCCTATGCCACGCACACTTTACACTCACCTATTCGTGAAAGGCTGTATTACTATGAATCGCTTGAATCGTCGCCAATTCACCTCCCTCGCAGCCGCCGGCATTGCGACGGCTTCCATGCCTCGCCTGAGGGCTGCTGGTCCTAACGAGACGCTTGGCGTTTGTGTGGTGGGAGTCAATAGCCGTGGCAACGAACACATTCGTGGATTCAACCACGACCCACGGACCGAAATTCGTGCAATCGTCGACATTGACGAAAGCGTCGGTCAACAACGAGTGGCAAAGGTCGCAGAGATGCAGGGCAAGAAGCCCAAGTTCTTTACGGACATCCGGGATGCAATTGATTTCGACGGCATCGACATTCTCAGTGCTGCGACGCCCAACCATTGGCACGCGCTGATGGGAATCTGGGGCATGCAAAGCGGCAAAGATGTCTATGTCGAAAAACCCATTTGCCATAACATCGACGAAGGCCGTGCCTTGGTTGCAACCGCGAAGAAATATGGGCGGATGTGCCAAACGGGAACGCAATGCCGCAGTAGCAGTGCCGTTCGTGATGCGATGCAGTTTATTGCCGAGGGTGGAATCGGCGAAGTCAAGTTTGCTCGTGGGTTGTGCTACAAACGACGCGCTTCGATCGGACCGCTTGGCGACTACCCCATTCCTGAAAAAGTCAACTTCGATCTTTGGAGCGGCCCGGCGACCTTCACCGATCCCAAACTCACCCGCCGCAACTTCCACTATGATTGGCATTGGCAACGGCACTACGGCAACGGCGATTTGGGGAACCAAGGTCCCCACCAAACGGACATCGCTCGCTGGGGGCTGGGGCTCAATCGGCATCCCAACGCGATCTTCACCTATGGCGGTCGCTTGGGTTATCAAACCGAACGCAAAGACAAGAACTACGTGGACGCCGGCGACACCGGCAACACCGAGATTTCGATCTACGATTACGGTGACAAGTGCATCGTCTTCGAAACACGCGGCCTGGATTGCAAGACGACCTCAGGTCCTGAAATCGAAGGGTTCTTCGGCAACGAAGGCAGCAACAAGATCGGAGTGATTTTCTACGGCAGTGAAGGCTATCTCGCCCAAACGTCGTATGAGCATTGCACGGCCTACGACTTGGACATGAACGTGATCAAGGATTTCCGTGCCAAGAACGTGGGCGATGCCCACTTCGCAAACTTTATCGATGCTTGTCAGTCGCGTGACGCGTCGAAACTGAATGCGGACGCGTTGATGGGGCACCTTTCCGCCGGGGTCAGTCATCTCGGGAACATTTCGTATTACCTTGGTGAGCAAAACCACGGATCCCCCGATGAGATTCGCCAGATCTTGGCGGGTGTCAAAAGCTTGGATGATAACGATGCAACGCTAAAGCGGACCGTGGACCACTTGGTCGGCAACGGAGTGATCTTGGAGGAAACACCGCTTTCGATTGGTGCACAATTGAAGTTTGATCCCGAAACCGAACGGTTTATCGGCAATGAGGCGGCCAATGCGATGTTGACTCGTGAGTACCGTAAGGGATTTGAAGTTCCAGCACCGGAAAACGTTTAGAACAACGAAACGTCAAGCGGTTTGAATCGGCAGGAAAGCGGTGGCAGCGCCCTTTTCTGCCACGCCCTCCAACCGCTTTGCCCGGTCTCGACACCGATCGTCCTGCGGGGCGATGGGGACATTGTTCGTCGTCGAGCGAGCGGCGATTGCAGAGCACGGATTTCGCATACACTAGAGTTAGTTGCTGTCCGTTTTCTGCAAGAGGCTGTTTTTGATGTTTCGGTTTTCAATCTTACTCTGCGGGGTGTTGCTCCATGCCTCCAGCGGTGTTGCCCAAGAGTCGCCTGCTTCGCCACCGGGATTGGATCGAAGTCGCGTTGAAGAACGGCTTGAAGGGGATTTCGGTTCTGCCGACATCGCTGCAGCGACGTCGTGGGCCGATTCCCTGGGGCTTGCCGATTGGCTCGGCCCGCTCGCCCCAGTGGCCCTTTCTCCATTCTTTGGCGTCACCTGCTTGTCCGGGCTTGCGATCTGGGGGCCGGATTGGGCGACCGATAACGCATTGCTCGGTGCATCGGGGCCGCTACAAAACCACTCGCTCTTCTTCGTTTTCTTAGCGTTAACGGTCTTGACCAGTTTGCCGCGACTCACCAAAGTCAGCAAGCCATTTGCACAAGCGACCGATCGGTTGGAAACCTACGCGGTGATTGTGATCTTGTTGGCGATCAAGGTCATCGCTTCGCTGGATAGCCCCGGCGAAGATCAAACCGAAGTCGTGATGGTTCAGTTGGGCGTGGTTCGTTTCACCGTCGACACGCTGTTGGCGGTCGCGATGGTGATCAACGTGTTGGTGATCAACAGTGTGAAATTCTTCTTTGAGTTTATGGTTTGGTTGACGCCGATCCCGGCCATCGATGCGATCTTCGAATTCTGCAACAAATCGCTCTGTGTGACGCTGATGGCGGTCTACGCTTTCAGTCCAACCATCGCAACGATTTTGAACTTGGCCATTCTGCTAGTTGCCGCGATTGTGTTGCGTTGGGTCAGCCGACACATTCGCTACTATCGCACGATGGTCTTGGATCCGGTGGTTTCTCGCGTCTGGTCCGCTTATGGTGATCCCAAGCACCCCGAAATGGTCGTCTTTTGCAAGGGCGCATTCGGGCCCTTTGCAGCCAAGAGCCGACTGCGGCTGCGGCGGGACGAACTGGGCCAGGGTTGGCAACTTCGCGAAGCGAATTGGTGGATGCCGGGCGGCGAACACGCGCTTGACGAAACCGCCGCACCACGCATCCGTCGCGGTTGGGTGATGCATACCATCGAGGTCACCGATTCCTCAGGCCAAACGACCGAGTTTGCCGTTAGCCGCCGCTACGATTTGGCACTGCAAACCTTGGCAAAACGCATCGGCATCTTGGTTGACGAACAACCCGCGGCCCAGCCGCGGCGTCCAACGGAGGCCGCGGTTGAGTTTAACTGAGCCGTGAAGGGTACCTATTTGCCGCCCCGGATCTTCCAGTTCGGATTGGGCACGTGTGCTTCGTCCATCATCGCGGTCGCCTGTTTGACGATCTCCGGATGCTGGTCGGCCCGGTTTTCCTGCTCGCTGATGTCTTGATCCAAATCAAACAGTTCGACCGACCCGCTGAACATGGGCTCGCGAATCGCTTTCCACTTTCCAAACCGGACGGCTTGTCGGCTGCCTTGTTCGTAAAATTCCCAGTACAAATAGTCGTGCGCTTGCTGCTCCGCTGCGTTCCCCTTTAACGTCGGTACAAAACTGATGCTGTCAAGGTTCTCCGGTGCATCGACCCCCGCAAGCTCGGCCGCCGTTGCCATCCAATCACCAAAGTAAGCAATGTGCTCGGTGGTTTGTCCGGCGGGAACCGTTCCCGGCCACCAGGCGATCGCCGGAACGCGGATGCCACCTTCGTGCATCGCACGCTTGATCCCGCGAAGCGGTCCCGACGGATTGAAGGTTTCCAAATGATGCCGCGATTCGTCGTGCGGTCCATTGTCGCTGGTAAAAAAGACCAAAGTGTTCTTTTCGATTCCAAGTGCGGTCAATTGGTCCATGATCCGGCCCATGTCGGTATCCATCCGTGTGATCATCGCCGCTTGTCCCTTGTCTTGGTCGGACCAATCGCGGTCTTGGTAGATTCCATAGTCGGGGACCTCGGCGCCGTTGCCGGTCATCTTTGATCCTTCGTTATTGGCGTGCGGGATCGTGAGCGCCAGGTACAAAAAGAAGGGATTGTCCTTTTCGCTGTCGATGAACTGCATCGCTTCTTTGGCGAACAGATCATGAGAATAGTCGACCCGCTTCGTTGCGCTTCCGCCAACAAAGCCCCCATACTTGGCTTCCTTGCTCACAGGCTCGACCACGTTGCCCAGCAGTTCTTTTTGGTCGCCTCGCCACAAAAATTCCGGATAGTAATTGTGCGCATGGACTTGATTGAGGTAACCATAGAATTGGTCGAAGCCTTGCTTAAGGACAAATCCTTCGCTATCGACTTCGCCGAGTCCCCACTTGCCCACCAGCGCGTTGGTGTAGCCAACGGGTTTCAGAACTTCGGCAACCGTCACGTCTTGATCACGGAGTGATTGGACCGTCATGTCGCCGCCCCCCGCATTACCGCGAACGTGAGTGTGGCCCATGTGTTGACCCGTCATCAACACGCTACGACTGGGGGCGCAGACGGTATTGCCAGCATAAAACTGGGTAAACCGCATCCCCTCACGAGCCATTTGGTCGAGCCGGGGGGTCTGGATTTGCGTTTGCCCATAACAGCCCAAATCGCCGTAGCCGAGATCGTCGGCGAGCACGAAAATCATATTGGGGTGTGTCGTATCCGCACACAGTGGCTGGGGCAGCACGAGAGAAAGGGAACAAAGAACGAGCAGAAGGAGCGAACCTTTTCGGTAATGCATCAGTAGGATTCGACAGTCGGAGTGGGTGGGGATTCTCATGCAGAACACCGCACTTTACGGCGTCTCGCATGATAGTTTACACCATGGGAGAAGTTGCCTGGGTTGATTCTCGGGCGAATCCCGTCGAGTTCCCTGGGGAACCCGACGATCGAGGAATGTGCTCAAAAGTTTCGAAACGATCCAAGGATAAGAAAAGCATGGTTTTACGATTTGCATTGGTTGCCGCGGCGACGTTCGCTGCGATGGGATTTGGCATCGATACGGCGACGGCGCAAGAACCGGTCTTCGTCCAGCTCGATACCAGCGAGGGGACCATCGTGCTGGAGCTGAATGTGGAAAAAGCCCCCAAGTCGGTCGCTAACTTTGTTCAGTATGTCAAAGATGGCTTCTACAAGGATGTGATTTTTCACCGAGTCATCGATGGATTTATGATCCAAGCGGGTGGGTATGACACCGACATGAAGATGAAGAAGACCTTGCCAACGATTCGCAACGAAGCCGGAAATCGGCTGAGTAACGAAAAGTACACGATCGCGATGGCACGTAAGGGCGACCCGCACAGTGCCGACAGCCAATTCTTTATCAACACCGGAAACAACACCAACTTGGACCGCGCGAATTTTCAAGACGGTTTCGGATACACGGTGTTCGGCAGAGTGATCGAAGGCCAAGAGGTTGTCGATCGAATCGGCAAAGCAGCGACCAAGTCCATTCCCGACCCTGTGATCCGAGGCGCTTTAATGCGTGATGTGCCGGTCACGCAGATCGTCATCAAGGACGCACGCGTGGTCGAGAAAAAGTAGCGATCCGGAGTCGATGGCCCCCATTTGCACGCTGAGAACCTATCCGAAAAGGGGTCTGACCCTTTGTCGACCGACGTTTCGATTGCTCAAGAACTCGTTGTTTTCCAATGGAATTGCTACCGATGCGCTCAGACCAAGAGAGGGTCAGACCCCTTTTCGGATAGGTTCTTAGAAGTCGCTTCGTCGAAAGTAGACACAACTGAGCGTCATCATCAGCAGGATGAACAGAGAGCAACTCAGTACCGGTTCGAGAATTTTGTAACGTACCAGTTCGACGGGGCCAGATGCATCACGATGGAACTCGACGGACGTCTCGCCGCTAATGATTGCGGCGACCGTCCCGCCGAGTTCGCCGGTTTGCGGCGTCAGTGTGCGCAGCGGCGTCATCAAGTAGCGGTCGACTTGCCGCCACCGCGACACGTGTGGTCGAAGGAATCGTCGGATGCCAAAATGCTCGGCGTCCAAGAAATCAACCTGATCGAGATGGTGAGCCAGCACGATTTGATTTGATTTCGAGACATATTCAACGGTTTCAACCTTCTTGACCGGTATCTCTTTTTGCATGTCCCAGGTCTTGGCGACCGAATTCCATTCGAGGATCCGGCAACGTTTGTCACTGGTCAGCACGACGAACCGATCTTGATCCCCCAACGCGACCAAGGCAAGGCAGGTCAATTGCTGCGGCAGGGTCACCAATGCCTTTTCTTCGAGCGTCGCGGTCTCCAGCACGCGCAGTTCACTCGTCTGTGTGGCGACAACGACATGGCCGCCTCCGGTGGCCAGCGAGGCAAATCGCGGCAGTTCGTCAAAAAGCGTTTCTTCGGCGGTCCGTGTCCATGTTGCGGGGATGCCGGCATCGCGATTGCCGTGTAGCGAGAACAAGTCTTTGCCACTGAGGAACACCAAGCTGTCGCCCGACGAATCGATCGCAAACGTGCGAGGCGGATTGAGTGCAATCTCTTTCGGTAGGATGTTTTCGAAGCCCGCCGTGGGGACGCCCATCATGCTGGATAGTTTTGCCATCCAATCGGGTTGCGACGAAGGTGTGTTTTCAGCAGACGCGGAACTTTCGGGTTCAACCGACGCACCTTCGGATGCGTCCGGATCAGGAGCCACCCCTTGCAAGACCTTGGACTGCGACGTGATGGCCGCGCCGCTGGTGTTGACGGCCAACAAGTCATCGCCCGCGACCAAAAGCCTCGTTGTCGCGGTCGGCAATCGCAAGCTCGGTTGCGGGCGCCAGCGGTTCGGTTCGGTCAAAACCAACAAATCGAAGGCTCCCATGCCAAACACGTTCATGCGGCCGCCGACCACGCGTGCCGTTGCAATCGAGCCGTCGTCAAGAGTGACCGGAGGCAGGACACGGTCCGCGCCAAGCGCTTCGGATTCAAAGACCTCGTCCCACTGCTGTCCCGCTGCGTCCCACCGTAGCAAGCCTTCGCCTCGCGTGGTTGCGAACACCTCGTCGCCGCTGATTGCAAGATGTTTGAGCGAATCGGGGCGGCTCACGAAGACGTCAAAGAACCCGCCGATGAATCCCACAACCACACAGAAGGCTCCGAACATGCATGTCACACCAATTGCCAAAATCGGAGAACGCCAACGCAGTCCCGCGAACACCGAAACACTATAGAAAACAGCAAACACAAAGACCGAAACGGGAATACACAGCAACACACGAGCGTTCCACACATCGAGCCGAAGTCCCGAAATCAAGTACAGCCCAATCACCAATTGGATCACACAGAGACAGACGAAGGCGCAGCCACCGATGAATTTGCTGATCAGCAGCATCGATCGTGAGATGGGTTTGCTGAGCAGCAGATGCAGCGAACCGGGCTGGAGCATGTCGGGGACGATCGATGCGGTCACCAAGATTCCCAGAAAAACGAGAATGAACCCGAGCAACCAATTGATGATGGTCGGAAGGACCATTTGGTTGAGCACGATGCGGAACTGTGTTTTATCGATCGCCAAGCGGGCGGGGAAATCCATCCCGAAGTAGGTCAATCGGATCGAGCGAGCGGAACGGGATTGAAACACACCGGGTAACGCCGCTTCGATTCGAAGTCGCGTGCGTCGAGCTCGCAGCGAATCGCTCATCGCTTCGGCATCCATCGGGTCGAGTTCTCGAAGCTCGCGCAGCCGAACGGTCGACTGCCAGGCTACGGGGTCGTACCAGGTTTCGTCATCAAACAGTTCATTCAGCGAATCGGAGAGTTTGCTGAACCAAATCCGAACGTCTTCCCCCTCGCCCACTTGCCGCAGCTGCCGCTTCAGATCTTCGGACAGAGCCGCAGCAATTCGGCCGGCCGGTTTGGACGCTTGATTGGGGTCGACCAGACCTTGGGCGAGCATCGCCTTGAGCCGCGATGCGTTGTCGAGATCCCGGTCGAGAAACGTTGTCGTGTAGTCCTCGCGATATCCAATCGGCGATAACGCACCGAGCAGAATCCAGATCGCGACGAAAGCGATCCACAGAATTCGCGACGAGAGCGCAGCGTGAAACGAGTCGAGAATCACGGCGAGGTAGGGCCAAATCGGTTTCACGCCGGCGCCTCAAAGGGGGCGATCTCAATGTCCGCGGGTTCGGTCGGCGGAGCTTCACTCCCCTGCACTGCCTGCATGAAGGTCTCTTCAAGCGACGCGCGTTTGAGGACCAAGCCTCGCAGCGAAAGCCCCAAACCACGAATCCGGTCCACGGCGTCGTCGACTTGCTGTTGCGAGGTCAGCGGCAGTGAAAAATGTAGCGAGCTGGGGGAATCGGCGTTCGACGTTGCTGTCATCGGTCCGCCGCTGCGTGGTCCCAACTGCATTTGCGGAAACAGCGGCGAGAGCCGTGCCGCGAGCTGCCCGGCTCCCGCATCCGCATCGCTGACTTCGAACGCGACCTGCTGGAAACGATCGGATCGCGTCAGTTCATCAATACGACCGACGGCACAGATCTTTCCCTTTGCCATGATGGCAACGCGTGAACAGATGAGTTCGACTTCTTGCAGGATGTGGCTGTTTAAGAAAATGGTTTTTCCCGATTCTCTCAATCGATTGATCACAATCCGAACTTCGTTGCGACCGACGGGATCGAGGCCGTCGGTTGGCTCATCGAGCACCAGCAGGTCCGGGTCGTGCATCAATGCTTGAGCCAAACCGAGGCGTTGGTACATCCCCTTGCTGAATTGACGCACCGATTCGCGATCGCGTCCCCGGAGCCCAACGAGTTCGAGCAATTCGTCCGAACGTCGGGCGATCTCTGGCGATGCCATTCGGCTCATTCGTCCGTAGTATTTCAGGGCCGTACGGGCCGAATGGTGACGGTCGACACGAAGCGATTCTGGCAAGTAGCCGACTCGCATTCGCGCCGCGATGCTGCCGACCGGTTGTCCGAATAACGTCGCCGTCCCCGAAGAAGCCGTGACGACTCCGAGCAAGATTTTGATGAGCGTGGTTTTGCCGGCGCCGTTGGGACCGAGCAATCCAAACACTTCACCAGCGTCGGCGTGCAGCGAAACGCCACGAAGGGCCTCGACCGTGCTGCGGCCGCGCAGCGACCAGGGCGCATAGGTTTTCGTCAGTTCGTCAACCTGTACAACACTTTGGCCCGAATCGTGCCGCTCGGGATCGGACCGTGGTTGTTGAGAAGTCGGTGGGGCGAGAGAGATGGCGTTCACACTGACAAAATGCGAATCAGAAGGTAGGCGAGCCAAGTCGCCATGACCGCAATCAAACCGACTGCTAACCAGCGGTGAGCCGGTTGCCGCCAAGAGAGCGGGTGGACTTCGCGTTCATACAAATGGCGAAATCGTTCGCGTTGGGGTTCGGATTCGAAAACACCGTCATCGACCAATTCGTGAAGTCCGAACTGAACCGAATACTCGACCACGCCAAAGACGCTGTGGCGAAGGCGTTCGCCATCGACCCCGAGTCCTTCAAAGTACCAGAGTTGGTTGCCGAAGCACTGTTCGGTTTCAGGACGCTCGTCGACGCATCGCAACTGAACGATCTCACTATGATCGGGGCAGAAACGTGCCCGTGTCATTGCACGACCACAATCCAGGCGCACCTGTCGAATCGTTCGCTCAGAAAAACGTCTGGTCCTCGTATCCGCACCCATGGGCCGTTCTCCAACTTACCGCCAGGGAAAAAGGGTCGCCTCGTGAATATCATTATTGCCGGTTAGTCTACTAACGTCACCGGGATAATTGGTGAAAAATTCCCTTTGTGCTCCAGAAAAATGAGTTGCTGCCGACTTTTCGCTGTCGGGAAGCCGCAGCGATTGTGCTTTTTTTTCGGCGGAGCTCGTTTCCCATTTTAACCGTTTTTTGGGCTATTTCCCATGTTTGAACGCCGTTCTTTGACTGCACCGATCACGCTCGGTGTGGTCATGATCCTGATTGTGGTCGTGTTGACGGTCGTCTGGATTCTCGGCAACTGGCTGATCGCCCGCGGTGAACAGGCGTCCGCGCCTGTGTACTACACGATTTTGGCGACGGGGTCGGTGATGTTGGCGGCGATGTTGGCCGGGGTGATTGCTTATTTGACGTTGACGGTCAAGGCCTTCAATCTCAACCGGCGCCAATCGAATTTTATCGATGCGGTCACGCACGAATTGAAAAGCCCGATCGCGTCGCTGAAGCTGTACTTGCAAACACTGGCCCGCCGCAATGTGGACGAACAGCAGCAGAAGGATTTTCATCGTTTCATGCTCGAGGACGTTGAACGACTCGATTCACTGATCAACCATTTACTCGACGCCGCTCGGATCGAACGGGGCACCGAATCGATGGAGAAAGAGCCGATCCGGCTCGATCAGCTGTTGGCCCAATGCAGTTCCGCAGCCTGCTTGCGGTATCACGTGCCCGACGAGACGATTGAAGTCACGTGTGAGCCCCTTACCGTGCGGAGTCAGCCCGTTCAATTGGAAATTTTGTTTCGAAATTTGATCGATAATGCCGTCAAGTATGGAGGGACACCCCCCAGCGTGAAGATTCGGGCGGAAACGATCGATGATCACCAAGTGACCGTTTCGGTGATCGACAACGGGGCCGGAATTCCTGCGAACCAGAAACGGAAAGTGTTTGGTCGATTTGTCCGGTTGGGCAATGAGCTCGAACGGAGCCGTCCGGGCACCGGGCTCGGTTTGCATTTGGTCCGCAACGTCACCAAAGCGGTGGGGGGGATTGTGCGGATCATGGATCGACAACAAGGGACGGGAACTGAATTTGTCGTCACGCTTGGTGGGGTCGTGCCGACCGAAACCGACCTTCCGAAGAGCGAGAAACCGAAATCATGACGAGACCGCATATCCTGGTGGTTGAAGACGAAAAACACCTTGGTGTTGGCATCAAATACAACCTCGAAGCAGAGAATTATCGTGTCACCCTGGTCGAGGACGGTCCCACCGCACTTCGATTGGTCGATTCGGCGAGCGTTTCGATCGATCTGATTGTGCTCGATCTCATGTTGCCCGGAATGAGCGGCTACTCCGTTTGCGAATCGATCCGAAGTCAGGGCTTGGTGATCCCCGTTTTGATGTTGTCGGCTCGGACGCTCGCCGAAGATCGCACACGCGGCTTCGACGTGGGCGCGAATCAATACATGAGCAAGCCGTTTGAGTTGGACGAATTGCTGAGCCGGATCAAGAACCTGCTGCAGATCTCGGGGCGCGAAGCCGGAAACGTTGCGATCAAGAAGCCTCGTCCGGTGGTCGACCAGTTTCAATTTGGCGAGGTCAAAGTGGATTTCGAAACCCACGAAGTGATCGTGTCAGGCGCGACGGTGCGGATGACTCCCAAGGAACTGAAGCTGCTGCGGTACTTTGTCGAGAATCCGAATCGGGTGATTAGCCGTAACGAATTGTTGAGTGAGGTTTGGGGCGTCTCTGGAAATTTGCAAACGCGAGCGGTGGATCAATTCATTGCGAGATTGCGGAAGATCATCGAAGTGGAACCGAGTAGCCCCGTGCATTTGTTGACGATTCGAGATGCGGGTTACCGGTTTGTTGCCGACAGCCCTGCCCGCCCGAACTAAATCGCGGCAAGGCGCATAAAAAAAGCTCCCGGAAAGTACGTAATCCTAGGGGGGCGGAGGACAACGCGCTTCTGTTCCGGGAGCCGGTGGTTTGGCTCATAGGGAGTCAAGGATGGTTGGCTCGATCGGGTCGGACACATCCTTGTGTCGACCGACCGAACGCTTACATTGCAAAACCAAAGCCGCCGACGCAAGCCCACTTCCATGTGTTTTCAATTCGACGCGTTCCGCAGCACCCAATCATGGGGCCAATGCAGGATCGTCTCAGTTTTGCAGTGCCATACGCTTTGCTTCAGATGACTGTTGCTCAGCGATGGGCGAAGAATAGGGGCAACCGTCGGGTTCGGTCAAGACGAGTTTTCTTAGAAAAAGAGATCAGCCTTTTTCGTTCGATTTGGGGCCTACAATCTTGGAAATGGCTCGAATGAAGTCGTTGGCGTCATCGAATTCGCGGTAAACACTGGCAAATCGGATGTAAGCGACCTCGTCTAAATCGGCGAGATGCCGCAGCACGATATCACCAATCTGTGCGGCGGTGACTTCGGAATCGAAGGATTCGTAAATTTCGGCCTCGATGCTTTGGACCACCTGCTCGATTTTCGAGCTCTGAATGGGGCGTTTGGAACAGGCGCGTTCGACACCGCGGCGGATTTTTTCGCGGTCAAGCGGTTCGCGTGTCTGGTCGCTTTTGACGACCCGAACGTTCAGTTGTTCCAATTTTTCGAGCGTCGAAAACCGCCGATGGCAGGACGAACAGATCCGTTTGCGTCGAACCATGTAGCCGCCCTCGGCCGCTCGAGTGTCGAGGACACGGTCATTGTCAACGTGACAGTAGGGGCATCGCATGATGGTGGTTCGATGACGGGAAGCGGCTGGGCCAGTATATTATCGGATAACTCAACCAATTGAAAGGAAAACAATCCATGTCGAATTCGGAACAAGCAAAGGACGAAGCCGGTAGCGATGATTCTGCGAAGCAACACGGTTCGAAGCAACACGGTTCAGACGAACCGGTTTCTTCCACGGGGACGCCCGCGAATGCGGAGGAATCGGCTGCCTCAAAGTTTCGTCAACACGTTGCTTCGAAACAGTCCGATCTGGACGACTATGAGCCCGAAGAGAACCTTTGGAGTGGACGGTACAGCTCCAAAGCGATGTTGGGGTCCTGGATCGCCATGGTCGCCGCCTCGATCGTGGTCCTGATGCTGCCGTTTTTCGTGAGTTCCTTCCCGCTGTGGTTGTCCGGAGTGCTCTTGATCTTGATCTGGGTGATCGGGGTTTTGATCTATGCGTGGCGTCGGCTAGGGTTCCATTACCAATTGACGACGCAGCGTTTTATTCACAAAACCGGGATCATCACGCAGCGAACCGACCGAATCGAAGTGATCGACATTGATGATGTCAGCTTCACGCAAGGCCCGGTTCAGCGTATGTTCGGGGTGGGCACGATTCGCTTGACCGGCAGCGATCGCACGCATCCGGAACTTTCGATGTTGGGCATTTCCAACGTCAGCGAGGTGGCGGGGCTGATTGACGACATTCGGCGAAAAGAGCGCCGACGTCGCAGTTTGCACATCGAGTCGATATAATAGCGATTCTGGGGCGGAAGCCCGATTTTTCGTCGAGCGATTCGCTTGACGGCAGTTCTTTTTTCTGAGTCTGGTTGAGAGGGAATCGGCGTGGCCGAATGGTATATCCAGCAGTCAGACACGGTCGAGGACATCGGTCCCCTTCGGCCTGTTGAATTGTTGAAGATGGTTCGTAGCGGCGATGTCACACCGGAAACGCAAATTCGCAAAGGCGATTCGGCTTGGTTCAGCGCGTCCGAGGTGGGGGGGCTCTTTGAAGCAGCCATGCGGCCGACGATCGAGTATTTTTGTCCGCAATGCGAACGACCGGTCCACGAACCGCCCGTGGTGTGTGCCTATTGTGGCCGCGAGATTCATCGCGCGTTGACGAAGATCACCGAGAACACGATCGCTGGCGGAGCGAAACGATCGAAGGTTGACCAGCCAGGGAAATCGGTCCAACAGTGGCTCAAAAGCAAGATGCTTCGCCGCGACGAAGAAAACGAAGAAGGGACAGGCTAATCAACCTGTCCCCTCGAAAAAGCTCATCGGAGATCGCTGTGCGAGCTACCAGATGTACTCAGCACCGACCGAAAAACCTTGGATGGTCAAACTGTCGTAGTCGTAGCTTGGCTGACCAACCGGGTTTGCGTTGACAAAGTTGTTGATCGAGGTGTCGTCCAAGCCGCCGTAGTTGACGTCTTCGACTGCGATCAAGTAATACGAACTTCGAACGGTCCATGAGTGGGTCAATCGGTACAACAACGTGGCTTCCAACTCGCCCATCACGGTCGTGTCGCGTTCGGTGTCATCGATCACGACCGTTCCCGGTGTTGCGACAGGATTAAGCGAGTTGGCGGTCAAGACGGTGCGACGCTCGATATCGTTTTGCATCCATGCCAACTTGGCTCCGAAACCAAGGTTCACACCGGCAACCAGGTTGTACCAGACGTCGAAACCCGCTTGAGGGCCGAACAATCGGTTCTTGTTGCGATCGTTGGATGAAAAGTATCGTGGCAAGTTGGCGTTGACGGTGTTGTTGTTTTCGCCGAGTGCCGAATAGATCAGTCCGTCGGTGTAGCGTAGGTGCCGAAGACCGACCAACCATGAACCTTGGAAGCGGCAGTAAGGGCCCATGGTACGTCGACGATAATTCAATTCAAAACTATCGAAGTCGCTTTCGACGTTAATGGATTGAACCAGCGAGCGGTCGGTATCATCGTAACCGTTGTTGGGGTCGGTGCCGAATGCACTGATGTACGAGAACAAGCCCGCGTTGGGGTCCGAAACACTCGCACTGCCGCCCCAATCTTGTCCGCCCATGTAGGTGAACTCGAGGTTGCCGCCGGCACCGAAGATCATCGCCGCCGAAAGACGCATCCCTGCTTCGAGGTCACCACCGTCGGCGTCATCGAGGCTCAAAACACGTGGGCCATTGATCCCCAGCGAGGTGACGTCGCGGCCGCTGCCACCGCTGCCGTGTCCCAAGAACAAGGCTTCGGCGGACAAGTCGTACCAACGAAGTGCACACCGACCCGCATCTTGATAAGGAGCGAGATTGGCCAAGCAGCCTAGCAAATAGCCGCGGCCAAGGAATTGGCAGGCACTGCATCCATCCCCTTGGCAAAACAAGCACATGTGCCGGAGATTCGACAGGCCACCACAGCTTGGGCAGCCTTCTTGGGCACACCCGCCGCAACCGTCCGAAGCACAGCCAAGACGACCGAGCAAACCGCCTTCGCCGAGGACTCGGCAACTCAGGCAACCGCATCGGCCACCACATCCGAGCCCATCGCAGCCACTGCCACAACGATCACAGCCGTAGCCGGTGTCGCCATAAGGCATCGCGCCGTATCCGCTCATGTCCCCATAGACATTGGGATCGCCATAAGCAACGGGGCTACCACAGTTGCCCGTGCTGCAACCGCCGCCGTTGTAGCCCACGGGCATCACGGGGCCTTGGTACATTTGTGGAGGAACCATGCCCGCCGGGGTCACGTAGCCGCTTCCCTCATAGTCGGCGTCTGCATGAACGACTCGCGGCGGCTGGGCATGCGCGGGTGGCAAGCCAGCGTAGATCGCAAGGACCGCTGTGGCAATAAGTGTCAGGCAAGTCGATTTCGGTGGAATCATTCGGTGCATTGCAAACGTCTCCGCGGCGTCACGCCGCCTCGCTATCGGCCGGTGGTTCAAGAGCGGGAACGATTGCACTGATACGGAAAGCCGCTTTCCGCATGCATTCGATGACTTTCTCTCCGCGACCCTTGCGGCGAAAGCCTCTGGAAAACCAAAGCGTTCAAGCGTTCGCCGAAACGAATCGCCCACTTTGGTTCCCCTTTTCCCCCTCTGTTTGGCTCTGAAGGTGTCACCTTGCCAAGCGGCATGGCGGCCAAAGCGATAAAAAACGTACGTTCCCATCGTTCGGCACAACTCCTTCACGCGGATTTATCGGCACAACCTGCCGCCAAGATTTGGTTATTCCGCTCGATCCGAGTAGGAAAAGTTTCCGGCGTGGCAAATGAGGAGAGCAAGGCGAGTTGTAGGGAAGGCCAGATGACAGATGACAGATGACAGATGACAGATGACAGATGACAGATGACAGATGACAGATGACAGATGACAGGTGACAGATGACAGGTGACAGGTGACAGGTGACAGGTGACAGGAGGAATCCAAGTCAACCTATTCCCGATTCCCACCTTCTGGCATCGTCAGCAGCGGCTGGTCGCCGTCGGGCCAGCGGACGTAGAGCTCGCAGCGGATCTTGCCGTCCTGTTTTAGCTCGGCAACCATCGTCTGCAACTGCGCCACGCGCGTGGACAGCGTTTCGCTCCATTCGATCGATGACTTCAATTGGTCTCGTTGCGTTCTCAGCTGACGACGCTGTGTCGAATCGGCGTGTTCGTACCATGCTTCGATTTGGTCTTGTAGCCGAGCAAATTGGTCATTGCGAGCAAGCAATTGGTTTGCCAGCCGCTGGATTCCGGGTTCGGTAAACGTTTGCCAAGGCAAGGAAGGGTCGAGCCGAGCGGCGTGGCGGATCTCGCACGACAATTTGCGGGTGCAGTGGACGTTGAACAGGATTGCGATTTGCACCTGCTCAAACTCCGGGTTTGACAACACCGCCAACGATCGAGCCCGACGTAGATGGTCCGGCTTGGGCGGTTCCATCCATCCAAGTTCGATCGTCTCAGGTAGATCCAATTGCAACGACAACCGAGTCACTTGGGGCAGCACCGCTGCGCCTAAGTCCCAGCTCGGCCGGTAATCGGATTGGTCAAACACCATTGACCACGGATCGGCCTCGATTCCCGCTCGTAGGTAGGCGGCGTTGCCGTGTTCATCTCGCAAACGGCCATGCTGCAGCAGTGCGGCCACGGTACTGTCTTTGGCCTGGGGCGACCAACCAAACACGAGTTCTTGTTGGTCGCGAGTCAATGAGGCGATTTCGAGTTTCCGGCGACAATCATGGATCACATGATGGCCAGCCGATTCGTCGTTGTTCAATTCCACGGCGACATCGATCGGGAATTGCAGCGATAGCGTGTTGGGCGAAAGGTGGCCGATTCTTGCCCTCTTGTTTTCGTCCGTTGCCTCGGGCAACGCCACCGCTGCGACCGCTGCGATACGAATGGATTGGGGCGTTTCCGTTACCTCGGCGTCCGAATCCGCGCGGAAAGCCGTGGCAGGTTTCGCATCGACATCGGCGCTGATTTCGTGTTCCGTCGCACGGAGCAAGTATTTTTCAACATCCGTCTCTCGATCGAGCGGACTGGAAACTGCCGGCAACAGATTCTCGATCGATAGGATCGGCTGTAGATCGATCAACGGCTCGGAGCCGTTTGGGTCGAGCGGCTTGGAGTCAAACGTTTCCAGTCGCATCGTAAGGTCGTCACTCGCGATAGGATCTGCTGTTTGGGTGGGAAGGGATTGCGAAGCTTGTGACGAGGGAAACGGGCTGGGGGTCGCGCGAGCGGAACGTTCCGAAGGTACCCGCGTTTTGAGTATCGTCACGACCACGCCGCCAACGATCAGCAGCGATGCCGCGACCACCCATCGTCGCTTTGCCGCAAGGACCTTTTGGGGGGGTGAAAGATCCGCGACCCCTGTGGCGGCATCGGCAGAATCAAAGCCGGGCTTTGCTGCAGCGATTTCGGTCGGTTGGGGGACGTTGTCTGCGGCCGTGCTGGCAAGCACCGCTGCGCGGAAGGATGCGATTTGTGCTCGGCTGGAGCCACGGATCGAGAGCGTTGAGCGGGGGGCCGATGGGCAAGGATAGCACGCAGATTGGTAGCAAAGTTCTCCTTGCGTCCCGATGGACCATAGCGACAAGTCGATCGGGGGAAACGCCTCGTCGTGGTGTTTTTCCCAATCGATCGCCGCGTCGCGAAGTTGGTCGCACCAAGTATCGACGACCGATTCCGGAGGCTCACCGAGTCGATCGATCAGGTCTGCAATCGTTTCGGTCGGTGAAGCAGGCATGGATGGCTCGGGCATTCTTTGGGAAGGGGCCGATGCCATCCATCGTACCGCGCCGTCGCACTTGGGGGCCGTCGCACTTGGGGGCGGGGGCACACCCTGTTGCAATTCTCAACAGATGGTGCAAAACGAACCAAGCAAGATGAGGCAATGCGGGCGGCGGACGCGCCTCGTGCGCCCGCCCCCCGCATCAAGCCCATTTGCCGGATCGAATGCGTCAACGAAGTCTCAAAATGTGGCCGTTTTGGGGAAAAACGGCCACGGCACTTTGTCGCCGAACTCGAATCCTGGCAAACCAATCGACCGGCTTTAGAGCCGTCGACGATGAAAGTCAGATGCATTTTGTGGGCCAACGGGGCTCTGAGTTTTTTCAGCGGAGCGGTTTTGATGCGAACCACCCGCTCTCCGAGCGCATGTATTCCAGCAAAAAACGGCCGCTGGCGGGTTGCCGCTCAAGAAGGATTGCGCCGGAGTTCAAGAATTCACAGCCTCAACGGTTGGGTGATCCGCTGACAGCAGCCATTTCTTCGAGTAAAACTCGTCGGGTTCTCGACGCGGACCGCCTTTCCTGTTCCCACGTTCCTCTCGCAAGTCAAACGGGCTGTTTTGAATTATCCGCTGCTGTTCCGAGTGCTTGGTTCCATTTGTCTGCTGATTGGCGGTTCGATGAGCTTTTGCTTGCCGTTCGCGTTCCCGACGCTTGCGGATCGGACTTACTTGCCTGCCGCGACAGCGATGGAGGCGCAGGCGATCCGAGGGTTGCTGATGAGCATGGTCATCAGCATGGTTGCCGGGGCGGTGTTGTTGCTGATTGGACGCCGACATCGTGGTGGGCCGTTGTATCAAAAAGAGGCGATGGCCATCGTGGGTCTCAGCTGGGTGTTGGCCACCATGCTTGGGGCGCTGCCGTTTTATTTAAGCGGGACGCAAATCGCCGCCGGCCAACCGATTACGTTCGTCGAAGCGATGTTCGAATCGCAATCGGGCTTTAGCACGACCGGTGCCACGGTGTTAACCGATTTGGAAACGCCCGAGTTGGTTCCTCACTGTATCTTGTTCTGGCGATCGTGGACCCACTTTCTCGGTGGGCTCGGCATTGTGGTGTTGTTCGTCGCGATCCTCGGTCAAGGGTCGGCAGGCAAAGCGATGATGCGCGCCGAGATGCCGGGACCGACCAAAGAAGGCAGTATGCCGCGGATGCAGCACACGGCGCTTGTCTTTGCCGCGATCTACGTGGCGCTCAACGTGATTTTGACGGTCATCTATTTCCTCGAAGGCATGTCGCCCTTCGATTCGTTGTGCCATGCCTTTGGAACGATGGCTACGGGCGGTTTTAGCACTTACAACCGCAGCCTCGGTCGTTTCGAAAGTGTCACGATCGAATACACCACGATCGTGTTCATGATTCTGGCGGGAACCAACTTCACGGTGCTTTACCTGACACTGCTCGGTGGACCCAAAAAGCTGTTTCGCGATGTCGAGTTTCGAACGTTTCTTGGATTCATCGCCGCCGTCACGGCGGGAGTCGTCTTCTTTGGGATGCAGGCGGAAGATGTTGGTTTTGGTTCGATCGCCAGTTCCGTGCGCTACGGTTTGTTCCAAGTGGTCTCGGTGATCACGACGACTGGCTATGGCACCGCCGACTTTGATGGATGGAACAACTTTGGTCGCGGGATCTTGTTGCTCTTGATGTTCGTCGGTGGATGTGCCGGCAGCACCGGTGGCGGGTTGAAGGTGATTCGTCACATTCTGTTTTATAAGATCCTTCGCCAAGAGATTGAGAAAGCTCATCGACCGCGTGTCGTCCGCCCGCTTCGCGTTGGCGGGGCGACCGTCGATGATCCCAACTTGGCCCATGGGATTGTCGTTTACTTTTCAATGATTTTGGCAATCTTTGTCTTCTCCTGGCTGATTCTGATCACCTTCGAACCGAGCAGCACGTGGGGCGTGGTGGCCGAGGAAGCGATCGCGGAGTACGAAGAAACGCAGCCCCAAGAGGCGGTGGACCGGATCGAGCAGTCGAAACAGGAGATCGAAGCATTGATGGACCACGGGACGCTGGACGAAAAACTGCTCGATTCGGCAAGTGCCGTTGCGGCAACGCTCAACAATATCGGTCCAGGACTCGGTGTGGTTGGGGCGACCCAAAACTATGCTCGGTTCAGCCAGGGCGCGAAATTGCTGTTTGTTTGGCTCATGATGCTCGGGCGTGTAGAGGTTTTTAGTGTGCTCGTGCTGATTTTCCCAGGTTTTTGGCGCCGGATTTGATTCGCATTTCGGCCAAGGAGGTGGCCCAAGTCTCAGCGACTTCGGCGGCGCTGGTAGAATGCTGGGATCGAAGCTCCGTATGGCCGATCACCGGTCAAAGCCGGAATGCCAGCGCCCACTCTTCCTTACCACGACCGAGATTCCCAGGAACGAACCATGCGTGGACGATACCTCTTTCCCCTTTCGATCCTGTTGGCGATCCGTTTGGCGGTCGTCAGCTGCGTTGGCCAAGATGATCGTGCGGAGAGGGATCAACCGCCCCAGCCCTCTCGTCGTGCGGTGATCATCCCGCTGCACGAAGACATCAATCCGCTCAGCGGGGCGCTATTGGAACGGAAATTCGACGAAGCGGTCGAGTCCGGCGTCGATGTCGTGATCTTTGATATCAATAGCCCCGGCGGTTTCACCACGGTGACGTTCGAGTTGATGGACATGGTGCTCGATGCCAAGAAGGTCGAAACGGTCGCATGGATCGAAAAGGATGCAATCAGCGGGGCGGCATTGTTCGCGTTGTCCTGTGACCGCATCCTGATGGCTCCCGATGCCCGGATGGGGGACGCCGGTGAGATTGTGATGGGAGCCGACGGTGCCTTTCGCTACACCGAGGCGAAAAGCCGCAGTGTGCTTGCGCAAAAGGTCCGCGACACCGCCGCTGCGACAGGACGGCCGATGGCATTGGCGGAGAAGATGACCGACAAAGACATGGTGGTGTTCAAAGCGACCTACAAAGAAGACGGAACGGTGCGCTACTTCAGCGACAAGGAATGGGTCGCAATGGAGGACCAGGACGAGTGGAACAAGGGTCCGCCGGTTCGCGAAGCCGGCAAAGAGATGTTCTTTACCGCCAATGGACGCCGAGCGGTGGAGTTGGGCATCGCCGATCAAACCATCGAGAGTCGGGACGAGCTTGCGGCGGCGCTGAACGTGTCCGAGCCGATTCCTGTCATTGAACGATCGTGGGTGGATACACTTGTCTTCATACTGAATTCCGGTTTTGTCACCTTCCTGTTGATCGTGATTGGTTTAGTCGCGTTGGTGGTGGAATTGAGTGCTCCAGGTTTGGGGGTCGGCGGGCTGACGTCCGTACTCTGTTTTGGGCTGTTCTTTTGGAGCCGTTTTCTCGGTGGCACCTCCGGATGGCTCGAGGTGACGTTGTTCCTCGTCGGGGTTCTGTTTATCGGTGCGGAATTGTTCGTGATTCCAGGATTTGGGATCGCGGGTGTCGGCGGCATTGTGTTGATGCTTGGATCGTTGGTGATGGCGTCACGTCGTTTTGTGTTGCCGCAAAACAGCGAAGAGCTGACGGGTCTTGGGATGGACGTTTTGACGGTATTGAGCGCGTTCGCGGTGTTTCTGTTGGCGCTGCTGTTTATCGCCCAATACATCGGTGAGATCCCGGGGCTCGGTCGGTTGACGCTGAAGCCAACGATTGCGATCGATGGCATTTCCGTTGCAGATGCGGCCAATGCTGCATCGCTGCCGGGATGGCAACGCGTCGAGATTGGCAGCTTCGGTGAAGCGGTTTCGCCACTGCGTCCCGGTGGCCGCATTCAAGTCGACAACGACTTCACGGTGGACGTCGTCACCGAAGGCGACTTCATTGAGACGGGGACTCAAGTCAAAGTGGTTGGCAAGCAGGGCGCCAAAGTGATCGTACGGGCGGTGTAGGGATCCGCGCGAACCGCAGCATAGGCGGACTCCCGATTTCTCAACGGTTGTCGATGCGACCTTCGGGCTTCTCTAGGCCCACTTAAGTGCCCCCCACTTTTCCTGCTTTAGGCATATTGTCGCCCTCGGTTGGGGTTCTGCACACGCTTCGGTATAACGGCTAGACTTTGTTGGAGTTCAGCCTCTGGGCTGCTCTTGCTGTTCGCCAAGCGGATGCAGGTGAAAGCCTGATCTCCAACGCCGACTTCGCCCTCTTGATCCATCACCGGAGATCCATAAATGACGCCCGTCAAATCACTCAATCATGTCGGCATCGCCGTCCGTTCGCTCGACGCTCAACGTTCGTTCTACGAGGGAACGCTCGGCGCCGAATATGAAGGGACCGAAGACGTACCGAGCCAAAAAGTTCGCGTCGCATTCTACTTGATCAACGACGTTCGATTGGAACTGCTCGAACCGACCGATCCCGAGAGCGCGATTGCGAAGTTCATCGAAAAACGGGGCGAGGGCTTGCATCACTTGGCCTTCACCGTCGACGATATCCAAGCTCGGATTGCCGAGTACAAAGAAGGCGGCATTCGCATGATTGACGAGACCCCACGTCCGGGGGCTCACAAAGCACAAATCGCGTTTGTTCACCCCAAGAGCAGTTGCGGCGTGTTGACGGAACTTTGCCAGCCTGCTCACTAGTTTTTTTGGGTTGGCGTTCCGCTTTTCGCTGTTGCAACGGTTTGAAGAGAACCTTGCTTGCAGGCAAAGTCAGGACTCCAGCACCCCCCTTACCCATCCACTTCCGACTCGAGGAACCGATGTCGAGCTCAAAACTGTCTGTCAAAGACGATTTTCCACCTGTCGATTACGAAACATGGCGAAGCACGGTCGAAGCGACCCTGCATGGCGCTCCGTTTGAAAAGAAGCTCGTTTCGCACACGTACGAAGGGATCGACATTCAGCCGGTTTACACGCGGCGTGACGAACTCGAGGGCAAAGACCCCAGCGGATTTCCGGGATCTTCGCCATTCCTGCGTGGCAGCAAACCGCTCGGCAGCGTGCTCAACGGCACCGATTTGCGCCAAGAGCATGCTCACCCTGATATCGACGTCACCAACAAAGCGATTCTTGCGGATCTCGAAGGAGGGGTGACCTCGATTTTGATCAAGCTGGATACGGCCGCACGCCAAGGCAACCCGCCAAGCGAAGTGGGAGCATCCGTGGGTCATGATGGGGTGATGGCTTATGACGTTCACGACTTTGATGGCGTGCTCAAGAAAGTCGGCCTCGACATCATCGATGTCGCGCTCGATGCGGGCGCAGCCTACCTTCCCGCCGCCGCGACGTTGGCGGGGGTTTGGGACAACCGCGGCGTGATCCCGGCGAAAGCTCGCGGTGCGTTTAACGCCGATCCCTTGGCGGCTTTGGCCCGCGAGGGCAAGCTTCCCCTTTCCGCAGCGACTGCGATGAAGCAGTTGGCGGACCTCGCCAAATGGACGTCGCAGCATTACCCGCATGTCACGGCGGTTGGCGTCGACACCGCACCCTACCATGACGCCGGGGCGACGGCGGCCCAAGACATCGCGTTTTCGATGGCCACGGCGGTGGAGTACCTGCGAGCGATGACCGATGTTGGCATGTCCATCGACGACGCGGCGAAGCAGTTCTTGTTCCGCATCAGTCTGGGCACTCACCACTTCCTGGCGATCGCGAAGGTGCGAGCGGCACGGCAGCTTTGGGCTCGTGTGATCGAAGCGTCCGGCGGAAAACCGGCCGGGATGAAGATTCACACGCGAACGGGCAACCGCGTTCTGACCCAGCGTGATCCTTACGTGAACCTGCTTCGAAACACCGTTGCCGCTTTTTCAGGCATTGTCGGCGGTGCCGATGCGGTGACCTCGGTTCCGTTTGACCAAGCGGCTCAATTGCCCAACGATTTTAGTCGCCGGATCGCACGCAACACGGTGTTGATCCTCGATGAAGAGTCCCACCTGAACTGTGTCGTTGACCCAGCGGGTGGAAGCTGGTTCATCGAAAAGCTCAGTTCCCAGCTTGCCGAAAGTGCGTGGGGGCTGTTCCAACAGATCGAAGCCGAAGGAGGCATGTTCGCGGCACTGAAGAGTGGATGGATCGCTTCGCAAATCGATGCCGCCTACGCCCCGCGAGCCAAGGATATCGCGACCCGACGCGAGGGGATTACGGGGGTCAGCGAGTTTCCGAACCTTGCCGAAGAACAACTCGATCAGCGACCGGTTGACGTCGGTGCTCTTCGAAAAGCCGCCGCGGATCGTCAGAACGCCAAATCGGCGGAGATGAAGGACTTGTCCCTCGAGACGGTTTTGCCGGCCGCTTGCTTGAAGGCTGCCAGCGAGGGAGCGTCGATCAGCCAACTTGCTCGAGCGATCGGGTTCCACAAGTCGACAACCGAAATGACTGCGATTGAGCCTCACTTGTTTGCTCAACCTTTCGAAGAGCTTCGCGATGCAAGTGATGTGTGGTGCACGACCAAAGGCCAACGCCCTTGTGTGTTCTTGGCGAACATGGGGCCGGTTGCCCACCACACCGCCCGAGCGACGTTCGCCAAGAATTTCTTCGAAGCGGGTGGTTTCGAAGTGATTGGCAACGAGGGCTTCAACGATGCGGACGCTGTCAGTGCCGCACTGAAAGCGAGCGGTGCAAACATTGCCGTGATTTGCTCGTCGGACAAGCTCTATCCCGAAATGGTCCCCGCGGTCGCACCTGCGTTAAAGGCGGCTGGGGCACGATCGATTGTGTTGGCCGGACACCCTGCGGACAACGAGTCTGCGTGGCGTGAAGCGGGAGTCGATCGTTTTATCTTTATCAAATGCGACGTGTTGGCCACGCTACGCGAACTGCTCACTGACGAAGGAGTCCTTTCGTAATGAATGCCATCCCAAACTTTACCGAAGTCCCGTTGCAGTCCCCCGCTGCGTCCGATGCCTCGCTTGACGCGTGGAAGCAGGCGGTCAGCGACAACCAAGATCGTCTGAGCTGGAAAACGCCAGAGCAGATTCCGATCAATGCACTTTACAGTGCCGATGATTTGGCGGATTGTGATCACCTCGACACGATGCCCGGCTTTGCGCCGTTCATTCGCGGGCCGTACGCGACGATGTACGTCATGCGTCCATGGACCGTGCGTCAATACGCAGGTTTTTCCACTGCCAAGGAATCCAACGCGTTCTACCGCCGCAACTTAGCCGCGGGTCAAAAGGGGCTTAGTATCGCGTTCGACTTGGCGACCCACCGTGGCTACGATTCCGATCACCCTCGCGTTGCGGGCGATGTCGGCATGGCGGGTGTGGCGATCGACAGTATCTACGACATGCGAATGCTGTTCGATGGGATCCCGCTCGATAAGATGAGCGTGTCGATGACGATGAACGGTGCGGTCCTGCCCGTCATGGCGCTCTATATCGTTGCGGCAGAAGAACAAGGCGTAGAGCCCGAAAAGCTTTCGGGAACGATCCAGAACGACATCTTGAAGGAGTTCATGGTTCGCAATACCTACATCTATCCGCCCGAACCGAGTGTTCGCATCATCGCCGACATTTTCGATTACACCTCGCGTGCGATGCCAAAGTTCAACAGCATTTCGATCAGCGGGTACCACATGCAAGAAGCGGGTGCGACCGCCGACCTCGAGTTGGCTTACACGCTCGCCGACGGACTCGAATATGTTCGAACCGGCATCAAAGCGAACTTGGATGTCGACGCATTTTGCCCTCGATTGTCGTTCTTCTGGGGCATCGGGATGAACTACTTCATGGAAGTGGCGAAGATGCGAGCGGCGCGGCTGATTTGGGCCAAATTGATCAAGCAGTTTGATCCCAAGAACCCAAAAAGCTTGTCGCTAAGGACGCACAGCCAAACCAGTGGTTGGAGCCTGGTGGCACAGGACGTTTACAACAACGTGATCCGCACCTGCGTCGAAGCGATGGCAGCAACGCATGGCCATACGCAATCGTTGCACACCAATGCACTTGATGAAGCGATCGCGCTGCCGACGGACTTTTCGGCCCGAATTGCTCGCAACACGCAGTTGTTCTTGCAGCAGGAAACCGATACCTGCAGCGTGGTTGACGCCTGGGGCGGTAGCTACTTCTTGGAAAAACTGACCCACGATTTGGCACAGCGGGCCTGGGGGCATATCCTGGAGGTCGAAGAAGTCGGTGGGATGACCAAGGCAATTCAGGCGGGCATTCCAAAAATGCGAATCGAAGAAGCGGCCGCGCGAACCCAGGCCCATATCGATTCGGGGAAGCAACCCGTGATCGGGATGAACAAGTATCGCTTGGCGGTGGAAGATGAACTGAAAGTGTTGCAAGTCGACAACACCGCAGTCCGCACCGCACAAATCGAGAGTTTGAAAAAACTGCGAGCCGAACGTGACCAAATTGAAGTCGATGCGAAGTTGGCGGCGCTGACCGCTGCGGCGCGAGACAAGAACGGTAACCTGCTTGAATTGGCGGTCGATGCGGCTCGAGCGAAGGCGACCGTTGGGGAAATGAGTGCGGCGCTCGAAGAAGTTTACGGTCGCTACGAAGCGCCGGTGCAAGCCGTACGTGGTGTGTACGCCGGTGAAATCAAGGGACACGATTCGATGAAGAAAGTACTCGACTTGGTCGATCGGTTTGAAAAGGCCGAGGGTCGTCGGCCTCGTATCATGGTTGCCAAGATGGGACAAGATGGGCACGACCGCGGTCAGAAGGTCATCGCCTCGGCGTTTGCCGACCTCGGCTTCGACGTGGACATCGGTCCGCTCTTCCGGACTCCCGGTGAAACGGCAAAGCAAGCGGTCGAAAACGACGTTCATATCGTCGGTGTCAGCTCGCTTGCCGCAGGCCATTTGACGCTGGTGCCTGAGCTCAAGCAAGAACTGACCAAGCTCGGTCGTGAAGACATCATGATTGTTGCCGGTGGCGTGATTCCACCTCAAGATTACCAGGCGTTGTACGACGCGGGAGCCGCGGCCGTGTTCGGTCCCGGTACGGTGATCAGCGATGCCGCAGTGATGTTGCTTCAGAAGCTTGCGGATCAGCTTGAGATTTCGCTGGTCTCCTAGTGCAAAGGGCCCCAAGCGGTCGGTCGTACCCCCATTCTTCGCTGTGACAAATCACTAGCGGAGCGCTGCAGTTGATGCCTTGACGTGCCGGGCGGTCGGAGCCATGTCGTTGTTCTTCGTGAACAACGACAGGGTTCTGTGTTGGGTTGTTCCAGCTCTACCGCACGGCTCTCCTTCCCTCTCGCACGCTACGGCGTGACCTCCAACACTCCATTCCTCATGTCCCCCGCACCACGCCGTCGCCAACTGACCGCAGACGATTACTTCGCAGGCGTTCGCGACCGCAACCTGTCGGTCTTTGCTCAAGCGCTGACCGTGATCGAGTCGAGTAGTCCCCGGCATCGCCCGATTGCCGAAGAATTGCTCACACGGCTACTTCCGTTCACGGGTGATGCGTTGCGGATTGGAATTACGGGGGTTCCCGGCGTGGGCAAGAGTACGTTCATCGAAGCCCTGGGGATGCACTTGGTTCGGCGTGGATTGCAGGTCGCTGTTTTGGCGGTCGATCCCTCAAGCGGCGTCAGCGGGGGCAGCATTCTCGGCGACAAAACTCGTATGAATGAACTGGCGTCCGAGGTCAACGCGTTCATTCGTCCGTCGCCTGCGGCGGGGACGCTCGGCGGCGTGGCGAACAAGACACGCGAAACCATGTTTGTCGCCGAAGCGGCCGGTTACGATGTGGTTCTGGTCGAAACCGTGGGGGTCGGTCAATCGGAAACGATGGTGTGTGACATGACCGATTGTTTTTTGGCGCTGATGTTGCCAGGGGCCGGCGATGAGCTTCAAGGAATCAAAAGGGGGCTGTTGGAACTTGCGGATGTGATTGCGGTGAACAAAGCCGATGGCGACAACCGCAAAGCTGCGGAGCTCGCGGCACGGCAATACCACACCGCCTTGGAGTCGTTGACCGGACATGACCGTGAAAAAGCACCCACCATCTTGACCTGCAGTGCTCGTGACGATGCCGGCATCGAAGCGGTTTGGGAAGCGATCGAAACGAAGTGCCAAATGCGGCGAGACCGCGGTGAGTTTATCGATCGTCGCCAACGCCAAAATCTGCGATGGTTATGGGCACTGGTCGATGAGCATCTGCGGCGAGCGATCCACACGCACTCGGCCGTGAAGCAGATCTACGCCGACATTGAGCAACAGGTCCTGCTTGGTCAAATGCCGGCCGCAGCCGGCGCCAGGCAGATCTTTGCCGCGTTGGGGCTAGAGTAGCGACTCGCCCGTGATGCGTTGAAAGGCTTCGTGGTATTTCGCTGCCGTCTGCTCGATCACCTCGGGTGGTAGCGGAGGCGGATTGCTTTGTTTGTCCCATCCGCATGTCGACAAGTATTCGCGGACAAATTGTTTGTCGAACGACGGTTGAGCTGCACCTGGCGAATAGCTCGCTGCGTCCCAGAACCGAGAGCTGTCGGGTGTCAAGACTTCATCCACCAAGACCAATTCGTCATTCACGATGCCAAATTCGAATTTCGTGTCGGCGATCAGCAAGCCTCGGGTGGCTGCGTATTGGGAGGCCTGTTCGTAGATCTCGAGGCTCTTGCGGCGAAGTTCTAGCGCCAAGTCGCTGCCCACATCGGCGATCATTCGGCCAATCGATACGTTCTCGTCGTGCCCTTCTTCCGCCTTCGTTGCGGGCGTGAAGATGGCTTCGGGTAAGCGATCACATTGACGAAGCCCTGGGGGAAGCTTGTTGCCGCAGACCTCCCCGCTTGCCTCGTACTCTCGCAACCCGCTCCCTTCCAAATAGCCGCGGACCACGCATTCGAATGGGACCACCTTCGCTTTTTCGACAATCATGATGCGTCCCTCGAGCGGCGCGGTATCAAATTGATTCGACACGCGGACCGGGACGTCGCTGCTGCGCAAGTGATGGCGAACGTCGAGGCGAGAGAACCAAAACCGGCTCATTTGCGTCAGCAAACGGCCCTTGCCAGGGATCCCGCTCGGCAGGATGAAGTCAAAGGCACTGATCCGGTCGCTGCTGACGATCATCAATGCGTCGCCCAGATCGTAGACATCGCGTACCTTGCCGCTACGTCGTGGGAGCGGCAAGTGGGTCTTGAGCAGGGCGCCGGAGGCGTCGAATTCGTAAAGGTCGTCGGTCGGTTCGTTCGCGGTGGGGTTCATAAGCTTACTTTCGCAAACGATGCGATGGCCGACAAGCCGGCTCACTATTTTGGGGCTCGCCCTGTCTCGTCTCGCGTGCTGGGCGGTGAGAAAGTACAATACGCAAGGAACGCCAATCTTTCCGCAGAAGCTGGTCTCGGTTTCTGGCGGATCCAAAACGGTATGGCGGAGTTTTGCGTTGATTGGGTTTTCTTCTTTTCCTTGGAATAGCTTGGCTTGCAACTATGGGACAGTTTCACTTTGACGTCCCCGACACGGTGCAGGATCTGGTCAAGGAATCGCTGTGGAAAAATGCCTATATCTGTGGCATCGAAGGAGTTCCCTGGCAATCTCGCAGCGAATTTGATGGCTCGCAACTCACAATCACTCGCGGGATCGATTCGTCTGGGAAACTCTTTTTGGCCTGCCCGGTCGAAGGCGTCGGCTATACGACACTCAGCACGTGCAGTCTTCGTCCGCTCGACGAGCCCCATTTGTTGATGCTCGAATTGGCCCGCGGCAGTTGCTCGCGGGCTCGAGTTCAATCCGATGCTTGGGAACGTGCCGGGTTGGTGTTGAGCGCCAAGTTCAACGATCTTCTGCAACGGGGTACGGATCGATTTCTTGACGCCGCACAGCGGCGAGGTGACCCAGGCACGGCATCCGAAATCGCCGTCGAAGCGATCGCGTTCTTGACTCAGGCGCTGGCTGACCTCGGTGACAGCTATGCGATGCAGTCGATTGCATTCCGCAAGCAACGCGAGACACAGATTGGAACGTTGCTGGGTGCGTCGGTCGTTCCGCCTAGCCCCAAGGAAAGCCCGCATGCCGAGGACTATTGCAGCGCATTCAATACCGCAGCGGTGCGTGTCAGCTGGGCGGAAATCGAAACGGATTCAGGTCGGTTTGATTACGACGCGGCCGAAGCATCGATCCAATGGTGTGCCGCGCAGGGATTACGAGTCATTGGTGGACCGCTGTTGGATTTTCGTGAACGCATGCTGCCGCATTGGCTCTACCTGCTTGAAGACAACTTTGAATCACTGCTCGCGTCGGTTTGTCAGTTTGTTGAGCGAACGGTGGTTCAATTGCGTGGGACGGTCCAGCTTTGGAATTGTGCATCGGGACTCAATACGCCCGGTCCGCTGCAGCTTGATGACGAACAAGTCATGCGGTTGGCCGTAGGGATTTTGCAAACGGTTCGTCGCAACGACCCGAACACGCCAGCAATCATGAGTTTCGACCAGCCATTTGGCGAGTACTTGGCGAATCATCGTGATGGAATTTCGCCGCTGCACTTTGCCGATGCACTGGCACGTAGCGGACTCGGTATGGCAGGCTTGGGACTCGACATTCGCCTGAACTACTCCAGCGGCGCGACGCTGCCCCGATCGGCAGTCGACTTTGGTCAAATGATCGACCGCTGGGCGACGTTGGGAATGCCGTTGATGGTGCAGTTGGCAGTCCCTGGGGATCGTGGTGTTGACCAACACGCAACGTTACCGATCGAAACCTTACCGGCCACGCCGTGGGATTTGGATGCTCGCAGTGAGCAGCTTCGAGTCGCGGGACCGCTGATTCGAACGTTGTTAGCAAAACACTGCGTTCATGCTGTCGTCTGGGACGGTTGGTCGGACGCCGAGTCACACCTTTTGAGCCACTCAGGCATGATCGACGAGAACAACCAAGTCCGGCCCCTGCTGGAGTATTTTACTCGGGTCCGTCGGGAGTTCCTGGTTTAAGGCATCGCTTGTTCGGCGTAGGCGGCGAACTCCAAAGCGGCCTTCTCGGGATCGAATTTGCCTTGATGCAAAAGGACTCGACAACGGATGTCCAACGAGGTTCCCGCGCGAAGCGTGACCCCGGCGGTTGGTTTTCCACCCGTGAAGTGATGCACGCCGAAGGGATTGGCCGCAAACAATCCGTAAGTCCGTACGTGCCAAAAGCAGGGTGCCGCGAAACTGGACGGATGATAGAACAGGGTGATCCCAACCGTTTTGCCATCGACCGGGCCACTGTAATCGACCCAATTCGATTGCTTGCCCCAGGCTTCGCCGTCTTGAAGCCCTTCGGCATTGGTGATCTTTCCCCCTAATTTCGCATCGACCTTCATCGTTCCGGCCACGCGAATGCCAAAGCTCCCCTCTTTGGTGTCGCCAAAGTTCACATCGCCATCGGTCGCATCGAGTCGCAATTCGCAATCGATGACTCGTTGATCCTGCTGTGCGCCAAACGTAAAGGTGCGTGTGTCGCTCAACAATCGTTTGCCTGTCGCATCTCGCCATTCGTTCTTTGTGGTGACCACCACGTTGCCGGTTTTCGGATCAACCACGGCCTCCCCGGCGATTTGGACGATCTTGCCTGATCCCTCATCGTCGGCCCAAAAGTCAACGCCATTGACGTCTCCGTGCGTGAACCACAACGAGCGATGGTGGTCATGGTCGTGTTTTTCACCCGGCGTGCTGTCAAGCATTGGGAAATCACGGGTCATCCGTTGCCCACCCGGACCCTCTATCGGATAGACGATCGGCTTTCCGCCGCTGTTGGCCAAATAGGCAGCAAACAAATCCTCGCCTTGGAGGATCCGCCAGCCATCGGGGTTGGTGGTCGGAACGACCGAGAGTGTTTTTTGTTTTGCAGGTGCTTCGGCAAATGCAGGAATCGGCATCTGGAAACCGATCAGCAAAACGGTTGCGCTCAGAAAGGAATTCAATCGACGAAGGAAAGGAGTCATGGGGTGCTACTTGTCAAAGGTGGGGATTCGGAGGAAAGGCACATCAAGGCAAAAATGCTCGAGTGGACCGTCAAGGTTAAAACTGCGAGTTGGGACGTAGTGGACTTCGCCAGAGGTCCCTACGAACATTTGAGTTACGGATTTCTGGCGAAATCCACTACCCTGAAATTTATTGCTGACGGTCCACTAGTGCACGACATTGTTGCTGAACTGGTCGGGGCCGCCTAACATCGGCAGGTGTTGGTATTGAACCACTTTCCAAACGCCGCCCGTATTCTTTTGCATTCGCAGGATCAGCCGTCGCACGACGCGAAGGTCTCGAATCGATCCCGACTTGTTGCTCACGTCTGCTTTGACCGTTAGATCGACGTCTGCTTCGGTCGGGCTGCTGCCATCAATGATGTCGATGCCTCGGATCGAATTGATCTTGGCTGACTTAAAAGTATACAGGGGCAATTCTTGTCTTGCTTGCTGTTCGGCATCGGGGTCGCCGATGTATTGATACGTTTTTTCGTATTCCCCGGCTTCGACGGCCGCTGCGACTTCGAACAGGATCGTTTCGATTTGTTCGCGATCGGTGACCAACAACGATGCGGCAATCCAGGCGACGGGAATCAACAGCAGCAGAACCACACCGGCGATTCCGGGGAGGCGTTTCCCGGTTTGCAACCATCCGAACAAGAGGGCCGCGCCAATCAGCCCAAGCATCAAGGACACCATCAGCGGTTGTTCCGAAATCATGGTCATGACGGTGGGGTCCCTTTCGACAAACAGGGGTGGCGGGTTGCTACAGCCCCACCATTTCAAGCAAACGAAGCGCATTGGTGGTGGGCGAGACACCTTCCCGCATCTTGTAGTCAAACGTCATTGTATCGTGACCGTCGTCGCCCTTGGTGATCGTTTCGCGGAAATGAACGGTATGAGCCATCGAGTGGAGATCGGGTTCGTCAGCCAATTCCAAGTCATGCGTGCTGATCGCGCCGATGGACTGCAAGTTGATCAAGTGCCGCAGCACCTGGACGACAGCGATTTGGCGTTCGCGGCTGTTGGTGCCTTGAAGAATCTCGTCGAGCAAGAACAGCAACACGCGATCATCTTGCTGCGCCAGACGTCGGGCGTGATCGACGACTTGTTTGAGCCGGTGCAGCTCCGCCATGTAAAACGAGACCCCTTCGCTGAGGTTGTCACTGACGCGTATGCTTGTCGCCAACTCCATCGACGGCAGCGCGAACTCGCTCGCACACACGGGCGCCCCAGTCGCAGCCAACGCGACGTTCAATCCAATGCTTCGAAGCATGGTGCTTTTGCCCGACATGTTGCTGCCGGTCACCAACAACAACGTTCCCGATGGGCCTACCGAAACATCGTTGGTGACGCGGTCGGTATCATTCAGTAGCGGATGCCCGATCGAGACGGCGGCGAGTGTTCCACCCCCATCGCTCGTTGTTTTCCATTGCGGAAACGTCCACTGCGGATACTCATCTCGGAGCGCCGCAAGAGAGACCAACGATTCAAATTGTCCGAGAGCTTCGAACCAGTTGGAAACGACGTCACCGTACTGCTGTTGCCATTGCTCGAGCCGATGCAACACGCGGACGTCCCACAATGCGAAGGCCTGTAAAGGAAGGTAGACCAAGAACGTTGCGGCGGATTGCCGAAGTGATCCAGCCGAGGCAACCTTTTGTAACGATCGCATGCCTTCGGCAGCCGACCGTTCGCCCGTCAAAAGGGTATCGCGAATCTGTCCCAGTTTGGACATTTCTCCGTTGGCGTCATCGACCGGCAACTCATGGGCGGCGTCAAACAATTCGGCATAGTCGGCCACCGCACTGCGACTGGCCATGGCGATCGAAAAGATGCTGTGTGCCGGCCCAAGCATGATGCTAGTCATCAGCAGATTGATGAACCCGAGTCCAATCAAACCGGCTAAATGCAGTTTGGGATTTCCGGCAGCACTGATTCCAAGCACGGACGCAAGCACGCCAACGAAGAAAACGCCTGCAAGTATCGCCGAGACATTCGCCCAAATCGACAACCAGCGACGCGACTCGAGCCATCGCTCACCGCCGGCCCACGAAGCAAAGCGATCAGGATCCCCGCTGCTTTCGGCAACCTTTCGCGAAAGCATGTAAAAACGGATCCGTTCCTCGCGCAATGGAGCGAGCGTTTCAATCGCTCGAGTCCGTGGGATTGCCTCGGCGGCGATCGCAGGTCCGGTCAACCACGACGCAAGTGTACGAATACCCGGAGTGGTCGCGGTCATCGATACCAAGTGAAACAATGATGCCTTGCCAAGCAAATCCAAGTCGGTTGCGACGTCATGCTGAGCGGTGGGCAGTTCAATTTCCGATAATTGGCGGCTCAGGGTGGCGGTTGCCAGTCGCTGCCAATCTCGTTCGATTCGGGCGATCAGACGACGAACAACGGAGCGTTCACGACGAAGGGATTCTAGCTGATCACGAACCGGTTCATTCAAAATGACTGTGGTAAGAAAGCCGGCCAGCGCGATCCAACCGATCGGCCATGCCGATGGCATGCCGCCAAAGTGGGTCCCGAGAAACAGAAAGACAATCGCCAACAGAAACAAGACCACCCGAGCGGTGCCGAATTTCCGATCGCGAATCTTCAACAAGCTTCGCGCCGCTTCGATCTGTTGCAACTGAGTGCGATACCGATCAAGTGCGTCATCACCGTTGCCAACGTTTGTTCCTGAGATGGCGGTTGAATCGGTCAAGCGGGATCACCTTCCATCGATGAACGGCGAAAACGTGAGTTGGAAGTAGCCGAAACGACTTTCGCTGCGATCCGGTCTTGGAGATTGGGACGGAAAATGGTCAACAACAACAACGGCAAGAACCACGCAATGTACAAGCCGCCACCGTAGCCATGCCAGAATTGGGCCGCAACCATCACCGCAGCCGAACAACCAATCAACGTGCCGAGATTCTTCTGCGCAGGCCAGGCGGCGAGGAACGAACACAGGATCACAAATGCAACGATGACCGGTAGTCGCCAAATGGGATTCCAACCCAGCCCCCAAATTCCACCCAGACGCGCCTGTTCCACCTCGGGTTTGAATAGACCAAACATCGTTCGCAGATGCTCAATCAGTGATTCCGTCCCTGCGAACGACAACAACATCATCAGCAATCCGAGCATGGCGCCAACACCGATCAGGAACCGCCAGACACCGCGGCGCCAATAGAAACTGATCCAAAGCGGCAACAGAAACAGCGGGTAGTAGACCAAGCCCGAGGCAAGACCAAGGAAGATGCCGGCGAACAAGGGTTTGCGATAACATAGAACGGCCCATAGCAGTAACGCCGCAGGCAACGCATGGTCCACACGGCCGGTGTACTGCGCGGTGTAGGGCAACATCAAGTACAGCGTCGCGCAGCCCACACCGGCCTTGATGTTGCTGAAGTGCCAATTGCCGATCAGCACGATGCCGATCACGATGGCCGCGTGAGCTGCGATGGCAAGGACCTTGGCAAGGGTCGCGAGGTGAGCTTGAGGTTCGGTCAGTTCGGGTTCGGTCGCGGGTGCACCCGCGGCCAATGCATCGGTAACCGGTCGCGTTGGAATCGCCGGCAACATGTTCATCAACGCATATCCCGGCCCCAGTTTGGGGCCCTGCTCGATCTGAATGCGCGGCGTGCTATTGACCACATTGGCCATCATGAAAATGAACAACGAGACGCCGATGAACGTCAATCCGCCACTGGTGAGATTCGGATCCAATTGGGGACGGCGAACCATCAAAGGGTCAAGTAGCAGTCGAGTGAGAATCAGAAATTGGATCAAGAACAAGTAGATGAACCCGTAGCGACGGATGGACGCCGGTTCGACATCGCTATCGCTATCGGACGTCATCGGAGCCATCGCGACCGGGGCGTTCTCTTCCAAGCCGTCTTCAACCGGTGGCGCGGCGTCGATCGAGTCTGCAGCTGCGTCCGTTGCTTGAGGCAATGGAGCTAACAAGGAGACGAAGAATTCTCGGCTGGTGACCGACAACGGACCTTGTTGAGGCGGTTGTTGGCGCGCCGACGTTTGGCTTGCAGATGCGTCTTGGTTGCCGCCGCCTCCCGTCGGCATCGGTGGGGCGTGCCGCTGCGCGACCACTTCCGATTCGATCTCTTGGATTTGACGTTGCCATCCTTTGTGGACCATCAACAGTCCGGGCGCGAGCAGGATCAGCAGGATCACGTCGAGGTTGCGGAAACTCCAAAACCGATGGAAAACGAAAAACAACCCAATCGTCAAGAATGACGACAGGTAAACCCAAGTGGTTGGGTCAGGACGCCTGTAATAGAGCAGGATTTCGCTCATCAAGTTGAAGCAACGTTGGTTGCCGCTCGCTTTCACGTCACTCGATACTAAGAAACTAAACGATCTCTATAGGATACGTCGATTTGGGTCCACTGAAAAGCACGAGCCCGCCAGCCGATTGAGGGAGGCGCAAGAGCCCCTTACGGCTTTGGATGTTCGTCTTTTACGGTGTTTGAGGTCCGACGCTGCGACTAAGAGTCGATCTCGACCCGTTCGCCATGGGCGTCACGACAATCCATCTCGAGGTGTTCTGGGAATAACCCTTCGCTTCCGAGGATTTGGACCGCCATTTTACCGACGTCTTCCATCTCCATCACCTCACGACGTTTCTTGTTGTTCAAGTGTGCGGCGACTTCATCGTTGACGCGAATCGTGACGCGCTCGATGTGCTTGTTTTGAACCGCCAAGGCGAGCATCCGAATCACTTCGATCGACATGCTCTCGGCGGTCTTGACCAAGCCACGACCTTGGCAACATGGGCAATCGGTGTAGATGCTGCGTTTCAAACTTGGGCGGATTCGTTGCCGCGTCATTTCGATCAAGCCGAACGGGCTGGTCCGCAAGATCTTCGTTCTCGCACGATCGTTTGCCATCGCGTCGCGCAAGGCTCGTTCGAGTTTGCGGCGATGGCTTTCCTTTCGCATGTCGATAAAGTCATTGACGATGACGCCACCGAGGTCTCGCAAACGCAATTGACGAGCGATCTCTTTGGCCGCCGCCATGTTCAAGCGGAACGCATTTTCTTCGGCGGCATCGGTCCCTCGGAAATTGCCGCTGTTGACGTCGATCGCCACCAAGGCTTCGGTCGGGTCAATCACGATCGATCCACCTTCGGGAAGCGGCACTTGGCGTTGATTGATCCGCATGATCTCTTCTTCAAGTTTGTACTTGTGAAACAGCGGTTGCGCGCCGTCATGCAACTTCAATCGGTCAACCACGCGCGGCATGACCATCCGTAAGAAGTCCTTGGCTTTCTCGTACGATTCACGCTCGTCGATAATGATTTGGTCAATGTCTTCGCTGTAAATGTCGCGAATCGTTCGAATGATCAGATCGCTCTCCTCATACAGCACGCCGGGGTCGTTGCTGCCTTTGACGCGTCGAACGATCGCTTTCCAAAGTCGCAGCAAGTATTCGAGGTCGCGCTGCAATTCGGGCTCGCTACGGCCCGCACCCGCGGTACGCACGATAAAGCCGAGTCCTTTGGGCGGGTTTAGCGACAGCAAGCATCGTTTCAATCGTTTGCGGTCGTCATCATCTTCAATCTTTCGACTCACCCCGACGCGACCGAGCGCAGGCATCAGCACCAAGTAACGGCCAGGAATCGAAATGTAGGTGCTCAGTGTCGGGCCTTTGGTCCCGATGCCTTCCTTGATGACTTGAACCAACACCTCGTCGCCACGGCGAAAGATTTCTTGGATCGGTGGCTTGACGCGTGGACGCCCGCCTTTGAAAGCGTGTTTTCGACCATGCCCTGAATCCCGCGCTCGTTTGGCAGCCGCTTCGGCCATTTCATCCGATTCTCGCATCACTTCTTCGGGGTCGTAACCTCCTTGACGAAAATACTGAGGTTCGACGTCACTGATGTGCAGGAAACCGTTGCGGCCGACGCCGAAGTCGACAAATGCCGCCTGGATGCTCGGCTCTAAGTTGACAATCTTGCCGCGATAAATATTGCCGGCAAACGCTTCGACGCTTTTCCGCTCGATGTAGAGTTCGTCAAGTCGGTCGTTCTCAAGAACGGCAATCCGACACTCCTCGGGCTGCAACACGTTGATCAACATTTCTTTCTTCATGAACATTCACCTTTCAGGTGTTTGGCCAGCTGGGTACGAACGAAAACGGTCGGTTCGTATGGACGCTCGCCGGGGTTTCGTATGCGGTGTTTAGGTTGTTTCGGCTCGAACGAACTCGTTGGCATCGTCGGATTCAAAATCGCTCTCTAAGGCAACGCGGACCCGCGCGACCGACGATCCGTTTTCGATCCAATCGTCAAAGCCAAGCAGAGCCAGGACATCATGCGGTTTCAGCGATGCCGCATCGGTTGCGGCAAGCGACAAATGCAGGTGGCTCGGGCCCAGTTCAAGCTTGGGGATTTGTGTGGCCACCGTAGCAACCACGGGTTTCTTTTTTCTCTCGATCGATACCGTGTCTTGTTTTTTTAACTGTTCAATGGCATCGTTGATTTTTGCCCGGTCGGTGCCTTCGGGGATCGTGATCGTGTAGTCGCTGCATCGCAGTTGCGCTTTCTTCGCGCCTGCGGGCAACCGGGCCACACTCTTGATGGTCAGTCCCGGTTGGTTGTCGCTGGCGAGTCGTTCAAGCAACTCGGCGGGTGACAAGTCCTCGGCAAGGTCAAGTTCGACCACTTCGTCAAATCCTTCGACACCCAGGGCCAACGCCGAGGGGAATCCGATGCGGGGTTTGGGGTGAAAGCCTTCGGTCATGGACGGTTTTAACGCCACGCGTCGAACGACTCGTTCCCAAAGCCGAGCAAGGTCGCGATGGCTAATCCAACGCAACAAATCCTTTTTTTCGAAACGAACGCGGTAGCGAATTCGTAGCACTGCCTCGAGAGGCTGCTGCGGCGTCCGGCTTGTGGCTGATTCGGTTTGATCCGTCAAAGTACTCATTTTCGTTCTTGCGGGATTCTGCAATCGGAGGAGGATCCCAATTGTGTTTCTCGCTTCTGCTATTTCAGAACCAATTCCGGTACCAAGTCACCCAACCGGTCGAGCAAATACAGGTCGACGTCGCGAGCGGTTTGGAACTTCATCACGCGTTCGGCGATCTGTTGGCATTGCTCCATCGTCACGCTGCGAATGGCCTTCTTGACACGATGCAGTGTCGACGGTGGAACGCTCAAGTTCCGCACGCCGAGTCCGATCAGCAACAGTGCTCGAGCCGGGTTGCTGCTCATCTCGCCACAGACGGCAATGGGGGTGTCATTGGCGTCTGCCACTTCGATGCTTCGGGCGATCAAGCGAAGCACGGCGGGATCACAGGATTGATACAAATCGGCAACATATTCGTTGCTGCGGTCGACCGCTAAGGTGTATTGGGCCAAATCGTTCGTGCCGATACTGAAGAAGTCAACTTCGCGGACGAAATGGTCAAGCATCACCACGGCGGCAGGGACTTCCACCATCATTCCCACCGGGATATCCGATCGGTAGGGGATGCCCGATTCGCTCAAATCCTCTGCAACCACGTTCAACAGCATTCGTGCTTGACGCAATTCGACGATCGTCGTGATCAGCGGAAACATCACGCGGATATCACCGTGGACGGCTGCCCGTAAGATCGCTCTCAATTGGGGGCGAAACAAATCCAGATTACGAAGTGACAAGCGAATGCTTCGGAGACCGAGGAACGGGTTGTGCTCTTGTTCGACCAACGGCCGATGTCCCATCTTGTCCGCGCCAAGATCGAGCGTTCGGATCACGACCGGACGGCCATCCATTTCACGTACCACTTGGCTGTACGCTTCGTAGTGATCTTCCTCGCTCGGCTCATCGGCACTCGACAAGTACAAGAACTCGGTTCGATACAAACCGATTCCGTCGGCCCCCCGTTCCAAGCAAGCATGTGCTTCTTGTGGGAACTCAATGTTGGCGCTCAATTGGATCCGAAGGCCATCGGACGTTTCGGCCGGCAAATCCTTTAATTCGGCAAGGCGTGCGGTAAGCGATTGACGCTGCTGCAGCCGTAGCTGGTAGTGTTCCAACGTGGCCGCATCGGGATCGATGATCACCCGACCGCGATCGCCATCGACAATGACATGCGCTGCGCTGCCGATCGCGTCAAGAAACGGTCCGATTCCAACGACCGCCGGCAGTTCGAGGCCTTTCGCAACAATGGCCGTGTGGCCGCCGGGACCCCCTGTTTCGGTGCAAAAACCACGCACGTAGCGACGATCCAAGCCGGCCGTTTCGCTCGGGGTGAGCACATGCGAAAGGACGATCACCGGTTCGGTCAAATCCGAAAGCGGTTGCCGAGAAACCGCGCCGAGTTCCAGCAGCAGTTGTTTCTCAATATCGAGCACATCCTCGGCGCGATCGGCAAGCAGCGGATTGTCGAGTCGGCGGAGTGCGGTGGCGTAATTGTTCAGCACGCGGCTGACCGCATACGCGGACGATTGGAAATCCTCCTGGATGCGACGCCCCAGCTCCGCATGCAGTCGCGGGTCGTGCAACATTTGCAACTGGGCTGCAAAGATGTCGCCTGTATTGGCGCCGGCGACAGCCGAAGTTTCAAGCCGGTTCGTTTCCAATCGAGCCGAGACGGCGTCGACCGCAGTCGTGAGGCGCGCGAACTCGCCCGCCGCATCTTCTGCGGCGACCAAGCAACGGGGAATTCGATATCCGTCCGCGTCCAAAACGAGCGCGGGACCGATAGCGACTCCCGGCGATACGGGGATACCTTGTAATTCGATCATCAAAGGATCGGCTTATTCGCCCATTTCCTCGAATCCCGCTTCGAACAAACCCACGATCGCTTGGACCGCGGTTTCTGCATCCGAACCATGCGCTGACACCGACAACTCCGTTCCCGCAGCTGCCCCAAGGGTCAGTAGTGACAGAATGCTTTTGCAATCGACGTGTTCGCCACCCTTGCCGATCTTGATCGTCGATTCGAACTGCTGCGCGAGTCGGACCAACATGTCGGCGGGGCGAGCATGCAATCCCTGGGGATTGCGCACGACGACCGTCGTTGAAAGCGAGGAATCATTATTCATTAGCCAGATACAAACTGGTTGTCGTCGGCTTCTTGAAGCAACTGGCTGATGTCGTCGGCCGTTTTGCTCTGCTTGAGGAACCGGCAGAAATTCTCGTCGCGTAATTGACGCGAAATGTTCTCGAGCGCCCGCAAGTGATCGCCGGGACGTTCCGGTGGGCTAATCAACAGGAAAAACAATTGAACACGCTCGCCGTCGAGGGAATCGAAATCGACCCCTTCGGAACTGACCCCTACCGTGCCAACCAACTTCTGCACGCTGGGGTGCTTGGTGTGAGGGACCGCGACGCCACGACCGATGCCGGTGCTGCCGAGATCTTCACGCTTCATGATGGCCGAAATGATGTCTTCTTGCTGATCGGCTTCAATTTGGCCCGAGTCCAAAAGCGATTGGACCAATTCTCGAATAACCTCTTCCTTCGAAACGGCCTTCAAATCCGCACGAATGGCTTTGGTGTTGATAAAGTCTGCGAACTTCATTGGGATGGGATTCCTTTATGAAATCAAATGGATGAGTTGCATCTGCGAGATCGATGGACCACATCGGTCGAACGTTTCCGGTCGACTCGCTGCAGCCAAGGCTTCTCTCAGTGATTGACGCGAAGGAGCATGCCGAAAGGGTCGCCAAGGACCAAGTGCGACTATTCCTCTTCCGCAGCAACCGAAGGGTCAATGTGTTTGTGTCCTGCGGTCCGATGACCGGTCTTTTTCTCTTTGAGTCGGCGGAGTTGCTGTTCGACTTTCGGAATCGCTAAATCGAGTGCGGCGATCACCGTGCCGGCGGCTGCGGTGGAGAGACAATCGTCGGTCTTCTCCGCCGAAACACGTATTTCCAAGGAAGGCTTGTCCAAATTTTCTAAGTCGACGGTGACTTCGATCGCATTGATTCGGTCGTAAAGACGCCGTAACTTTTCCGCCTTCTCCACGATAAGCTGTTGATCGCCTGGTTGAAGACTGCCGTGACGCGCCGAGACGCTTACCTGCATCTTGATGTCTCTCCGTGATCGGTAGAAATGAACGTGCGGACTCGAAAGAAACGAGGAAAGAACACAGATCCTTTCGCCCGGCCTACTGACGAAGTCCTGAGCACAAACCGTTAGCATACGCGAGAAACGCTCCAAAGAATAGCGATCCTTTTTCCTATTCCTTACAGAACCTGTTCGCAACCTGCCCGAAGATGTGGTCGCATGTATACATCTGCCGTATTTCGTACCCTTGCCCCGGTGACAACATCGCTAAGGGCGTGTTATCTTATCCGCCTAACGATTCACCCAAAACTTCCTCGTAACCCCTTTGGTTCACATGGCCCGAAAGGTCGTCAGTCGAAAAGCGAAAGCAGCGGAGGCGGAGGCTGCGGAAAAGCAGGCTACGGCCAAGAAAAGAGCGACAAAGAAGAGAGCGTCGACTCGAAAGACGAAGAAGAAGGCGGCGGAAGATGTCCGTCTGAAACTCTATTGGGGGGTGTTTAGCCAGAACCTCAAACGCGTCGCTGTTTTCGAGTTTGATCAGAAGAAGGAAGCGGAGAAACGTGCGACCGAATTGAGCAAAGGGGGCAAGTCGCCTCACTTTATTCAGAAGGTCAAAGAAGAGATCAAACTCGAAGGCGAATAGTCGTTTAGCGGAGCGAATTTGACTCAATCATCTGGCGGCTCGCCCTCGGTGGATCGCCGCTCGCCCTCGGTACAGCGCCGTGTGCCTGCGGAATGGGAGCCACAGCAAGCCATTTGGCTTTCATGGCCCCATAACAAAGAGACTTGGCCAGGCTTCTACAAATCCCTGCCTGCCTTCTATGCGGCCTGGGCCGAGACGCTTTCTCAGAGCACCGACGTGCGAATGCTGGTTCCGCCCACACAGCTTGCGTTGGCGAAAAAACGGCTTCAGGTTGGCGATGCTTCGCTCCGTCGCGGCCGCCTCGAACTGGTCGTGGTGGAAACCAACGATGCGTGGGTGCGTGACTACGGCCCGACCTTTGTCTATGACCGTCATGAGGATCGGTTGTTGGGGGTCGATTGGCGGTACAACGCGTGGGGCGGAAAGTACTCGCGTTGGGAGGCCGACGATGCGGCTGCCGCGGCCATTTGCGAGCATATTGGAATCGACTCGGTTCGTAGCAAGCTGTGTTTGGAAGGCGGTGCGATGGAAACCGATGGCCAAGGTCGCTTGTTGACCACGCCGGAATGTCTGGTCACCGATACGCGAAATCGTGGCTGGTCCAGCGAGCAGATCGCGATGGAGCTTCACACGCAACTTGGGGTGACCGAGATTGTCTGGCTCACAGGAGGTGGCTTGGTCGGTGACGATACCGATGGACATATCGATCAACTCGCTCGTTTTCTTGATCCCGAAAATGTGGTGGTCGCTGTCTGCGACGATCCCGACGATCCCAATCATCAGCCTCTTGAAGCAAACTATCGCCAACTCCAGTTGTGGGCCAGCGAGACTGACCCCCAAGTCCAGGTGCATCGGTTGCCGATTCCCGCCGCTCGTGAAATCAACCAGCAACGGGTGCCGGAAAGCTACTGCAATTTCTTGATGCTTGGGCGAGACCGTTTGTTGGTCCCGGCGTTTGGCCAGCAAGCGGCAGACGATCAGGCGAGAGGAACGTTGCAAGAGCTAGCGCACGGAGCCGTGGTGGAAACGATGGATTGCCGCGATTTAGTTTGGGGCCTCGGAGCCCTGCACTGTGCAAGTCGTGATCAACCGTTGTGCTGAGAGCAGGAACTGCTCGTCCTTTGTCACAGGTCATGCCTCGCAAAACCGCCAGCCTGTATTCGATGACCCACAGCTTCCGCGGAAATCGGGTCTCAGCTGTCGACGGACCACCCCTTCTTGGGTTGCGCGTGGATCACGGGATCATGGTGTGTGGACAGTTCCTTGATCCTTTGGCTCGTTTTTTCAACCGCTTGTTGATTGATCAGAGGCAGCAGCGATAGGCGGAACGACACGGTCTCGCCCGGTTGAAGCGTGACCATGCGATCTTGCTCGGTTTCGAAGGACCGAGCGTTGGGATAGTTCGTGGCGGGTTCCATTCCGACGACATAGCCATCACTTTTCGCAGCCGTGTTTTTCCAGAGGATAAAGCGAGGCAACTTGCTGGTGTTGTACGTCACCGCCATGCCTCGAGATTTGTCTTGGGAACGGACCATCGTGGTGGTCTCGTTCGAGTCGTCGTGGCACAAGGTCGCAAAATAGACTCGTTCTCGATAGCCGTTCTCAGGCTTCTCAAATTGATTCCAGTGGTCCATTTCAGCTGCCGACAGCGCATCTTTGGGGGCAAGTTCTTCGATCGGGGCTTCCAAGACGGCACCCTCTTCAAGGATCGGGGAACCGATGTTGATATGGTACAGCAACTGCATCGTCGCTTCGGTCGATAGCTCGTTGGTCACATCATCCATCAAATAGACGCGGTGGCTGCCGGCTTGGACGCGAATGCGACTCTTGAGTCGCAGCCGTTTAAAGAACAATCGCGATTCGATGACCTCGCCGACGAGATCCAATCGCCCCGAGGCTTCGTCGTATTCGATGGCCAAAGAATCGGCGGCAAGGTTTCCAATTCGGCCGTGCAGCGGGTAGACGAGTTGGCCTTGTTCATCGTGCTGCGGAGCGCCGTTGCTTTCGAGTCCGCATCGCACCACCAATTCGTCAAAGCCTTCGAGCCAGCCCAATCCACTGGGGTCGAAGGTCGGGACCAGCGCCGGATGGACCGGCCCCGAAATGGGGGAATCCCAACCGTAGCGGATACCTTCGGATTCGATTTTCCAAATCGACATGCCGCGAGTCGGCAGCACGGTGACACGAACGGCGCCCGAGTCGATTTCGACCACTTCGACGCCATGCGACACCCCTCCGACGAACCGCCCGTGGCGGGTTTGGATATTTCCTTGGCGAGTTTCCACGGCCATCGAAAGTGGGGAGGCATCGTCCCACACAATTTGGGATTCGCGATCATGCCAGATGCGATGAGAAGCGGTTTCAGTCATAGTGAATTCATCCTGTTGAAAACAAAGGTTGGAGGGGGGGGATCGGGTAGGGAAGATTTTGTGCGTCTTTGAGGGGTTTTCTTGTCGCGCTGTTGCCGAGTTCGATGGAACCAAATACAACAGGGATTCCGCTGTGCCCTGTTAAGGGCGGCATGATTTTCCTCCCGGACGTCTTTCCCGCCTGGCGCTCGCCGCCTGAAGCTGCGAAAAACTCGCGCCGGCCTATTGGTTGATCGATCTGTAAGCACAAAGCGTACTACGAACCACGAGCAACGTGAAGTTGGACGATAACTTGCCCAAAGCGGGTAGCTAAGCTTTACGAAAAAAGGAATCACTGACGATGAAATTGCATAATGCGATGTGGCCGGGGCTTGTGGGTAAAGGGACCGACGAGGGGCAAGAACCACCGATCAGCCTCGAACGGATGCTTGATTTGACTGCCGCTGCGGAAGTCGATGGGCAAAAGTTTGACGGGATCGACTATTTCTTGTTCCTGCCCCATACGAACCCTGAAGCGTCGGATGATGAGATCCGCCAAATCGCTGACATGATCGCCAGCAAAGGGTTCAATGTCGGTTCAGTGGTCGCACCGGTTTGGAAGGGAACCGTCGGTGATTCGGCGATGGGCAATAGCGAACAACGCGAATTGTTTTTGTCGGCTGTGAAAGTGGCATGCCGGATCGCTGGCATTTTCAACGAACATGGCGTGCGCAAGTACGGTGTGATTCGAATCGACAGCGCTGAGTTCGGCCTCGATGCGTGGGGGCAAGATCCCAAAGCGAACACGCAAAAGATTGCTGGCACGTTCAAAGAGGCGGCGAAGATTGCAGCGGATCATGGCGAACGCTTAGCGGCGGAAGGCGAAATTTGCTGGGCCGGCATGCATTCTTGGAAGGAGATGCTCAACCTGCTCGAAGCCGTCGGCATGCCAGAAACGTTGGGCTTTCAAGCGGACTTGGCTCACACCTATTTGTACTTGATGGGATACAACGCACCGGAGCATGCACTGCTGCAGGACGGCTACAGCGAAGACGAATTCTATGCCGCCTACACGCAAATGACCGATCAGCTGCGTCCTTGGACGATCGATTTTCATGTCGCCCAAAATGATGGCGAAGTCCATGGTGCCGGCGATCATGATAAGACCGGTAAGCACTGCCCGGCGGATGATCCCAATGGCAAGCTGGATATCGTGAAGTGCTCGAGCTATTGGCTTAAGGACGCCGAAAGTCGCGGAATTCAACACATTTGCTGGGACGGCTGCATGTTCCCCAATGCGGTGCTCGAGGATCCCAAAACGTGGAACACGATTTTGAAGACGATGATTCAGGTTCGCGATGATCATTTGGCAGGTAAGGGCCCGCACACCCTGTAAAGGCCTCGGCCCCGTCCTGAACAAGCAACCGCGTGAATTGTGACGAGACATCGAGGTGCCTTGTCATGCGATTTTTCGCCACGCGGTTCCGTGTCGCAGAGATTCAACGTCGCGGAGCTCCAAACCAAGATCCGTCATTCTCCCTTAACCTTTACTATTATTGGAAACCAATCGTAATGAAAACGCTTAACGTTGGCTTGATCGGCTATGGATTTATGGGGCGTACCCACAGCAATGGCTATTCGCAGGCGCCTCACTTCTTCACCAATGAATATCGACCCGTTTTGAAGGCGGTCTGTGCTCGTAGCGAAGACGACATGGAAGCGGCTCAGGCATTTGCCGACCAATGGGGGTACGAGTCGGTCGAAACGGATTGGCGCGAGATGATCAAACGAGATGACATTGACATCGTGGACATCTGCACGCCCAACCATTTGCATGCTGAAATGGCGATCGCATGTGCCGAAGCGGGCAAGATGATCGTTTGCGAAAAACCCTTGGCGATGAACTCGGCACAAGGTGAAGAAATGTGCCAAGCCGTTGAGAAAGCTGGCGTGAAGAATATGGTTTCCTACAACTACCGCCGAATCCCAGCGGTGACTTTGGCCAAGCAGCTCATCGATGAAGGGCGTTTAGGAAGGATCTTTCATTACCGAGCGAATTTCCTCCAAGACTGGACGATCAATGCGGATGTCCCCCAAGGCGGTGCGGCAACTTGGCGGCTGGATGCAAAATCGGCCGGCAGTGGTGTCACGGGCGATTTGTTGGCTCACTGCATCGATACCGCGCTGTGGCTTAACGGCGAGATCCTTGATGTCTCGGCCGTGACCGAGACGTTTATCAAGGAACGCGTTCACAGCGATACGGGAAAGAAACAGCCCGTCACGATCGACGATGCCTGCAATTTCTTCTGTCACTTCAAGAATGGGTCCCTCGGCTTGTTCGAATCGACGCGTTACGCTCGAGGCCACAAGGCGCTGTATACCTTTGAAATCAATGGCGAGCATGCGTCGATTCGCTGGGATTTGCACGATCTGCACCGGCTGGAGTATTTTGATCATCGGGACGATTCCATCGTTCGTGGATGGCGGAACGTCCATATTAGCGATGGAGACATGCCCTACATGGACCATTGGTGGGTGCCAGGATTGAACATTGGGTACGAACATTCCTTCGTCCATCAAGTTGCCGATTTCTTGAAGTCCATCGAAACCGGCGAAGCCTTTCACCCGAGTTTCCGCGATGCGCTGGAAACGCAAAAGGTTTGCGACGCGGTGCTCGAAAGTGCGGCCGAGCGAGCCTGGAAGAACGTCTGATTTTCAGCGGCGCCCCGCGACCCAAGTTTCGCGGGGCCGGTTGCAGTGAAGAGAAGTGATCCATACACAGGGGAGGACGACAGCGATGCCAAAAAAAGAATTGTTGGAAGCTCTGCAAAAGGTTCATCACGAACTTGAGCAGGCAGAACATCTTGATGCTGCAGAAGTCGAACGACTGCGTGCCACGATGCGTGAGATTCAATCGGTGATTGAGGATCAAGCGGACCAGGCCGCCCCCTTAAGCGAGCAAGTCAGCGAGTCGGCTCGTAGCTTCGAGGAATCGCATCCGGTGCTCACCAATACGCTCGGTCGGATCGCCGACATGCTGCAACAAATGGGGATTTAAGCTCCCGTTGCGATCGTATTTTTCCGGCGTTTTACAACGCCTTGCCAAGCTTCGGGCTAAGTTGCGTGAGCCAGCCAGAATCGTCTGAGCGCCGCTTTGATTTCGGCGTGACCAAACAGGATTTGCTCTTTTCGGTTGCCTCGACGTCGATCGGAGACGCCCCGCAGCACGGCGCGGATGGCACTTTCTCGTTCGCATTGGCTTGCCAATTGGTCCGCGACCGCCAATTGAAATCGCATTTGCGGATAAATCGGAACACGTTGCTTTGCGAGTGACCACGAACCCAGGTCGACTCGATTCCAACCATCGCCATCCGAGTCACGCAGGAACGGACGCAAATCGGCAGCCAGCTTCTCGGTCGCCGATTGATGGACCATCACCTCCACTCGGCTATTGTGCGGAGCGTAAAGCGCCCAGGATGGCCAATGGTCCCAAATGCCGAATCGCTCGCCGATGGGCATGATCATCGCGATCACGACAAGAACGTTAGGAACCCAGAATGCGACCGACCTCGGTGGTTCGGGTTCCGTAGGTTGTTCGATTGGCCGCAGGAAAAGAAAGTAGGCTTGAAGGATCAGCAGCATGTTCCAAAACAGCACGCCCAAACTATGTCCCAGGTTCCATGGCCCAAGAATCGCAATCAGGCTGATGTGCATCAGGATAATGAAACATCCCGCGACCCGCCGTGTTTGGGGAATCAGCAAGCCGATCCCGAACAGGGCCTCGCAGGCGGGCAACAGCAACGCGATCGCTGCGAGGGTCGAACGGTCCAACCGATCGGTGAGCGAGCCCAGTCCAGGAATCCAAATGGCAGCCAGGAAGTCTTGTCCCACCGTATGGGCGAATTGGTAGTCGAGTTTGCCGAGTCCGCTGTAGAGATAGATGCTCGCGGCAATCGGAATCAGCAGACGCCGTGCCGCGTAGGGGTTTCGGGTTGCGAAAACCGTTGCGTAAATGGCGCTTTGATACGCCCATGGCTGAAGCCGGTGTTGATTGAGCACGAACGAGAGGCAAAGCGAAACGGCTACGATCCACCATCCTTGGCGATCGAATCGAGTTCCGATGACGATGGCCAAACAGGACAACACGATCGCGAGCGTGGGCAACCATAAAACCACGTGCGGCATCGACGCTGGCAACCTGACCATTGGGACGACCAATGCCGAGGGTTCGCCACGCCACAGCGGGAAGGTTCCGCCGATCAGCACGAGTAACATCAGGGCCCAAAGCCGCGGCAGCCATCCCGATGATTCGCGCGTCTCGGCAGAGATCATTTTTCGGCCTCGTTGCGTTTGGCCTGTTCGGTCGTCGATCGTGGAAACCGATAGAAGACACGGGATGCAATACCAAGCGAAAGGACCAGCAGCGCCGAACCTGCCAAGAAGGGGGCGCCAGGTAGAATCACCGGTGCAAGATTGCTCGTGAAAAACTTGAACAGTCCGGCCGTGAACAGCAACGGGGCGATGACGTTGGTCAGGCTGACCAGTGAGGTCAACGCGCCTTGGACTTTCCCTTGGTCCGATTCGTCAACCGTTTCCGCAATCAGACTCTGAACCGCTGGTCCCGCCACGCCCCCCAGCGCGCCAAACACGATCACGCAAGGCATCATCCATGCTTCCGAAGCCAACCCATAGCCAGCGAACGCGATCGCGGAAATAAGCGTTCCAAACATCACCGCATTGCGTTCTCCGAAACGCTGGATGAAGGGCCGAACCATGCCTCCTTGAACAATGATCGCCGTGATTCCCACCAATGCCAAGGCCATGCCATTGATCGCAGCATCCCATCCAAAGCGATAGCCCGTGTAGAGCACCCAGACATTTTCAAGGCCACGTTGGGCGAGCGATTTACAAAGGAACACAATCGCCAATGCCGTCACGAACGGATAGACCTTCAATTGACGGAGGGTGCCAAAGGGGTTGCCGCTGGAGAGCCGGAATTCGCTGCGGCTTTCCTTGGGCAAGGATTCGGGGAGCACGAAAAAACCATAAAGCCAATTGATGAGCGCCAGTCCGGCGGCCACAAAAAACGGCAATCGTAGATCGATGAGACGCAGCAAGCCGCCGAGCAACGGGCCGATGGTAAAACCCAATCCAAACATCATTCCAATAAAGCCATAATTGCGGGCCCGATTCTCGTCGGTGGAAACATCGGCGATGTAAGCGTTTGCCGTTGTGATGCTGGCTCCCATGATTCCCGCAAGCAGGCGTCCGATAAACAACCACCAAATGTTCAGTGCAAACCCTTGAATTAGAAAATCAATTCCAAGACCAAACAGAGACACGAGCAAAACGGGGCGACGTCCAAAACGATCGGATAAGGCGCCCAAAATCGGAGAAAACAAAAACTGCATCAGCGCATACGTCGCACCAATGACCCCCACATAAAAGCTGGCCTCGGATTCATCGCCATGAATCAGATTTTGGACCAATTCGGGCAACACAGGGATGACGATGCCAATCCCCAAAATATCGATAAAAATCGTCAGCAGGATAAACGCGATCGCAGCTTGTCGCTGTGGGCGTCCTAGTGGCGACTGCGATTCCGTAGCGGTCAAAGGGATCTCGTTTTCGTTTCAAGTCGATTCGTCATCGTTTCTGACACCGTTTGCGCGTGACACGTCAATTCTCAATCTGCCCTAAAACCACTTGGCAACCTCACACAGCCCTTCGGCAGGATCCGCGAGTGGCCAGTATTCGAGTCCGACGTAGCCGTTGTAGCCGGCTTGACGAATCGCATCGAAAATCTGAGGGTAGTTCAATTCACCACGACTCAACTCGTGGCGTCCCGGATTGCCAGCAGCGTGAAAGTGTCCGATCCGATCGATGTGAGTGGTCAGGTTGTGGATCACATGGCCTTCGCTGATTTGTTGATGGTAGATGTCGAACACCACTTTCACGTTGGGGCTGTTGACGGCGTCGACAACCGCAAACGCTTCGTCGCTGCGAACGAGGTAATAACCTACATGGTCGACCAATTCGTTGAGCGGTTCAATCACCAGGGTCACGCCAGCGGCTTCGAGCAGCGGCTTGGCCTCGGTCAGCCCGTCGACGAGCGATTGATGTTGTACTTCGCGAGGCACGCCCGTGCGGAAATCGCCGACTTGCGAAATCAGTGTCTTGCAATTCAAACGCTTTGCTGCCTCGATCGATGCTTCAAGCCCGCAAAGGTAATCGTTTCGCAATGCCGGGTCGACCAAGCTGATGAACCGAGTGCAGCAGGCCGAGATCGTCATGCCGTGATCGTCACGGGCTGCCATCACGGCGTCAAGGTCTTTGTCCCACCATCCCCAGAACTCGAACGCACGGTAACCACAATCCGCGACGATTTTGACCGCATCGGCAACCGGCGTGTTCTGAAAAACCGCATCGATGCAGACGGAGGGTTGAAAGGAATTCGACATTAGGCAACTTCAGAGGGCGTTCGATTCGGGCAGGGACTTCGTGACGCAAGACCAATCCCGCTAAATCGAAATGTGTTTTCGTTAGCGGAGCGGCGCAAGCCGCCCGGTTCTTCTATGGAATTGGCGAGGCCTCGATACCGGACGGCTTGCGCCGTGCCGCTAAAACCGGACCTCGATTTAGCGGTATTGGGCTTGCGCCGTGCCGCTAAAACCGGACCTCGATTAGCGGTATTGGGCGTCAGACGCCAGAGAGTCTACACAAGAACGTACTCAGGGCACAGTCTTGTGCTAATCGGTCGCCATTTCCAGTTCGAGCGCCGGGGCCCCGTCCGTTCCCCCTTCATGACTGATGAAGTTCAACCAGTTGTCGTCGTCGACGAGGCCACCGGCAAGAATCAAGGTCACCGTCCCGGTCTTCGAGTCTCGTAGGAACTCCGCCAATCCTTCCCCGCCGATACGCAACTGCTTGTCCTTGCCGATTTCATCGCGAGTGAAGCTCGTTGCCTCGAGCATCGGCAGCATTTCGATCCCTCTTCTAGAAAACGAGTGGGTCCAATCGATCGCTAATCGACCCGATTCTTTCCATTTCTCTGCTTGGGGAATCGTATTTCCGCGCAGCTCTAACAAAACGTCACGCGGTCGTTCGACGTCCGCCAGCGTCAGCACCAAGCTGGCGCTGTGGATCTTGTTGCGCGACTTGCCCAGGTTCGACAAATCAAATCGCAGGTAGGCGTGCGCCAAATCGGCATTGTTTCGCCTCCGAACAGCGATATTCCTGGATTTGCCGAGCGGCTCCTCCATGTCCGTTCGGCTCACCGTGGAATCGGCGCCATCCCCCTCGCCGGTGCTGATCCGAATCAAATGCGTCGGCGGTTCGGTTGCTTCGGGTTCCTGCTCCGGTTCCGAAGGAAGCGATTCGGCGGGGGCTTGCATCGACCCCGATTCCGGTGGCATGACATCGGTTGCGCTGGGGCGTTCCGGCGAGACTTCTGGGGGCGATCCAGCAGCGACGTCCGCGGGCGATGGTTCGACTGAGGCCGTGTCGACTGAGGCCGTGTCGATTGAGGCCGTGTCGATTGAGGCCGTGTCGATTGGCGATGGCTCAACCGCTGCCGCTTCGTCCTGTGATAGCCCTTCCGGTGCTGGCCCGTCCGGTAACTCGTCTCCGGTGGATGGGGCCTCGATGCTCGCCGTGTCAGGAGTGACTTGTTCGGTTGGCAGCGTTTCGCCCGAGTCCGTGGGTGCCGTGGGCTGTCGATCCGCAGCGGACTCCGACGCGACGTTTTGCGCCGCTACCTCGACCGGAGCTTGAATGATGATCGGAGCCTGAGCCGTTGATCTTGCATCGCGGGTTGTCGTCAACACAAAGATCACAAGAGGCACGATCAACAACAAACAAGCACCGATCGCAAAGAACGGCCAATACTTCAACAACTCGTTCGGCTCGGTGGTCTGCGCAGAAGCGGCTTTCTTGGTTCCAGCCTGGCCGGGGCGGCTGTGTACAGGCGAAGCGGGCAGCGTCAGTGGCGAGACAGGAAACGCGAGCGGGTTTTCCACGGTTTCCGGAAAGACGTCGGGGACGACATCAAAGATCTCGCTCTCCTTCTTGCTGACCACCTCAATCAACCCTTGTTGCAGCTTGTTGATGGCCAATGCGACTTCGCTCTCGGCTTCACAATCATGCTCAGCGGTCTTCAGCCGTTGTTCGAGATCCCTTGCCGAAGTAGGCCGATCCCGTGATTCCTTCGCCAACAGCCGATGGATCAAATTGGCAAGCGGTGCGGGGATGTTGGGATTCAGTTCGCGAACCGGCTTCGGTTTGTGAGCCAAAATCGCAACGAGCTGTCCCGACACGGTGGAGGACGATAACGGCAATCGCCCCGTGCATAACTCGTAGAGCACCACACCGAGTGAGTACAGGTCGCTGCGGTCGTCAAGCGGATCGGTGCGTGCCTGTTCGGGCGAGAGGTAGCCGGGAGTCCCAATCACCGATCCGCTTCCTGAGAGCCGATCGACAGGGGTTTGCGCTAACGCGAGTCCAAAGTCGAGTATCTTCACTCGATCGGTGTCTTGTTCAATCCAAATATTCGCGGGTTTGATGTCGCGGTGCACGATCCCTTGGGCATGCGCGGCGGCAAGGCCTCGAGTGATCTGCTTGGCAAAGTCGAGGATCTTCCCGTAAGGCAACAGTTCCTTTGATCGGTTCAGCGCCTCAAGTGTTTGCCCTTTCAATAATTCCATCGCCATGAATGGCGTGCCGCTCTTTTCGCCCACCTCAAAGATCACGACGACGTTGTCGTGATGAACGGCCGCCATCGCACGCGCTTCTTCGATGAATCGCGTGCGACTATTCGGCGTCGCCGCAATTTTTTTATTCATCACTTTCAACGCGACCGTTCGCTTCAATCGCGTGTCTTCGGCGCGGAAGACAAATCCCATTCCTCCCTTGCCGAGTTCGCTGATGATGCGGTAGGCGCCGAGCATCCCCAGATCGTCCGGCTGGGATGCGGGCGATAAGAAGTCGTAGGCTTGTTGGGTCGTGTTCATGGATGAGTAACGAGAACGATAAGTTGGGAAGATCGTCCGATGCGCCCAAGCAACGTGCGGGAAATCCGTGAGCGGAATGGCGCTCACCACCGGTGAACGAGGACAGGGCTTTCTAGCACAAAACCGGCGGCTAGCGCCTTGCCGCTCACCATTGGAAATCCGAAAGTTCTTTCTCGCACGATGCTAAAACGTGTTTTTCACAGCAGTGGGGATAGACACCCACGCCCCATTTTAGCATGCCCAACCGTCGATAGGGGCTGGCGAGCACCTAGAGTTGCCAGGAAATTTGCAAGGGATTTTGCGATTCTGACCTCGATCCGAGCATTGTCGGTCGTTCCGCTCTGAACAATACTGGTCCTGTCGTCAAACCGGTCTGCCCGGAAAACCTGTGCACTCCGCGCAGTTTGTTGGCCCCAACTCATTCACTGGTCATGAAATATGAAGTTTGTTTTCTGCGGTATCCCCGTTTCGTTCTCGTTGCCATCGTTGGCATTCTCGCTCATTCTCGCTGCGGGTTCGGTTGGCCTCGCGTCCGCAGAGACGTCCACGGCGGCGAATACCTTATCGGAATCGGAAAAACGTAGCGGCTGGGAATTGCTCTTCGACGGCAACAGCATGGCGGGATGGCGCAACTACAACTCCGACGAAGTCTCGGATGGCTGGAAAGTGGTCGAGGGTGCTTTGGTGCGACAATCTGGCGGTGCCGGCGATTTGATCACGAACGAACAGTTTGACGCATTCGAATTGTCGCTTCAGTACAAAATCAGTGAGGCTGGCAATAGCGGGTTGATGTTTCATGTCGTCGAAACCGATGGACCGCCCTGGCACACCGGCCCCGAAGTCCAAATCCAAGACAACGTCAAAGGACATGATCCTCAGAAATCCGGTTGGCTTTATCAGCTTTTCGATCCCCAACCGCCTCGATGGGCCAAGGACACAACCCAAATTGACGCGACGCGGCCGGCCGGAGAGTGGAATGAGTTGTATCTGCGAGTCGCGCCGAGTGATTGTCGCGTTTGCATGAACGGCCAACTCTACTACAGCTTCAAAGTCGGGGACGGACGTTGGAACGATCGCGTTGCGGCGAGCAAGTTCTCGGCATTCGCTGAATTCGGAAAAGCAGGGAAGGGCCACCTTTGCCTGCAAGATCACGGTGATCCGGTCGCGTTTCGTAACATCAAGGTTCGTCGCTTGGACGAAGACGAATCGGTGAGCCAACCGATCGATGGCCAACTCGGGCTGAAGAACACGTTGGCGTTTCCCGATCTCCAGTGGGACCAGTGGGAAGCGATCGACGATGCCGGCCAAATCCGTCCGCTCCGGTTGATCGAGTTAACCTATGCCAAGGATGACTCGAATCGACTGTTTGCGGTTTCTCAGATCGGGGCGATTTGGACGTTCCAGAACACACCCGATGTGGTGGAGTCGGAATTGTTCCTCGACCTTCGCGGCAAGGTTCACGATTGGAAGAGACCCGGAGCCAACGAACAAGGGTTGCTTGGGCTTGCGATGCATCCCCAGTACAAGTCGAACGGAAAATTCTATGTCTACTACTCGCACCCGAGTGAAAGCAAGTCGATCCTGTCCTGCTTTCACGTCTCGAAGGACGATCCCAACCGAGCGGATCCCAACAGCGAACAGATTCTGATGCAGATCGACCAACCCTTTCAAAATCACAATGGCGGCAGCATTGAATTTGGTCCGGATGGTTACCTGTACGTTGGATTGGGGGATGGCGGCTACCGCAATGATCCGCTCCAAGCCGGCCAGGACCTTTCCAAAATTCTTGGCAAAATCCTGCGGATCGACGTCGACCAAGCGAGCGATGCCAAACCTTACGGGATCCCCCTCGACAACCCGTTTGTGAATGTCGCTGACGCCCAAAGCGAAATCTACGCTTTTGGACTTCGTAACCCCTGGCGAATCGCCTTCGATCCCAGCACCGGTCGTTTGTGGACCGGCGATGTTGGCCAGGAATTATGGGAGGAGATCGATGTGATCGAAAAAGGGGGCAACTACGGATGGAGCAGCCGCGAGGGAACCCACCCGTTCGGCAATCGGGTCGTTCGCAGTGAGGGCAGCGATCCAATCACGCCCGTTTGGGAATACGACCATGCGATCGGTAAATCGGTAACGGGTGGACGTGTCTATCGCGGTCAGCGCGTTCCAGCCTTGTCAGGAAAGTACTTGTATGCGGACTACGTGACCGGCAGCATTTGGGCGTTGTCCTATGACCCGCAAACCGGAAAAGCAACTCGCAACGAACAGGTCGTTCCCGATAGCATGCCTGTGCTTGCTTTCGGCCAAGACCCCAGCGGCGAGGTCTATTCCTTAACCAACAGTGTTCGTGGCGAGTGCATCTATCGGTTTGATCTCGCCGAATAGGTACGTCGGCGCGACTCAATCCTTCAATAGAAACTGAATCTCGGTGAGGTACTTTTTCGGGTTGCCGCGAAAGATCATGCCGGGGCCCTTGTGGTAAACCTCACGGGATGGACATTGCAATTCCATCCCGTTTTCTTTGGCATGTCGCAATATTTTTTCATAGGAACGGCTGAGCCGTTCGTAGGGCCCCAAGTGCATCAGCGAAAGGCAGCGTCCCGCCGGTAATTCATGAACCTTGATCGACTCGGTCGATTCTCCTTTGCGGATCGGCATGGCCGCTTCGAAATCGGCGTCTTCCGCACGGTATTCGGTGTCGTAGCACAACAGCATCGGTTTGCCACACACGTGTCGGCCAAATTTGCGGCCAATCGTGGCGAACCCCGATCCACACTCACAGTACTTGCCTTTCATACGGACACCCGCAACCAGAACCGTGTCGAGCGTTTTCTTCTCGACTGAAAAATTAGAATCGGACATCGTAGCATTGGCCTCGTGTTCTTGATGGATGATTTGCTCCAATCGTAGGACAAGTTGGCGGTCGGCTCGCATGCGGTCTTGGATCGTTGTTTTTCGCGATTCCAAGAAAGCTAAAATGGTGCCGTCGTCGTCATAGTTGCCTACGATTTCCGAAATTTCAGCGATCGAGAATTCCAATTCACGCAGTCTTGCGATGACTCGAGCGGTATCGATTTTTGCCTCGGCATAGAACCGATAACCGTTGTCTCCGTCAACGTGCGAAGGCACCAAAATACCTTGCTCGTGATAAAAACGCAGCGTCTTGACCGTCAAGCCGGTCGCCTTTGAAAATTCACCGATGCTGAACATATTCGTAGTCTACGGCCTCCCGTAACGGGAGAGTCAAGCGGTTTTTTTGAAAAGTTGCTTCCTACCGATTCTCAATCCGTTCGATCAGGTCAAACCACTCCGGATCGACCTCGATTCCATACCCGAAGGGTGACCGGTTCACACTGGTCAAGTCGATCGATCCGTCGCGGATTTTGAGCGTAGGGAAAACGGATCCCAATGCTTCATGACTTTGATAAAGGTCCGCATGACGCTGCAGCGTCGCGATTTGAATCGGCTGCGGCATCGGTTGCAAACCGGCGACATAGTGATGTCCGTTTCGTTCCATGTGCGTCAGCCCCAGGGTCGCCCCGACCGCCAAGTCTTGCAGCAACGCGATCGGCCCAAGGTTCATCAGATCTTCTCCGGTGCAGACATAGGTCTGGGCTCCGAGTTGCTGATTGAGCTGTCTCAATCGACAAGCGTTGACGATGCCCTTGATGACCCCTTTGCAATTCTTGTGGCTGGTTCCAACGTATCCCGCCTGGAGCGCCCGGCTCAAGCTGGATGATTCACCGTCCGATTCATCAATGATGATCGGCGGCCGCTCGGGCCACGCATGGAAGACATCGCGGGTTGAATCGGAAAGCGCAACATCGCGATGCAGGGGTTGCTCGACCACCATCAACCCGCGATCGATAAATCGAGCGAGCTGCGAATCGCTGCGGAGTGTTTCCCAGAACGATCGAAACGCTTGCGGGTCGTTGAAAAATTCGTTGCCATCGAGTGTGAACCGAAACGACGGAACCAAGGCTTCAAACAGCTCGGCAAGACGTCTCAATCGTGATCGAGCTTCTTCGATTTCCGCGGGAACCTTGATCTTGAAATAGGAAATGCCATTCTCTTCGATGCACGATTGAAGCGATTGGGGCAAGCCATCATCGAGTCGATGTGTATCGTCGATTTCGGAGTCGAAGATGGGGTCCGCAAGTCCCACGGTGTGTCGAATCTGCATCTTGACCGTGGGTTCCGCTGGCAAACAGGCGTCCGGTTGGATGCCTGCCAATTCGCTGTAGCACTCATCAAGTCGAATGCCAAAATGATTCGATCGCACCGCTTCGTGGAACGTCATCGATTCTCGCTGGCACGTCGCATCGATTGCCGCGCGTTCGACCAGGGAAACGCCAAAATGCCTCAGCAGCGGAGGCAATCCGTGCAGCCGGGGCTCGTTCATTTGACGCTGGTACAGTTGCTGCCAAAACCGAAACACGCTTGGCTGCGGCCCCATCCCGATCGCTGCGTGACATGCCGACCGGATCACCGTCAACATCTCTTCGATCTCGGTTTCGATGCTTGCCTCAGGCTGCTTGGTGAACCATTTCGGTGGCAACACATCCGCCGCCACCCCGCGACTCACTTTGCCATCGATTCGAAAGTCCGCAAACACGATCAAGTAGGGCACCGCGGTGAGCGTTGCGATGCCGTAGCGGAACGGCATCCGCGTGGCAATCTCGACTTTGCGAAGTTCGACTCGTTTGAGTTCGAGGGTCATGACGCCGCCGAATCGATTCCTAGAAACAAATCTCGACCGCGAACCAAATTGGCGATCTTGCGATCCGCGATGCTGCGCTTGTTCATCCAGAACCCACAATCCGGATGAACCCAACGAATGCGATCGTCGCCCACCCTTTTCGTCGCCGTCTCAATTCTTTGCGCGATTTGTTCGGGGGTTTCGACCGTGTTGACTTTCACATCGACCACGCCAATCCCCAGTCCCATCCGTGGGTCGACACCGTCACGGAAGTATTGAAGTTCGTCGTACCCGCGAAAAGCAAACTCCAACACGACATGGTCGCAGTGCAACGAATTGATCAGCGTCATCAATTGTTCCCAATGCCCCTTTTGAATGCTTTGGCCACCGTAGTTGCCAAAACAAAGATGCACGCCTTTCTCTTTTGCCTTGACCGCACCATCGAGAACCAAGTTGATCGAGTCGGCTGCCCAACCGATTTCTTCGGGGTGGCCGGTGATGTTGGCTTCGTCGACTTGAATCACCTCAGGATCGATGTCCGCCACTTGCTTGGCGAGTGCACGCCCCAGTGCCATCGCCATTTCGGGGCGGCTGTTGTAGTGGTGGTCCATCAGGGTTTTGCAAAGCATATGCGGGCCCGTCAACGTGAATTTCAGTGGATGATGGGTGCATTGCCTGGCTCGCGCGTAGTCGCGAGGAATGTTGAGGGTGCCTTCGTCAATCGGTCCTTCCACGACGCCAGCGGGCGCGACGCGGAACCCCATGCCTTCGAGTTGTGAAAACTCGACAATGTCTTTTCTCGTCACCTGTTCTCGGATCCCGTCCATCGGCTTCACGAAGTAATCGATCATTCCATTGGTGTCGGGGTGGTTGACGTCCCAGCGATACAATTCCCCATCCACGACCACATCAATGCCTGCCATTTCTTGCGTTTTGAAGACGACGCGGGTGGCGTCGATCAAGGCTTGTCCCGACGGCATCGCCATCAACCACTCGGGAACGGGATAAGAACCGACAACGGTGGTTCGGAGACTCGGTTGGCTCATCGGGCAGCGGACCTATTGCAAAAAGAAGAGGGAGCATTTCTTGTCGTCGAGGCGTCTACTATAACCGATCACCCCGCTTCGGATTCGTCTTTGGACGTGCGATTTATAAGTTGCGGAACTGTTTTGCCAACACCGAGCGCGTCACGCGGCATACCTCAAAGAGGTTTTACAATGAACGGCATCGACGCCGTAAAATGATGCCAATCGGCGCTGGCGTCCTTGTACAACGCCTGCGGCGTAGGATAACGATGTCGACACCGTGGCCCCCAGGGTGCGCCGCTGCGCGTCGACCCTGGGCTCTGGAATTTAACCGCTTCGCGGTAAATAGAATTCCGAAACTTATTTATCGAACGTCCTTCGGGATAACGATCGTGCATTGAAACCACTAGTGGGCCAGTCGGCAATGTTGGGTGATCTCGTCGGCGGTCGCTTTGTAACCGACATAGAACGGTCCAAACTCACCGTACTTGGCACTCGCTTCATCAAATCGCATTTTGTAGACAATGTCTTTTAAGTACTGAGGATTGCGTCCCCACAACGTGACCATCCATTCCCAATCGTCGAGTCCCACGCCGACCGTGATCAATTGGCTGACTTTGCCCGCGAACGCCATGCCACTTTGGGCATGTTCGGCCATCATTGCGTTTCGTTTGCTAAACGGTTCGTTGAACCAGTTTGCACCGACCGCACGCTTTTTGTTCATGGGGTAGAAACAGGCCGACGGCCAATCGGGGAATTCAGGTTGCAGACGTTGCTCCCTCATCATCGGCAAACGCCGCTCGTAAGCGTTCATCTTCGCGGCCAGCGTGGGGGAATCGGGTTCCGCGCCGCTGGCGATCAGCCGATCACGGTATTGCTCCAAGCTCGGAACGTACTCGCTGATTTCGCTGACCGAAACGAACGACCAGGTCGCTTCGACGAATTGGCCCAGCGGCGGTGCCATGATCTTTTGGTGGACCGCGTCGACCTTGGCCGGATCGGGATCCATTGACATCACCGCAAAATCGGCTCGATGTCCGCTGGTCCAATAGGCTGCCAAACGTTCGGGAGCTTCGCCGCTTTCTGGGTCCAAGGCGGTGCGAAATTGGTCTTGGCACGTCTTGCTCAGCGGGCCGCTGATCGCTTCGCGGCGAAAACGGTACATCGTATGGCCACAATGCCAACCCTGTTCCGGTATCACCGAAGGTTCCGGCAACGGGGATCCAGCCTGGCCATGCGACGGAGGGCGCTGCGACGGGGGACGCTGCGACGGAGGGCCAGACGACGGAGGGCCAGACGACGGAGGGCCAGACGACGGAGGGCCAGACGACGGGGGGCCAGACGACGGGGGTCGTTGAGGTGGTGGATTGGATGTCATGGGTCTTGGATCGATCGAAAGCGAGGAACAGGGTCGAAGCCAACCAAAGCATACTGATCGCTTCGATCAAAAAACAGCCGACCGGCCGTTTCGCCTGATTGCGGCGGTGCAAACGAAAAACGACCCGGTCAGGGAAATTCCCCGATCGGGTCGCTTCGATCACGTCTGAATAGGATTCAGCGGGCTACCTTGTAAGCATGTTTCAGCGAACGTAGCTTGCACTGGCCTGAATGACGCGACGCTTTGTCGTAACCGATGCGCTGGGATCAACGATCGGTGCAGGTGGCATTGGAGCAGCTTGAGGAGCAACCGGTGCCGAGTACTCGATCGGAGCCGAAGGTGCACCACAGCCACAGCTAGGAGCAACAGGAGCTCCACAGCCACAAGCCATGTCGCAACCGCTGTCACAGCAGCTGCTCTTTTTCTTGCAGAGGTTGCCGAACAGCTTGCTCAACAAACCACAGCTCTTCTTGCTGCCACAAGCCGAGTCGCAGCCCATGTCGCAAGATGCAACTTCGCAGCCACACTCAGGCTCGCAGGCCATGTCACAGCACGAGTCGCAACTCGATTTGTTGCACAAGCTGCATTTGTGGTTGAACAGCTTCGAAAGCAATCCGCCACTCTTCTTGCCACAGGGGTTGCAGCCCGAGTCACAGGTCGCGACTTCGCAGCCACATTCTGGTTCGCAAGGAGCTTCGCAGCCACAGGTTGGTTCGCAGGCGATTTCGCAAGGAGCTTCGCAGCCACAAGTTGGTTCGCATGGCGCTTCGCAGCCACAAGTCGGTTCGGCACAACCGCCACTGAGGCAGCTGCCGCTGAACAGTCCACAGCTCTTCTTAGGAGCTGGGCAACCGGTGTCGCAACCACACACGGGGGCTTCGCAGCCACAGGTCGGTTCGCAGGCGACTTCGCAAGGAGCTTCGCAGCCGCAGGTGGGTTCACAAGCAACCTCACAAGGGGCTTCGCAGCCACAAGTCGGTTCCGTGCAACATCCGGTATCACAGCTGCTGCTCGAGCAACAGCCTTTTACGCCGAGCATTCGATCCAGTAGATCAAACCCGAAGGATTGAGTACAGATTGAACTGCCAAGCACGAGAGTCAAAGTTAGAATTGTCCGCTTCATTGGAGCCATATCTCCCTTATGCAATTTTGCGGGAAGTTGTTGCGATGATTCACAAGTTGAAAGTGCGATGCTTCACCGTTCAGGATTGTTAGGTGAGATCCAGTCGCCGAACGAAGTCGCCGGCGAGCACACCTCAAAACCCTCTTTCTCGACAAACTCCAACGGATCGGGTGCGGACACCCGGCCCGCCGACTTCGTTCAGTTTATCGGTCTTCCTGACAATCACCGCTGCCGTGGCTCAGTACAACCTTGCCAGGCTTGGTGCGTTTGAAAGACCACTCTCTCATTTGATCGAATCATCATGTTTCGCCCCGACATCCGATATCGAAGCCTTTTGGGTCGTCTCGTCCAATTTCCAGCTGTCCACCGTGGTGGGCCGCATTCCATAGCGAGACAATAACGATATCGGCGGACGAACCGCTCGGAACCAGTGTTCCAAGCGATTTTCGTGAGCTTGGAAAGGTTTGACGGCTGGGTAAAAAAGTCTTGCGGTTTTCAATGCAGCGGTCGCGTCGCCTCTGCGCCTGGAATCTCGTGAACAATCGGTATAGACTATGATCCGACGTCGCGTTGCGCGTTTTCATTTACCTGTTGCTCCGGCCACCCCCTGGTTAGCTAGGTTGGTTCCCCTTGGGTCCGGTTCGTGCTTGGTCGTCGATTATTCCTTCCTTTCAGGTCAAGAATCAGCAAGCAAGTGACTACCGACGCCCAATGGGTCCAATTGACCGATTTGCCCCCCGTCGTGTGTCCCTGTGGACTGGCTCGCCGAGCCTTCGCAGACCGCGATGAGTTTCCGGGGACCGTGCATTTGACGGAAATCAGCTCCGATGCTCGCGAACATTACCACACGACCCATACTGAGATTTACGTCGTACTCGAATGTGAGGAACACGCGGCGATCGAGCTCGATGGCACCCTGCACCCTGTTCGCCCCCTGTCGTCCGTTCTGATCCCTCCCAAGGTACGTCACCGAGCTGTCGGCCAAATGAAGGTCCTGATCGTTTGTTCGCCTAACTTCGACCCGGCTGACGAGTTTTTTGATTAGCTGCGATTTGTTCGCTGGCCCTGTTTTCCTCTCCATGAGTCACTTTATGAAATCTGTGTTTGCTCGCTCCCTCCCCGCTTGTTTGTTGGTCGCTGCTGCTTTGGGCAACGTCGCGGCAATGGCTCAATCTGCGGATTGGCCCTACTGGCGAGGCCCGAAATTTGATGGTTCTGCTGAGGCCACGGGGCTCCCCGATAACTGGGATCCTGATGGCGGCGAGGGCAGTCATCTGATTTGGAAACGAGACGACATCGGCGGTCCCTGTACTCCGATCGTGATGAACGGACGTTTGTACACAATCCAGCGTTCCGAAGAAGGAACCAGTCGAGAAGGGGAACGTGTTGTCTGCCTGGATGCGAAAACGGGCGAAACGATCTGGGAAAACCGCTACAACGTTTGGCTTTCGGATGTTCCCGCTGAACGAGTGGGTTGGAGTAGTGTGGTTGGCGATTCGGAAACGGGAAACGTCTACGTGCTCGGCGCCTGCGACCTGTTCAAATGTATCAACGGGGAAACCGGTGAAACCGTTTGGGAAAACCCGCTGCATGAGCAGTATGGGATGCTCAGCACCTACGGAGGGCGTACCAATTTCCCGGTGATCCACGAAGACTTGGTGATCATCAGCGGCATCATCATTAATTGGGGTGATTACGCCAAACCGAATCATCGGCTGATGGCGTTCGACAAACGCAGCGGCGAGTTAATTTGGTTCAGCGGCACGAAAGACCTCCCCGAAGACACGACCTACTCGGCACCGAGCTTGGTCACCATTGACGGCCAGCGACAGCTGATCTTTGGCGCCGGCGATGGAGCGATTTGGGGTTTCCAGCCGCGGACAGGCAAGCCACTTTGGCATTACCGCCTTTCGCTGCGCGGCATCTATGCGACTCCGCTGGTCGATGGCGACATGGTGTTTGCGACCCACAGCGAAGAGAACATCGACGGGCGGTCGATGGGCGCGGTCGTTGGCTTGAAAATTTCGGGAACGGGCGAAGCAACGAAAGTCGAAGAGGTCTGGAAAGTCAAAGACCTGATTGTCGGGTACAGCGAACCGGTCGTGATCGGCGATCGGCTGTACGTCGTCGATGACCGCTGCAAAATGTGGATCTTTGACAAAATGACGGGTGAACCGATTGTTGAGCAAAAGGGGTTCGTGAGCAGCCGGCAACGCAGTGCGTTGCTCTCGGCAGACGGCAAGATCTACGTGTTGAGCGAAAATGGTCCCTGGGCGATCGTGGCGCCGACCGAAGAGGGCTTCGAAGTGCTGAACAAAGGACGGATTCGCGACACGCAATTCGCCGGTTCGCCGATCGTTGCCGACGGCCGTTTGTATTTCCCCAGCACCACGGCGCTTTACTGCGTCGGTTCCGAATCGTCATCGCAGACGCCGATCGAAATGGCCGATTCGATGGGCGAAGAAGCTGCCCCGTCCGAAAACCTCGAAGCCACTCAGATTCTGCTTGTCCCCGCCGAAGCGATTGTCAAACCGGGCGAATCGATCGAGTTTTCGGTCCGTGCGTTCAATCGACTCGGCCAACCGGTCGAAACGCCAACGGAGGTGACGTTGAGCGTCGAGGGTCCCGGCACCGTTGAGGGGATGACCTTCACGGCTGCACGCGATGTGGCGCATACGGCCGCAGTGATTCAAGCCCAATGCGGCAACGCGGTCGGCATCGCTCGTGTCCGCATCATTCCACCGTTGCCGTGGAAGTTTACGTTTGACGGGCTCGGCGATCCGCCGGTTTCGTGGGTCGGGGCGCGGTATCGTCACGTGATTCGCGACATCGATGGCTCGCCTGCCTTGGTCAAGATCGTCACGATCCCCAAAGGAGCACGCAGCCGTGCATCGATGGGGCCAAGTGATTTGTCCAATTACACGATCACGGCGGACGTTCGTGGGGCACGCATGAGCGACAAATTACCCGACATCGGTGTGACGGCTCACGGTTACACGATGGACTTGATGGGTGAGAGCCAGCAGCTGCAGATACGAACTTGGGACGCGCAGCTTCGGATGGCCGAAACCATCGACTTCCCCTGGAAGGAAGACACTTGGTACCGAATCAAATTGCGAGCGGAGATTGAAAGTGAACCCCCCGCAGCGGTTGCCGTTTTGAAAGGCAAGGTTTGGCCTCGTGATGAACCCGAACCCGAAGATTGGACGATCACCGCACGTGACGAATCGCCCAACATGAACGCCAGTCCTGGTTTGTACGGCAACGCAAAAGATGCCGAGATCTACATCGACAACGTCGAAGTCTTTGCGAACGACTAAGTCGCATCGGTCGGGTAAGAGGTGACCGCTTTCGTCGCCTCTTCCGCCCGACTCAGCCGGCCCCTGCCGGCACACCTACGCTTTCACTGTGCCATCGATTCAACACTCCCTACTGATCCTTGATGAAGAAAAACGAACTGTCCGCATGGACCATGATTTTTGTCGCCACCGTGTGCGGCAGCCTGACTTCGCTTGCCCTCAGCGGTTGTAACCCGCCGGCGCCCCCCGACGAGGTTGATCTTTCGATCGACATCGACGAGGGCATGCCCGTCGAGTCGAGCAATACCACCGAAGCAGCAGAAACGCCCGGGGATGAAACGCCCGAAACAGAAACGCCCGGGGACGAAACCTCTTCAGCAAATGGGGCGAAAGCCTTCGAGTTGACGCTGGTTGCCACCAAAGCCGAATCGGTGAAGGAATTTGTTGCACCCGAAGTCGTGTTGGAATCGGGGGATTCGTGGCCCCAATGGGGCGGCACTCGGCTGCGCAACAATGCTCCGAACGTCAGTGGTCTTGCCGAAGTCTGGGACACCGGGCGGTTTGACCGGAAAACGGGCGAGTGGGACAAAGAAGCCTCCGAAAACATTCGTTGGGTTTCCAACCTCGGCAGCCAAACGTACGGCAATCCGGTCGTCTCAGGCGGCAAGGTCTTCGTCGGGACCAACAACGGTGCCGGTTACATGGCTCGTTACCCCTCGACCGTGGACCTCGGCTGCTTGTTGGCATTCAACGAATCCAATGGCGATTTCCTGTGGCAACACAGTAGCGAAAAACTGATCACCGGTCGTGTTCACGATTGGCCGCTGCAAGGGGTCTGTAGCGCATCGTTGGTCGAAGGGGATCGGCTTTGGTTTGTGACCAATCGCGGCGAAGTCCGCTGTTTGGATACCGAAGGGTTTTATGATGGCGAAGACGATGGGCCAGTGACCGACGAACCGGCCAACGTGGCAGAAATCATGAACGCCGGTCCTGCGGCCGAAGCCTATGCGGCGGCGCTCGCCGCGCTCGGCGAGGGCAAGCTTTCCAGCGCAGCCCAACAAGTTCTCGAAGATGCCGGCGAAGCGGTCGAAGGCGACGTCGCGGTCAAGACCGTTAGCGAAGGAAAGGTTTGGACGCTGAGCGGAAACTTCGGCGGGATCGACCGAGTGATCACGGTCAAAGCGATCGGCCCACGCTTGAAGTTCATCAAAACACTTGGAACTCAGGATCGACGCGAAGCGGATACCGTTTGGGCCTACAGCATGATGGAGGAGCTCGGCGTCAGCCAGCACAACATGGCTTCGTGCAGCGTGACCAGCTATGGTGATTTGTTGTTTGTGAACACCAGCAACGGGATCGATGAATCCCATATCAACATGCCCGCGCCGGACGCCCCGACCTTCATCTGCATGAACAAGAACACAGCCGAGGTGTATTGGACGAACGATTTCCCCGGCAACAACATTGTGCATGGTCAGTGGTCCAGCCCGATGGTGGCCGAGTTCGATGGCGTTGTTCAAGCGATCTTCGCTGGCGGTGACGGATACCTGTATAGCTTCCGTGCCGACCAAGGCGTCGACGGCAAACCCGAATTGCTCTGGAAGTTTGACTGTAACCCCAAAGAATCCGTTTGGGTGCTGGGCGGAAAAGGGACACGCAACAATATCATCGCCACACCGGTCGCCTACGACGGTTGGGTCTACGTGGCGGTGGGCCAAGACCCCGAGCATGGCGAGGGCGAAGGGCATCTGTGGTGCATTGACCCGACCCGACGTGGCGACGTTTCCCCCCAATTGGCCGTCAAGATCGAAGATGATGGAACCCGCACCCCCATTGCTCACCGGCGAATCCAAGCGGTGATTCCCAAGAATGGCGAAGCGGCCGTCGACAATCCGAACTCGGCCGTGGTCTGGCACTACAGCAAGTGGGACCAAAACGGCGACGGCGAGTATGACTTCGAAGAAGAAATGCACCGCAGCTGCGGTACCGTGGCGATCAAAGATGATCTGCTCTACATCGCCGACTTCGCCGGATTGGTCCATTGTCTGGGGGCTAAGCCCAACGACGACGGAACCCCGGTGCTCCACTTCACCTACGACATGTTTGCCCAAAGTTGGGGCAGCCCGTTGATTGCAGATGGACGAGTGTATATTGGTGATGAAGATGGCGACGTGGCGATTTTCGAATTTGGTGCGGAAAATAACGAGCCGATCGAAGAGATCAACATGGGAACCAGCGTTTACAGCACGCCCGTTGCCGCTAATTCAACGGTGTATATCAGCACCAAAGACAAGTTGTTCGCGATCGGAACGAGCGAAGATTGATCGGATCGCCGATGATTTGGTGCTTGTCAGTTAAAAACGGTCGGATAATCTGCGTGTAGTTCCCTGGTTTCACACGCTGGGTCGGGGAGGTGTTTCCACTTCCTCCGGCCGTTCCGATGGCGGGTAGGATGACCGTGGCGCGAATCCTCTTTTTCTTCCAACATACGACTTCCAAAATAGACGGTTCGTTGCTGAAACGACGAATCGGCGATCTCGATGGCTAAACTTCTCGTCGACTGTGGCAATTGTGGCCCAGATTTTCAATCCATCCGTCGGATGGTGTCGTCTCGTTTCAAAGCGTCGGTGGTGCAAACCCACGGGCTTGAGGACACTTTGCAGGTCCTGCGGACGCGAAAGGTTGATTTGGTGACGATCAACCGGAAATTGGACCGAGACTATACAGACGGTTTGGAGGTTCTTGCTAAGATTAAAGCGGACGCTGAGGTGGGAGCGGTTCCGGTCATGTTGGTGACCAACTACGACGAACACCAACAATCCGCGATGGATGTCGGTGGCGTTCTCGGATTTGGGAAGCTGTCACTCGAAGACGAGGCGACCCGTGAGTTGCTGGAGCCGTATCTGAGCGAAAAAGTAAGCGAACGAACATGACTGGACCGACTCGAAAACTACTGTCTGCGAAAATTCATCGAGCCACCGTCACCGGTGCGGATGTCGATTACGAAGGCAGCGTCACGATTCCGCCTGAATTGATGCAGGCGGCTGGGATTTTGCCTTACGAATCGGTCCACGTCTGGAACACCACCCGCGGCACTCGGCTGGAAACGTATGCGATTGCTGGATTGCCGGGGTCCAGCGACATTTGCATGAACGGAGCCGCTGCTCATTTGATGCAGCCAGGTGACCGTGTGATCTTGGCGACTTATACGTTTGTTCCCGAAGCCGACGCCGCCAAACATCGCCCCAAGTTGGTGTTTGTCGACCAATTGAACCAAATGGTCCACTCCGGTCCCGAAATCGCTGGGCCCCAACGTCGCGAGGCGTTGACCCCGTAAGGCGAGAGGCAAAAGAGTTCTGGCCGTGCGACGGACTTCCAGTTCCGTCGAAAGTCGTACCAAGGGCAAATTGGCTTCTGCCGCTCGCCTAAAAAAATCCAGCAAGGATGCCAATTAGGTAAGTACGGTTGAGTGAAACGGCCGGGAAACGTATTTTATGGCGGCAATGCGTCGACTTTTGGGAGCACAGCCTTCAGGGCCTAGTCTTGTTGGAGCTCTGCCTTTGACTCGCTCACGCGGATCGCGGCACCCTGATGGTCGTGAAAGCCTGGACGCCAAGCTCGGCTGCGGCCATGACGGAAATCCATGAAGTACCGACAACTCGATAAAATCACTTCGATTGAACCTGGCAAACGAATCTCGGCCGAGCGGACGCTTCTGGCCGATGAGGAGTATTTGCACGACCACTTTCCGCGGTTTCCGGTGATGCCCGGCGTGATGATGCTCGAGGCGTTGCACCAGGCCGCGATCTGGATGATTCGCACCGGGGAAGACTTCAATAGCCCATTGGTTTTGCTTCGTGAGGTCAAGAGTGTCAAATTTGGCGACTTCCTCGCACCGGGCGAAACCTTGCAAATTACCGCCGAAGCGGTCAAATCCGAAGGTCTCGTGACCACGGTCAAGGCGACCGCGTCCAAACAGGGCCGAACGACGGTTTCGGCTCGGATGCTGCTCGAACGGTGTAGCTGTAACGACCCGGAAAGACTACAAACCGACCAAGATGTTCGCCGGCGCGCGAAAAAGCAGTTCCTGGAACTGTTTGGGCCGCTGGCCGATTTGCCCTCGACTCAAAAACAGGCCTGACCCTTTTACCAGCTCGGGCCCCCCTTCACAAACATTCAACCGACCCGTTTCCCTATTACAAGAAGCTCCCAAAGGATTCCCCATCATGGCCCTTTCTCAAGACGAAATCTTTGCAAAAGTTCAAGAATCACTCGTTGACGCGCTGGGTGTCGACGATGACGAAGTGACCCGCGACGCGACGTTGGTGGGTGACCTCGGGGCCGAATCGATCGACTTCCTTGACATCGTCTTCAAACTCGAAAAAGCCTTCGACATCACGATCCCACGCGAAGAGCTTTCGCCCGAAGACGTTTTGACCAACACCCAATACGTTCAAGATGGCAAGGTGACCAGCGAAGGTCTGGCCGAATTGAAGACTCGGATGCCTTGGGCCGATCTGACAGAATTCGAAACCGATCCTCGCGTTGAGCACTTCGGAAACTTGCTGACCGTCGGCGATTTGTGCAACTACGTCGAAACGAAACTCGGAGCCTGAGCCGTCGATGCGTTGGTTTTGGGTCGATCGTTTTACGGAGTTTGTTAGCGGCAGCCACGCCTACGGCATCAAGAATGTGACGTTGGATGAGGCGGTCGTGGACGAATACCAACCCGGTTACCCGATGTTGCCGCCCACCTTGGTGATCGAGGGGATGGCACAATTGGGCGGGATCCTGGTGTCCGAGCACTTCGCGTTCGAGAAACGATGTGTGCTGGCGAAGGTCGGCAAAGCGTTGTTCCATCGGCCTGCGCTGCCGGGGGATCAACTGGTGTACCGAGTCACGATGGAATCGGTTCACGAAACGGGCGCGACCGTTACCAGTACGAGCCATATTGGCGATGCACGGCACGCCGAGATCGATTTGATGTTTGCTTTTTTAGAAGAAGGCCGTTTCACCGACGGCCCACTGTTCGGTCCCGGTGACCTCGAAGCGATGCTGCGGCTGATGCACTTTTTTCACGTCGCAGTCGATGCTTCGGGCAATCCGATTCCGAAGTACCCGAACCTCTAACGGTTTTTTGCAAACGACGGCGCGGAAGCGAAAAGTGCTTTCGCTTCGCTCTCGCATTTATTTTTCCATCCCATCCCTTCCCAAAAATACATCAAGCAGGTTCCCCCATGCGTCGCCGAGTCGTCGTTACCGGTATCGGAATGGTCAACCCAATGGGCCATGACGCACAGGTCGTCTGGTCGGGGTTGAAGGAGGGCAAGAGCGGCGTGGCGAAAACGACGCTGTTCGATGCCAGTGGTTTTCCGACGAAGATCAGCGCCGAAGTCAAAGATTGGGACGTGACCAAAGTCGGTGAGCCCTTAGAAAAGTGGGCCAATCGCGGCCGGCACACGCGGTTTGCGATCGGTGCCGGCAAACAAGCCATCGCCGATAGCGGCGTGCTCGATTCGATCACCGATCCGACGCGCTTTGGTGTCTACATGGGGTCGGGCGAAGGCAACCAAGATTTCACGACCTTTAGCAAGATGATGTCGGCAGCCTTGGCCGACGGCGAATATGACGCCAGCAAGTTCATTGCCAAGGGAATCGAACTACTCGACCCGGCGAAGGAACTTGAGCAAGAACCGAACATGCCAGCGGCTCATTTGGCTTCGATGTTCAATGCGCAAGGCCCCAATTTGAATTGTTTGACCGCCTGTGCCGCCAGCAGCCAAGCGGTTGGCGAAGCGACCGAGATCATCCGTCGTGGGGACGCCGATGTCATGCTCGCCGGCGGAACGCACTCGATGATCCATCCGCTCGGCGTGACCGGATTCAACTTGTTGACGGCGATGAGCGAAAGCAATGACGAGCCGACCAAGGCAAGCCGACCGTTCGATCGGCTTCGCAACGGTTTCGTCCTCGGCGAAGGTTCGGCGATGATCGTGCTCGAAGAACTCGAATCGGCCAAGAAACGCGGGGCCACGATCTATGGCGAGGTCGCCGGATACGGATCCACCGCCGACGCCTACCGCGTGACCGACATCCCACCCGATGGGCACGGCGGGATCGCAGCGATGCGCATGGCGATTGCCGATGCTGGCTTGAATCCGAACGATATCCAGTACGTCAACGCGCACGGAACGAGCACCACGGTGAACGACCGCGTTGAAACCAAGGCTTGCAAAGAGGTTTTTGGTGAGAATGCCTACAAGGTGCCGGTCAGCAGCACCAAGAGCATGATGGGCCACTTGATTGCGGCCGGTGGCGTGACCGAAATGATCGTCTGCTTGTTGGCGATCCGTGACTCGGTGTTGCCGCCGACAATCAATCAAGAAAACCCCGACCCCGATTGTGATCTCGATTACGTTCCCAACGTCGCCCGGGAAGCATCGGTACGCTACGCGTTGAACAACAGCTTTGGGTTCGGTGGCCAGAATGTGACGTTGTGTCTGAGTCGCTTTGAGTAACCCGATGAATGAATTTACCGATTCGGAACTTGCTGCTTTTCTTGACGAGGCCTTGCCCGCCAGCCGCAGTGCTGAATTGGAACACTGTCTTCGCACCGATGCCGAGTTGCGAAAACGCGTCACCGAAATCCAAGGCCGCGAAGCAGCCGGGCTGCACTCGATCGGTGCGATTTGGCGACGCGATCGCCTCTCTTGTCCCTCGCGGTCGGAGCTCGGCCAATGGATCCTCGGGACGTTGGCGACCGATGCGGCCGACTACATTCGCTTTCATCTCGACGAAGTCGGATGTCGTTATTGCCAAGCCAACTTGGCCGACCTGCAAGAAGCGTCCAAAGCGAACGAGCCGGTGAGTGAACGTCGCCAGCGCTATTTTCAAACCAGCGTCGGCCATCTGAAGAAAGACGACGCGTCGCGGTGATCGCCGCCCTTCTTTCTCTGGCACCCTTCTCCCCCGCGAGGAGGTCGTGCAGTTTTTAAGTCGTGACTAGCACAGTGTTTAGGTATCCAACCACCCCTGCCCGCGCAGCGGGAGGGGTCGAGCGCAGCGAGGGGGAGGGCCGGCATAGAAACCGTGCTGGAATTTCATGTTGTAATCGCAGCCCGTTTTCCCTCTCCCTCGCTTAGGCTCGACCTCTCCCAAAAGGGAGAGGTAAATCTTGTAAGTCTTTTTCAATCAACAACTTAAAAACTGCACGACCTCCGAGCGAGGAGGTCGTGCAGTTTTTAAGTTGTAACTAACACAGTGTTTAGGTATCCAACCACCCCTGCCCGCGCAGCGGGAGGGGTCGAGCGCAGCGAGGGGGAGGGCCGGTATAGAAACCGTGCTGAAATTTCATGTTGTCATCGCAGCCTGTCTTCCCTCTCCCTCGCTTAGGCTCGACCTCTCCCAGAGGGCATTGGTATCTACACAAGTTTCCTTAGTTTGTAGACTGCCCTGGATGGAATCAATCTTCCGCGGCTGGAGCCGCGTCTGCAACGTCGTTATCTGCAATTGGTGCAGGAACACATGAAATCGGCCA